>SUWV01000026.1 GCA_015061315.1 Lentimicrobiaceae bacterium
TGTGGATTAATGAAGGTTTTCAGATGTTGAATAATGAACTTCCTCTCCAAACCATATTCTACGGAACTCCAGGTAGCGGAAAATCTCACAAAGTAAAAGAGATGGTTGAAGATGTAGATGAAAACTTAGTCTTCCGCACTACTTTCCATCCTGATAGTGATTATGCTTCTTTTGTCGGTTGTTATAAACCAGTGATGGAAAATGATGTGATAAAATATAA
This sequence comes from Lentimicrobiaceae bacterium, assembly GCA_015061315.1. Taxonomy (GTDB): domain Bacteria; phylum Bacteroidota; class Bacteroidia; order Bacteroidales; family F082; genus Limimorpha. Next base: position 221 of record SUWV01000026.1, read on the forward strand.
ATTCACGCCTCAGGCTTTTACCAAAGCTTACGTTAAAGCCTGGAAAACAAGAGAACCAGTTTATCTCATTATCGAAGAAATCAATCGTGGCAACTGCGCTCAGATTTTCGGTGATTTGTTCCAGCTGTTAGATAGAAAAGACGGCGTTTCAGAATATCCTATTGACGCAGACAATGATTTGAAAGATTATCTCGAAAAAGAATTAGGTATCGGTCATGCTGGTATCGCTAATGGCAAGTTAAGACTGCCTTCAAATCTTAATATCCTCGCTACAATGAACACCTCCGACCAATCGCTCTTCCCTATGGATAGCGCATTCAAACGCCGTTGGAGTTGGCAATGTGTGCCAATTGAATATGAAGAAAAAAAGAGAGATGGTTACAAAAATGATTCATATGATTTTACAATAAATATTGATAATAATTCATATAGTTGGATTGATTTTCTGAAAAAAACAAACGACAGAATATATAAAGCCACAGATTCTGAAGATAAACAGATGGGTAACTTTTTTATTACTCACGATGTTGATGAAGATGAGTTTGTTGACAAAGTGATGTTTTACCTGTGGAATGATGTGTGCAAAGAAGAGGTGCGTACAAAAAACAATTTCTTCCGTAATTATATTGACGATAAAAAACAGGAAGAAAAGGAATTCTCTTTCAACGATTTGTTCAAAAATAACAGAATTGAGCTTTTGTTGAAATTTATGGAATACATAGGTGTTGAGCCTAAAGAAACAAAGCAACAAACTGCAGAGTCAGAATCTGAAGAATAATGAAACTCTATTTTGAAGAATATCAATATCCTATAGAGTTGTTAAAAGACAATCTCGGCGATGGGATTAATTTGTCATACCATAATGGCACAGCAAATATTCCTTACGTTGGTTACTACTACAATTCTAAGATAAATGATGTTGTCTTCATTTTGCCAAAGGTTTTTATTTCTGAAAATGGACTGGCTTTTAATGAATACAAACCTGAAGAAATCATAGATCTTTCACCTGATAATAATCCGTTGAAAGTCAAAGCTAATGACGAGGTTGTTTTTGAGTTGTCAGTATGGCTTTATCAAGCGATACATCATTTTTACGAAAGAAAGCAGAACTCAACAATTGCCTCTGATGTTCAGTTGCAGAATGTCAAGCCGATGGGTGAAAAGAACTCTAAAACCATAATTGAGATAATTCTTGCCTTACGGGATTTTCATAAAAAACATAAGAATCTTTTCACATACGTAGCACTCGTTAATTCAAGTGGGAACAATAAGATTCATTGGACAAAGACAATGAGCAAGGTACAGCCGACGCTTCAGGACGGCAATCCTTATTATATGGATTTTCGAAATAAGAATAAAGTCATCAACTACGATGAAGAACTTATCTCGTTATTTTATTCCGTACTTAATTATCTGAGCAAAAGTTACAGCTTCAAATATCAGCAGGTTTCAGGATTTACAATTTTAAAACCAAATAAAATACAATCCCTCATTGATAGTTGTAAAGGAACAAGATGGTTGAAGAAGATACGCCGTAATTATTTTACAGATGCATTGGTAGAATTATGGAACCTCCTTTACGTCTTTTTTGAAAGAGCGGAATTGATAGCATCAGGAAAATCATATCACGAGAAATTATTGGTAAGCAATTTTAACCTCGTATTTGAAGATATGATAGATCTGCTTGTCAGCGACGACAGGAAAGACTTGCCAGAAGAACTTTATAAACAACAAGACGGAAAGTTGGTTGATCATATCTATAAAGACAAGTCATTGATTGATGATAGTAACTACATTTATTTCATCGGTGATAGCAAATATTACAAGGAAACAACCGAATACGGGAAAAACTCTATATACAAACAATTCACTTATGCAAAGAATGTCGTTCAGTACAACATTAACATCTTCAACAATAAAGATACGGATAAAATGAAAGGTTGTCGTTATAGAGATTCATTGACAGAAGGCTATAATATAACTCCAAATTTCTTCATTCGAGGGAAGATGGATTTCGACAATCCTAAGAATCATGAGATGAAGCTACATAAGGACAATATATTTGAACGTCATAACGAACATTTCTTCAATCGTTTGTTCGATAGAGATACGCTGTTTCTTCAATCTTATGATATTAATTTCATGTATGTCGTTACATCGTATGTCAATAATTCCGAAGATATCAGTGTTAAGAAATCTATACAGACTATGTTCCGTAATGACTTCATTTCGTATATTGAAGGAAAATTTGAATTCTCTGTATTGGAACCTAAAAATGGAATTTCTCTTAAATATAGGGCACAAAACGAAGTGTAAAAAAGCGATTTTTTGAAAATGCTGTTAAATGATGTGATGTTCAAAGAGTTATGTTAAAAGTGCGTTTGTGGCAATTAAAACGAAGCGTTTACATTGGTTTAATTTCGGTTTAATTTTGGCTCTTAAATAGGGTAGGAGGGCTTATATTTGCTTTAAAAGATGGTTGTATGGTTTTACATGCAGCCATCTTTTTTGTTTATTAGGTCTAATTTGTTGTGTTTTAGTGTGTTTGTTGTCTTGGTGCTGTTGTGTTGAGTGCAGAGATAGTTTGTTTTTAATAGGGTGGGGGAGGAGTGTTCTTATTCTTTATTTTTTCACTTTTTATAACTGGGGTTACAAGTGGGGTTACAAGTGGGGTTACAAAGTGGGGTTACATTTTTGAAAAAGTGGGGTTACACATTTAGGGTTTTTGAGGGTACTATATAGAGAGGGGGAACATACCATTTTAAGGGGGTAGAGGGTAGGAAACTGACCATTGGCGATATTCCTAAAAATGTCTAAAGCAGTGTTTTTTAAATGTTTTAGTAAAATAATAGCCGTTTAAAAGGGGGTACACACCTCTTGTGGTTGCTTTGTGGGTACAAAACATTGACATTTCATTTTATGCTTGTGATTGTAGCTTTTTAAGAATAGCCTTAGTTTCTCTGTATTCTTCGGCTTCAGGAATGTCAATGAATGTAGCGTCTATATGATTGCTTTTAACAACATTTTTTATTTCGTCCAAGGTTACGTTGAAGAATTCCTTTCGTGGATTAACCATATTTACCTTATGAGATTCAAATCTATTATGTAAAGCAGCTTCTAATTTTGGCGCATCTTCAGAGAAAATCATAGCGTGAATGTCAAAAGAGAATGGGACTGACGCATCGCCAAGTTCTTTGACTCTTTCTTCTGGTTCTAATCGTCTTGTCATACCGATTTTATAGACATTTTCACCAAAAGAGCCTATGTTTGAGATAACATATACATGACCTTTTTTTGTCTGTTGTGCCATAGACATTGCACGTTCTTTTCTTGATTGAGCTTCTTTTAATTCAGTCTCTAACTTTTGTATTTTCTCAATTAATTTGGCTTGGGCATCTCCCGTAGTAATTTCCGCTTCTTTTCTTGCTTTTTCTAAAGCTTTCTGATACATTAGTTCTTCTTTTATGGCTTCCTGCTCTGCACGTTCAAATTCTTTTCTTGCACGTTCTTCCTCTCGTAAAGCTTCTTGTGCAGCTCTCTGTTGTTCTTTTTCTTTCTGTTTCTTAAGATTATACTCGTGTTCGAGTGTTAATTGTTCAATTTTTAGTTTCTCATATTCGTTGGTAATATGGATTGAGAATGTTTCTCCTTGTTTATTGAGAACTTCGCGTGATTTTAACATTCTTTCTTTGATCTGATTGAAATTATTCCATTTAACTTTTGATATTAACGCATCACATTCGTTATTATATGCTCTAAGAATGATTTTTTGATATGATTTGACGACCTTCTGACCTTTAGTTGCACTTCCGTCCATAGTGAAAATAGTGTAACATGTCGCAGCTCTATTAGACTGTATCATTGCCTTCTGTTTGTCAATATTCAATGATAATTTTGTTTTGTATTCTTCTGATGTGGAAAAGTCGTAAATTGGAGTGTAAATGCCGCTCTCTATAATATCGAGTCGTGATTCGTAAACTGATAAGATTTTTTCAATAGATAATATTTGTTTGTTGTATTCCGCAATAGTTTTTTCTGAATTAGATATTTCATTTAATAAGGATTCTAATTCTGAAATTTTCTTGTCATATTCATTCTCAATATTGATTATTGGAGAATACTTTTCTTCGATTATTTTTAATGCATCATTCTGTTTCTTGAGTTCAGCGTTTTCTTTGGATTTGTCTTTTAATTTGCTGTTCATAAGAATGAGCAAAACAGCTGCTATGATAATTGTTATTATCAACATGTTATTCGATAATTAAATTAACTATTCTAATCTGATTACACCAATGACTAATGCGACTGCGTGGATTGCTGAATATGGCAATTCAAACGGATCGTATTTTTCGTTGTCTGATACTATGAGAATGTGGTTTTCGTCGTGACCAGGTTTGATTCTCTTGATTAGAGCACCTTGGTTGGTATCTATGACGTAAACCTTATTCCATTGGAAAAACAAGTTGTTCATATCAACGCGCTGACAGGCAACAATATCTCCAGAGCTGTATTTGGGGTACATGCTTGATCCTTTTACTGGTATAAGGAAATCTGCACCTTTGAACATGGGAATAACATATCTGTCACATTCATATTCAAGAATCGTATTGTCACATGTTAATGCTCCTGCCATTGCTTCTACAGGTATAAGCGGAATGCCTTCATTGGGATTGTCGGTCTGTTTTGCAACCGGTTTGTCGTCGCTTTTTAACATTTCGCCCTCTCCAAGTAATATCCAATTGAGTGATATTTGTGGAAATTTTTCCACGATTTTTTGTATTGTTTCTGCTTTTAAACCAGTATTTCGTGCAATTGTTTTATTGATTACACCTTCAGAAACGCCAATTAACCTCTCAAATTCTCTAACTGAAAGTTTATAATATTCAACTATTTGCAATAATCTTTCTATCATAATTCAAAAATATTTATACATTTTTACACAATTTCTTGTTTTGTGTGGAAAAATGTCTTTATATTTGCAAGCGTAAATCAATTTTGAACTTGCTTGTAAAATTATGAAAAAAATCGTAACAACAAAGGATAACATTGAAAATCTGTCGAAAATATTCGACGTGAGTACCAGAGCGGTTTATAAAGCTCTTAGATATGAGACAAAGGGCGATCGTCCTAATAAGATAAGAACGGCAGCTTTGAATATGGGTGCTACAAAATGGTCATCGGAAAATTAAAAAGATAAGAGCTATGAAAAAGTTTAAGAAAAACATTGGTACAGTGATGTCGGCAATAGGTATGGCTATCGCCATCGGAACGGCAGACGGAAGCAAGTATGAGCTTTTACTTCGCTTGTTAGGTGTGGTTCTTTTTGGATTAGGAGCATACTTGGCAGAGATGATGGATTTTCAACAAACTGAAGAATAATTATAAAGTACAAGAACATGGAATACTACGGCAACACATTATGCATTTCGGCGCGTGAACTTGTGGATAATGGTATTATGTCAATACCTAATTACAAGCAGCTTTCCGCACGTGGACGTATTGATGTTGTCCGTCGTGGAGGTGGTTCAAGCAACAATTATGCTCTTGTTTCTGTCAGTAGTCTTCCTGATTCATATCGTGAGAAAGTCAATGCTTTATATCCAGATCCATCGTTAGAGATATTGTATGCCTGGATTGAGGCAAACTATGAGACAGACCAGGCTGCTGTCGCTTATTTCTCTGACTGGAGAAACAGCTGCGGTCATGACTTCGCTACAGATGCGCACGTTGCCGAATATGTTGCAAACGCGAGTGTTCTGAACGCCTGCATAAAGCTTTATAACAATGCCAAGGCAATCCACAAGACTATGGGAATGAAATACGACTGGAACAAGATGTCGCAGGTTGTGGAAGGTTACAGGGTCAAGGTGGGTCATACGTTGCCGTCGAGTATGCTTCGTTTTAGAAAAAAGGTCAACGAATATCAGGAATGTGGATATTCTTGCCTTATAAGCGGTAAGTTCGGCAACCAGTCACGTAGAAAAGTTGACCATAAGACCGAAAGACTTATAATATCAATAGCGTCGTTGCCTAATAAACCTTATAATACAAGCGTATGGGAAATGTACAACGCTTTCGTATGTGGCGAACTGGAGGTTTATGATGTCGAGACAGGCGCGTTGTTCAATCCTGCAGAATGGACAGATAAAAGCGGAGAACCATTATCGTTAAGTGAAAGCACGATAGCCAATTATCTTAACAAACCTAAGAACCGTGTATTGATAGAGCAAAGCACTACTTCATACACAACATTTATGCATGAGCAGATGCCACACGTCCATCGCCATGCTCCAGAATTCTCATTCTCTAAAATATCATTCGACGACCGTGACTTGCCTCGCAAATTGATGGATACAAAAGCACGCCCGAAAGCATACTACGCATACGATGTTACAAGTCAGTGTGTTGTCGGATACGCCTATAATCGTCACAAGAATGTCGATTTGGTGACAGATTGTTTCCGTTCTATGTTCAGACTTATAGAGCGTCATGGTTGGGGCTGCCCTGCACAAGTTGAGGTTGAAAATCACCTTATGAGCCAGTGGAGAGACAGCTTCTTAAAAGCTGGTGTGTTGTTCCCATTTGTCCGCTTCTGTGCTCCTATGAATTCTCAAGAGAAGTATGCAGAGCCTTTAAACGGTGCTAAGAAACGTAGCGTGGAGCATAAGAATCACCTCGGCATCGGTCGTTTCTATGCCAAGAGCAGAGCTTACAGAACGGAATCAAATAAAGTGTTTGACGCATTCAACGATACATACGAAGACAAACAATATTACACATGGGACGAACTTATCGCAGATGATATTCGTGACATTCAAGAGTTCAACAACACCCTTCACCCGAACCAGAAAAAATATCCCGGCATGACCCGCTGGCAGGTTCTTGAGGCGAATATGAATCCTTCATTACAGCCTATGGATAAGTCTGTATGGGCTCGCTTCATTGGTGAGCATGTTGAGACTACGATCCGCAGAAACAGTTACTGCCGAGTCGCATATAAAGACTGGTGGCTGAGCAAGACAGATGTCATCGAGAGACTATATCCTAACAACTGGAAGGTTGACGCTTATTACCTTACGGACGAATCAGGGGAGGTGACGGACATGTATATCTTCCAAGACGACAGATTGATTGACAGACTTGAGGATGTCGGCACATATAACACCGCAGATTCAGAGCAAACAGAAGAAGACAGAGCGATATTCAAAGAACAACAGAGAAAGATAGCAGGATTTAAGGGCTATATAAATCGTAACGAGATTAAGAGTGTGGGGATCTCCAAGGCAGAACCTATGCCGGAATATACACGGGAGGAGGTGGAATTACCGTCCATTGATGACGATATGATTCTGGTCGGTGCTGGTAATTTCGATTATACAAGTATAGCATTAGAATCCCTTTAGAATAGCATTAGAACAACATTAAAAGTGAGATATATGATTACTACAGAAGTTAAAAAACAGATTCTTGAGGCGATAACTGCCAACAGAGTGAACTATCCGAGTGATGCAAAACATGCCGCTTCATTGGGTATTGCGACATCGGTTTACAGTAGCATAAAAAACGGACAAACCGATAAGGCACTCAGCGAAGCAAACTGGATTACTATAGCACGCAGATTGGGTGTCAATCTCCGTGGAGGTATCGAATGGAAAGCAGCTCGTACTGCGACATTCGACTTCATAAGCGCACAGTTGGAGGCTTGCCAGAACGCTGGACTTAGCGCGATTATGTGTGACATTCCGAACATTGGAAAGACATTCACAGCACGCTATTATGTAAAAGGACATCGCAATGCTGTTTATATTGATTGTTCACAAGTCAAGACCAAACAGAAACTTGTGCGTAAGATTGCGACGGAGTTCGGTGTGAGCGGCAACGGCAGATACAGCGATATTTATGAGGATCTTGTTTACTATCTCCGTTCCATAGAGACCCCTCTTATAGTTCTTGACGAAGCCGGCGATTTGCAATATGATGCATTCCTCGAATTAAAAGCATTGTGGAATGCTACTGAAAGATGTTGCGCATGGTATATGATGGGTGCAGATGGACTGAAGGCTAAAATAGACCGTTCAATCGAACATCAAAAAGTCGGTTACACCGAAATGTTTTCCAGATATGGAGACAAATACAGCAGAGTAACTCCAGCAGACAATAAAGACCGTGAAAAATTCCTGATGGATCAGGCTGCTGTGGTCGCTAAGGTGAATGCACCTGAAGGTACAGATATAGCTGCTATGGTGCGTAAGACCGCCGGTGGACTAAGAAGGGTGTATACAGAGATTGAGAAACTTAAAATGGCGTAGTCATGGCAAAGAGAGCTTATAGTCCAAAAGATGTCGCGAACATAAAGCATAAGGTGTTGCCTTTTGAGGGTAAGTGGAAGGACGTGTTTGGAGAGCCGGAACAAGGCGACACCTGGTTTATTAGTGGTGCTTCGGCAAGTGGCAAGAGTTCCTTTGTAATGCAACTTGCCAAAATGTTGTGTAGTCTTGGGAATGTTTTGTATGTGTCGCTTGAGGAAGGTGTCGGAGTGTCGATGCAACGCAGACTTGCGCAATTCAAGATGAACGAGGTTCAAGGCTCATTCAGAATAACTACAGATGGCGATATAGACGCTCTTGCCGAAAGGTTGGCAAAGCCAAAAAGCGCAAAGTTTATAATAGTTGACAGTTACCAGTTCGCTTTTGAAGCAGGTTGGGAATACAATCTGACAAGAGACCTTATAGACAGATTCAAGCATAAGACTTTCATTTTTATAAGTCAGGAAGACAAAGGAAAGCCTTTGGGTAAGCCAGCTGTAAGGCTGAAGTATAAGGCAGGTGTCAAAGTCAGGACACAAGGGTTCAGAGCCTATTGTCAAGGTCGATACTCAGGCAATGTTTCCGAGTATTTTACTATCTGGGAAGAAAAGGCGGTGGAGGTTTATAATGAGAAATCGAATGATTAAAATAATCTAATATGGAAAAGAAGAAAGTTTACATCAGCGGTGCTATAGAGCATCATGATTTGAAAGAGAGAAAAGAAATATTCAGAGCTGCCGAAGTGGATTTGGTTCTGGCAGGATATGAAGTAATCAATCCGTTTAACAACGGAGTACCACAGACTGCACACTGGAGAGAACACATGAGGGTTGATATAGGTTTGCTGCTTGGATGTGATTGTATCTATATGCTTCGTGGCTGGGAACTGTCGAAAGGTTGCAAGTTGGAACTTGATGTGGCAAGCAGCTGTGGCATTGAAGTAATGTTTCAACATGATGGGTTATGTATAGAAACATGATGGGTTATGTATAGAAAGAAATTGACGAATGACCATTATGTTGAGGTTAATGCCAAATTAAGCGATCTCCAGTATCGTTTGGCGTGCCTTGAACGAGAGAAAGACAATATGCAGTATGAGGTGTATGTGAGGGAACGCAGCACACTCAACCATAAGATAGAATGTCTTGAGGCTCGTATTGAAGGAAAATGGAAAAAAGCAACGGAAACATACAATTGTAAAGGATATGAATAAAGTAGCAAATAGAATCAGTGACAGACAGAGACGCAGTCTGTTCTACATTTTCAAAAGCATGAAGTTTAACGATGAGATGCGCCATGACTTCATTCTGGATTATACAGATGGTCGTACAGACAGTCTGAAGGATCTTGACTATATAGAAGCTCAGGAAATGATACGCTACTTGCAGGAACTTGGCAGAACGCCACAGACCAGAAAGTATAAGTCTGAATCAGACAGACTGCGCAAAGGTGTTATTAAAGCCATCGGACAGTATTTTGAGGATAGCGGACTGAACGTGAGTCTTGACTATATAAAATCTACAGCCATACGTGCTGCGGGAATTGTTCCGACAGGTTTTGTAAGTCACGACTTCAACAGAATACCGGAAACGACCCTTACAAGAATATACAACGAGTTCTGCCGGAAGCAGTCGGTTATGAGGGTCAAAGATAGAATACCAAAAATAGGATTGAATTAATGATAAAAATTATTGGGGTTAATTATGAAAACACTTCATTTGTTCCTAAAGCACAAATATTATAATATGATCGATTGCGGTTTTAAGACGGAGGAGTATCGAGAAATTAAACCATATTGGAGTAACAGGTTCCGTTGTCAAGCTCATGGAATCTGCGATATGCACACAAACTGCATTCCAGTGGCAAAAGGTTTGGGTAGATGTGATAAATACACTCACGTTCAATTTCATGATGGGTACACTAACAAGACAATGACGTTTGAGATAGAAAATATTGAGATAGGTTTTGGCAAAGCCGTGTGGGGTGCCCCAGACCATGAAGTATACATCATCGTATTAGGGAAAAGAAAAAATAACAAATAATCACAATTAACAAGGAGGAATAAATTATGAACGAAACAAAAACAATTAATGTGACGGCTGACGAATTGGCTGAGTTCAAGGCGTTCCAGGCACAAAAGGCAAAGCAAGCCGAAGAAGAAAGAGTTAAAGCTGAACGAGAACAATATAAACAGCTTGTGGATGAGGAGATAGATGCTTCTATTCCTATATTGCTCTCAATAAGCGACGAAATTAAAAAGAGTAAGTCAAAGGTAATGGATAACTTCAAGACCATTCTTCAAATGAAGTCGGAGTTGTTCAAGACCAAGGTTAAGGATGATCAGCGCAGTCATACCTTTACCAACAGTGAAGGCAACAAACGAATTTCACTTGGTGTTCATGTTACAGATGGTTACAGGGATACTGTTGAAGATGGTATTGCCATTGTAAAAGAATATATCTCAAGTCTTGCTCATGATGAGAAAACTGAAGCCTTAGTAAATATGGTATTCCGTTTATTGGCTCGTGATGCGAAAGGAACACTGAAGGCAAGCCGTATTGTCCAGTTGCGCAAGGTGGCTCAAGATGTAGGTGATGAACGTTTCCTTGAAGGTGTACGCATTATAGAAGACAGCTATCAGCCGGAAATAAGCAAGCAGTTCATCAGAGCTGAGATTAAAACAGAAAACGGAGTATGGAAAACCATTCCTCTTGGAATGACAGAATCCTGATGAGATATGGCAAAAAGACGTGGAGTAAGTTATCAGAAACGTGTTGCGGATATTAACGCGATATATGACAAATACGCTAAGTTGGGCTACAGCAACCGCGAGATTTGGCGCAGATTTGTCTATCCTATTTATCCTGTCTCGGAGCGCACATTCTATAACTTGCTCAAAGCGTCTGCCGACCCCAAGAATGAGATACCTAAAGAATTAACCTTGTTTTTAGACTTTGGCGATGAACAATGAAGTAAAGAGAATTTTCCGCAATATTATCAATGATATAGCGGTCGATATGAAAGAAGAATTTGACCAAAATTTTGAACGTGAAGCCTTCTTCAGCGAGAAATGGCAAAGGCGAAAATCCCCTATTCGCGACAAAGACAGAGCTATACTTACAGATTCCGCTGACCTTCGTAAAAGTATATCTTTCAAAACTACCGACAACAGCATCACGTTTTACACTACACTTCCATACGCTGAGATACATAATGACGGCGGTGAGATAGTAGTGACAGAACGTATGAAAGGTTTTTTCAGATATAAACTCCGACTGGCATACCGAAAGGATAAGTCGAGTCCTGAAACCGAGTTCTGGAGGATGATGTCGATGAAGAAGGTCGGTAGTACGATCGTAATACCGCGTCGTCGCTTCCTTGGAAAATCTCCAGAGGTCGAGAAGAAGGTCAGAGAAATCATAGATAAAAATCTTACCGAATTTTTTAATGTTGAATTTGAAATAAACAGAAAATGAGAAAAGAATTATATCAATCAATTTGCTACAATTTGAACACATTGTACAAAATGCCTAATGGCGATATCGTCAGAGTTTGGAAAGGAGAGGATGTTCCAGAAGGAGCACAGCGCATCATTAACCATATTGATCTGTGGAATCATAATGTGGAATTCATCGAGCAGGAAGAGAACTGGTCGTGTCCGGCTGTATTTGTTGAGTTTTCTCCTATTGAATGGAATGAAATAGTGCCTGGTCTTGAATATCGTGCAGAACCGTTTGTGAAACTGCATATAGTTACCGAATGGAAAGGATCTTCCGCTGACGGCAGTGAACTGTCTGAAGATGCATTGTCTATATTCGATTTGCCGGAGATTATTCATTCAGCATTGTCTTTAATGGGTGGTTCTAAATACCTTGAGTTTGATTTGATTGAAAGCCAAACAAACCACAATCATGAAGATATTGTTGAGAATATAGAGGTATATCAATGTGTAGCAATCAAAAGAATAAAACAAATATGAATATGGGAAAACAGACAATAAGAAAAGGTTTTCATAGACCATTCCAACTGATACCGCCATGTTTAAGATTCTTCTCTATCAGGAGAGATTTTGTAATTAGCAGAACTTTTGTTTTTACAAAATCATGCCGATATATGTTGGATGGTGGGGATCAAATGGATTGGAATAAATTATTCGGATTCTGTTATGGTGTCAATGGCATACACGCCAATTCTGTAAGGTTCGTATGGAGATATTCTCCATCAAGAAATATGGTTGAAATCGCAACATATTGCTACAAAAATAGAAAAAGAATATACAAAATAGTAGATAGTGTTTGTATTGGTAAGCCTATCTATTTATCTATATCAAGACGTGTAGATATAGAAGATGATATTATATTCTTCCTCTGTGATTTAAAAGTTGTAGATAGAATAATAATGGAATCAAACAAATTTGTTTTTGGCTGTGGTTTGTATTTCGGTGGTAACAGAACAGCTCCACAAGACATAACAATATATTCTGAATCTTAAAACTATGGAACTGAATGAAATTATAAAGGAGGCTTTAAATTTGCCTAAGAAGGATAAGACTAAGCTTATTAATGAGCTGCTCGCTTCCATGTCAAACAAGGACGGCAAAACAATGCCTGTGTACCGTGCGTTAGAGGTTTTTGGCGAAAGATACAAACATTTCAAAGGTACGGAATATCGTTTGGGCAAGGTGGATTTCAAATGGATGAAGGAATTGCTTTCGCAGATAGAACAAAAGATGATAGAGAATCCGCCTGTGATAATCACTGATGATTTGCTTGTTGATACCTTGGATGCATTTCTGACATCTGTTAGAAATATGCCTAACCAGTGGTATTTTGATAATAGATTTACTCCGGAAGGACTCTCTAAGGATTTCCAGAAGATTTATGGTAATATCTTTAAGAATAACGGTTATGGACGAACAAAGACAGCTTACGATTATCTCTAAAAAGGACTACGAACCTAAGGCATTGTCTCTTGCCATGCGAGAATCTGGAATTGACACTGTTGCTAAGTCGGTACGAAGCGATGTCGTTTCGATAAATAGGCTTGTCAGAGAACTTGGATACAAGGAGACCGCTGCGCTTATCGTGATGCAGCTTGCGCGGCTTGAGATGATGTTGAACGTCTCTAAGCAGATGCATCCTGAAGCGATGGCAGAGACGGCGACAATGGTCGTGGATTCGTGTATTAACGCCGGTGTGGGTGTTAATGTAGCTGACATCGATATAATATTCAAGAGGGCGTTAAAAGGCGAATACGGCAAGATTTACGGGGGCGTTTCGTGTGCTGATGTCCTTAGATGGTTTAACGAATATTATGTTGAGAAATCTGAAGCTTGTGTTCAATATAACATTGAGAAGTCGAGCGAGTATCATTACTATTCGCCACGATCGACCGAGCTCGCCGAAACGAGAGAACGTGAGCGACACAGAGCAGCTGCCGATTATTACAGAGATTTAATGAATAAAAAAAAGAAATGAGAAAGGGAGACCAATCAAAGGTCTCCCTCGGTTTTTAATAGCAATGGCAACTATGATGCTTTTTGGTGGGTATATAGCATCATGTCTGTATAGTGAGCATTATAATTAACAGTGGCGTTAAATTCAGCCTTGATGCAATTCTTGAAAGGATTGCCGATTTGGTTCTCCCCGAGCCATTCGCATAGTTCCAGGATTGAAGACTTGTTTGATGTGAAATAGACAAACTGATGTCCTGAAAGAACGGTCAGCACGTCGAGATAATCTGACAATTTCCAATACATATTATAAGTTCCGACTTCTGTACTCAAGTATGGAGGGTCAACAAGAAAAAGGACATTCGGATTGTCTTTGTAATGAGAAAACAACTCTTTGTAGTCGCATGATACAATTGTAATGCCTTCAAGATAGTCGTTTGAAACCGGATAGTCTGATTTGCGGATATTGTTGTAAAGAGCTTCTTTTCTCATTTCTGCAATACTCAACTTGTATTTCATTGAAAACATAAGAGCAGAGGATATTGTTACGAAATCAATGTAACCGTATGTTCGTTCTTCTTGTTCCAATCTTTCAAAAATACGTTCTCTCTTTTCTCCCTTTATGCAGCTGTGCTTTGGCATGTCGCCGACGATTGAGCGCAGATCTGAAAGTAGTATATTGGTTCGAGGTATGTTGTCAAGACGATAGCGGTAATTGTCAAAGTCGTTGAAGATTACTTCAGCATTTGGTTTTTGACATTTGGCTATATGTGATAGTAGTCCAGAACCACCGAACAAGTCGATGAAAATAGTGTCTTCAGGGTATTGTTCCAATACTTTGATAAATTCTCGTGCGAACATTCTCTTTTGTCCCACAAATGGCAATGGTGCTGATAAATAGTGTTTTTTCATACATTCAAATTTTCTGCAAATGTATGGTGCTAAATCAGATTGTTTTTGTTCTTTGGTGTTATTTACACTGCAAGCAAATTGCAGTCGCTTTTAAAACGTCTGATGATGTCATAAACTGTGCGTTCGCTTATGTCGTATTTGTCGGCGAGAACGCTTACTATATATGTTGTCTTTTCTCCATTGTTGTATAGGCTTTGGTATTCTTTGTAAAGCTCTATATATTCAACATCTTCTATTCTTATTCCTGCTTGCCGGAAGTTCTTCAGCAATTCTTTGTTTAAGTTTAATATTTCAATCACTTTCATTTGTTAAAAATTTGTATCTTTGCACCGTCTCACTTATTTATGCGTTTACGCAAAAAAATATTGCATACCACGAATTGGGTTTACCCCCGGTCTTGCGGTATGCAATTTTTGTTAATAAGTAAGTGAGACGACTGATTAACAGGCTGGGGGCTTTTTTTTATGCTCCCCATGAAAATGTCATTGATACAAATCCAAATTGAAAGAATCCTTTGCTTTCCAACACTCTTCTAATGTTGTTTGAATGTGCAGCGCAGCTTTCGTATAGAAGTCTTTCAACTGTTCTATCGAACTGAACTTATAATAGTATGGTTCGTTGTCAGTGCCGAACTTGAATGTTACAGGCAGAGACGTACCTAACGTCTGTACGGCGAGGTCGTAAGCTACCTTATAATTGAACTGGTTCTCTTGCGACAGCCATACATTCATGCCGTTCCATACGAATCCGGATAGAATAATGTTGTCGGTATGATGATTTATCCAGTCAATTACCGTATGCCTTATTTCATCTTTGCATGGTTTATGGTCGAATTCATGTTCCATATAATTGACTCCTCCGTTGTCCTGTTCCTGTATGTCCCAACGGATACGCCATTTGTTTTTAGCCGGATTGGTACATTCCAATAATTTAACGTCGGCTGTTCCTTCTACTCTGTTCATAGTTTGTTATTTTAGGTGAATACATATTTTGTTCTTCCTTTGCCGAAGGTCTCTGATTTGATTGTTGTCTCAAAAGGGAATCCGTCCGGCATTTCACTGATTTGCTGAAGGATGTTTTTCATCTCTTCGGAGTTTGTAAAAAACTTTTTAGGTTCGCCATTAACTTCAATGGCTACTACACATCTGTCTTCTCCCTGGCTTGTCTTGACTCCGGTTTCAAAGTCTTTGACAACGATAGGGAGGTTTACCAGTTCGCGGATGCTTACCATCGCACCTGAAAATCGCTTCTTGCCATCTTCTGGCTTATAAGCGACATTAAGATCTTTAAATGATTTCATTTTCTTGCCTGTTAATTTGTGATATAATGTTTTGCAATTGGCGTGTTTTGCCATGCCATAAAAGCTTGCTGCCAGGATATCGCGTCTTCTCCTGCTTTTGACGCAATGCATCTTCCTTGCGAATTTTTGTTTGATGCGTTTACGCAGACGAACGTGATCAGGATATATCACATATCCTAAGAAGTCGATGCCTTCCTCTACAGGGAAGATTCTTTCGTTGTATTTCACCTTGAGTTCGATTGACTCAATTCTGTTATGGACGACATCGCGAATCTTCCATAAATCTGATTTGGAACCGCCGAGTATGACACCATCATCACAGTATCGATAGAAGTGCTTGACACCGTAATGGTCTTTTAGATAATGGTCTAAATACACCGACAACAATAGATTTCCAAGACCTTGAGATGACCGCAATCCGATACTTAGTCCGGAAGGCATCATCTTTACGAAACCATCAAGCATATTGATGAGTTTTCTGTCTTTAAAAACTTTGTTTACGGCATACATTACGAAGTCTTGACTGACACTTTCATAGAATTTAGAGATGTCGAATTTGTAACAGAACCTTGTTCCTTCAGGGTCGTTCTGCAAATCACGTTTGATGTACTTCATGAGGTCGTGCATCCCTCGACCTTTGATGCTTGCTGAAGTTGTTCTGATAAACCGTTTTTTCAGATGTTTGTCAACGACAGCCATTATAGCATGTACGGCGATGCGGTCTTTCATAGTCAGAACCTGAATGCGTCTGAGCTTACCGCCTTCTTTTATGATTCGTTCCCTGTAACCGCTAATCTTGAAAGAACCATCTGCTATTTGAGATGTCAGTTCTTGAATTACTTCTTCTCTGTGCATGAGAAGGTTTTTTCCTTGGCGACTCTTTTTTCTTTTAGTGCCACGGAGTACCTGGTCAAACGACTCGGACATATTCGAGTAGTCTGTGATTTCCTCTATTATGTAACCTTCTCTTTTCATACTGAAGCTTTCCTTCCTTGAGTCCAAGTTCTTCGAGTCTTGTTGCGACCTACCAAACTCTACTCATCAATCGTTTTTTTTCAGCTTTCCAGATAAATCTGCTATTGCTGCGGCTCATTACCCCTCGGCACGACCCTGATGACACGTCATCGATGTTGTACGCCGATTAAAAGTTTTGGTTGTTTGCCAGACGCGACCCGATGTTCGTGTTCGAGTTCGAAGCATCGTTATTCGCATTCGCATTCGACACGCCGCCATTCGCATTCGCGTTGTTGTTGCCACGATAAACCACACGGCTTATGGGGAACTCCGCCTTGGAGTGCAAATTTACTGAATAGCACATATATTTTTGAAAATGAAATCTTTTTTTTTGTTTACATATTGACAAAATTTAAAAATGTTGTATCTTTGCACACATAAGCACTGAAGGAATGGCAAACTGGCATTTTAGTCCTAAGCGTCGCCTTTGGTGCTTTCTCTTTTTATTCCAATATATCATTTATCGAATACAAAAAGTATGACGTGTAAGTTCTACCATTCTTATAAGTTTCAACTTTTTTCGCAACATTCAATCTTACCCAAGAACCATTTATCTTTACTTTGAAATAATAGAAATGTACTAAGTTGTCTTTTCTTGAATGTGTGAGTGTTGAACTTTCTATGTATTCGGCATTTTCAAGATATTTGGCTAAATTTTTGAGGTCGGCTTTAGTAACGACGTGAGTTCTTCCGAATGTGTCAGCATAAAGATGCTTGTTCCCATCTTTAGTAAAGCCAATATTTAGTAGTATTCCATCCGCTTCTTTTTTAACTTTCTCGTCTAATAATCGCTCCATTTCATGCAGATAGTGCGTTCTTTCAATTGCTCGTTGAGATTTCGCTTTGTCAGCAGCGCATTTGTGTAGGATCTCGCACGCGGCGCATACTTCGTTGTCCGGTATGAAAGGTTTTGCGAGACTGAATTTGCCTTTGGCGATGTCGCAGTCGCGGCATTTCTGTATGGTGTAAGGATTGTAGTCTGGCATCGCCTTCTGTTGTATGCCAGGATTGAATCTGAAGAGACCTCTCGTGTCCTTTCCAGTAGCTGCATCACCGCGCGACATGGCTTCATCGTGGTCGGTTGCTTCATACTTGGATTTCCTTACCTGTACGACAGTACAGCGGCAATTCCAACCATTAGGAGGAAAGAATGTCTCCCAGAAAGAATCCGATATCGGCAGCGTTACCCTGTTGAGTGCGGCATGTTCCGGACGCACTCTTTTGTCGCTGGCGGTTCGGTACTGGAGATAATATCTGTCGCCATATTGTTTGAATTCCTCCCATTTGGCAGCCATCACAGCTGAAGAATTTACGAAGTTATATTCAGCACGGAGATAGTTGCTGTTGTATTTGGAATCTATCTTACGAACGTCGTTCAAAAACTGTTCGAACGGTTTTCGATTGCCGTTCTCGTCGAGTAATGAAGGGAACGCCTCATTAAGCTCATGGAACGTCTTCATTCCGGAGAAAATATAGTTGGATTCCTCAAGCTTCCGTCTCATTATGTCGGACATGGAAACCTCCTTGAACGATGAATTAAGCACCGATGCATGTTCCTCTATGAACTCCTGTGCGTTTTCCGTTTCCAATATTGTGATGTCGAGCTGCGCACCTTTCTGATGGAACAAAGTCTTCATCATATTGTCGAAGAGTTTTCTTAATTTGGCGACAATCTTTTTCTGTGTCTTCTCATCGCCGGCTATAAAACCAATGGTTTCATTATTCAGAAAACTCATATATCTGTGGTGCAGCCCCACATAGTCGGTGGGGCTCAGTCGAAAAAAGAGTGAGTTCTTTTCCGCTTGTCCTCCGCTTTGTTCTCGTCTTCCTCTTCAACATCATCATCTTTCTTCTTTTCAACAGGTGCTGCAGCATTACGTCGTTCCCCTACAGGCATACTGTATTTCTCGGCGAAATAATTAGGATCAACCTCATATCTGTCAGCAATCATTGTCTCATAAGCGACCTGCTGTTCTGGTGTGTAGTCAACTGCGTCGTCCCATTGGAAACGAAGTCCTTTGAGAGGGAATCCGTGATTTATCATTCTTGGAATAAGCTGATTGTTGACGATGTCACGCAACATGTCCATATCACTTTCAACAAGGTTCTCGAATACGGCGAGGTGGGTTTCAGACTGTGACAGACTGCTACCGTCCTCTATGGTCATAGTCTGACCGATGATGAGTTTTGATAGCTCGGAGTTTGCTCTATCAATCCGCTTGTCGTAAACGTTGTATGAATCGCCTCGGCTGCTTTCGACAAATTCTATTTCTGTTTCAGTTGTAGCAACCATTGAAAGTGAACTGCCAGCTTTGTTTAGCATATCCATCAGTTTAGCTCTTTCCTTATCGTCTCGAGATGTTGTGCGTGCTATTCTCATAGGCATGCCGAATATTTCACCAAACGTATCCCAAAAAGCCAGCATGTTTTTCTTAGGAATTGTCTGTGTCGCAGCTTTAAGCAGCAAGCCTAAATCTTCAGCTTCTCCGGCTTCAATCAGCCAGTCTGTATATGGTGCTTTTCTATATTCTATTCCTGTGGTCCAGTCCTGTCCAAGATCTGTGATGATACGACCATATTCAGGAATGACGTGCTTTCTTGGCAGTAGTGTTACACCATCGTAGCATATGCAGCCGTCGCCGTCTGTAGTGATATTGCCTAATTCTATTAGAGAATGTCCCCAATATATAGAATCGAGTGAGTATTTTAACAAATGTTTGAACCAGGATTGCTCGAAATAATGAAGTGCCTCTTCATTGTCTTTCCCTTTGGCATCGACCAATTTGAAAGACCTGGACATGACGAATCCCTTACGTTGATCGATACAGCCGGACAAATGCAGGTCGATGCACGAATCGCGGTAGATATCGTATAATCTTTGTCTGTTCGGGCTATCGACATTGATAGCCATCTGCCATGCGTTACGCCAGTCACGCAGATCCTGGCGAGTGAGTGCGTCGGTGGCTTTTTGCAGATCGACGACGACCTTCTGTGCATGTTTCTTGTTCCCTTTGACAAGATTGAATTTGCCGAATGGCGTTGTTATTGTGTTGTCGGATTTGAATATTCCCGACACTAAATCTTTGAATCCCATATTACCAGTTGTGACGAAGTTTTTGTTGTGAACTATATAAAATACTTTCCCCTACGACATTACCATCTTCATTAGTTGATATAGGTAAGTCCGGAATGATTTTGCCTGCTTGAACGCCTTCTAACCATTTAATGGCTCTGTCGTAGCGTTCTTTTCGGATTTCAAAACCCATTTTCTGTGGCATTGACGAAGCCATGTGATATAGTGCGATGTCGCAGGCGATCATGACTATAACATGGTTTCTAAGATTGCCTTCAGCTTCGAATATTTTTTGGCAGTCATATTTGGGTCGTAAGTAGCCTGATATTTCTTCTTGAGCTTCCAACTCGGCATTAGCTCTGTTGGTCTGGTCGGTCTGTGATATGACCTTGAGCGCATTTTCGCCAATTACAATTTTATAATCTTCTTCGGTAATAAACATGTCGGTATTATTTGGTGATGAATAATGCGTTCTTTTCTATGTCTTGAATGGTTGTTCCTTTGCGGAAACGTTTTCTTGAGATTAGTGCCTTAATCGTTTTTTTAGGAACAACCTTTAACCCTCCATTCAAGAGTATTACATAATATTTCAGCCCCGTGAGTTTGGAGAGCTTTTTTGCTTTTCTAATGGCATGTTTGTATCTCCATGCCCAGATTATTTTTTTAACTAACTTCATATTACCATATATTTTTAGATGTCGGTCTTGCACCGAACATTGGTTTAAAATTATCCTGTCTTGTATCTTTCTGAAGATACCATATAGCACCTTCATCGGCATCTGGAGCGTCATCATGAATACGGCTACCTCTTTCTATTGCGAGAGTCTGTTCAATACCAGCAACCATGTCAGGAGAGTCTTTCAGAGCTTCGTTATAGAATATGAATCCTCGTTCCCATAAAGGGGATATTGCCTCGATACGCTGTATCTTGTCAGGCTTCTTTCTCTTGTCAGGCAGTATCGGTAACTGATAACCTCGAATGTTTCCTTCAGTAGTGAACTCGTCGAGAATGATGTCCTGCATGAAGTTGGCTTCCATAAAGAACTTTACCGCAACATTTTCCGGTAAAGACTCGTATAAGTTGTACAGCCATCGCACCATTCCTGATACGGTGTCCTGACGGACGTAGCAATCTATCAGGTGTAACTCATTGCCGATTTTGCCCCAGAGTCGAGATGCTTTGTAGTCGTTGTTAGTTGTTGACTTGAACGAAGGGTCAGTGTAGCATACGAGCATCTCATATTTGTGTAGAGGCAGAATCTTTTTGTAACGAATCCATTCATGCTTGAAAATCGAACCATCTCTGATTGGATTATGCATCATCTCTTTTTGCCATGCACGATATCCTACGAAGTCGGCATATTCCTGAGCTTCTTCTTTATTCCATTTTTCTTTCCAGACAGGTTCACCATCTTTATCTACGGCTTTGATCTCTGAAACATGAACACCTTTTGTTTTCGCAATGTTGGCGAGTACGGAAGTCTTAGAAATCAAGTTGCCCACCATTATGAATCTGCCACGACCGACATCAAGCGCACCGAATAAAGCTTCCTTGACCCAATCGGTAAGTTCGTTGACCCTTTTTTCATTACGGCAGAGTTCGTCATCATCCAAGTCGTCGATGACTATGTAGTCAGGACGAGCTTCACGTTCACGCAAACCACGAGGCGACTGACCGCGACCGCAGGCGAGGAATTTTACACCGGACTGAGATGTGAACTCTCCATCTTGCCAATGACCGAGATTCTTCTGTTCTCCGAAGTCTGCAATAATACGTTTGTTGTATTCCAATTCTGCCTGTATATCTGACAACAGACGCTGTGCTGAGTCCTCGCTTTTACCGACAACTACCATGAAATTGATAAGACGTTTCGGTTGGAACATCAACCACAAAGGCATGAATATGTCAAAGTGTGTAGATTTGGCATGTCCTCGAGGCCACTTGAATACAGCCTTAAGATTTGGAGTGTTCTTAACCTTTGCAGCGGCTGCATTATGGAATGGCGCATTATGCACTATCCTAAGCACTTCCCCGGTGGTCTTATCTCTCAATGTTAAAAAATGTGGAAAATAATACTCACAGAAGGCGGCGTAGTCCTTTTGAAGCCGTTGGATACGTTTGTTTTTCTCCAATACGGATTCTTCCAATGAGGTCAGTACCGTCATTGACTGTATTTGCCGGCAGTGTTCTTTCCATCGCTTTATGGCTTCTTTTTTGTCTGTTGCGTTTGTTGCCATGATTACAATTATTTGGTAACTTGTTCAGCGATGAAGTCGTCCTGTAGACGATTGATGATTTTAAGTAAACCAGGTGTGATTTCTGAATCTGTCTTAGCCCGATGTTCCAAGTAGGTGTTAAAAGCCATGAATGTTTCGACATTGTCAACGACACTTGCTTTCTTGTCGAGTTTTTCAATCACTGAAGACAACTTCGCGAGTTTGTCGCCGAGCCCAGCCAAGAGTGACGGATCTTCAGAGTCATATACCTGTTCGATGAGTTTGTCTATTGTCAGCAATAATTTGTTGACCAATTCCGGGCGAGTGATTTGTTTGGCGGCTCTCGCTTCTTTCCAACCGCCGGAGGTACACCATTTAGATAAGGTGACTCTGGATACACCAACCTTTTCCGCTATCTCTATTTGCTCCATTCCGCTTAGGAAAAGTGTACGTGCCAATGATTTCTTTTTTTCTGTTTCTGCTTTTGTCATAGGTGATTACTTAATGATTACAACACTGCAAAATTGCAGTGTTATATTAGATTGCACAAAGAGTTATGCAACTGTTGCACAGTAATATGCAATGCTTTCGCGCTTTCTTTGCCAGATGAAAAATCGGAAGTAATATTGCACCGAAAAATTCAATGAATATGGGTAAAAGAGTGCGAATTACAAATGATAGTCTGAACAGTTATGGAACGAGGGTTCTGACTTCAGGAATGGAAATAGGACAATACGAACGCAATCCGGTTCTCCTGTATCAGCATAACAGAGGACAGGTGATAGGGTACGTTAAAGACATCAGAGTGGAAAACAATGAGGTGACAGGCGAACTTATGTTTGACTGCGCTTCGGAACTCAGCCAAAGATGCAAGAAGCAGTTTGAGTTCGGAAGTCTCCGTATGGTGAGTGTCGGAATAGATGTTCTTGAAACGAGTGAAGCAAAAGAACATCTGGTGCAAGGGCAGACAAGAGCTACAATCACCAAGAGTAAATTGTTTGAAGTCTCCTTGGTTGACATAGGAGCAAATGATGACGCGATAGTCCTACATAAAGACGGTGAACTTATAACATTGAGTAAAGATGAGAAGTCTTCATATTTACCTTTAATTAGTAATAATCAAATTTTAACAAAAATGGAACAGAAAACACTATGCCTATTGTTGGGCTTGCCAGAGACGGCAGATGAAGCGGCTATTAAAGCTGCAATTGAAGGCTTGAAAGCAGCGCAGGTTCAGATGTCTAAACTCGAAAATGAAAAAGCTACCCTTGAGTTGGAACGTCTCACAAGTGCTGTCGATAAAGCTATTTCAGAAAAGCGTATCGACGCTACAAAGAAAGACCAGTTCGTGGAACTTGGTAAAAAGGTCGGTTATCAGGAATTGCAGAATGTTTTTGCGGCTATGACACCGCAAACAAAACTAAGTGCTGTAATCGGACATCATGGTGGTGCTCCGACAGGCGGAGATAAGACCTACAAAAAGTTGAGTGATGTCCCTTCTTCTGAAATACTGAAGTTGAGAACAGAGAATCCTAAAGAGTACAAAAAATTGTACAAGGAGGAATACGGTATTGAATGCGAATTGTAATGTTTAACAAATAAAAAAGAGCTAATGAAAAAGTTTATTTTAATTATCACAGCACTCATGTTTAACTCATTCTCTGGAGTGCTTTTCGGTTCGACAATAGGATTGTCGCCTTTAGAATCTATTGTAGGTGCTAATGCTGTCGCAGTGGCATTGGGTGGTTTTATGCCATCAGGTGCTTTGTGTGAAGGCGTTTTAAAAGAGATTTGGACGGGTGAGATGGTTAAAGCCCTCCGTGAGTTCCTTGCAGGCTCTTGGCTTGATGGTATCCCTGACAATTCTTTATTAGTGGATAACGACGTCATCCATTTGGTGGATGTTGGTGTAGATCCTGATGTGTTGGTCAACAATACAACCTATCCTATTCCACTCCAGGTGTTGGATGATGCTGAGATTCCTATTGGTCTTGACAAGTTCCAAACCAAGGTGACACCTATTACTGATGACGAGTTGTATGCTATCAGCTATGACAAGATTTCACGCGTCAAGGAGAGCCATTCAAACTCTATCAATGATGCTAAATTTGCAAAGGCTGCTCATTCGCTCTGTGCGAACTCAAACACTGCTAAAACCCCTGTACTCACAACTACAGGAGAACGTGATGTAGCGACTGGACGTCTTAGACTTACACCAGATGACCTCGTGTCATTAAAAGAGGCTCTGGATAAACTGAAGGTGCCTATAGCTGGACGTCGTTTGGTGCTTTGTACGGACCATGTCAATGACCTTTTGAGAGCAGACCAGAGCTTCAAGGAACAGTACAATATTGATCGCAACACTGGTAAGATAGGCAATTTGTACGGTTTTAACATATATGAGTTCGGTAATAACCCTGTATATACATCTGCAGGTGTTAAGAAGGAGGTAGGTGCAATAGCAGATCCTGGTGAATTCCAGTGTTCATTCGCGTTCTATCCTAAACGAATATTCAAGGCAACCGGTTCTACCAAGATGTACTGGAGTGCTGCCGAGAACGACCCCGAATATCAGCGTAACAAGGTCAACTTCCGTCACTACTTCATCTGTATGCCTAAAATGATGGATGCAGGTGCAGTTGTGAGAAGCGGTTACAAGGCAACTGCTTAATGGCTGAGTTGAAGTATTTAGTCCTGCACTGCACAGCCACGACTATGGGAAGAGAGGTCTCTTCTGATGAGATTCGTGCGTGGCATACCAATCCGATAAGTCTCGGTGGTCGTGGCTGGAAGCAGGTAGGATATACTGATATGATACATTTAGACGGCAGGATAGAGCGTCTTGTCGATAACAATGAAGACCATAATGTAGATCCTTGGGAGATTACAAACGGTGCTAAAGGGCATAATGCGGAAAGCCGACATGTGGTGTATGTGGGTGGTTGTTGGAAAGGGCTGCCGTATGATACCCGAACCGTATCTCAACGCCTTGCGATGGAATTATATGTCAAGAAATTTCATAAAGAGCATCCCAGCGTTCAGATTGTCGGTCATAATGAATTGAATGGAAATAAGGATTGTCCGAGTTTCAATGTACAAAAATGGCTTAAAGAGATAGGAATAAATCAATAGTAGATATGGAGTTCAGCGTGATACTTAATTATGTTCTTGGCGGTGGCTTGCTGGCTGCTATGGTGGGTATTGTTACCCTGAAAGCGACAATACGCAAGGCTGAAGCTGAAGCTGACAAAGCTAAGGCTGAAGCCGAGACTGTACGTATCGACAACGCTGAACATGCCACCCGTATATTGATGGAGAATATTGTGCAGCCTCTAAAAAAAGAGCTTAATGAAACAAGAGAACTTCTTCAGGAAACAAGGCAGGAACTGGAAGCCACCAAAAAAGAGCTTGGCTCGACCAAACGCGAGATTGCTCGCTTCAGGAAGGCTTATGAGTCTGCCAACAGTTGTAAGCATAGTGACAATTGTCCTGTTCTTTACAAGTTGCGGAGTACGAAAGACGAGCAAGGTTCAGGAAGTCGCAACAATTCAGGTAGCAAGAGACAGCCTACTGCGAGAAGTGCGATCGGTGGAACTTGTGACGATACCGAGGTCGGAAGTGAACTTGAATCTGCCGATTGACACGATACGGAAAATGCCAAGGAGATCAGTATATCATTCTTCTTCAGGTCAAGCCAGCGTAGAGGTATCTTATAAGAATGATACGATATACATTACCGCAATATGTGACAGCTTACAGGGAAGACTTGAATATTACGAGATCAAACTGGCGGAATACGAAGCTTCTAACGAAATGTACAAAGACTATACTGAGGAGCTGAAGAAAACACGACCTAAAATCTTTCAATCGATATTGCTCGCATTCTTCTCAGGCGTTTTTACAGGAATGATTTTTACAGTAATAATTAAACACAAATTGAAATAATATGAATAAGAATTTTATGTATGGTTTGGCTCGCGTTAGAAAAGGCGACAAAACAATAGGATATATCGAAAAAGGCTCATGGGACTGGGGCGGAACTAAGTCAGAGCCTGCAGATGTGTTTGCAGAACAAGTTCCGAATGATCCGGTGCTGACCCTCATTTCCAAAGCAGGAACAATTAGTCCGACATTCAATCTGATACAATTAAATTATGAGGCATTCCACGACATGGTTGGTGGAACACTTGTCGGAACTGAAGGTAAATACACTGGATGGAAAGCACCAACTGAAACGGTGTTAATAAATGACAAGTGGGAAATTGATTTATTGAGTGGTCAGACAGTGACTATACATAATGGAACAATTCTGGCAAACCTTGGTGGAAAACTTACAGTCAGTGAAGTGTCCAAACTTGAGTGTCAATTAAAAATCAATGCGCCTTCTGACGGAAGCGCACCATACGAAATCAATGATACCGTTGAATCATGAAAGAATCTGTCGTAAGGCTAATTCAAAAAGAAGGGGCAGATGCACTGCTTAATGCAGGGGTCTCTGTCCCTCTTAAAGAGTTTAAGTTGCCGTTTAAGAAGAAACCGGTGCAGCTGCGTGTTACGATGAAGCGACCGTATATGTCCGGACAATTGCATATTGCTCGGATATATTTGTCTATGGGGGTGACGAGTAAACAGATGGCATCATTTTCCAAAGAGGAAGAGATGAAGTTTATTGTGGAACACTCAAAAGCTATAAGCAAAATTATAGCATATACTATTTGTCAGGGGTATGTGTCAAGGCATCTGTTCATTGGTATGGTGGCGTGGTTTATCAGGAATTTTGTCGAAGACAGATATATCCAGTTTGCGTTCAAGACATTTGTTGGATTGATGGGGACAAAGTCTTTTATGAGTATTATCAGATCAGTAGAGGTGTCGAATCCGATGAAACTGAGACTGAGCCAAAAAGGAAAGGGGAGTTAAGAACAAAATATGAGAGTTCACATAGCCCCTTTGGTTTTATCTGGCAGATTGCTTCTGCAACAGGATGGACTGTCAATTATATCCTTAACAAGGTAAATTACCAAACACTCATAATGATGTTGTCGGATGCGCCTCGATATATCAAGGTTAGAGATGAACAAACTGCCGAAGATGAAGCGAATGAAATATTATCATTTTTTCAAAGTAGATTAAGCAATGAGCAAACCAGTTGAAATAGAATTTTTGATGAAGGACGGCATATCAGCCGGATTGAATAAGATTAAGTCATTTACGGAATCGGTGAAAAGCAAGGCACTGATGACAGCTGATGAATTTGCAGAAGTTCAGAGATATGTATTAGAACTGCGTAATGTTGTGGCTTTGCTCGAAACACAATTAGAGGATTTGCGCCTGGTCGGTCAAGCATCTTCTCCTGATTTGGATCAAAGTCAGAACATTGCTCAGATTGAATCTCTTGAGTCTCAAATTAAGGAACTGGAAACTGAACTTAAACAGTTGCAGAATGTATCGGAAAATGTAAAAGTTACACCTTCAGAGTTACCTAATGCACAAAAGAAATTCAACGGTTTGCACAACAGTATCCAACAGATGGCAAGGGAAATGCCATCGTTGGCAATGGGACCCCAGATGTTCTTTCTGGCAATAAGCAATAACCTTCCAATCTTTGCCGATGAGGTTAAAAGAGCCAAGGAGGAATATGCAGATTTGATAAAAAATGGAGAAAAGGGAGAGCCTGTCTGGAAGCAGATATTGTCATCGCTATTTTCATGGCAGACCGCATTGACAACAGGCATTATGCTGTTGACCATGTATGGGGATGAGATAATACAGTGGTGTAAGGGCTTGGTTGGGGCAAAGAATGATGTCGATGAATTGAGAAAAGCGATGGAATTGAAAAATGAGGTGGAAAAGGAAGCTCACGCTATATCAGTAAGAACGCGTGTGGAACTGAATAATGAGATTCAAAATATAAAAACGTTTACTGGTACTAAAGAGCAGGAGAAAAACAAAATAGAGGAATTGAATCGCAAATATGGTGATTCGTTTGGCTATTATGAAACATTGGCAGAATGGTATGATATATTGATAAGAAAGAGTGAGGATTATATAGAAACATTGTTCTTACAGGCAAAAGCGCAGTCTTATATTGACAAGGCAGTGGCTGTAGATGAACAAATCAATGATGTCAAGGCCAAAGGCAAAGAGGAATATCGTCCTACATGGGGAGAAGGCGGTAAAGTTAATATGTTTTTGGGAGGTGACAATTTGGATCATTATGGTAGTGATCCTGCAGAACTCGCTTACAGAGAGGTTTTACAAAAACTGGAAGATGAAAAACAGGGCTATATCAAAGAAGCTGAAAAACTTCAAGAGGAATATCGAAACAATATGAAAGAATCTGGCTTGGGTTTGTATGCAAAACCTAAACCATCTGGTGGCAAAGGTACTGACCCTGCAGAGGAAGCGAAAAAACGTTTGGAACTTGAAGAAAGAATGGCGAAAGAACTGCGCCAACTGAAATGGGAAAACGAGCAGGCTGAGATTGACCAGATGAAGGAAGGAAGTAACAAACGTATACGCCAAATCAAGCTGGATTATGAAAAGGCTATCGCTGAGATATATGACCAAGAACAGAAATGGAAAGAAGCGCAAAACGGAACTCTTACAAATGAACAAACTGATAGCCTGAAACAGGCTACTACTCTTGCATACGACAAAATGAATGCTGATGTGAGAGCTGTTGAAGCCGACGAAGTGCAAAAGGGTAAGGAGAAACTGAACGCATTGCTGGATGAATATAAAACGTACGACCAGCGTCGTAGGGATATTGAGAACGCTTATGCTGAAGATATGTTGTTGTTAAATACGGAACTTGGTAATCTGGTGCTTTCAGGAGGTGATACTTCGCAAGTTCAGTCGTCAATACAAGCTCGTACTGACGCGTACAGGCAGGATATACAATCATTGGAGGCTGACATATTGCATTCCACAGAATTTTACGATAAGCTGTTTTCTGATATTTCTGAAAAAGGATATAAGGTTCTGAAGGACTTTTACGCACAAGCAAAGGAAACACTTGACAATGCGAGAATAGGTGATGATGGTGTCACTGTAGAAGTGCCCGTAAAAGACGCTGATGGAAAATTTGTCAAGAAAGCGGTCAAGCTCACTGTGGCCGAATTTGAAAGGATGAAACAGCAGGTCGTTTCCATCCAACGAGACCTTGAGAAGAAAAATCCTTTTTCAGCTTTCAAAACATCGTGGTCGGAACTCATGTCGGCGATAAAAAACGATGGCGATGTTTCAGGCGCGTTGACCAGCTTCAACTCAAAAGGTAAAGAACTTACGTCAACGATTAGCAGTTGGGGCGATTCTTTGGGTGCTGTATTCGGAGACAGGTTCTCCAATTCCATAAACGAGATGATGACTATGGTTGACGGAGTCATTGGAATGGGAACCGGTATAGGCCAGATATTCTCAGGTGATATTGTCGGTGGTATTACCAATACTCTTAGCGGTTTGAGTTCCATAATAACAATGATCTCGAGCTGGAAGGAAAAGAATGAGGAGATGAAGAGGGAATGGTATCTTGCGGAGATAGAGACAAACCGGGCATTGAGAGAACGGAATGTTGAGTTGGCAATAAGTAGAGATACGATTCAAGATATAATAACTAATCAGGAAATCTTGAACTGGTTAGTAGAAAAAGGTTATTCAAAACCAAGTAGCGTTTCAATTTGGGAAGCTCAGACGGCTGCTTTAGAAGAATATAAGAAGAATCTTGAAGCGGAAATAAATACAAATAATGAATTGTGGAATAATCTTCAGGGAAGCGAAGCATACTGGGAATGGGGCAATTCTATGAATGGAGGATCTGTTTCTATAGGACTGAAAGGTTTATCAGCAGAACAGATAGAACTTTATTATAACCAAGGGAAACTTACAGAAGAAGCTGCTGCTTACTATGAGGCATGGATAGAAAGCGGCAAGTCGGTCGAGGAACTTAAACAGAATATAGAAGAAACATACGCGTCTTTGCAGGAAATGGTTATGGGAACTTCATTTGACGGATTTTTGCAAAACGTCAGAAACGCTTTGCGTGATGCACAAGGTGATATTAGTAAGTTCGCTGACTTTACGGAAGAGACAATATCAGAGGCTTTATTGAACGCATTTATGTATCAGCATTTGGCGAAAGCACTTGAGCCATTATACAATGATTTGTCGGAACATTTGATAAACGGCACTGCTGATGAAGATTTTCTTAGCACATGGAAGGAAGATTTTATAACCATGTTGGGAGAGCAGTGGGGAGAATTGGAAAGTTTGGCAGAAGAAATGGGGGTAGATATTTTTTCTGGAGCATCCCAAACAGGTAAGCAAGGTGGCTTTAATGCCATGTCTCAGGAACAAGGGACTAAGCTTGAAGGTCTGTTCGTCTCAGCACAGATGCATTTGGTATCTATAGATGAAAGACAGGAGGATGTGGCGGAGACCATGTCTGTAGCGGTCGGACATCTGCGCAAAATTGAGGAGAATACGGGCGATTGTAAAGATTCGCTCGAGGAAATAAACCAGAATATTAAAACAATAATCCGTGACGGAGTAAAAGCAATTTGATATGGATATTTTAGAAGGTCTTGTCAAGGTCAATGGTATTGATATATGGAAGGAATACGGAGTGTTTCTTACAGAGAAGAAAAAAGGCGGTATGGATAATCTGAAAGCTATTACCAGAGCTTCAAAAGTGAAATCACATGTCGGTGTCGATATAAGGGAAGAGGATGGTCGTAAGTATCCGCAAAAATTAGTCGTGAAAAACGAAGAGAGAGATGTTACGCTGCATTTTGCCTTGTTTGCCGACACGAAAGAATTGTGGTGGCAAAAATATCGAGCTTTCATACAATTCATTAAACAAGGTAATGACGGTTGGGTACATTTCGCATTTATAGAGATAGGAGTGATGTTGAAGATGTTTTATGTAGATGCACCGGAACCTGAACCTCTGACATGTTTATGGAAGCAGGGCAAGCACGCAAGTCGCTTCAAGATTAAATTCAAAGAACCTAATCCTGTGTTTTAATAACGTTTAAATGATATTCTAATATGCTTCTAACGATATACGACAGATACAATCATAAGAAGGCGGATTTGTCCCCTAATGACATCAGCACTCAAGTTAAGGAGATACAGTCGGACAACGTTTTGAATCTTTCCTTTACAATATATGAGTATGTAGCCTTAGATGTCAACGATTATGTGGATTTCATGGGTGAACGTTATTGGATGATGGAAAAATATCATCCGAAACAGAAATCATCAGTGGAATGGGTATATAACATTAAAATGTTCGGTATAGAAAGCCTTATCAAACGTTTTCTTGTTTTGAAGATGGTTGACAATGAGTGTGAGCCGGTGTTTACACTGACAGATAAGCCGACAGAACATATATCTCTGATTGTACAGAGCCTGAATATTGGCATGGATACCAATGCGTGGAAGGTCGGTGTCGTTGATGGCTTGGAAAATATTGTGATAGATTATGAGGGCAAGTATTGTAATGAAGCTCTTAAAGAAATTGCAGAAAAAGTAGGTACAGAATACTGGTTTGATGGTCAGACATTAAATCTTTGCCGTTGTGAATACGGAGACGACATTCCTCTTGGTTATGGAAACGGTTTGCTTGAAATTGATAAGTCCAACGCTGATAATGTTAAGTTTTATACACGCTTGTTTCCGATAGGAAGCAGTCGTAATATTGATAGAGAGACATACGGATATAGTCGTCTTCAGCTTCCGAGTAAGGAGAAGTATATAGATATAAATACAGATAAATATGGCATAATACATCATTATGAGTCTAATGCTTTTGCTGATATATATCCAAAGCGGATAGGTACGGTTAGTAGTGTTCGTAGCGATGAGGTTATAGGTGAAGATGGTGAACCATTAAAAAAATATTACTTTAAAGACGATGATCTCGATTTTGACCCTAACGATTATGAACTGCCAGGTCTTGTTAAAAGGGTGTCGTTTCAAGAAGGTAGTGAACTTGCTGGACTCGGTACTGAAGAAAATGGGACTTATTTCTTTGAAGTGAATTACAACAGTAGCACGCAAGAGTTTGAAATAATAACAATATGGGCTTATGATGACGATACGCAACTTCCTAATGATATATTGATACCTAAAATTGGTGATAAGTATATCTTATGGAATATCAATATGCCATTTGATTATTACACAAAAGCAGAAGAGGAATTTCGTGAAGCGGTAAACAAATTCAATGAAGAGAATGCCATAGACGTTTCAATATATAAAGCTCCTACTGATTATGTGTATATTGAAAAAAATGAGATAGAACTGTATGTGGGTCGTCCTGTTCGTTTGGAAAGCGAGAAGTATTTCCCGGAAACGGGTTACAAGAAAAGCCGAATCACAAAGATTACCCGTAAGGTTAATCTGCCTACGCAGATGAATATAGAAATTAGCGATGCTCTTTCAAAAGGAGCGATAGCTAAAATTGGTGATGATATAAATGACATTCGGAATTATACACACAGCATTGCTGGTAATATTTCTCTACCTATAATAAGAACAGGTGATAATACGCTGCCGACTGATAATAATCTATTCTCGGCTCGAAGAACCCAGCGTGATTTTTTAAGTAGGGTAAAAGAAGACCAGGCATTAAAGAAAATAACTTTTAAGGAAGGTCTTGATATAGGATATTACACTTCTGGCGAGAGAGGCGGTCGTATCGACGGAGACGGCAACGCAGAACTCCTCACCATGGTGGTGCGTCATCTTTTGCGTTCTGCCGAATTCCGAAATGGATTCACAGGCGAAGGCTGGCAGCTTTGGGTTGATGATTGGGGACTTTCCAACCTCGAGATAGACAGATTGACCGTCCGTCAGATTATGACTGTCTTCGAGCTTCTCATAGAGCGTATAAGAGCCGTTGGCGGTCAGATTATAGTCTCCGCTGCCAACGGAAAGATAAAGACCGTGGAGGACGCTGGAGAGACTTATAAGATTACTTTCGAGGGTGAGAACTATTTCATGGCTCACGACCTTATAAGATGTCAGGTGTTTTCTGGCATCGAAAATAACAATAACGGGCAGCCACAAAGTCCAGTCAGAGGATACTGGGTGGAGGTGCAATCAGTGGTTGACGGAAAAATCATTATTCCTAAATCCGAGTTTACCGAATGGGGAACATTACCTATGGAGGGCGATGAATGCGTCCTTATGGGCAATACTGAAAATCCATATCGTCAAAGTCTCATATCTATAGCAGCTACGGAAGACGGACAACCACGCATTGATATCATGGACGGCGTGAAAGAAAAGAACTTTGTCGGATGTCTTCGCGCTCGTTTCGGCAACCTCGACGGCATAGGCGACAGCAACTTCCCTCTCGACAAGCAACCTCAAGGTAACGGTTTATATGCCGATAACGCCTATTTACGTGGAACATTCCTACTTACAACGGGAGAGGACATCAAAACCAAGTTTGAGGTCATGGAGGGTAAGATTGAATCCATGGTAGAGGGATTAAGAGAAGACTTTATGCAAGATAAAGGTTTTCTCGCAAATCCTAACTTCTATAACGGCATGCTGAATTGGCATACCAACAATGATGTCGTCTTTTACAAGGTAGGCAGCAAGTGGATTTGGACTGACAATATCATATCTCTCAAGAAAAACTTCGCTTTGACAGAATGGGATGGTGAGAGAACGATATGCCGTATCAGAAGCAATTATATCAGACAGAACCATAGCGATTATCTGTCATTGCCAGAATTTGTAATTAATGGAGACGGATTAAAAGAACCTGCAAGCATATATGTGTCGTTTTTATTTAAAGTAGTTACGCCAGGAATCCTTAATATAAGTTTTGATAATTACGACACTTCAGGATTCGTAGAACATGAGCAATTCTCGGTAAGGCAGGATATGTCTTCAACCAACGGCAAATACCAACAGTTTAACGCTTCGGGATTGTGGAATGGTACAGGCGATTTTACTTTAGGGTTTACAGGAGAAATCCATCTGTATATGCTGATACTGACGACTGACAGGTTGGAGTCGC
>SUWV01000043.1 GCA_015061315.1 Lentimicrobiaceae bacterium
TGAACATAAAGAGTTCGAGTTCTTTACCGAGTTTACGGTGGTCGCGTTTCTTAGCTTCTTCAAGGAGAACGAGATATTCGTCAAGTTCTTTTTTCTTCAAGAATGTGATACCGTAGATACGAGTGAGCTGTTTGCGTTTCTCGTCGCCGCGCCAGTAAGCACCAGCTATTGATAATAATTTTATCGCTTTGATGCAACTTGTGTCAGGGATATGAGGTCCGCGGCATAAGTCTGTGAAGGTTCCTGTCTTATAATAGGTGATGGTTCCGTCTTCCAACTCGCTGATGAGTTCTTGTTTATATTCGTCGCCTTTTTCTGTAAAATGTTTCAAAGCTTCTGCTTTAGACACATCGACGCGTTCAAAGGCTTGTTTTTGCGATGCAAGTTCCATCATGCGTTTCTCTATCTTGGCAAGGTCTTCTTCAGTGATGACATTCGTGCCGAAATCCACGTCATAATAGAAACCATTTTCGATACTTGGTCCGATTCCGAACTTCACTCCTGTGTAAAGCTGTTCGATAGCCTCAGCCATCAAGTGTGCTGATGAATGCCATACCGTAGCTTTTCCTTCTGGGTCATTCCATGTGAAGAGTTGTATTTCTGCATCTTCGTTGATAGGACGCATCGCATCCCACATCACGCCATTCACTTTGGCTGACAATACGTTACGAGCCAAACCTTCGCTTATGCTCTTAGCTATATCGAGTGGTGTTACTCCACCTTCAAACTGTCTGACCGACTTATCAGGAAATGTTATATTAATCATATTTTTAAGTATCTAAAAAACGAGTGCAAAGATAAACATTTTTTCAATTCATAATGCATAATTCACAACGCTAAATTATTTTTTTTATTTGTTAAAATCTTTAACATTTTTAAGTCACCAAGTCACCGAGTAAATTTTTTAGTTATGAAGTTATGGAATTATGAAGTTGTGAAGTAGAGTTAATAGTCAACAAGTCACTCACCTATAAATTGTCAACTGTTAATTGTTAATTGTACATTAATTTGGGCGTTCCGGCTACGCCGTCGGGCTTTCCGCTATATCTTTTTCCGCTGACGCTCCAAAAGGATGCCGCTTCAATCCCTAACGCAGAGAGTCTGCCAAGAAAACAAATCCGTGCAAATCCGTGAAATCCGTGAAATCCGTGGGAGAAAAAGAATATTCCCCACTGATAACACAAATGAACACAGATAACATGTAGAGCTAAATCCGTGCAAATCCGTGTCAATCCGTGGGAAATTATTGTCTTTTTTAAGTCACCGAGTCAATTGTTAATTGTTAATTGTTAATTGATTTTCACTTTCTTCAGATTAAGCATATTCGTCGGGTTGCTTCCTAAGCCTTCTACATTCTTATTGACAAATCTCAAGACTTCATCATAAAACAAAATCACGACGGGAGCTTCTGTCATCATCAGACTATCCATCGCATGATAGATTCTCGCTCTCTCTTCAATATCGTTACAAGTCAGTGACTTCTGATAAAGCTCATCGAATTTAGCATTGGAATAATGTGTGTAGTTAGGACCTTGCGGAGTGAAGTTGTTAGTCGTAAAAAGCGAGAGATAATTCTCAGCGTCAGGATAATCCGCCACCCATGAGGAACGGAAGAACGGCAGGTTGCCATTAGCTCTCTTCTCACGCAAAGCCGCCGGCATCATCTCCTCCACCTTACAATTCAAACCGACCTCAGTCAGCGCCGACTGCACAAACTTCGCAATGTCAATATAATCCTGCGTGGTATAAAGTTTCAGTTCATAACCAAGCAAGTCGTTGTCCTTCAGAAGGCGCTCCGCCTTTTTAGGATTATATGGATAGCCGATACTTTGAGTCAATGAGTCTACGAGTCTACAAGTCAACGAGTTGTTTTCTAATCCATTATCTTGTTGTCTCGTTGTCTTGTTGTCTTGTTGACTTATTGTCTCAGACCCAGGAAGTCCCACAGGAATGATTCCGTAATTTCCAGGCGTACCTATTCCGTTACGTAAATATCGCAGCATCTTCTCTCTGTCGATAGAATAACTCACAGCTTGTCGCAAGGCGAGACTTCTTTCCTTACCCAGAGTGTCGTTCTCACCAAGGAAGAAAGCGAGATATTCAGTATTGAGATAAGGCTCTCTTATAAGGTAAATGTCGTCTTCATATTCCTGACGAAGCTGTCCATCACGCGTCAGAAGTTCATCCTTATATCGAGCGTCGATTCCCGACATAAAATCAAACTTACCTTTCACAAACTCCATAAACGCCACCTGCTTGTCGATGATAAAACTTATTGAGACCGCATCTATATAAGGAAGTCTCTGAGTCCCTGAGTCACCGAGTCTACAAGTCATCGAGTTGTTTTCCAATTCATTATCTTGTTGTCTTGTTGACTCGTTGTCTTGTTGACTTATTATCTCATTATCTTGTTGACTTGTTGTCTCTTCAAATTCAAAATAATTAGGATTCTTTCTAAAAACCAATTTTACACCTTCTTTCCAATATTGATATTTGAAAGGTCCGGTACCGACAGGATGTCGCCCGAACTCAGTTCCGTAGAAATCGACGGCTTCATGAGGAACGACAGAAGCATACGTCATCGACAATATTCCGAGAAAAGCAGGGAACGGCTGTGTAAGTTCTATCTTTAATATTGTATCATTCAGAGCATAAAAAGCATACTTAGTAGTGCCTTCGACAAGCTCAGGCTCCAAATCTTGGTGACTTGGTGACTCAGCGACTTGGTGTCTCTTCTCGACATTAGCAAAGATCCAGCTGCCAGACGAGTTGAGTTTCCTATCCAAAACACGATTGAAAGAATATACGAAATCCTGAGCAGTGACTTTTCGAGTAGACGCATTCAATGCATCCCTACTTGTTGTCTTGTTGTCTTGTTGTCTTGTTGACTTAACCGCGAAGCAGGTATCTTCATGAAAATAAACATCGTCTCTTAATATAAAGGTGTATGTCATTCCGTCGTCGCTGATATTCCACGACTTAGCTATTGCAGGTACCACGTTCATCTCGTCATCGAAAGCGACAAGTCCGTTGAAAATCTGATTACACGCCCAGATATGAGGAAGGTCTTTGGCATAGATCGGGTCTAACGTCAATATTCCCGCCGACTCGTTATACTTAAAAATTTTTAAGTCTTCATCATGAGAATTATCTCTTCCGCAAGAGGAACAAAGAAGAATTAACAATGTACAATGTAGAATTAACAATGTAGAATGAAGGATGAAGAATGTATAATTATTTTTTTTACTCATAACTTTAGAATTTAATCCTTTAGATTTTTGACTTTAGACTTTAGACATTTTATGTAATCATGGCATCGGATTCCAAAATCAATTGTCAAAGTTCATTTATCCTTTCCAAGAGAAAATCTTCTATATTTATATACAATACTCCTTTCTCATCACGCCAAGGCAAAATATTGTCACGAACCACAACAATTTTTGCATATGAATCGTCAATCTTATTCAAAGAATTAACTTCCTGCCTACGTTTGTCTTCGTCAGAGACTGTAAGAGCAGACTGTATATAATATCGTTTTTCCGTTTTATTTACGACAAAATCAACTTCCAATTGTGTTCGTACCTTTTTTGCGACTATTGACGAGTCTCTGAAGATACCTTTTTCGTTCTATTCTCATATCATAAAGGGTATTTTTGCGGTTATCCGCACTTTTACCCTGCAAATATAAAAAATAAGATTTAATTGTCTTATAACTAAAATCAAATATTATTTTAATTATGTAGAATATCGCATTGATTTTTATGTAATCATGGCATCAGATTCCAAATCTGCATAAAAAAAAAATCCCGAGACTTCAGTCTGCTAACGACTTTAATCTCGGGATTTAAAATGTTTTTCTACTCGAATTTTATTTCTCTTTGACGGCTTCTAATTTAGTCCTGGCTGCTTCAAGTCTTTTGTTGGCTGCTTCAAGTTCTTGTTCCTGCTCTTTTCTCATCTCAGCTGTTCTGACCGATGGCTTCGAAAGTCGTTTCTGTTCCTGATAAAAAGCCTTGGTTTCTAACTTAGTAGCTTGATAATTAGCTTTATCAATCTGACGTTGGAGCTTAGCACTTTCCTTCATATCGCGGAAAGCTCTTTTTAAGAAATTGTCTTTCTTACCTTCATTGACTTCTTGCGCATTCAACGCAACGCTACTGCCTATCAATAATGTAGCAACACTTAAAATCTTATTTATATTCTTCATTGTCAATTTTAATTGTTAATTGTTAATTGTTAACTGTTAATTTATTCTTCTTTATCTAAAAATTTCTCAACGAATTTATCTTCGATGTTCTTGTATGTCTTCACGACGCCGTCTTCAATACTTTTATATGTGTTAACAACACCGTCTTCAATTTTCTTATAAGCGCCGACGACTTTATCTTCCATCTTGGTTTTCTTTAATTTATATTCACTCATAATATTATTCTTATTTTTATCAATAATTGTCAATTATTAACTATCAATTGTTAACTGTTAATTGTCAATTGTTAACTACAAAATAGTAACTCCTACTCCAATCTTGAAATAATGACTGTCGATTCCTTTGCCATGTTTCCAAACTCCGTAACGCATATCATATCCGAAGTTGATTGAAAATCTCGAGATGTCTAAACCCACTGCTGGATTTACATGGATTCCCACGCCAACATTGCTGACATCAATATCGACACCTGCCTGGAGGCTGACAAAAGGACTTACCAAAGTGTTACAGAAATTATATTTAACATCAGCGAATGCTGGAGTATAGAGAGTTGGTGTCGCTTTATAATCAGGTACATATTCTGCATAGAATCCTGCTCCGCCACCAACATAAAGTCCGTTACCGAAACTATATCCGTGCGACGTACTAAACTCCCAAAGCGTTGGAAGCGAACATGAAAGCTCGACATCAAATGTATAACCTCTGTCGTAATTGAGATTCTTGACATCATTTTTTGATTGAGCGTTTAATTGATTTCCCAAAGCTATCATAATAGCTGCGATGATTAATACTTTTACTTTTTTCATGATTTGTTAAATTTTATTAAGTTTATTACTTCTTGATTTTTCACGCTGCAAAATTACTTCTTAAAACATCGCCGCATTTTTCCATTTTTCCGCATTATTGGTATATTTTTCCTAAAATATATTATCACATGCTCCATCATGATTATTTTTGAGTATTTTTGCGAAACAAAACAGAGATTATGACAAATTATTACGACTGGCAATCTAAGATACGCTACATCGTTCCCGACGACATGAGAATCGGAGATGATTTGCTGATACTTATAAATGCCTCTTATAAAGATTCCATCAACGAGCCACGCAAAGTCGATGTCACCACTTTCATCTTGATGGACAAAGGAGAAAGCCGCGCCATAGTGGAAGGAAAGGAATATCAACTGCAAGCTCCATGCCTCGCAGTTGTGATGCCCAACCAAACCTACTGTCTCTTAGAAGCATCTGATGATTTGGAAGTTAGAGCCATCATCATGTCGAACAACTTCACACTCAATCTTATGTCGAGCAACC
>SUWV01000004.1 GCA_015061315.1 Lentimicrobiaceae bacterium
GTATGTTTCCCCGCAAATCTAGCAAGGTGTGCATCTTGACCGCTCCTCGACTGTATTTTCCAGACGCCCACGCTGCAAGGTTGATACTCACCGAAATGGATGTAGAGTCTAATGCAAATATCGTTTCATCCCAATCAATGAGAGGCGTCCTTTCTTTCGCGAACAATGGTCTGACTTGTTCTATCAAGTGATAACCAAAGTCTTGAAAGATACGGTAATCTCTCTTCTCATTGGCTCTGGACAGGCTTGATTGGTTCACCTGCTGCCTGATCCCCAAGTGGTAAAGGTTGTTTTGGTGCGCTTTGAGGCACAGACAAATATCTCTCAACGAGGTGCAGGAGGTGATTTGTCCGAAGATGAGTTGAAGTAAGTGATTGTATGAGTTTAGGCTCTTTGTATGAAAGTCGCCTTTGTATCTTTTAACACACTTTTCGAACTCATAACGAGGTAGAAACTCCACTATTTGAGCGAATACAAATTTGCCGAGATGCATAACTTTGATGTTTTGACTGCAAAGTTACCATCAACAATTTCAAATCAAAAAATCAAAGAACGCTTGTAATTAATTTATATTTAATAATTTAACTACTACTTGGCGAATTTTATCGCATCAGTAGTAATTGTCAATTGTTAATTGTTAATTGTCAATTGTTAATTCTTAACTCTTTTTGAATCCCATATCATATAGATGATGATTGCGACATACATGAACAAGGCTACCAAAGAAGCCCATGGCGTTTGTGCAAAAGCAGTTCCGTCGGCTGTTCTTACAATCAAATCTACGTTAGCGAACTTCAAGATTGCGCTGACAACACCCATCAAGGCACCGCCTGCAATGAAACCTGAAGCAATCAAAGTACCTCTGTTGTTACGTGCGTTATTGAGAGCCTCGTCTTTGCTGCGAGTGCTTACGTACCATGAAATTGCGCCACCTATTAATAAAGGTATATTAAGGTCGATTGGGATAAACATACCGAGAGCGAATGGTAATGCTGGAATCTTAGCGACGGTCAATATCAATGCTATAACTGCGCCAATGCCGTATAACAGCCATGGTGCGCTACCGCCCGACATCATAGGTTCGATGACAGCCGACATCGCATTTGCCTGAGGAGCCACTAATGCGTCGTCGCCGACAAAACCGTAAGCTTTGTTCAAAACCATGATGACGCCTGCTACCGTTGCTGCTGCTACTGCCACGCCGACGAACTTCCATATCTCCTGATTCTTAGGTGTCGTTCCAATCCAATATCCAACTTTCAAGTCGGTGATGAATGCGCCAGCGACTGCCAAAGCGGTACATACCACGCCGCCAATAATAAGAGCTGCTGTCATTCCCATCGCGCCGCTCAAACCTGCAGCCACCATCACCAAAGAGGCTAATATCAATGTCATAAGTGTCATGCCACTGACAGGATTTGAACCTACGATAGCGATAGCGTTAGCAGCTACTGTCGTGAATAAGAATGAAATCACTGCCACGACTAAGATACCAACCAAAGCGTGTTTTACATTACCAACCACGCCGAACCAGAAGAAGAAGAAAGTAATGATTAAAACGACGATGATACCTATCACGACGAATTTCATCGAGAGGTCGCTGTCGGTGCGAGACTCAACTACATTGTTTTTCTTGCCTTTAAATTCGTTGGCAGCCAAGCCGACAGACGATTTTATCACGCCCCACGACTTGATGATACTTACCACGCCAGCCATCGCGATACCGCCGATACCGATATGACGTGCGTATTCTTTGAATATCATCTCTGGCTCCATCTGCCCTATCGTCATGCTGATACCAGAGTTCATAAGGTCGATGACTTCATTACCCCAGAAGATATTCATTCCTGGAATGATGACAAACCATACCAACATTGAGCCGCAACAAATTATGAAAGCGTATTTCAAGCCGATGATGTAACCGAGACCTAAGACAGCGGCGCCGACATTGACTTTAAACATAAGCTTTGCGCTGTCAGCTACTGCGAGTCCCCATGTCATGACTTTCGTTGACAATGTCTCAGTCCATAAACCGAAAGTAGAAACTAAGAAATCGTAGACGCCGCCAATCAAACCGCTGACGACCAACAATAAAGAATCCTTTCCTTTTTTCTGTCCGCTGACGAGCACCTGTGTCGTCGCTGTTGCTTCAGGGAACGGGAACTTGCCATGCTGTTCCTTGACGAAATATTTTCTGAAAGGAATTAAAAAAAGTATTCCCAAAATGCCGCCGAGGAGCGAAGCGAGGAATACCTGCATATAGTTGATTTCAATTTCGTAGCCTTTACCCTGTAAGATGTAAAGCGCTGGCAATGTGAAGATAGCACCTGCCACCACGCCGCCAGAGCAGCCACCGATAGATTGGATGATGACGTTTTGTGAGAGAGCGTCGTTTTTCTTAGCCACGCCAGAGAGACCGATGGCGATGATAGCGATTGGGATAGCAGCTTCAAACACCTGTCCCACTTTAAGACCAAGATAAGCCGCTGCTGCAGAGAACAATATCGTCATCAAAAGACCAATGGTGACGGACCACACCGTCACTTCTTTATATTTCTTATCGGCAGATAAGATAGGTTTATACACCTCACCTGGAGCGAGTTCGCGCTGCGCGTTTTCCGGCAGACTCATGTTTTCGTTGTCGATTTTTTCCATAGTTTTTTACTTTAATTTTAAAAAGCAAATATAATAAAAGTCTGCAGTCTACGGTCTATAGTCTACAGATTTTTTTAAGTCTACAATGTCCATGAATTAAGGCGAATTTGCCGCTAATGATTTTGTCCGCGAATTAACACGAAATTTGCGCTAATGATTATTCAGTTCCGTGTATCGCGAGAATCAGCGCGGATATTAAACCATCCGTTGTTAATTGTACATTGTTAATTGTTAATTGTACATTGTTTTGGGCGTTCCGGCTATCGCCGTCGGGCTTTCCGCTATATCTTTTTCCGCTGCGCTCCAAAAGGATGCCGCTCCAATCCCTAACGCATGGCGGCTGCCATAATATAAATGCTTCTCTCGGACTTGATACGGACTTGGTACGGACTTGATACGGAGGAAGTCGTCATTCAAAGAATATAACATCGCCGAGGTTGTATCCGTAGGTTGAGGTGACATTGGCACTGTTGTCTAATTCTATCTTCTCTTAGATTTTATAGATTGTGTAAC
This sequence comes from Lentimicrobiaceae bacterium, assembly GCA_015061315.1. Lineage (GTDB taxonomy): Bacteria > Bacteroidota > Bacteroidia > Bacteroidales > F082 > Limimorpha. The sequence goes on from SUWV01000004.1 coordinate 3,169, forward strand.
TTCCCAGTGGCCGTTATTTCCTCTACCTATGTATTTGACATGTGGCATCTTCGCTATGTGACGTTTGATTGTTTTAGATGTTTTATCAGATAGTTTTGCCAATTCGTCCGTTGTTATTTTAGGATTAATTCTTATTTGTTCTTCTATCCATAAATCAAGAGATTTGTCGCTGCTGTGAGGGACATTCTGAGGGACATTCTGAGGGACACTCTGAGGGACATTTAAGTCTTCTTGTTTGCAATTATTATTAGGAATTTCTGTAAAAAACGACTCGTATTGAGAACGAAAGTTAGGTTGCTTTTCCGTGGAATATCCAGGCAACTTTGCTGTTTCATTACGTATTTTTCGCAATCCACTACCTCTTTTCTCCATATAACCAAATTGAGTAAACACGTCTGCTATAATAGGATTACGGCGTTTGGAAGGCACCTCGTTCAAATCCCTATTTTGAATCAGACTACCGTCAAACATACCGCCAGGAGAATATATAACCAAACGATTGTCATAAATATCAATGTGAATCTCACTGCCTAATATTGAATAATCACGATGTATGAGCGCATTAACCAATGCTTCAAATATGGCACGATCTGAATAATCGGGTGTGTCTAATCGTTTATTTGGTAATTTTATCCAGCCTTTTTTATTGTGCAATGTGGTAAATTGAACCCCTGCTTCTAACAATGTGAGCAGATTACCTTGATATTCACGAGAATCTGAAGCATCGTCCTTTTCAAAACCATCCCAACGTGTACAATACAGACTGGAATGACGATATGGACATTGGTCTGAGAATAATACACCAGCTTGAGTAAGATAACCATCTTCTGTTACTAAAGAAAATGATTGTAACAATTTTTGTTCAAAATGTAATCTTGTCTGTTTATTGTAAATTTTTGATAATGCGTCAAATGTCATATCTCCTATTCTGTATTCTGTGACCAACGAGTCGTATGTGCGATTCCTTCCTTTCAAAACAAGAGAACTCAGTTGATGTGAGGTGGCGACAACGCTCTCGTCTCCAACACGTATAAACGCAGTGCGTGTGCCGCTATTGACATAATAATAAGGAGTCATTTCACCTGCAGGAATATGAACTTCTAATATAGAACGACCGTTATCAGCTGGTTTTGTTATCAAGTCAAACTCTGGTATTGGATCTATTAAAGCTTTGATGCGGTCGCTGATAAATTCTGTATCTGATTTGACATCATCTAAACCAACTATATCTCCATTGTCATTTACGCCGAAGACCAAACTGCCACCCATTCCATTAGCAAACGCACTGATGCTTTTGAGCCAACTCTTTGGTTGTTTGCGTTCTACAGATTCTTTGAAATCGCAGGCAGAATCTTCCCCGTACAGTTGTTTAATTTTCATAAATATTTGGTGTTTAATTCAAAAAGTGATGCAAAACTAACCCCTTCTTTGTTATCTTCCAAATATTTTTAGTTAATATTTATTTACTTTCAAAACAATTCTCATTTTTATGTAATTCTTTAAGTTTTTTTCTTAAAAAGGATTAACATATATGCTTTGTGTTATCGAAAACATGCCTACTTATGTCACGAACTTGCACAGATTGGCAGGAAATATCTTGTCCACGAATGGGCGTGAATTATACGCTAATGATTTTTATTTCCTCGTATCGCGATGTATTTGCACGTATATTTTCCGAGCTAAACAGGAACTTGGTAGGAACTTGACAAGAAGATGACAGGAAGATGGTAGGAAGATGGGTACTATGACTTCCGCTTACTTTAGACTTTTGCCATTTGTCTATTTTTCAAGTATTAAGGTTGTATTGCTGCTTTGCAATTTCTCTTGCATAGTTCGTTGGTATTGCAACCAAGATTGGTAATATTCTTTATCTATGGCTGACAGTTGCGTATCAGCCATGTCTGACTCGTTCATAAAGGTTTTATACACTACATATTGTGCTATGGGTCTTTCTTTTGAATCTTCACTTTTTACCAGTTGCATATCTGTCAGTGTGAAGCAGAATCCGTCTCTTACACGATATCCGTACATTGCGCCTTCTCCGTATTTGTCTAAACGCCTGTTAATCTCATCATTCATTTCAATTGGCATTGCTTTATCTTTGTTTCTTGACAGATATATGCAAGCGATATCATTTGCATTGAGTGAGATGTCTTTATATCTTGGTTCTTTGTTTAACCAGCGTTCTTTATATCTAGCAAAAAAGTGAGTTGTATATAGTTGTATTTCTCTGAGAAGCATCATTTCTCCACCATCTGGCACAAAACATCTTGCGCCCCACTTAATTACATTTCTGCCTTCATCATCGTATGCAAGGCAAAAATAATCTGTTTTAGGATTTTCAATAGAGAATTTGTTATCTGCATAGAAGAATATTACATATTTATTACCAGTGGAAGGAATTGTGTATTCATAACATCTCCAAGCAGGAAATCTCATCTCCTTTTTGAGTTCCTTAACAGCCCTCGGCAATAGATATTCTTTCTTTATATTAATCTTTTCAAGGTCTGCAGCGAGACAATCATACATTTCTTTATATGTCATTGATGGAAGGAGCATTATTCTATTTTATTATCTTCATTTTTTGAATTATTAATTTTATTTATATCTATAAATCCCTCATCTTTTCCTCTCCATCTACATACAACAAAATCATCGAAATTATATTTTCCTAAATCTAAATAATCTGCATGGTCTGATATTATAATTTGAGGTTTAAATCCGTACTCTTCATTTATTGAATTTATAACATCAACTATTTGCACAAAGAGATTTGTTACAGCTTTAAGATCCTCATCAGCTGACTTGTTTTCTAAGTTTTTAAGGCCTTCGGCATCAAATCCGTCTTCACTGACATCTATGGTTGCAGGAAAATATACTTGACTAGGTTGATCTAAAAACAGAATGGATGGAACCAAAGCTTTATCTCCCAATGATGCAAAATATTTTAGTATTGCTAAAAACAAACAAATATGAGAATATAACCAATTTGCGCCACTACCCATAGATCTTAAATATACTTTTGCATTTGTATTGGAATCTCTTAAATGATATAACTCAAAAGTACGAATATCAAAATGAAGATTAATAGGCATATATGATGATTCAAAATCTAATTTACCGCCTATTTCATTCATAGTTTTATTAATGAATTCTTCAGCTTTACGCAACTTCTGCTCAACATTATATTGATTTTGCAATACTGATTCTATTTCTTTAATTCGGTTCTTTATGAAATCGATATTATCATTATCCAAACTAATAGACTTATCTCTAGACCATTCTAATTCATTCTCAATCTGAAGTCTTATTTTTAATGATTGTTCCTCTAAAGATTTATTTTGTTCTAAGTTTCTATTACTATCATTTATTTTGGATATCTCTTTAATTACATCCTTTATTTTCTGATCAATTTCTCGTATTTCACTCTCATACTCTCGTTTCTTTGGCATGAATGAATCTATTATCAAAGGAGACTTTTTCAACTCGGAATTCAACCAATTTATCGCATTTGCCATTTTATTAGCTTCTATTCCTATTTTTGTGTTTGGGTTATTACAAAATGGACAAACCGAAGGATTATTAATAGCCTCTCTTATAGGATTGTAACTATCCATTTTTTTCGCATATAATTTTGCATATTCAATGGATGAATTTACTTTTTCTAAATTAAGTATTATCTCTCTTTTTTTAGCAAGCAGATTATTTTTTTCTTTTGTAAGAGATGCATATTGACATCTAAACTGCTCCGAATCCTCATTTACAACAACTTCACATTCATTCAATTTATCAAGATATTGTTGAGGTGCATCAAGTATATGTGAACTTTCTATTTCAGGGAATAACTCATTTCCACTAATAGTAAAATAATCTTCTCTTAACTTGTTTATATATGCTTCCTTTTCTTTCTTATCTTCTTCAAAACGATTTCGTTCATTTTGACATCTATCTAGTTTGATTCTCCACTCTTCTAACTCCTTAGACAAGATATAATATTGCTGGTCAACCATTCCTGCAAATATCTTAAATTCATCGATGACTTTTTCCCGTTTTTCTTTCTCATCAAATCTATAAAACAATGAATGTTTATTGGCAATTAAATTTTGATGTTGAAGCATAAAAGAGACCATATTTCTGAAAGACGGATGTCCTTTTTTAACACTTCTCTTGTTTAAACGAGTATCTGTTTCGTCCATATCAGATATATCAATTCCACAAAAATATCCCAACGCTTTTTTAAAAGCCTCAATATCTATAAAATACTCATCACTAAAATAAGAAGCGTTCAACTCATTAATATTCAACTCTTGAGATTCAATTTTAAAAAACAGTTTTCTTGTTCTAGCAGTCTGCTCACGAGCTAATACCAATTGTGAGTCACCTTTATACAATACAATAAAATATATACGAGCATTATCTGTAATAACACCTGATGGGATTGTGTTATCTGAACTTCCTGTGCAATAATCAAACAACTCTATAATAGCACTTTTCCCAGTTGAAGATCTACCTGTTATTATATTCAAGCCTTCATGCATATCAATATGATGGCAATTATCATATTGATCTATAATACCCATATATTTAATATAACTTCTCATAACTTCTTTATTCCAAATTCATAATATGTATTGACAACATCCTTTGTAAAAACCCTATATAATTTAGCGGCCATTTCATTGCTTTTGATTAATTGAGGAGCAATAAACCTATTATCATCATATATAACAGTCACTCTAAGATTATCATCAACTTCTATATATCCACTATCAATAGCATATTGCAAACACATGTTCGTTTGTTCCTTATAGTAATCAAAGCGTTCTTCAAATCCAGCCATTATATCTTTGTCTCTCGTTATTCTACTCAAATTAGATGCGGTAGTAATTTTCTGAATCTTTTCTAAGAACTCATTATTGAGAACTAATGGAAGAACAAAATAAGCCAATAGAATATTCTTATCCGTTGGTTTCAGGTTCTTATAAAAAGAAACTAGTAACGGAGTTAGAGCAAATGTATTATTTTGCAATGTTGATATGTTTTCTATAAACTTACTCATTTGCTTTATCTTTTAACAACCATACTAATTCGTCATTTTCATCAGCCATTATATGTAGCATACCATTATGAAAATATAAATCTACATTATTATAGGTGTGAAAAGTGATATCACTACTTCCCGTCATGTCATCATAAAAGTCTTGTGATTTGGCAATTCGCTCACCATCATTGTAGTTCCTTGATGCTTTCCTATATTTTGCGGTATAACTCCCCTTTAAGTTCTTTTCATATTGTAATAGCGATTTCTTCTTTGTTTCTGACTTTTCTAACTCTTGTTGAATCATACTTGCAGTATGTACATAGTCATCAATGGCTCCAGAAATAGCTTCATCATATTTTATGTCCTTGATTTTCTCTACAAAAGTATAACTGTCATAGTCACTATCCTTTATATCTGCCAGTTTTACTTTTGTAGGGAACACTGCAGTATTTTCCACCAATGTTTTTGTTACTTCTTCTACCTCTCGCGCAAAATCATTGTAAGTAATTCTCCAATTTTGATTTACAATGTCAGGGTTAAGTATATAACCAAACATAAGATTTATATATTTCCCCTTCTGTATATCGGGGATCCCCTTTCCGTATTTTTCTTGAAGAGATTTATGGTATTGATTTCCATCCATACTAATGCTATCAATGTATAACATCTTTGTTATCTGAGATAGTCTCGTCGCATTTTTAACATCAAAAATGACATTCATGTATGTTGCTATATCCTTATCTTTTCTTTTGCGTGAGTCAAAATTCGTTTTGATATTTCTAAGGACTTCCATCCTTTCAGATGGATTTTTCCTATTCCAATTCAACCATGCAGAATTAATAGACACTTTCTGAGTTGTAAGCAATACCAAAGATCCAAACTGCTCAATAGGAAACTCATCTCTCATCCAATTATAAATACTCTTCCATACATTCTTGTCTGTGTCCGTTAATGCTTTCTTATAAAGTTTTGATTCAATCTGTTTGCTATCGGACAGATTTCCCAATACAGAGACATCACCATATGTTTCTATATATGCAGATTGTCCTTCTTGCATTTCAAAGCACCTTTCTAATGCAACAAGAAATTGGAATAAAACGCCTTTAATAGGTGATGTTGAATCAAACTTTAGTTTTGACATTATTATGTGGATTTTTTATAGTTTACCTTTGATTAAAGTGCCATGATCATACAATACATCCAATAGGGCTATATTGGAATCTGCCCCATATTTTTCACAATAAGACTCGTACGCATTGTATATGGAGTCGAATGATACTTCTGGTGTTATCTCCGTATGTACTCCGGCATCAATAACCTTGTATACCAAACATTTTGTATAATATGAGACTCTACTTGCACCGTTATACTCTATAATATTCAGTTTATTACTTCTAATATCAATACAAACAGTTATAGCCCTACCATCATTGGCTTTTAATTCTATACCTAATTGACGATTAACTCCAATCGTCTTTTTATCAGTTGCTATTTGGCTTAATTTTGATAGGATTCTCATTATTGATAATATCTCATTGCCATAAATTGGAGAAGACACATCATAATGAGACGCCAGGTTAAGGACATTGTCTTTATATATTTTAAGGTCTTTAAATTCATTAAAATCAATTGATTCATTTATGCAATAATCATTTAATCTGACAATTCTATCATTTAACGATGTATCAATAGTCTTTCCAGTAGTACCATCTATGCTTTTTAATAAAGCACTAGGATACAAACGTTCAAAAATATCTTCACACCATTTTCTCAACCTCTGTCCACAAGCAGGGTAATCATGCATTATATAATATTCTCTCGCACTTAACAGCGCATCCTTTTCTTCTATAAAAATAGGATAAGGATTACATAAATTGAAATCAATAGAATTATCCCTATCATGCATATATACTCCACCGCAAAGCCAATCTTCTTGTAGTTTATCCGCGTTAATCCGTTTTTTGAATGAAGTAAATAAAAGTCTATCATGGGTGAAGATATATAGTTTATATTTCGGTAAAACTTCCTTAAAAATGTAATCTATTACCTTCATTCGATTACTCATATCAAGGCTAATAAGCATATCGTCAAGAGCTAGAAAACGACCATCTGCAGGCTTGTCTAGATTCAGCAGTGCAAAACGAACAGATAATGCTATTGCCGTTAATTTTGCTTCGTTAAAATATATATGCGGCTTAACAATCTTTCGTAGATTACCATCAGACATCTTCTCAGAAATCTCTAAGCCAATAAATGGTTCATTTAGTTTCTTGTAATAAGACTTACGTTCTTTTATTTCCCCATTCTCTTTAACTAATTCTATAATATTGTCATACTTTAACCAATACTCATTAGTGTCATCATCGGGTTTATCAAAATTCGAATCGTATCGCAATCTTATAACCAACTCATTATCATCTTCATCCTTAAAAGACTCATTATATCGATCGGAGGCATAAATGTTAATGTCTTCAACGACCTTCTTGACTGCTTTGTTAAAATATTCAATATTAGAAATATAATCAGGGTGTATATGTCGTCCCTTCTTGATAATTGATGCTGTTATTTCATCATACATTTCGCCAATATGAAGTCCAGTATGGTCATCTTTACAAAATGGCAAAATATCTTTTATAAATACAGGAAATAGGTTTATTCTCTGAGAATTTCTAAAATTGAAAAAATGAAATAAGAATTGATGATTTACAAAACAACCATTAATATGTCCAGGTAGCGGACGCAAGCCATTCAGAAACTGCATCTTATACCCATTTTTATCCACAATATATATAAACGGATGTCTCCCGTCAAAATCTATCCATATTTTGGAATCAACATCAAAATTATTTAAGTTCTTTAGATGCTGCTCACTGGCAGGGTCAAAGTATTTTTTACCTGCATCTGACTTTAAGGGTGCTTGAAACATACAATGTAAAGCATAGTAGATGGAAGATTTTCCGCTACCATTCTCGCCATACATTAAAAGATTCTTTCCTTCTATGACTAATTCAAAATCATTTGGAAAAGCCTTAAAACCACATATATGTATTCTATTTATTGCTGGCATATTATCCTTCAATTATAAGTTTGAGTATTTCAGGGCTTCTTAATGTAAATAAATCTAATCTGTTTCGTATAGAATTATCAGTTTTCTTGATATTCATAAATACATCAAGTATCATATCTGCTTTTTCTTTATCTGAGGATAGTTGTGTGATTGGCTTTATGAGTTCCAACGATGAATCAATTATATTGATTTCTTGCTCTTTCATATGCTCTTCAAAGTATAATTCATATACGCATCCATCAATTATTTTCTCAAAGAACGATGCTATTGTTTCATTAGAGACTAATTCTGATAAGTTTTCTTTTGTAGAACTAGCTATCATTACATAATCAACAATTGTTGCAATCAATTCTTGTACATTGATTGCTGGTGTAACAATAGGAATTTGTTGCAAAGGTTCTTTGTCTATTTGAAAATTTGCCCCCTGCATTTTCCCTCTATGTTTTAGCCAATACTTTATTAGTGTTGAGTTCAACAATCCAGTTAGATATTTCTGGTTTACTCTATTCGTTTTAATAATTAAATAAGCTCTAGAAACAAAACTATCAAAATTCACATAAGAGAACGCTGGACTATTTACACACTTTCTTAATGCTAAGATTTTTTCTCCTTCAAAACTTTCTTTTTTTCTAGCACGATGTAACCCATAAGGTTTATTTACTGATGTAATAACTTTAAAAAATTGATCTAAATGCTTTTGTATATTTGGATAAAGTGAAATACTATCATTTGTAGAAGAATCTGTATATATTATCCATTCAGAATTCTTTTTGCATACTGAATATCTGTTTATCTGTTTTGACGTATAATATGGCTTCACAAGAGCCTTTTCATTTCCATTAAGATTTAGGCTATCATATTCTTGTTGACTTAATACAAAAATACCATCTCCAATTTGTTTCTTATTGTTTAAAAGCTGTTGAGACTTTTTATTTACATAATCTTGCAAAACATCAATACCAGAAGATATCTCCTTAAGTCCATCTTGATCGTTTAAGAGAATATGTTTTGCATTACTTATTAATTGCAATATTTGGTCATTCTCTGTAGATGCGAATGTCAATAGCTGATTTGAGAAATGCTCTCTATTAAATAATGGCATAAAGTACACATTGCTATCATCATGGATTTTCTCTAATAAATTAATAGCAACCTGTTTATTAGCATGTTTTTGTTGTACTTTTCGATAATCAAAAAAATAATTATCAGCAACGCTATCTTTCTGAAATAGCATAATCATTGTTTGTATACTTGCACTGTCAAAGACCATAGCATCAAAGAAATCTATTAGTTGTATGATTTTGACATCTGAAACAATCTTGTTGCGTAAGATACTTGCTCCGTCATTGGTAACCCAATTATTTGTGGCAATATAACATAAACACGCATTAGACTTTAATAAGTCTATTCCTTTACAAGCGAAAATATACCAAAGATCCATTTTCCCTTGGTAATATTCAGTGTTTCTTAACCCATCAAATGCGTTTTTATCAGTTGCTTCTTTAATATATGGCGGATTTCCTATTATTATATCAAACCCAATAAATTTTCCATTTTCATCAAGCAATTGTGGGAATTCAAATCTCCATTCAAAGGCATCTTCGTAGACCTTGTTATTTAAAACATCTTCTCTTTCAGACTCTAACTTCTCAAGTTTAGCCTTCAGTTTCTTCAATTCGCTTTTTTGTGTTTTGGTTAGTTCTTCACCAAAAAGATTTGGTTGTTCTAAATCGTAAATATCCTTCTTAACACTAACTATCTTATTGATTTCCTTCTTGCTTAATTCTGTCTTAAATGTTTTCTTTATCTCTTCAATTGTCTTTCTAAACAAATCTTTCTTCGCATGATTGGAAGTGTTTGTGTAATCATTTACGAGTTGTTTGTATTTTGCTAAAGACAACTTATCATCATCGTTCTTATCCTTGTTGTATTCTATAAACACATTATCCAAAGGCGTATCTAATGCATATCTATTCAATAACGAATTTCCACAAGTGATTTTATAATCCAAGTTAGGCAATGGCTGTGGTTCATCTGCATCTACTACCAATGCTAACCAGAAACGCAGACGTGCTATGTCAACAGCTCCTTGTTCAATGTCAACGCCAAAGATATTGTTCTGTATTATATTTCGTTTTGTCTTTGTAGAATCAAAACTTTTGTTTGGTTCGGCATGTGACTGCAGATGATGAAGCGCATAATATAAAACATACAAAATTCCCATTGGGAAAGCTCCAGAGCCAATCGCTGGGTCGCATACCTTAACGTTCTTTAACAATTCAATAAAACGCGTGGCGGTTTCCTTATTCTGCAACACAGGTTCAACAACACTTTCGTTAATAAGTCGCTCTATTGCAAGAGAATATTTTTCGTCGGCTTCGTGTGCCTTCAAATATTGTATAACGCTCTGACGGCACATATACTGCACAATTTCCTTAGGCGTATAGAAAGCTCCTTTGTCTTTGTTGTCTTCCAAAAGATTCTCAAAGATATGTCCAAGCATTTCAGGGTCAACGCCGACTTCGGCATCGTCGGGGTCGTTTTCGTCTATGGTGAAATTATATCCGTTAAAGAACTCCATCAAATCTTCAAAATAGGAATATGGGAAGTCTATATCCAAAGCATCGGTTTTGTCCTTATCAAACAATCCGCCGTTGAGATATGGTATTTTTATATTATCGCCGAGTCTGCAATCTGCAATATCTCCTACCCTTTCCTTATTCAGAGTCTCGAAGAACAAAGGTTCCAAAACATCACTCAGAATCCTATCGTTGCCTTTGTATCTTTCAATCAGGTTTGCCAGATAATTCTTGTCACCACCTTCCCAATTCTCGTTAGTCGCAGAAACGCCCATCCAACCTTTCTTCTGAAGGAATTGTAAAAACACCAAGCGACCGAGCATTTTCTTAACATAATCGCGATGCTGTTTTTTATCTTCAAGAAGTTTGAGGAATTTAGCATATTGCGCTTTGTATCCATTGAAAAACTCTTTGTTGAGTCGTTCAACAGAGAATGCATCGGTAACATCTGTTAAATAAATGGAGCCATAGGTCCTCTTATCAGCCAATTCTTTAAGTCGGCTTGCTGCTGTGGTACAAGGCTCGTTCTTGCCTAACAAGAATGTATATCGTTTAGGAGCTGTTTCCTTCTTTACTAATTCTCCGCTTTCATTGAAATATGTCTGTTTGGCAATGAATGTCAAGCGATAGTCATTTAGGTTTTGCGAATAATAGAAAACCAAAGCTCCATGAATCAAGCCTTGATCTACATATTTTGCAGCAATATCGCGCAAACTTTTACGGTTGCGGGATATTTGCACATTGTCGGCTACCTCAAAGCGGAATATAGCCAATGAACGTCCGTCATCTAAACGGATGTTTCCTACATGACCACCATCTTTCACATGTGAATCTGTAATTTTAGCAACACTTGTAAAGATTTCGACTTTGGGGAAGATCTTTTCCAACAAATCTTTCCAGATATCAAAATCAAATTGTGCAGATAGTATATTTTTCAAATATGCTTGATTCATAATAATATTGTGTTAGATGTTAAAACTCTCTGAAATAATAATCTCAGGTATAAAATCTTTAGTCGTTTTGAGGACTTCCATCTGTTTGCCAACACATTCACTTTGGACGTGTTCCAATGGATATCCTGATATAATCTTTATCAATTGCTCAAGTAAAACCACCGGCTTGACAGGTGTTTTCTTTGTTGCTGTTTTCAGTTTATTTATATCACGCTGCAACTGCTGGAACTTACCTGTTGTTATCGCTCGTTTCGCTTTATTTATCAATTCAAGTTCTTGTTCTGTGATGTTGGGAATACTGACAAAGCCATCGAGATATGCAATTGCCTTTTTCTCATTAGGACCTTGTGTAGGATTAACTTTCTGCTTTGCAGACTTGTTTTCCTCTTCTTGCATAGCGAAAGCATCGAGTGCAATTTTCACCTGTTCGTGGTGATTCCCATGTAATGGTATAGATTTCTCGTCAATACGGGCTTCAAACTCCTTGACAGCTTCCAGGAAAGTTAGCTCCTCAATAGTTCCGTCTTCTCTGACGAAGGTAAAGGCATCACGACGTTTGTTGCGTATAAACACTATAGTACTTCCTGGAATAAACTTGCTCTTGCGTCCAGTACGAGCCCGCAACGGCATTTTGCTGATACGTTTTATCAAATCAGGGTCATCCTGTTTAAGTTGTCTGAGCCACATCAGATAGCGTAATTTCTCATCACGTTCCTCATCAACATCCTTATCAAAAAGACCAAAACTTTCAGGATTCTCGTCAGTGGAATATATCTGACTATCTTCGCCGAGCGCAGCATGGAATGCGAAGAGTTTCATTTTAGCTTTTTTCTCCAACTCAATATCATTATTCACTTTCGATGTCGGGAAGAAGTTAAATATATGTATTTCTTTTGCTGTGCTACCGATACGGTTCACACGACCGATACGCTGCATGAGTCTTGTCGAGTTCCAAGGAGTATCGTAGTTTACGATAACATTGGCACGATGGAGGTTTACTCCTTCGGCAAGTACCTCGGTAGAAATCACAATATCGTAGTCGTTTTTCTTTTCGCCTTTATAGTTTGCGTCAAAGTTCTCTTTCAGCAGAGACATCTGCGAATCTCTATTATCGCTCTGCACAGTCATAATCTTGCCAAATCCATGACTTTTTAGAGAGTCATATAGATATTTGGTGGTTTCTTTTGATTCTGAGAATATGACTAACTTACCTTCGTGATTAATAGACTTGTCAAATAAAGTTTCTTCAAGATATTTGATAAACTCATTTAATTTAGGATCGACATCTACGGATTCCCACTTAGAAACAAGTTCTTTGAGGATAGCATCGTCTTTCTCTACTCCTTCCTTAAAACCATATTCAAAATCATCGGGTGTACAAACCTCAATAGTCGGGTCGGTGTATTTTGCTTCTTCGATAAGTTTAATCAATTCATCTTCTTTACCTTCGCTAAGTAGCTCATTGACTTTCAGATTGGGAGCAATGTATATAGTACCATTGCTGAACATATCGAGCATAACCTTATTAGCCTCATAATATCGCCTCAGTGATTGTTTGAATGCATAGAAACTACTGTCTATTCGCTTGACAAGCAATGTCTTCATAATACCTGCCAACTGAATAGAAATCATATCAGCCTTCTTATACTTGCTTTTTTTATTTGCTTTAAGATATTTTATAGCTTGATATCTGTTGTATGAGAGCCCATCTTTCTTGTCGCTAAGACATCTGATGGTCTTATCATATAAATCTTCTAATTCAGAATCAAGTTGATAATAAATCTTACAAGGTGATTTTACATCTGGAAACTGTATATTTTGATTTTCCAAATCTTCGCGATAAGCGTCATTTTCTTTCAAGTCTTTGCGAGTACGACGTACTGTCAATGGTTCCACAACCTTGACGCGTATTTTTTCGTAGATAGCTTTAACTTCATCCGCTATGAGAACTATGTTTTTCTCCTTTTTTAATTTGTTATACTTGTCGATATGCTCACGGAAGAAACGCTGCAAATTACCTTCTTCCAAAGTACTGTCTTTAGAATCTTGAAATAGATAAACCAAATTTGCAATATCTTCAGGTTTGTTATTCAATGGTGTTGCTGATACGAGTATAAGCTTCTTATCGTGCAGACTGCCATCATAGCGTTTGGTCTTAGTCTTACACAATTTTTGTAATTCGTTATACATCGATGCTGTATCGCTTCTGAATTTATGAGCCTCATCAACAATAATCAAATCATAAAGTTCCGGATTCTTTATCTTATGAAGACTTCCGTTAGTAATAACTTTAAAGTTGTCCAACTTAAACTCAGAAAGAGTCTCGTCCCAATTGTCTTTCATTGCAGGAGGCACAATCACCAATGTATGAGAGCGATGTGTTGGGAATCCGTTAGAGAAGAAGAATTTCTTTGCTATAAGAGCAGACACAACGGTTTTGCCTAATCCGACGACATCAGACAAGAAAAATCCGTTATGTTTCATCATTTTGGCATATCCATCATTAACTGCATCTATTTGATACGACAACTTTTTATAGCCTGGAGGTAAATCGGAGACAGAATTTGGGTCAAAATCAATGCTCTTTCCGAAGTATTCTAACAAGAACTTCAGATATACTTCATACGGAGTAAAGTTCGGATTAAGATACGAATCACTCTTTATCTTTTCTATGTGCGTTATGTCTATCTCCACAGATTCTTCCCATAATCTTTCAAATGTTTCGGTAGCGAACTGTATATCGTCATCATATCTCAATTCTACATTGAACTCGAAGTTCTTTTCGAGTCCAGCTTCAGTTAAATTGCTAGAACCAGTGATAACAGAACCATAACCATGAGGATGATAAACTTCCTCACGGAATATATAAATCTTAGCATGAATGTTTTGTTTAGGATGGATGCGCATAGTTATTCTACCAGTTACAATATCTTCTATGAACTGATACATACCATCCTCAACTTCTTTGTCATATTTCGCTTCCTGTATGTTGCGCTTGATATCATTAAAGAACTCTTCCTGAGACTGCTCTGCATTAGGATTGAAAAGTAGCCCCTGCTGATTTGCTTGATAAGTGAGTTTATCTACATTGATACCAACCAAAATGCGAATCATGGGAGTCTGTTGTATAAACTTCCTGATACGGAAATAGCCTGACGCTCGGAAATAACCTACAAGCGCATCAAAGAAATGCACTTTCTTATATTTAAAAACTCCTTCTATTTTTTCAAGAAGAGTATTTTCTTTTTCATTTGTGAAAAAGTTTGTTCCCATATTCCTTTATTTAAGCGCTTAAACAGTTGTAAAAGTAATATTAATATTCTTCCACAAATTTATGAATAATTATCTGATTCCTTAAATTTATTCAGAAAAAAATAATGGATTTTTATCAACAATCCTTTTTTTAAAGTTTAGAGTTCATAGTTTAGAGCAATTTTAGAGTTGAGAGTTTTATAGTTGAATGATGTCTAAAGTCTAAAGATGAAAGTCTAAAGGATTGTATAAATGCTTACAGCTCACGTCTCATAGCTCACAGCAAAACCTTAAACTTTAGGCCTTAAACTTTAAACCAAAACACTATTGTCTTAAAATCCTTTAACATCTCTCCCACTCTTTCATTAACATCTACGTTAAAAATTGTTAAAATCGAAATATTTCCTTTACAAATGCTTGACAAATGTAAGGTGATGGTTTAATTTTGCAAGGAGAATTAACCAAAGTTTATGATGTTATGACTGCACTTATTAAAATTGATGGCGAGTATGCCAACTGGATTAAGGATTTTTTCAAAAACTTAAGTCGTGATTTACAGAATGCGCTACCTGGAGCCAGAGGGTTCTCTGAAAAGAATTTATATTACATGAAACTAATGTATCTTCTTTATAGAGAATGCTTTGAAAAGTTCCCACAAGATGTGGGAAAAATCGGCAATCATAATTTATTTAACCCTGATGATTTATTCTCTATATCATGGAGTCACCATCGTTACATTATCGACAAATGTAAAAAAGATACTGACAAGGCTCTTTTCTATGTGAGAAAAACTCTTGAAAACAATTGGTCTCGTAATATATATTGATGGTTTCTTTTTTTCTGTATCTCTTTAAAAACTCTAACGACTTATTGAGAATTGCAATTATCCTTTAATCAGACGAATTTAAAATTACAACGATTTGTTGGAATGGTCTAAACAAATCTGCTTTAATCAACTGTTCTAAATCTAACATTAAAATTTTTCTTATTTAAATATTATCATCTTTCAAAAAATAATTGTACCTTTACAATCGTGATTAACCAATTAATTTTTAATGTTATGGATAATGCTAAACTAATATCAGAATATGGTCTTCCATTGGAAGTAGAACTCAGCACTCAGATTTATAACGCCTTGCAGGGTAATGTCGTTGAAGAGATCATCAAAATGGCTAAGATTCCTTTCTCGGATAATTATTACCGTAGCATGCTCGAAGGTCATAGCTTCAAGGTAGAAGAAGGCACTCTGTCGCGCTACTACAACATATTCAATGAGATAAAAGAGACGCTGCAGTTTACAGAGCCTGTCGATTTCTACATCACCGGCGACCCTTCTGTCAATGCTTTTGCCATCGCTTCTCAAGAAGAGGGCGAACCTAATATCATCAACGTAAACTCTTCTCTCATACAGCTTATGACCGACGATGAGTTACGTTTCGTCATCGGTCACGAGATGGGACATCTCATCAATAAAAACGCTACTCTCGTGAAACTCATCAACTTCGTCTTCCCTCATGGCGCTACTATTCCTATCACGCTTCAATATAAAATCAGACTTTGGCAGCAGCTCTCTGAACTCGTCGCCGACCGCTTCGGCTATATGGCGATGCCTAACCTTAACGTCTGCATCTCTGCTTTCTTTAAGATGTCGTCGGGCTTGGATTTCAACAAGATGGACATGAAAGTGGAGGCTTTCCTCGAAGATAACAAAAAACGCTTGGAATATTTTCGTAACGACAAAGGTATCAACTTCGCGACACATCCTATCAATCCTATCAGAGTGGAGGCTTTGAACCAATTCTCTAAAAGTGTGTTCTTCAACGAGAAAGGTACAAGTAAGGAGGACCTCGAAAACGGCATGAACGAGTTAATAGAAATATTATTAAAGGTGAGAAACACTGAACTCGACTCTAATATGGCGAAGTTCATCGCGACAGCCGGCTTGATAATAGCCAACTGCGACGAGAATATCAGTGAAAACGAAATCGACTTGATATTCAGCGAGCTGTCGGTCTTGGAGATCTTCCCTAAGACTTATTTGGAAGATATCGCTCAGAGCGACGTGGTGGAGACTTTCAAGGAATCTATCAAGAAACTGCTTGAATTGAATCCTGAGACAAGAGAGGCGATGCTGAGATATTTGATTTCTATCGCTTTGGCTGACAAAGACATCAACGTCAAGGAAGTGGAGTTGATTTTCAATATCGCTGCAGGTGAACTCGGCTACTCTCCTATGGAGACGGCTCAAATCTTCTCGCAGATGATTCAAATAGATTTCACCCCAAGTATGAATGCGCTATGTTAAGTCAACGAGACTACATGACTACAAGTCAACAAGTATAGACGCGTCAATTACAAAGACAAATATACAATAATTGACGCGTCTCAAAAAGCCTAAATATAAACTATGATTGATTTTAAAGATATTACATTAGAAGATAAAGAGATAATTACGTCGTACATTTTTCCTAACGATTGTTGTAATTGTGAGCTTTCTTTTTCAAATCTCATCTCGTGGCGTTTCTTATACAACACGAAATATGCTGTCGTTGATGATTTTCTGATACTTTTCTATCATAATCAGCAATATGGCGATATTTACATGATGCCTATCGGTAAAGGTAATGCTGATGCAATAGTGAATAAGTTGATAGACGACGCCCATGCTCGTGGCAACAAGTTTATGATGCACGCGGCTTGTCATTTCGTTGAGAATCAGCTCAGCGATGAGATGAAAGAACGACTTCTCTTAGAGCCTAATCGAGACAGCTTTGATTATGTGTATAACAGAGAAGACTTGGCCACATTGAAAGGTAATAAGTTCCAACAGAAACGTAATCACGTCAACCGTTTTAAGAAGACTTATCCTAACTGGGAATATAAGTCGGCGACGCCAGAATTGATAAGACTTTGTATCGAGAAAGAAAACGAATGGTACGAGAGCAACGATGATTATAAACATCAGGATATTGGCAACGAGCGACAAGCCTTGTTATTTGCCATGACTCATGCTGAGGAGATTGGTGTGAAAGGCGGAGTGTTGTTTGTCGATAATGAAGTCGTCGCCTTCACTTTCGGTTATCCTATCAACCACAAGACTTTCGGTGTTCATTTCGAGAAGGCTGACATCAACTATACAGGAGCTTTTACTGTTATAAATCAGATGTTTGCGAACGACATTCCTGAGGAGTTTGAATATATAAATCGTGAAGAAGACTTAGGAATAGAAGGACTAAGGAAAGCGAAGACTTCATATAATCCAGCGTTTCTGATAACAAAAGGCTTGATACAGCTGAAGGTTGAGAGTTGAGGGTTGAGAGTTTGAAAATTTTCATATCTTTGTGTCATGGTAATTTTAGATAAATATAAACCTGGAAGTCACAGCATAAATCATTCACTTTTATGGGAATATGATATTGACAACTTTGACTGGCATAATTCTAAATCGTTGGTGGTTCAACGGGTTATAGAATTAGGGGAACCTGAAGATTACTATGCCGCTTTCGATTTATATGACGGTATTGAAGGCTTCAGAGAAATAATAAAGACATTACCATACCTTAGTGATATAGATATCAATTTTGTATGCTTATTTTTTAATCTAAAAAGAGAAGAATTGAGATGTTGTACAAGGAGACAGTCGAACCAAAAACATTGGAACTTTTGATTGATTTACAAAGAGAACCATTGTTAACGTCATTTAATCTTGTCGGTGGAACAGCTTTAGCCTTACATTTAGGACATCGCAAGAGTATCGACCTCGATTTTTTTACATCAGAACAGTTTGACTTAGAAGAATTGAAAATGATGCTAACTAAGAAATATGACTTTAAAATTGCATACAACAGATCACAGACTCTTAAAGGATTTATCAACGGTATTAAAATTGATTTCATAAGATTCGACTATCCACATTTATGCAATTGTGATATTATCGATGGTATCAGGTTTGAAAGTATTCCAGATATAATAGCAATGAAGTTGTTAAGCATCACTGATAATGGTTCTAGGATAAAAGATTTCATAGATATTGCATTCTTGTCATCAAAGTTCTCGTTAGAGGAAATGCTTAAGTTTTATGTTAATAAAATTCCTAATTCAAATGTTATGATACCTCTTAAAGCATTAACATATTTTGATGATATAAACTTTAATGAAACAATAGTGATGCTGAACTTTGATTATAATTGGGAAAAAGTTTCAGAAAGATTAATTAACATGACAAAAGAACCAAACAAAATATTTGAGAAATTACAATAACTAAAGAAATGACAATAACATTATATCACGGATCTTATATAGAAGTTAAAAATCCTTTGGTGAATGTCGGAAGAAAAAATCTCGATTTCGGGCAGGGTTTTTATCTTTATAACTCTAAGTCGGAAGCTGAGTCGTGGGCAAAGATTGCATCAAATCGTGAAGGCGATGATGTTAAACCAATTGTAAATGTCTATAACTTTGATTATTTCAGGACTAAAAACATAGGCTATCGTTTCAATGAATTTGAAACCTATAATATCGAATGGCTGAATTTTGTCGTCGATTGCCGCAAAGGTAAAGATGTGTTTTCTGATTATGACATTGTCATCGCTGGCAGCATCGACGACGAGATTGCTAATATCGTTGTGGATTATGAAAAAGGTGTCATCACCGCTGAACAGGCTCTCGAGCAGTTAAGATATAAAGATGTCAAGCATCAGATTTGCATTTTAAATCAAGAGATTATTGATTATTGTTTGGAATTTGTTGAAAGTTATACATTATGAACGACAGAATAAAAAACGAGACTCGCGTCTTGTGGGACAAATGTTTTAGCGAGGAAGACAAACGTTTTGTGGATTTTTATTTCGAGAAACGATATAACGAAAATGATAATATCTTTATCGAGAAGGACGGCAAAGTCGTCTCTGCATTGCAGCTCATCTCCTACCCTTTCTCTTATTATGGCAAGACGATAGGCTGCTCCTACCTATCAGGCTGCTGCACTGATCCTGATTATCGCTCGCAAGGCTTGATGAACGACCTGATCATCAAAGCACTGAAGCAAGCAAAGAACAACGGCGCTTGTTTCGCAGCTCTTATCCCTGCATCGGAAAGTCTCTTCAACTATTACGCAGGAACTAACTTCGTCACAACTTTCGATTATTCTAAGATAAGGATTAATTTAAGTCAACAAGTCAACGAGACTACAAGTCAACAAGTGAGCAATTCAGTAATATCAGATTTCCAACAGCTAATAGCTAATAGCCAACAGCCAACAGCTGATTTTTACGAAGTGTATGAATATTTTAACAATAAAATGAGAGCTCGTAACTGTTGCATCCAGCATAATGAATATGATTTTAAAGTCATTACAGACGACTTGGAGTTGTTCGATAATCATCTGCTTGTTGCGAGATATGGAGAAGATATTTGCGGCTTGGCTTTCTGTTATTTAAGAAACGACGAGATCTATATCAAAGATGTCTTCGCCAAATCGAGTGCTATCTTCAGCGACTTGATATCAGCTGCAGGGAAAATGACGAAAGGCGAAAGTCTAAAGTCTAAAGCGTCAGAGTCAGTGTCAATAAACATTCTAGTTCCTCCTGTTGCGGGACAGAAGACGCATCGTCTCGGGATGGCGCGTCTTATAGATGCGGAGACAATGTTACGACTTTACGCGATGTCGCATCCGAAGATGAAAATTGAGATTTCTTTAGTCGATACTATCTTGCCAGAAAACAACGGCACATATTATATTAATAATGGCACGTTGGATAAGAAAAACTCTATCGGGACAAACGTCGTTGATATTGAGCAGCTGACGCAGGCTTTGTTCGGCTACAAAACAGAAACGCTGCCCGAGAAGTTAAAAGCGTTTAACAACCAAGCAACGTTTATGAGTCTGATGTTGGATTGAGATTGTTCTGATTTGAACATTTTCTTTCCTTGTTCGTTTGTCATATCAAACGAAACATCATCAGGTTATGAGACCTTTTTTACTTTTATTAACGGGTTTAATAAGTCAACAAATCAACGGGACTACGAGTCGACAAGCTGAGTCGCTGAGTTATAATGACACAGTGTCGCAAAGTTCAACAGCTACGAGCCAAGATCTGACAGCTAATATAGATTTCAGAACAGCTGTCAGATTGATGCTCGAGAACAACAACGCCATCAAAGCTGCTGAGAAAAATACCGAGTTGGCAAGACGTCAGTCGCAGCTCATCAACGCGAGCTGGTTCCCAACAATCACGATGACTGGTACTTACGCCATGATGTCGAATAAGATCAGCGTTAATCAAGAATACGCTCCACTACTCGACCCTCTCAAAGAAAAATATGCCGATGACTTCCTCGTGCCTAATGTTTTAAATTTCATTTCTAAGGAGTTAGGTGATTTGTCATTTGATGTTCCCGTCATCGACGACGACTTCGGCTCAATAGATTTGGAAGTCATATATCCTTTGTTTACAGGAGTTAAAAGAATTTATGCCAATAAGTTAGCCAAAGATAACGAATCGCTTTCGGAGATCACTAAAGAGTCGATTGGTGCAACGAAATATTTGGAACTTGCCAATATTTATTTTTCTTTAAGTCTTAATGAATCAATGATAAAAGTCCTTAACGAATCTCACGATATGACAAAACATCATTATTCGCAGGCTGTCAAGATGGAAAATATCGGCATGTTCGACAAAGCAGAACGTCTCATTGTGAAAGTAGCACTCGACGAAAGCGACAGAAATCTCAAAAGCGCAGAAAATCAGAATGAAGTCTTGAAGAATGCTCTGTATACTATTATAGGACTACGAGACAACAAGTCAACAAGTCAACAAGTTGGTCAGCAAGTCGACAATACAACAGACAACGGACAAAACATTTCTACTTCCACTTCATTGTTTCTCAATGAACAATATCCGTCATTAGATTGGTTTAAAGATATGATGCGTAAAAACTCTTACGTATACAAACAGTCGGAGCTTCATAATGATATTTCTAAAAATACTTTAAGAATGAGTAGGTCTAATTATTTCCCGGTTATTTCAGTCTTTGGCAAACAGACAATCGCTTCGTATCATGTCCCTAACAACCTGATACCTAATACTGTTGGCGGTATAAATCTCGCTTGGGATATTTTCGATGGACTTGCGAGAGAGCGTAACATACAGATGACTAAGATAGAATCTGAGATTATCAGCGAGACGCAGCAGAACCTGAAAAATGAATTGGAAATAGCTGTCGATGAATGGCATGCCAATCTTAAGCAAGCTGTCGTCAATGCAAAAGATTTACAATCCTCATTGGATTTAGCGGAAGAAGTCTATAAGATAAGAAAGAAATCATTTGCCGAAGGTCTATGCACATCGCAGCAAGTCCTTGACGCATTAAATCTTTTAAACAAGACTAAGTTATTGTTGCTCACGACCTATTTTGAATACGACATCGCTTTGGCGAACCTATGCTGTCTCTGCGGAATACCAGAATATTTCGAAGCGTTTATCAATGAATAGTTTATAGTTTATAGTTTTATAATTAAGTTGATAATGAAAATATCTAACAAAATATTATTTACGGCATTTGTGGTTATATTATTGATAATATTGACCTTATCTATTCTCGGCATTTTCTTGATGAAGGAAAGAGACATTGTTTTGCAAGGACAGATTGAAGCTGAAGAATATAATATTTCAGGTTTGTTGCCTGGAAGGATTGAAGAGATATATGTCGAAAAAGGACAGCATGTAAAAAAAGGCGACATCTTAGTACATATTATCTCTAATGAAGTTATTGCTGAATATGAAGCTCAGAAATCGTTGGAGAAAGCAGCTAAGCTACAGAGCGAGAAACTCGACTCAGGCTCACGTAAGGAATTGGTTTCCATTGCCAAGGAATTATGGGACGGCACTAAAGCCGATTTAAACTTAGCAAAAACGACTTACGAAAGAATATCCGCCTTGTATGAAGATTCTATCGTCAGCCAGCAGCGCAGAGATGAAGTCGAGGCAATTTACAAGTCAGCATTGGCAGCTGAACGTGCTGCATATCATCAATATAAGATTGCTAAAGAAGGTGCGCAGGAACAAGATAAAGCATCGGCAAAAGAGATGGCAAAAGCTGCTCGAAGTAACGCCGAAGTCGTGAAGGCACTGCTGAAAGACTCAAAACTCGCAGCTCCTATTTCTGGACAGGTAGCTACTATAGCATTGAACAAAGGAGAGTTATCGTCGATAGGTACTTCCATCATGACCATTGTCGATATAGAAAACCCTTATTTAGTCATGAATGTACGCGAGGATTTGTTAAAATATTTTAAGATGGGAAACGACATCTTATGCGAGATACCAGCCTTAGGATTGAAAGACATTCCTTTCAGCATCAACTACATATCTCCACTCGGCAGCTTCGCCACATGGAAAGCCACCAAAGACAGCGGCGGCTACGACCTAAGAACATTTGAAATACAAGCAGTTCCAAAATATAAAATAGAAGACCTACGACCTGGAATGACATGTTTGTTGACAATTGACAATGAACAATTTACAATGAACAATTAACAATTAACAATTAACAATTAACAATGTATAATATGTAATTATCTCATTGACTTATTGTCTTAATGACTTATTGACTTAAAATAAAATGAACAAAACGAATCATCATAGTGGATTTTTTGCTGTCGTCAAGAGAGAGTGCGGTATCTTGGTATCGAGGCCTCTGTATCTTTTCACGGCATTGATATTTCCATTATTCGCTTTGTTTTTCATGACGACGATTTTTGGCAACGGCATGATCGACAGCATTCCTGTAGGCATAGTCGATGAGGATAACAGTACGATGTCGCGTGATATAGAGCGGCTTTGCTCGGCGGTACCCGAAATTCGTGTGACAGAAAAATTCTCCAACACCGCCGAGGCTCGCGATGCTCTTCTCTCAAAGAAAATATACGGCTATCTCATAATACCGCATGACTTCCAGAAAGACGTGGAGGCAAACAGAAACACCACGCTAACACTATGTTATCATTACGCTTTTCTGAGCGTCGGCTCCGAGGTGATGCAAGGTTTCCTCAACGCATTAAGAATCATAGCTGTCGCTCCATTACAACAGACGACCGACTTCCTCGGTATCGACGACGAGACATTAGAGACGTTGGCATCGCCCATCAGCATAGCAGCTCATCCTTTATATAACCCTGCCTTAAATTACTCTTCATATCTCACATTCCCTTACTTCTGGGTTCTGTTTCAAATCTTGATTTTACTTAACATAGCATATTCCTTCGGCATGGATTTCAAAGACATAAGGAAGACAAGAGAATGTCTGAAAGCTGGTAACAATAAAATGCTCAATGTGGTCTTCGGAAAACTTACACCTTATATATTAATATTTACCGCCATAGCCATCTTCGCCGACGTACTGATGTTCGACATCATGGACTTCGACTTACATGCTAACATCGTCTCAATAATAGCAGTCTGTTTTCTGTTCATCATGGCGACATGTTCTGTCTCGCTTTTCCTTTTCTCTATATATCCCAACCTGCCGATTATCATCAGTTTCATCTCGATGTTCGGCTCGTTGGGAGCCACTTTTGCCGGCGTGACTTTCCCCGTAAACGCGATGTACCCAATCTTCGAAAAATTATCACTGCTCTTCCCTATCCGTCACTTCGTCGTAATAACCGACTACCTTCGCTATGAAAGCCACGCCTTTTTATATTGCTGGAAATCAGTCTTGATATTAATAAGCTTTAACATTCTGATAATAATAGCGAGTTTACTTTTAAAATTAAGAATGAAAAATTAAGAATGAAGAATTAAGAATGAAGAATTACAAACATCTCATAACTTATTATCTTATTGACTCATTGACTTGTAGACTTAAAACATGAACGACATTATCAAAATAATATGCTCTGAATTTAAGGCGATCGGGACCAACATTCCGATTCTTATTGTATTGATTCTCGGCAATGTAGGTTACGGTTTTCTATATAACTTACTATATAACACAAACGTATATCGCGAAGCACCTATTGCAATCGTTGATATGTCGCAGAGCGATTTGAGCCGTCATTTCATTGATTATATTGACGCTACACAGCAAGTCGATGTCGTCATGAAGACTCAAGACTTTCATCAAGCCAAAGAAAAACTCGTCGAGAAAGAGATTATCGGCTTCCTTTATATTCCTTCCGAGCTGAAAGAAAATGTGATGCGAGGCAGACAGACCGAATGTACCATTTACGGCTCAACGCTTTCATTCTTAGATTATCTTAACATTTCAGAAGCTGTCAATTTCGCTTGCTTGGAAATTAATTCAGAGTTACTCCCTGAGATGATAAAATCTCTTAATATGATTGACGTTCTTTTTCTTGCTAACGACAAGGCTGTCAATATCGTAAGCGAGCCGCTTTATAACAGCACTGAAGGTTACGGCACATATCTCATTCCGCCAGTGATGGTGATTATAATTTTCCAGACCATGATGATAACAATGGCGATGAGGCTTGGAGGAGAAAAAGTCAACAAGACCACAAGACCACAAGTCATTAAGTCATATAAAATCGTTCTCGGCAAAGCAATCACCAATGTGATGATTTATATTGTATTTTCGGTTTTCTTCTTAGGCTTGCTACCATTGATATTTCATCTTCCACATCTCGGTAATTACTTAAACATCACAATCATGATGATACCATATCTTTTTGCGACTGCGTTCTTCTGTCTGTGTTTAGCTCCATTTTTCACCGATGCCGACATGCCATTGTTTCTCATCGTCTTCATGTCGGTGCCATTGGTCTTTCTGACTGGCATCTCCTACCCTTTGGAGCTTATGCCTTGGCATTGGAAGATTCTGCATTATCTCTTTCCTGTCGCACCCGCCACCTTAGCCTTTGTGAAGTTAGACTGTATGGGCGGCGATCTAAGTAATATACGTCCAGAACTGCTGACACTCTGGATACAATGCGCTGTTTATTTCTTAGTCGCGGTTTTAGTATGGAGAAGAGGGACAAGATGTATTAATAACTTATAAAAAAGACTTACGGACAAGCATAAACCAAAATCGCTTGTCCGTAAGTCGAATAATTTACAATAACAGTTAGAGTTTTTGTATATCGTATTGTTACTCCGTATTACCTAATCACTGTTATTTTTTCTGTAACAAAACCTGTTTCCGTTGTAATATGAACTACATAAATTCCAGCCTCATATTGAGTTAGGTCGATTATTTGTTCATTGTCAATGACTTCATTATTATACATTACTTGACCGAAAGCATTGACAATAGTGATACGTGTCATTTTCTCAGCTGCAATCGTAAGCTTATCTTTAACTGGGTTAGGATAAATGCTTAACACATTTGAATCGTTTTCCGCTAAGCCAACATATTCTATAGTCAAGTTTTGTGGACATGATATTGCATAATTGGTATAAACCACTCTGATGTCATATTCGTATGTACCAAGTTCTGTCATTGGATCAGAATATGTTTCTTCCGAAATAATATCATTCACAACCAATTCACCATCACGATAAAGAACAACTCCAAGCGGATCTGCGCCACGTTCTATGAAGCCTCGCACCTGCCATGTCATTGGAAGACCAAACACATCAGATGCCTTAAACCATTGTTCTCCGTCTATTGAAATCCAGTCACCGTTTTTGCTTTCGACATCAGAGAATGGTGCCACTTGTGTAGAGCCATCAGTGTTTGTAAACACAATCCACAGATTCTCTGTACCATTAATAACAACAGGTTTTAACAAATTGAAATCAACATATTCTCCTGTTCCATTACACTCGTATTCTTGTTTGGTAACCAATGTTTCAGGAATTGTATCGCCGCCTAAGTATATGAAGAACTCACCAGAGTGAGCTTCCCCGTCGAACATCATGATTTTCGTCAGATTGCCTGGCATCATATCTAATGCAGGGAACATTACTCCCCAGTAGAAACTACTGCCGTCAGTTTGACCAATATAATTGAAGTTAAGGCTGTCGTCATAATTCAAGAAATCTGTCATATAATTACCTTCTGGGAGTTTCCAAGTAAGTATTGCATTACCATCTGAACATGTAGATGCAAGGTCTGACACGCCTTCAAATTCATCACAAGCCACACATGTCCAAGTGTATTCCGTTGCTTCGGCATCACCGGTGTTATAGTTGGCAATGACTGATGTCGTGTACTTTTCACCTGGCGTTACGTCCTCATGCTGATAATATGATGTAGTCACTGTCGCCTCTTCAACGCCATTTAACAGCACTGTGTAGCTTTCTATAGCACGGGTATCAGCGTTTTCGTTTTCCCATTTTGCAAAGCCGGTCGGCGACACATACAAATCTTTAGCCGCATTTATTATTTCAGTGAGTACGCACTCTAACGCGGTTTCATCTGTAATTTCTATAACCTCCGCTGTAGCGCACGACTCATATCCTTTCTTGTATACAGTATATTCGTATGTGCCCTTGCGGAATTCTGTCCATTCATAACTTGCTGTAGCATCTAATACTGCCTCATAGTCAAATCCCGTCTCATAAAGATTGACAAATTTGACTGTCGTTCCGCTCATACTTTCCGTCGCATTCGATGTAACTGTCACTGCAACAGTAGTGTACATGTCTTTGTCGAGTGTATTCGACCACACTATTTTTGGTTCTATTGAATTGAGTACAATATTATCAACGCCAATACCGTAACCGTTATAATCTTCATTCTCGAAAGCGACATAAATTGTCTGACCTATAAACTGTGTGAGGTCTATTGTTTTATAAGTCCATTCGTTAGCGTATGAATCAGCTGTTGAGAATACCGTTTCCCATGGACCTTCTTGCGATGTGCCGACTTTCACATTCAAAACACATTTATCGCCTAAAAACTCAACGTTGGCATAGTCGAATGACAAAGCAGCTGATATAGAGGTTGTAAGGTCAACAGCGCTTGTAATCATCTCATAACGCAAGCCATCGTATGCAGTGCCGTTTGAAAATGCGGCATATTTTCCTTTTGCCGGAAAATTGGTGTAAGCGAGTCTTTCCGAAACGCTCCATTCCGAAGTGGTCTGATATATCTGCTGCGATGTAGTGACCCAACCTTCAGGCATCATGCCATCTTCAAAATCTACATTTATTATATTGACATTATTATCATTAGTCTCACTTACTACCTCAACGCCCCATTGATAGACTCCGAAAGGCGCTTCTGCCCATGTAGTATCAACTATAACTGTACCAGTCACTTTCTCCGCAAAAAGCTCCACGTCCTTCCCTTTTATGACATTTTTCTTGTAAACATTATATTCACATGTGTCACAATTAGTTGACTCATCCCAACTCCATACCACTTCAACTTTATCGTCATTGATTTGTCTCGCGCATACTTCCGCTACGGTATCCGCTTCCCTGTTAAATGCAAATGCTGATGAAGCGATTAACGACATCAGCAAAGTAAATGTTAAAAATCTTTTCATCTTGTAAAAAAGTTAGTTAATAATTAAGTTTTATAAAGTGTTTGTTAAAATTCATGTCTCGCAAATATATAAATATTTTGTCAATGATGTAAGGCTTTAATTTATTTTTATCACACTTTATTTATTCAGTTGATTTGGGCGTTCCGGCAAGCCGTCGGGCTTTCCGCTATATCTTTTTCCGCTACGCTCCAAAAGGATGCCGCTCCAATCCCTAACGCATTGGCGGCTACTGAAAATAAGTAATATCTTTTGCGTATCCCAACGACGTAATCGTGATGACTACTGAGACCCAAATCTTCACATCTACATCTTTAACATTTTTTAAGTTAACGGACAACATTAGTTTATAAATCACTATCTTTGCATAACAAATAATTTCAGATAAATGAAAAAGTTATTTTACATCGACGCTTGTTTGAGAGATGGTTCTAACACCAAGAAGATTGCTGATGCTGTCATTTCAGAACTTTCTAAACGATATGATATTGAGACGATACGACTGTCGGATCATAATTTCCCTGTCGTGAATAACGACATTCTCAATGATCGTAACAACGGCTATGTTCCTGAGGAATATGTTGAGATTGCGAGAAAGATTGCCGCAGCCGACCGTCTCGTTATTGCAGCTCCTTTCTGGGACATGAGTTTCCCGAGTGCGATGAAAGTCTTTTTCGAGAACATGTCGCTGTTCAACGTCACATTCGGCAGCAACGAGAAAGAATGTTATGGCTTATGTAAGGCTGAGAAAGTGTTGTATATCACCACGCGAGGCATGAACATCAGCACCGGTGACGAGTTGGAGCAGGCAACGCCTTATATCAAGGCACTCAGTAAGTTATGGGGCTTAGGCGAGTTATTTATCATCTCTGCCCAGAACATGGATTACAGCACAGAGGAAGAGAAATGCGACAAAATCAAAAAAGCAATAGACGAAGGATTGAGACTCTGCGAAGAGTTTTGATTATGAGATGAGATAATAATTTAGATTTTCACATTTTGTCTTTAAATTTTATTATATTTGCACTGAGTAAAAATACTCAACACACTGAGTAAAATGTAATATAATGTATAAAAGAAGTGAATATCACATAATTACACAACGTCTTAAAGAGAAGCGGAAATTCATACAAGTCGTAATGGGTGCTCGTCAAATAGGGAAATCAACGGTTGTCAAACAAGTATTGAAAGACATTGACCTACCCTATCAGTTTTTCTCTGCCGACAATATTCCTGCCACTAAACAATCCTGGATTTCAGATTGTTGGGATGCTGTCAGGAGTATCAAGAAGAGCAATAATTACGAGAGTATGATTCTTGTAATTGACGAGATACAGAAGATCTCAAATTGGAGTGAGGCTGTAAAGAAGGAATGGGACGCTGATACTTTTAACGACTGCGATATCAAGGTGTTGCTTTTGGGAAGCAGTAGAGTTATGTTGGAGAAAGGATTGTCGGAATCGTTAGCAGGACGCTTCGAAGAGATTAGAATGAGTCATTGGAGTTTTCTTGAGATGAAAGAATGCTTTGACTTCAGTCTCGAACAATACATATATTACGGTGGTTATCCTGGTGCCGCATCATTAATAAATGACAACGACCGCTTTAGTCAGTATATACAGTCGGCAATCATCGATGCGACTATCAACAAAGACATACTGATGGACACTCCCATTAACAAACCTGCTCTGTTGAGACAAACATTCGAACTTGGAGCTTCGTATTCTGGAGAGTTGCTCTCGTTGAACAAAATGTTAGGTTCTTTGCAAGATGCAGGTAACACAGTGACATTAGCGGGATATATCAATCTACTGAACGAAAGCGGCTTACTTTGTGGCCTACAGAAATTCAGCATTGACAATGCAAGAAGAAAAGCCAGTATTCCTAAATTGCAGGTATATAACAATGCGCTAAAAATGGTTTATAATTCATCGTCATTCGAACAGTCTTTGATAGACAGAAAACATTGGGGACGAATATTCGAGTCAGGGATCGGTGCATATTTGGTCAGTCAGGCTTTTACTCATCGTTTTGAAGTTTATTATTGGAGAGAACGTAACGACGAAGTAGATTTCATATTGCGCAAAAACAACTCATTGATCGCTATTGAAGTAAAAAGCAATGCTGAGAAAAACACTTC
The DNA here is from genome assembly GCA_015061315.1 of Lentimicrobiaceae bacterium. Taxonomy (GTDB): domain Bacteria; phylum Bacteroidota; class Bacteroidia; order Bacteroidales; family F082; genus Limimorpha. Next base: position 33,654 of record SUWV01000004.1, read on the forward strand.
AGGATTAGACAGGTTCCGTCAGAACTTCAATCCTGATAAAGCTTTCATAGTTGGTGAAGGAGGCATCACTCCTGAAGAATTTCTCTCAATGAACATAAAGAAGCTGTTTTAATAGAATCTAATAAATTCAATACTTATGAACAAACAAGAATACATTCAAGCCAACAGAGATTGGTTGAAGGCTAAGGCTCAGGAAGATGGCGTCAAGGCTCTTCCTCACGGAATATATTACAAGGTTATCAGCGAAGGCAAAAACGACGGCGTACATCCATCGCCACGCAGTGTCGTCACGGCACATTACACCGGCTGGACTATCGACGGTAAGGTATTCGACAGCAGCCGCGACGAGAACGTCCCTATCGCATTCCGTCTTAACGAGTTAATAGAAGGCTGGATCATCGCGATGCAGCAGATGTGCGTCGGCGACAAATGGGAGATATATCTTCCTGCCGAGATGGCTTACGGCAACTATTCGCAACCAGGAATCCCTGGCGGCTCGACGCTTATATTCGAGATAGAACTGTTCGGGATAGCGTGAGGATGTTTTTTATCTCCACGTATCGCGATGTATTTGCACGTATATTTTTGGAATCTGAGAAATTGAGAATCTGAAAATCTGAGAATTTATTTCTGCTAAATCCATGAAAATCCGTTGAATCCGTGGGAGAATGGATTAAGACCCACAGATGGCACAGATTGACACAGATTATTTTGTCCACGAATGGGCGTAAATTATACGCTAATGATTTTTATCTCCACGTATCGCGAGGTATCTGAGCGAATATTTTCCGAGCTTGTCTCGAATGTGATACGAAAGAGGTTTAACCACAGATAAGACAGATTTATAGAATCGAAAGTTGAGATTTGAAAACTAAAAATTATGCATTGTGAATTATGCATTATAAATTAATCTTGGGCGTTCCGGCTATCGCCGTCGGGCTTTCCGCTATATCTTTTTCCGCTACGCTCCAAAAGGATGCCGCTCCAATCCCTAACGCGACCTCCCCGATTAAAAATTAAAAGTTCTATTATTGAAAATTTAAGAATTTTATGGTGATATAATATATAATGATTTAACTATTGTTAGAGTTCAGGTATTTTTTAATTACGCGTTACGCCACCTGTGACTGAACTCTATAACCAAGAGCAATGATCATATCAAGATTATAGTGAGCGATTTTTCGTTTCACCTGTCTGTTCCCCTCTTGTCGAACTAATAAGAAATCCTTATAAGTTCGATTTTCTTCCAGTTCTTTATCTGCATAAATATTGCTAATATGCATAGAGATATTTTCCTGAGTTGTACAGTATATCTCTGCCAACTGATTCTGTGTCAACCATAAGTCCTCGTCGGAGAATCTTACCGACACTCTTGTTATCTCGTTATCGTCCTGATAAATAATAATTTTATTTTCATCTTTCATCATCAACCTCCTTCTTTGCAAAAGTATAAAGAAAAATCTTCACTTATACAATTTTAACATTTTTTAACTTTTGTGTTCCTAAATGGAAAGTTAACGGGCAAAAGTACATAATGGCTCGACGCTTATATTCGAGATAGAACTGTTCGGGATAGCGTGAGGTCCGCGAAATTACGCTAATGTTATCTCTGCGTATCGCGAGTATCGGCACGGATATTTTTAGGACTTAACAGTAATGATTGGAAGTTGGAAGGTATGCAGATTTAAGTTATTTTATAGTTCTTCGTTATAATATACTTTGTAATATTTTCCTTTTGCGTCTTCGCCTTGTTCTATATGGTCGCGGTTGCCGTCGATGATAATCTGTATCTTATCGTCGAGACGAATCACGCGTTTGTAGGAACGTTGCTGTTTCTTGAAGGCGTTGTTTGAAATAGCGAAGTTATCGTCGATAGTGATGTCATTATCAGCTTCATAGTTCTTTTTAAAGTTATGAAAGCTCTCAATGACAGCAGATTGTTCTATGACTTCATTAGCGAACTCTTCGATATCGAAAGTGTCTTTATCTTTAAAAAATTGTAAAGATTTATTAAGAAGATCTATCTGGTCAGCTTTCGACACCTCAAATTCCTTTGGTAGTTCCTGTGTCACAAAGTTCTTAGCCATCGCCATGACATTCTGAGTGTTAGCGTACTCATCTTTACGCTGACGCACATGTAAGAAATCATCGGTCCAGTACAGAGCTTCAGTACCTTTATTAGTGTTATCGACTATGGAAACAACGTAGCCCTCTTCCCTATCCTTATTGAAAATCAGGCAACCCTTATCGAGTTTCTTGATATTGATACCCTGTTCGCTCTCGAGGTTCATCTTACCGCCAGAATGTTGCACTTTAAGGAAAGTGTCTTTGTTTTCGGTCTTGAAGATACCTATCGCATCGACGGTGGTACCGCTCATGATGCAGTCGGAGAAGTAAGCCACGTAGAACTCGCCGCCTTTGATTTTAGGGTGCGTGCTTTGTTCGTAGAGATGGCGAGCTAACTTCACCGACTCCTCGTGGAGCGACGAAGGATCCTCGAATATCTTGGAAGCTGCGCCATGCGCCACATTATATTCTATACCGCTGTCGTGATAAAGGTGGAAGAACTCACCTATGTTAAAGGCATTTAAGAAAAACTTGGTCAAGATGTTACGCATTTCCTCGTCGAGAGAGACATTCGACTTTGCAAGATGCACGCCCTCCTCTTCCGACTTATTACCAACAAGATGCAAGGCTATATGAGTGAGTTTTGTTTCCATAAGATTATATTGATTCGCAAAATTAGGAAAAAATCCATTATCAATTGAAAGTTGAAAATTGAAAATTGAAAATTGAAAGTTGAGAATTAGGAATTGTTAAGGGGATTAGTTGAGTTGGTATGGAAAAGAGTCTCTACTAATTTACACTTTATATTTTTCTTTTACATTGATTCTTTTCTCTTTTTTTCCGCAAAAAAGAGAAACAGAAAAAGCTCGCCGCTACGGATAAATCTGCTAAAATTTTCTTGTCTTCGCTGAACAAAAATAAACTCGCTGCGATCAGACAGTATTTTTGTTTTAACCGCTACGACAATAAAATTTCTTAACGCGATTTCTCCAAGGCGGCAGGGAGCGTCCTGGATTTAAAAGTTGAGATTTGAAAACTGAAAGTTGTTAATTGCAAACTGTTAATTGTAAATTGTACATTGTTAATTGTCAATTATTTTGGGCGTTCCGGCTATCGCCGTCGGGCTTTCCGCTATATCTTTGCTCGCTCAACCTCCACCCCGCTTCCAAAATCCCGTCCCCGTTCCCAAAAGAAGCTCGCAAAGGATGCCGCTCCAATCCCTAACGCATGGAGGCTGCTATAAAAGTGAAAGGGTAAAATCAGACAATAAGGGATTAGGAAAAAACATTCAAATATCAAGCTATTTTCTCGGTATATCTTTTAGTTTAATTTTTCCACTTTTAACAGATGCGCCATCAGCATTCAAGCACCAACTAATTTCAACATCTTGATTAAGATTTGCATTAGGGTGTATAATTATTCCTTTATGCACTCCCGTCATACCAGGAAGTATCGGCACAATACGAGGAAGTCCATACTTTATATTTGTTGGAGTACTACCTTCCAAAATATCGCAATACAAGTTTTCACGACGCATAGTTACAAAACCGTCTTTCACTTCTGCAATATCAAACTCTTGTCCTATGGCTACGATATTTTCAGGTAATTTTACGAAATAGTGGACATGTTCTGCTACAACTGTTCCAATATTTCTAGGAATACAATTTAGAACCAATATTGCTCTTTGCACAATTTGCGGATGAGCTGGTAGAGGTGAACCATATAGAGGATTATATGTTGGTTGTATCCAATATAATTCCTGTTTGGTTATTTGCCTTAACTCAAAGTCTAAAGTTATATCAGGGTGGACGTTACGATTCATAATATCTCGAATCTCATAATCCTCCATTGAATCAACAGTTGTTGAATAACGCTTATGATATTGCTTTGTTTTCAAATTTTGATGGGCCGTACTGCTTTGTGGTATAGTTATAATATAAACGACCTCATTCGGTTTGCTCACATCTACTACTAAACAATTAATTTCTAATCCTTTAATCTTAGGACTAATATTACTTGATATAACTTGAGCGATTGTTTCTTTTGAGATTTTTGTAGTGTCTAAGGGTGTTATCTGTGATGGAATATGACGTTTATCCTTTTCGTCAAACTCTTTTACCCCATATATTATTACTCCACCATTAGCATTAGCCATTGCACTAACATCCTTGGCCATTTCACCTTTCCATTTAGCATCAGCGATATTAATTCCACTCTTATACTCTATCGTAGTGTTTTCTTCAACACCTGCTGCAATTAATGCTTTGACATCTTCAATTGTAGTGATTTTATTCATATCAAAATATACTTGTTAGCATAACCTATCATAAAATATGAAATAATTACGGTTTTTTATATCATATGATAGGTTAAGCAAAATTACTTATTATTTGTTAAGCTATTTTTCAAAGCAATACCCTTTGCTGTGAGACGATATTTCTGATATTGACTATTAGGCTTATCTGGAATAGTAAGTTCTATATAACCATTACTAATAGCAGGATTCAAATAATCAGTTCTAAAATAATCTCTATTCTTGATAGATAGTAATTCTTGTAATTCAGAACGTCCCATCTCTCCTATCAATGCATAAACAAGTTTCTCAACTTGCGCACTTGCATGGTCACTTGCATGGTCACTTGCATGGTCATGAGCACTAATAGGCAAAGTAATGCGTATGAAGTTGTCGGTAAACTTGAAGCAATCTTCACCGTATGCACGCAAGATACGAGGAATGCCGGAGCCTAACGACTCCACCAACTCCACATCACGGTAGATATCAATTCCAAAATAGATGTATCCGCCCTCCTTGTAGTTAAGGAACGCCACAACCTCCTTCTCAATATCAAGTTCAGGAGTTAATTATCTTTTATATTCTATGCGGTTGGTTTCAGTCATAAATAATAATCGTTATATGTTTAAAAATATTATGTTTAAACTAGTTCATTATCTAGTTTACACATCAACATACTGGCAAAATGTAATTTTCTAATAGCATCTGCTTTTGATAATGTTTGATTGCTATGAGCTTTGGGGTTTCTTATGCCAATCATTGCTCCCACAAACATTTCCATATATCCTTGTTGTACATTTGTACCTGTTTCAGTTGAAATATCTCCTAATTTTATTATTGGATTTTGAGGAGAAAATGCCGATTGCATTAATTTTACACCATCTTTTTCAATGGATGTCCTATTCTTATAAATTCCTTTAACTCTAGTATTTACTTCCTTAAATGCAGCTTCTACTGCATCTGCATAATAACTATCATCAAAACGACCTTTAGCGACTGAAACTATCTGTGGGTGTATATTGTCCCAAAAAGATGATGAATTATTATTACTATATCCATTTAGATAGGCAATAGTTGCAATAACTTCACCAAACAAATATGGGTTAATGCCATTTTGAGGCGTAGATAATGGTTGCCCAAATTGATTCACAGAAATAAAATCAGGCATTTTAAGATTAGGTAATATTTTGTCTCTAAGCCTATCACTAAATACTTTATATTCTACTGGAACCAAAGGTATCAATTTATACAACTCATTGTATAGCTCAGTGCAACTAATATTATTGCTTTGAATGTGTTGCATATTGATCATATGACGGATACGATCAATAATCTGTTTACAGATTTCTAATTGTGCTAAATATCTGTCCATTATTCTAATTGTTTTCTATAAACTGAATCTAAAGTATTACCTTCTTTATCTTTCCATTCTATCCAACCGTTTGCAGAACGACCCAAACAAAAACATGCAGCAGTACTTGGACTTGTAAAAGTTTTATCCGATGTCATTATTATTTTACCATCTTCTATAGCTGAATATTCTTGAAGCATCTTTTCCCTATGCTCGATTCCTTTAAAAGAAGATGTTGTGTTTTGTGCTATGACACTTCCTTTCAATACAGTAAAGCCATTTGAACTATAGAAACCTTTTGCATTACATCCACGACCAGTGGCGTAAAACAAATGTTCTTTTTCCTCTTGTACCACTTCAAATATGTTACAACCGACAAACGCTGCCAAAAACTTCACATCCTCAAAGAACTCATCCATTGAGTCTTTCTGATATTCAGGCAAGTTTGGAGCTTTGGGAGTTTGTTTGTTGTCGTTCAATACAAATGTGTTTGCATTTTTAGCTTCTGATATTGCTTTGTATTCTAAATACTGAACATCAGCTTTTGTCATATCTGCGTCTTTTGAAACAAAAATGAGTGCTTTTTGCCAAAATGACTTCTTGCTATCGTGATCTTTAACACGCTCACGGAAGTTCTCTGTTTCACCTATATATGCTTGCGGTTTTGTCATTTCATCTTCGCCAAGTAATATGTAAAACGCTGGTTTCTGTAGTTTATCCTGCGTATTAAGATATGCAAGATTCGAGCGTGGCACAACAAACATCTGGCAAATCTTGTTGCTGATGAATGCGTATTGAGTTCCTTTCGGATCTCCATCAATTAAGTATGTGGTTACTGTTTTGCCCATAATGTATTTAGTTATATAGTGATGGTTTCATTTATCTTTGCCTTATCAAAAGATGTAAATTTCAGTAACAGTCCCTCTTTGTTTATTGTTCCAACTATGCGACTCATAGAAGAATTGATGGTTGTTGCTGATAATGTTTTGATTATTGTAAACGACTTTCTCGAAGGTTCTTTTTTTACTATAATAATACCACCACGCATTGTTTTAATCGTGGTTAATAGCATTTTATTTTGATTTCGGGCATTCACAATAAAGAATCCGTTTTCATTCTCCTCAATAAAATATTTGCCAGAATTAAAAGGTTTGCTTTTAATTGAAAAATGAGAAATGATATCAGGCTTATGAGTGGAAATATCTTCTGTCGGGATAACAGGAATTACAGTAGATATTTCTTCTACTACCTCTTCGACAACTTTAGGTATTTCTAAATCTTGTATAAGGATCATTTCCTCGTTGCCTTCGCTCAAATCTGTTTCCACATACTCTCTTAAGTTACCATTGTTGCGAGAATATCCTTTTGTAGAAGAGGTTTCTTTATCTTCTCCATAGAAGAAAGACTCCCAATCTCGTTCCTCATCAGGCAGACCAAAGCGAGAGTACATACCTACGTTATCAAGTATTATACACTTCTTATCACCATTCTTTCGCAAACCTCTTCCGACTTGTTGTATGTATTTGACTAATGATTTTGTAGGTCTTGCTAATTGAATAAATTCAATATCAGGGCAATCAAAACCTTCTGAGAAAATATCAACATTTACAATAATATCAATTTCTCCATTTCTAAAAGCTTTTATAACTTTTTCTCTGACCTTTGCAGGAGTCTTGCTATCAATATTTTCAATTGCTAAACCGCGATTGCGATATTGCAAGCATATGTGCTCACTATGTTCTCTTGAGATGCTATAAATAATACCTTTCTTGCCTAAGACATTTTTTTCATAACTATCATAAAGCTGAGCTCGAATCTTTGATGTATCACACACTTCTACCAATGCACTGTTCTTATAATCACCGTCTATATCAAATTCCCTAATAGACTCAATAGATTTGACAAGTTCGGAACTTGTAGGAATAGAATAATATTGATATGTTGCCAACCATCCTTTTTGTATAAAATCCTTAATTGACATAGAAGGAATATACGCATCAAAGATTTGTGCAAAACCACTATTATTCATTCTCCAAGGGGTTGCAGTTACGCCCAACTTTTTAGCATCAGGGCAATACTCCCATAATTTCTGATATGAATTTGCAACTGCGTGATGAGCTTCATCTATGATTATAAAGTCAAATTTCAGATCATCTATCATACATTGATTAGCAGGATGTGTGATGGTTTGAATAGAGGCTACTTGTATAGCTTGAGTCAAATCACGCTTATCCATCATCGTGCCAGCTAGCACACCATGTTTAATGCGATATTTATCTAGGCTACGAGAACTTTGCTCGATCAATTCACTACGATGAGCTATGATTAATATACGATAATTAATATTATGTCTTAATCCCCAAATGCTTATATCACGGATAATAGATGTAAATAATCGAGTTTTGCCAGTTCCTGTTGGCATCTGATATAGGATATTGTCAACACAATTCCACTTGCTAAAGATCTCCTCTTTGGCAAATTGCTGATAATCACGCAATGTGATATCATTTTGACAAAACTCGTTATAATCAATCATTAGAATTCCTCAGTAGGTGCTAAACTTTGTAATATCGATTGCATTTCATTAACCTCTGCTTGTGATAGAGGTCTTCCTTTAGTGGTAGTCCATGCTTTACTGAATGCAATAAGGTCATTTATCCATTTCAGTTTGTCAGTCTTTGTTCTAAATGAATCTGACACCTGTATCGCAAACTCATCCTCAAATGTAACGAATGACTCATCATCCTCTTTCTTTACACTCCAGTTACTTTCAATAATTTCTTTGTAATCCTGTAATGTCATTAGGTCTGTCCAATCTTGGTTGTCAACATCCTCATCGTCACCCATGCGCTGAAGACATTTGCCCATAATCTTTTTTACCTTACTCTCCCAGATGCTTCCGTATAGTTCTTCAAGTTTTCTGAGAATGGTCTCTTTTATGTGTTTTTCAATCTGGTGGCCATACTCTTTTCCTTCCTCTTGCAAGTCTTTATCCTGTGTTTCAAGCCAAGCTTCTAGGCCTTCTGGATTATATTCAGACATCTGTTTGTGAATGGAATTTTGATACATTCGAAGCCATAGAGTATCCGCACCTTGACCTTTGATTAAGCGAATTTGCGTTTGTTCATCTATCGGCATATTGCACAAATAATTGATTAGCACATCAAAATATGGAGCCATTGCATCTACCTGCTCTTTGGTGCTAGATTTTTGCGATAACTTCTCACTTCTGATTAGACTCTCATTTAAAGATGCAATTAAAGAAACGAAAGCATATGTACCGCGATTACACTCAATAAAGGTCTCATATTCTTCTTTATGCTCATTGATCATTTTGTAATAAACATAAGCATAGCAATCCTTTATTAAATTCGATATTCGTTTCTGTGCATCCAACATTGCTTTGTTATGCTCAACGCAGTTAGTGTTGTATAGACAAACATCCGTATGATCTGTAAATTCTTTCTTGGTCGCTTTAGGTAGCAGTGATGATTTAGACAGCGCTGTATCAAATGGCTTTAATTGCAGTTTCGCAGTATCTTCTCCAATTGCAATCTTGCGGGCCAAAACACTGCTATTATCCCTGCCAAGTTGTTTAATAATGGATGAACGCAACGCCTTTAAACGCGAATCCAAATGTGGAGACTCCCAGTTCAAATCCTCGTTTAAATCCAAACGCAAGCTCGGGCTAACAGCCTTTTGATGCTCATTGATATCCATAAATATTCTGAGCTGTTCATCTGATGGCAAACCATCAAAAGCTACTACAGGGATCGTATTCGTATCTTTATATTTTGAGCCTGCGTAACCATATACGCGATGTTGGCCATCTATGATATATGCAATGCAATAGGCGTTCGGAATGGTAAGGTATCCTAATTTTGTTCTCGTATCATCAGATCCGCCAGAAGCCAAATCAAACTGAATCCTATTTTTCCTCTCAGAATCATCAAAATTGATAATTACAGAGTTAGGAAAGTATCCATTTTTCTTATCAATAAATTCCCCAATACCCTTCAATCGAGAAGGTACAAGCAACCTCTGATATGTTGGCATAGTGATTTGCGTATTGACTCTTGTTCGATGCAACACAAAGCCAATCTTTAGCAGTGTGGCTGGCTCGATAGAAAGCATATAATACGTGTGACCACCCATAGTACCTTTTAATGCCGGGATACGAATTTTATCATTATTGATGCGTTCGTGTCGGAACATCAAACCATAAAATTGGTATATAACAGTTGAGTTATATGCCTTTATGAGACTATTCACATAGTCGTATGTATTGTCAGTAAACTGGAATATCTTATTTTCTGCCAATCTCTTCTCGTCCTCACATCCCTCTGCAAATGTGTAATTGCGTGTCGCAAAAATAAACTTAACCTTTTTGTCCTCTCCGTATATTTGACGCAAAGCCTTCATTACACCATCCCTATATAAGCGCATATCGTCTATATCTTTTTTGAATGATGCGGGCTTAATGTTTTCAGTGGCCTTACACTCAACAACAAATATAGCTTCTTCGCCAATAGCAACAACATCAAGTTGATGTTTATCTCCTGGATTTTCTCCCCAAGGAATCTCTAACTTCTCATCATAATTAAGATGTCTAAAGCCAAGATTATAAAACATACACCAAATATCATCCTCAAATCTTACTCCTGCAGGTTTGAGTTTTTGGATCTTTGCCTTATATTTTGTTCGAGAAACTTCTTCCCATCCTTCATTAACATAATCTTCTAGCTCATTGATTAAAATACTTTGTGTGAAGTATGGGTTCTTTTTTGCTTTAAATTTTTTCGTTAACATGGACTCATCATGAGTCATATGTTCCTTAATTGCTTGAATCTGCGAGATAGTCAAAGAAGCCATATTAAATTCATTTATTTGTTAACACTACGATATATTAGTAATTCATAATGAGTAATTCTATTTCCTTTTCCCGTTTCCCTGCATGAGCATTTATGAAACGATGGGCTAAAATTTGATTGATATTATACGTATTATATAATTTGACAAAATATAATTCTCCATTATCGTCTAACGATTTTGAATTACTTAGCATAATCTTACATCCTTCTTGGGTTAATCTATCACAATAAGCTTTCAGTTTTTCCTGCTCTGCGTCATCAAATACATTATGTGTATACTCAATAAAGCATGCTGAACCAGAGAGCGGTCGATATGGTGGATCGATATAAATAAAGTTGTACTTTCCACCTAAACGATTTGTGATATTTTGATATCCTCCAACATATATATCTACCTTCTGCAACGCCTTGTGGTCTGTCATAATGAGTTCTTCGTCACAAATGTTAGGATGATCATATTGGCCAAATGGCACATTGAATTTTCCACTAGTATTGACCCTATAAAGACCATTAAAACAAGTCTTATTAAGAAATATAAAACAAGCTGCCCGCTTTTCTTTTGTCAGTTCTTCATTATTATACTTCTCTCGTATTTGATAATAGTACTGCGATTTTGTTTCTATGGTAGTTAGTCGATAATACTCTTCTTTTATTTCCCGTAATGATGCTATGAGTTTTTCAGGGTCATTTTTTATTAACAAATAACAATTTATCAAGTCCTCATTAACATCATTAATTACAGCTCGTTTTATGTTAGGGTAATGTACTAACATATAAAAGAGCATGGCACCACCTCCAACAAAGGGCTCAATATAAGTCACATTTTGCTGTTTCTCAAAGTCCTGTGGCAAGTACTCTACAAGTTGACTTATTATAGAACCTTTACCACCAGCCCATTTCACGAATGGCTTAGCAACAGCTCTGTTAATTTGTTTTTTTGACATATATCAAAAACAATCTATTCTTTTTTTATAATTTTTAAGTTCTTCTTATCCTCTAAATAGAAAACATATTGGTTATTAAGAAATGAGAATTACATTCACAAAGAAAATTAATATCTTACGCTCAAATCTAACCTTCTTTTAATTGCAAATTTAAAAAAATATTATAAAACTATAATATCTCTTAAAAAATATTTCTTTGCTACATTATTTGTAATTCTAAGTTTGTTTTAAATGATTAAAATAATTATTAAAACATTTAGCACCATAATTATCATTTGTAAACTATTAATCATACCCATCATTTTCTATTCAGTAGCCGTCCTGCGTTAGGGATTGGAGCGGCATCCTTTTGGAGCGTAGCGGAAAAAGACATAGCGGAAAGCCCGACGGCAGAGCCGGAACGCCCAAAGTCAATTCATAATTGAAAGTTTAAAGTATTTAAGTTTTAAAGTTTATTTACTCAGATCTCAAGCCCAAAGTCCGTTGTCTATTGTCTATTGTCTATTGTCTTAAAATCCTTTAACATCTCTCCCACTCTTTCATTAACATTTACGTTAGAAATTGTTAAAAACGTGATTTTGTCGGGGAAAAGTATTGACAAAAGGAATGGGATTGTTGTAACTTTGTGAGAGAGAATATTACCAAAATTTATGATGATATGAGTAGTGATAGAAAAGATTCCGAACAGGATTTATCGCAATATGTTTCAGCGGTAAAAGAGATTAAAAACGCTATACTTGACAGCCGCTATCGTGTGGCAAGACAAGCTAATAAAGAGGTGCTGCAACTTAACTATGGCATTGGCAGGTTTATATCTGTTAATAGCAGATCTGCAAAATGGGGAAGTAACGCCATAACAGTGATTTCTAAAATGCTTCAACAGGAATTGCCTGGATTAAAAGGTTTTTCAGAAGCAAGCATAAAGATGATGAGAATCTTCTATGAAGAATGGTGTCACATATTCGAAAATCGTCAATTGGCAATTGACGATTTAGGTAATCCAATAATTGATAGTATATCAAGTGATAACATAAGGATAGAAGAATTTGATACGGATAAATTATCAGAATCAGATTTGTCTTATTTTTTAAATGTCGGCTTTACCAACCATTACATAATAATCAGCAGAACCACAACATTAGAAGAACGACTTTATTATATCCGACGATGTGCCACTGAATTTTGGAAGGTGGAGACAACGAAGTATTATCTTAAAGAAGATCTTTATCACAAGGAAGGTAGCATTCAGCAGACTAACTTCGAGAAAACCATTGAAGAATCTGATTTTAAAAGGAGAGCTTTACAATCGTTCAAAGAGGAATATCAACTTGATTTTATCAACACTGAGGATATAAGCGAAAAGGTCATCGAACAACAGGTGGTGCTGAATATCAAGAATTTCATCATGGCGTTCGGTCCAGAGTTTACCTTTATGGGAAATCAATACAGATTAGAAGTTTCCGGAAAAGAATTCTTCATCGACTTGCTTTTCTTTTCGCGTCGCTTGAAATCGCTTGTCGCTTTTGAATTGAAACGTGGAGAATTCAAACCTGAATATACTGGAAAAATGAACTTCTATCTCGCGGCATTAGATAAATATGTTAAACTTCCTGACGAGAATCCTTCTATCGGAATAATTTTATGTAAAAGCAAAAATGAGGAAATCGTGGAATTGTCTTTCTCCGATACTTCAAAGCCAATGGGAGTTGCGACATTTAGGACTTCGCAAGAACTGCCAAAACGTTTCAGAAAGGCTTTGCCAAATATAGAGGATTTGAAGAAGTTGTTATAACTTTGCGGAAGGAATTTTACCAAAATTTATGATGATATGGGAAAGTTAATTAAAATTGATGGCGAATATGCCAATTGGATTAAGGATTTAAGTTTACGTTTTAAGCAGAGTCAGATCAAAGCGGCAATCAGAGTCAATAGCGAGATGCTGAGATTCTATTTTAATTTAGGTGCCGATATTGTTAACAAGAAAGCCGAGAGTCGTTGGGGCGATGGTTTCTTTGCCAATTTAAGTCGAGATTTGCAGAATGAATTGCCTGGCGTAAAAGGGTTTTCTGAAACAAATTTAAGATATTCAAAATATTTCTATCTATTATATAATCAAACGCTTACAATTCATCCCCAAGTTGGGGACGAATTTGGTGTTTTTAAGATTCCTTGGGGTCACCACAAATATATCATCGACAAATGTAAGAAAGATACAGACAAGGCTCTTTTCTATGTCAGAAAAACTCTTGAAAACAATTGGTAGCGAAGTGTCTTGCTGAATTTTTTAGACACTGATTTGTACGAGCGACAAGGTAAGGCTGTTAGTAATTTCAAAAATACTTTGCCAGAAGTGAACAGCGATTTGGCGCAACAATTGGTGAAGGATCCTTATTGTTTTGACTTCGCTTCATTGACTGACCGTTATAACGAAAAAGAATTAAAAGATGCTCTCGTTAAAAACATAGAGAATTTCCTCATTGAATTGGGTAACGGTTTCGCTTATATGGGACGGGAATATCGTATTGAAGTCGGCAATACGGAGTTGTTTGCTGATATGATGTTCTACAACACTGTTTTACATTGTTACGTAGTCATAGAAGTAAAAACAAAAAAATTCGAGCCTTCGTTTTTAGGACAACTTAGCGGTTATGTCTCATGCGCCAATCATGTTCTGAGAAGAGATGGCGATAATCCCACAGTAGGATTGCTGATTTGCAAGGATAAAGATGACGTGATGGCTCGTTATGCTCTTGAAGGTTATAACAATCCGCTTGGTATTTCAGAGTATGAGTTATCGAAGTTGTTCCCTCAAGATTTCAAAAGCACCTTGCCAAGTATCGAAGATCTTGAAAAGGAACTTGAAGATTGAAATGAGGAATCTTAACAAATCTTAACATCTCTCCCACTCTTTCATTAACATTCACGTTAAAAATTGTTAAAATCGTGATTTTGTTAATAAAAAGTCTTGACAAAAGAAATGGGATTGTTGTAAATTTGTAGAAGTTATGATAATTATCGTTCGAGGATGAAAATAATAGAATTATCAGTTATTGTATTTTAGAAATATTCTTTATCTTCGCAAACAAAAAAACTAAGAAATATGAAACAGGAATTAGCACCAATTCAAGACGAAATAGTCATTTACCAATCGGAAGATGGTAACGTTAAAGTCGATGTTTTATTTCAAGATGAAACCGTCTGGCTTACACAGGATCAGATGGCATTGTTGTTCGGGAAATCCAAATCAACAGTAAATGAACACATACTCCATATTTTTCAAGAAGGAGAATTGCAAGAAGAACTAAGTGTAAGAAAAATCGGAATTTCCGATTTTTCCACAAAACCGACTAATTTTTATAATCTCGATGTCATCATCTCTGTGGGTTATCGTGTAAAATCGCGTCAAGGCACGATGTTCCGAATCTGGGCTACCCAGCGATTACGCGATTACATAATACGAGGTTACGCCTTGAATGAAGAGCGTTTCAAGAAAGGTTCTTCCATGAACTATTTCAAAGAGTTGATGGAGAAAATTCGTGAAATAAGAGTCGAAGAGAAAGTTTTCTATCAACAGATAAAAGACATCTATAAAACCAGCATAGATTACGACCCTTCTGACGAGATGACTCTGAGCTTTTTCAAAGAGGTACAAAACAAATTGTTATGGGCTGTCAGTGAGAAAACCGCTGCTGAACTGATTTATTATCGCGCTAATGCTTCTTTGCCATTGATGGGAGTGACATCAACAAGCGCAGTGTCGAAAGTAAGGAAACAGGATATAACAATCGGCAAGAATTATCTTAGAGAAGATGAGTTGCAAGCTTTAAAATTAATTGTCGAACAATATTTGGCTTTCGCAGAAGCTCAGGCTTTGGCTCATCGCCCCATGTATATGAAAGACTGGAAAGAGCGTTTGGATCTCATCTTGAAGCTTAATGAGAGAAATGTGTTGGAAGGTCCCGGAAAAATATCCCATGAATTGGCTTTGGAAAAAGCTGAAACAGAATACCATAAATTCAAAGAAATTGAAAAAGAAAAGGTTCATTTAGAAAGTATCAAGGAATTAGACCGTGATATTCGATTGATTAATAAAGAACATTTACGTTAATAATTGTTAAAATCATATTTTAATCCATCAAAATTTAAACGCACCAATCACACAGTATATCCCTGCGTAATTGATGCGTTTAATATCATGATAGTCTCACAATTGTACTCAACAATTATGAATTATGCATTATAAATTATGCATTATTTATTGTGTCTCTCGTGTCTCTTGATATGTGCTGGCTCGATATTCATCTTCTCACCATGTAACAACGAGATAATGCCGTCAACAGCCTTGCCTTCTGCCACCTTACCTTTGTTTTCTCTGCGTTTCTGACATTCTGGACAGTCACAGTCGTTGTGGTATTCTGTTGGCTCTGTATAAGTTGTGATGACGCCTTCAAAGTTACGTAACACGACCTTACCTGGAACTTGTGAGATGACATATTGTGGCATGACTGGTGTCTTGCCGCCGCCACCTGGAGCATCGACGACGAATGTTGGCACTGCATATCCTGAAGTGTGACCGCGTAAGCCTTCGATGATCTCGATACCTTTAGATACTGGTGTACGGAAGTGTTCCAATCCCATTGAAAGGTCACATTGATATATATAATAAGGTCTAACACGCATCTTAACCAAAAGATGAACGAGTCTCTTCATGACGTGTACGCAGTCGTTGACGCCTCTTAACAAAACGCTCTGGTTACCTAATGGCACGCCAGCGTTTGCGAGTCTGTTACATGCTTCGATAGCTTCTGGTGTGACTTCATTTGGATGGTTGAAGTGTGTGTTGATCCATATTGGATGGTATTTCTTCAACATATCGCAGAGTTCTGGAGTTATACGTTGTGGACATACTACAGGAGTACGTGTTCCGAGACGTACTATCTCGACATGAGGGATAGCGCGCAAACGGCTGATGATATATTCCAACTTAGCATCGCTGACCATGAGAGCATCGCCGCCTGAGAGAAGGACGTCGCGTACCTCTGGTGTTCTCTCGATATATTCTAATGCTTTTTCTATTCTGTCTTGTGGCGACTCATCGTCTTTCTGTCCTGCGAAACGACGGCGTGTGCAGTGACGGCAATACATCGAACACATGTCGGTGATGAGGAACAAAACTCTGTCTGGATAACGGTGTGTCAAACCTGGGACCGGCGAGTCTTCGTCTTCGTGCAATGGGTCTAACAAGTCAGCATCGGCTTTGTGTGTCTCCAATGCTGTAGGGATACATTGACGACGTACTGGGTCTTTTGGGTTGTTTGGGTCGATGAGGCTTAAATAATAAGGTGTGATAGCCATACGTAATGTCGATAAAACACTGCGCACGCCATCTTCTTCTTCAGGAGTGAGCTGAACGTATTGCTTCAACTGTTCCAAAGTCTCGATACGATTCTTGACTTGCCATTTCCAGTCATTCCATTGTTCGTCGGTGACGTTAGGAAATAATTGTTTTCTTCTTGATTCCATCTTATATATGTTAAAGAAAAATGAAAGTCGAGAGACATAAGCTCTCAACTTCCTACTATAATTTATGCGTATAATTCTTCAAATATCTTACGGAGTTCTGGGCATTCGCGGAGTTCTTGTAATGTGAATTCTGCGTGGCCTTTAGTGTAGCCGTTACCGATAATCATATTGACGTCTGAGCCGATGCCTTCTGCGCCGAGAGCTGCCTTTGTAAAGCTTGTTGCCATTGAGAAGAAATAAACAACGCCGTCGTCTTTTGTGCAGAGAACTGCTGTCATCTCTTGATCTGGAACATTGACGCAGTTGATTGTGACGTCTGCCATCTTACCGTCGGTGAGTTTGTAAATAAGTTCATAAACTTGAACCGGTGTCATGCCAGCTACGCTTTCCACTACATCGCAGAAACCGAGTTCCTTGATACGGTTGGTGCTCTTAGGGCTGTTAGCCAAACCGATGACCTTACCTGTGACGCCGACGCGTTTCTTAGCTTCGTAGCAGCAGAGCATACCTGACTTACCGCCTGCGCCGAGGATAACGACGTTTTGTCCGTATTGGCACAACTTAGCTGTCTGTGCTGGAGCGCCTGCTACGTCTAATGCTGAAAGAGCTAATTTCTCTGGCATGTCGTTAGGAATCTTAGCGTAGATGCCGCTTTCGAAGAGGATAGCCTTACCTTTGATGTCAACTTGGTCAACGTCTTTACGGATTTCGATGATTTCGTCGATGCGGAGAGGTGTCAATGACAATGAAACTAATGTTGCGATACGGTCGCCTTCTTGCAAGTCGATTTTGCCTTTCAAAGCGTCACCGATTTTCTCTACCTTACCGAGTAACATACCGCCTGAGCCTGTTCTGCGGTTACGGTGTTTACCTTGAAGTTCAACGTTGAGGAACATTTCCTTCTTCACTTCTTCAAGAATACGTTCGTCGCTTGCGCCTTCGCCAGCTTGTTGAACTGCATAGTTATATATGTCTGTAAATGATGCTGAGTCGATATTTAAA
This sequence comes from Lentimicrobiaceae bacterium, assembly GCA_015061315.1. GTDB lineage: Bacteria > Bacteroidota > Bacteroidia > Bacteroidales > F082 > Limimorpha. The sequence goes on from SUWV01000004.1 coordinate 51,705, forward strand.
GTCTGGACGTCGATGAGTATTTCGTTATCCCAGATTTCGTCCATATTGTTATCCAATTTGTTAGCTGGTTGTGGAAGAACGCCGACAGGTTCAATCACGCGGTGTGTACCGTACTTGTTTCCTTTTTTCTGCATAGTATTTAGTGTTTTTATAGGTTAAATATTCTTTATTTAAAAATTTCACAAATGCTCGCAAAGATAAAAAGAAATATTCAAAAATACAACGAAAGTGTTAATTCTTTTTTAAGGTAAAATTAACACTCATTAAAACACATATTGCAACCCAATCTGATAACCTACATACATTCGCTGAGCATTATCGTTTGTGTCTTTGCTCCAGAGGTATTTCTTTGGCAACAAATTATCGGAATCGACGTAATTAGAATTAAGATAGTTAAAACTCACACCACCAAAAACATTATAATGATTCCAGAATGTAACAGAAGGTGCGAGAAGGTACGCAAAATTATAACAAGTCTTGTCGTTTGAAAAACCGACGGATGTTGCTTTAAATTCATTATTGATTTCAAACAAATGATTTACAGGAATATGAATACCATAACCTGCCTCTGCCATAATCTTACTTCCGTCATTCACCTTGACATTATAACCGACACCCAAAATACCGTATGTATATTTGCCTCCCGATCTGAATGACAAGACTGTGTTATTCAAGATGTCGTAAGAAAGAGAGACACCCATTTTACCATTTTTTATGATATTGATAAAAGCAATAGGAAAATCGCTATCGTCAGCAATATTGATTATCGATGCGAATTGAACGCCTTTGACATTCTTCGCGACGTTCATCACTCCAGCGAATTGAAATCCTGTGAAATCACCTGAAATATTGCTTATGCCGCCTAACATAAGACCTTTAGCTAAACCAGAATAATTTACGATGCCTCCAATCTGCAACCCGATATTCGAATCTTTTGTAATATTCGCAATACCACCCAACATAAGACCTTTAGTCGAACCTGAATAATTTGCGATGCCACCGATTTGCAATCCGATATTCGAATCTTTCGTAAAGTTTGATATGCCGCCTATTTGAATTCCATTATAAAAACCCGCTGTATTTGCAATGCCTGCCACCGCTATTCCATATCCTTTATTACCGATGTGATTTGAGATTCCCGCAATCTGCAAGCCTGTCGCGTCATTTGCCACGATATTGCTCAAACAAGACAAAGACAAACTTCTCTCATTCTTCGAGATTCCTACCAACAAATTGATAGAAAATGCGTTTGTATAACTCTTCGCCTCTTTCATATTTATCGTACTCAATGGAAATCCGAAATTTATCTGAACTGGACGAAATTTATCCTCTTGAGAAAAAACATTAAAAGACAGCAACAAAGATACTATAAGGATGATGATTTTCTTCATAAATGCATGTTTTTTTATATAACAATAATCTAAAATTTACATATTCAAGAAATTAATCTCATCTCACATATCTAGAACATGCGTCACTCATAATTTGACCTTCCTCAGTTCCTCTGATTGTAAGTATATTACCATCATATTCATCAACAGAAACACTTACGTAGCCATCCACTATTATATCAATTTCTTCATTAATGAAAATATCCTTTTTGACGGCATTTCTAACTTTCTTTGGCAATTCAATCAAATACTCATTTGCTGGAGTCTGACCATGTATGACCTGCGGAATATCTGTTGGTTTTGTTACCTTGAACTCCTCCTGATAAACAAGGATTTCATCATTTATTTTAACGCTCAAAAGATTTCCTTCTTCAAATATCAAACAAATCTCTACATCGTAATTGTCCGCTATCCACACAAAAGTACCTGTTGATGTGGTTGCATTCCACTTCCACGTGCCTTCAATGTCAGGAATGCTTTCGGTTATTTCATGGTTTTCCTTGTTACATGAGCATAGAAGTAACAAGAATGTTATAAATAAATACATTTTTTTCATACTCATAATTGTTAATTTAAAAATTAGCTAACACGTCTCTACAAATTTTCAATTGTACATTGTTAACTGTCAATTGTCAATTACCGTCTCTCCTATTTCATATAAAAATTCCGGAGCGAAGTCGGCACCATTTTCCCATTCTATAGTGTTAAACTTAATAGTAAAACGCTTTCTAAAGACATATCAGTTTATTTTATCCATAAAATCTACTAATTTCTGGCATAATAATTTTTTTAAGATTTCACAATTTTGTCAGGCTATTAATAGAGACGCATCAACGATACATTATTTAATTATCTTAAATATCGTTGGTACGTCTCTATATTTCTAAGATTTTCAGTTTCTCAGTTTCTCAGATTTTCAATTTCTCGGCTTAAGTCCCAAAATCTCTCTCGCTTCGTCTGATGTCGCTACTTCACGACCAAGTTCCTTAGCAAGACGAACTACCTTAGCGACTAATTCGCCGTTTGATTTTGCAAGGACGCCTCTTGAAAGATAGAGGTTGTCTTCAAAACCGACTCTCACGTTACCGCCCATTGCGATAGCTGCTGCAGCGATTGGGAAAGCATGACGACCGATACCTGTTGCTGTCCATGTTGAACCTGCTGGTATTGCGTTGACCATCCAACAGAGGTTAGCTACTGTAGCTGGTGTACAGCCTGGTACGCCGAGAACGAAGTTGAACTGCATTGGTGCGCCTGGCACTTCGCCTTTACGAGCCATATTTAAGATTGTGTCGATGTGACCCATCTCGAAACATTCGTATTCTGGCTTGATGCCGCGTTCCATCATACGTTTGCCGAAAGCACGCATCGTTGGCATTGTGTTGTCGAAGATCTCGTCGCCGAAGTTACAAGTGCCGCAGTCTAATGTAGCCATCTCTGGAAGTGGGTTTGTGTCTGTCGATTGGAGACGTTCGTCTGGTGTCATACCGACAGCTCCGCCTGTTGAAGGAATCAAGATCACGTTAGGACAAGCCTTGTAGATAGCTTCTTCGCATTCTTGGAAACGAGCGGCGTTTTGTGTTGGTGTGCCGTCGTCGAAACGAACGTGAAGGTGAACGATAGCAGCACCAGCATCGACAGCCGACTTAGCTTCTCTTACTATTTCTTCCACTGTATAAGGAACAGCAGGGTTTTGTTCTTTAGTTACTTCTGCGCCGCAGATAGCAGCGGTGATGATAAGTTTTTCCATTGTGTATTTTTTTATCTTTCAATTCTTTGACATTTCTTTGGAACTACGCAGGTACCGCTCGCACGACAAACGATGATTGGTTCTGGCAATACGTCGGCTGCTGAATCTGAGATGTCTGGACGTGGGATGATAACCTTACGTGCCACGAACTCCATCTTACGTGAAGTGTTGCCGATCTTTGTAACCCAACCTTCTGCTTCGATATAATCGCCTGCATAGACAGGAGCCAAGAACTCGATATTGTCGTAAGCGCAGAAGAGACCTTCGTCGCCGTCTGTCATGATTAATAATTCTGTTGCCACATCGCCGAAGAGATGAACCATGTGAGCACCATCGACTAAGTTACCGCCGTAATGAGCGTCTTTTGCACTCATACGCAATCTGATAAGAGATCTATATTCTTTTTCCATTTTCTTAATATTTAATTGTTAATTATTCATCATTGAGACGCATCAACGTATGTTTATATGCAGGAATCATTGACACGTCTCTACAATTGTCAATTGTTAATTGTTCATTTTTCCAAATAAATTCCGTCAACGAATATACCTGATGCGTGGATTTGTTCAGGTGCTATTTCGCCACTCTTGACGAGTTTCTCAGCTTCAACAACAACATAATCAGCTGCCATCGCCATGAGTGGATTGAAGTTCTGTGTTGTTCCTAAGAAAACCATATTGCCGTCTTCATCAACGATGTTAGCGCGTAAGAAAGCGATGTCGGCTTTAAGAGGTTTTTCCAAGATATAATCTTTGCCATCGACATTGATGATTTGCTTACCTTCTTGAATTACAGTACCTAAACCTGTTGGAGTAAGAACGCCGCCGAGACCTGCGCCGTAGGCTCTGATTCGTTCAGCGAGAGTACCTTGTGGCACGTATTTCACTTCTAAAGTACCAGCATTTTTCTGTGCTGCGGTTTCTTTATTGGTTCCTGTATGAGACACTATAGCTTTCTTAACTTGATGATTAGCCACGAGTTTACCGTGTGCCACATTATCGTATGCCGTATCGTTAGCGATGATAGTCAAGTCTTTCACGCCTTTCTCTACAATAGCGTCGATGATTTGCACTGCGCTGCCAACGCCGAGGAATCCTGCGAACATAATAGTCATACCGTCTTGCACTTTAGCAACGGCTTCTTCCAATGATATTTGCTTGTTCATATATGATAAATTTAATTAATTTCAATCAGTCCAATGAAGCGCAAATATAACTTTTTTTTTGCAAAGTTCAACGTTACAGAAATAATATTTTTTTGATTGATTCAAGCACAAATTACACAGATTATATTATCCACGAATGGGCGCGAATTTTACGCTAATGATTTTTATCTACTCATATCGCAGGTATCAGCGTGGATATAAAACTATACATTGTTAATTGTTAATTGTTAACTGTTAACTATTAATTGTACATTGTTTTGGGCGTTCCGGCGAAGCCGTCGGGCTTTCCGCTATATCTTTTTCCGCTTCGCTCCAAAAGGATGCCGCTCCAATCCCTAACGCAGAGGGGCTGCTATAAAAAAATCTCAATATCTAAAATAAAAGAAAATAATAAGAATCAGAGGGCATTTGAACGTATCATGATAATGGAATATGAACTTATTGGAATTGGCAGAGTAAAAATGACCGTAGGTATTCGCCGTAGAACACGTGAGAAAATCCAATATTGTATTACCGCTATTTCTACCGAATAAGGTTAGATAAAATAAAAAAAGCATCCCACAGATGCCTTAGTTATTGTCCCTTATTGCGTGAGTGAGGTTTACACCAAAGTGTGATGCCATGCTGGCGGGGACTTCGCTCTACCCACTACATCGTCATCTCACGACTTGTCTGAGTGCAAAGATACAAACATTTTTATAACGACAACGTAAAAACGGATTTATTTTTCATTTCATTAATTTTGGAAAAATTGTATAGTCTAATCTATTTTGTAGCTCCACACTCAACTCCAATCGTCGGAGCCTCAACTCAATAAATAATAATTGTCAGAATTACATAGAATAACTCTGTAGGAACATATCTCATATACCCCAAATAAAACGTAGGGTATACATTGATTATAACTGATAATAGCTAAAACAACATCTCTTCTTTCAGATTCACATATTTTGCAAGTTTCGTTCCTTTGTATACTTCTCTGGAATAACTTTCTCTAAGTGATGATTTTTTAACAATATCCTTAATGTTTATTTTGTTATTAGATATTTCTTTAGCGTATTTTATTCCAAACATCTGTATAAAAGCATTGCTTTCTTTTCTCTTTAATCCTTCATTATAAAACATCTCAAGGATTTGTGCTAATTCTGTTACATTCATAAACTATAATTTTAGTACAAAAGTAAAAAAAAATTATTCTCTAAGATATAATACACAAAAAACATAATCGCCACACTATTTTCGTAGCACTGCCATACTTTCTTAACTTCATTAACGTTCACGTTAAAAAATGTTAATTGGGGAAAAGCCATGATAAAAAGTAAAGTGAAGTTGCAGTCTAATAAATGCTGTTCATTACAAACGACTACTCACCATCCATTGTTAATTGTTAACTGTTAATTACAATCTAAACAACGCTTTTCTCAAAAATCTTATCGTAATCTTTATCGTATTGCAACGAATGTATCTCACCATCACAAACAGCGGTAAAAACTGAAACAAGTTCTTTCTCGTTCTTGTCTTCGCGAATGTATTGTTTCTTGAATTTTGGTTTTATGGTTTGAGATTCCATTTCTTTGAGCTTGCGTTTCAAGGTCTTCTCGGCTGTTTCACCGAAAGCTACATGCCACCAATATTTCGCCAAGATTTCTTTCTTAGTGTTATAAATTATGAGATGTACCGCTGGATGCATGACCTTATTGCCGTTATGAATCTCAAAATGAAGCGCACGCCCTACAATGTTACCTTGCTCGTTTACAAGAGGAAGAAACTCTGTCATTGACGCTGACTTTGACATGGACGCATTCAATGCGTCCCTACATGATGTTTGTACGGGCACATTTAATGTATCCTTGGGGACTTTGACTATCGACTCTGACGCTGACTCTGACTTTGATACCAACTCAGGAACAGACTCAGAACTTATTGACTTGTGGTCTTGTAGTCTTATCGACTTCTCCTCTCGTTGACTTGTTGTCTCGTTGTCTTGTGGTCTTATTGACTTTTCCTCTCGTCGACTTGTTGTCTCGTTGACTTGTGGTCTTATTGACTTTTCCTCTTGGCGACTTAGTGACTCGGTGACTTGGTGACTTAGTGACTCGTTGACTTGTTGACTTATTTCAAAAATCTCAACAATTTCCGTTCCTCTCGGCACCTTAATCTCAAACTTATCGCCTTTCTTCTTCCCTATCAATGCTTTGGCTATCGGCGAAATAAACGAAATCAAACCTTTTGAGGCATCGGCTTCGTCAACGCCAACAATACGAATGACTTTATCGTTGTACTTAACATACATTCCGAAACTGACAACATCGGGATTGGCTTTGGTATTATCAATCAAGACTGCACTGTTGATGCGTTCTGATAAAAGTCGCATCTTTGCATCTAAGTAGTTTTTAGTCACATAGTTAGAACCAGCGTCTGTCCATTCTTTTTTAAGTGTTTCCATCTCGTCCTGAAGTTTTTTCAATCCTTCCGGCGTGACGTAATTAGGAGTCCCCGATGGCAAAAAAGCTCTCGGCAACACCATCGGAACTTCTTCCTGATCACCTTCTTTTACAAAACCGCGACTCATCTTTTTTTAAAGTCTATAAGACAACGAGTCAACAAGTCAACAAGATGCTTGTGGTCTCGTTGACTTGTTGTCTTGTAGTCTTTTAGTTAAACATCATCTCTACTTTGCCAAATCGTGTCTCGACGCAGTCGTATGAAGCAGCGAAACTCATTATCGTACTCAAGGCTTTCTTACTTGGTTTTTCGTTTCTGTAAGTCTCTTTAAGACTTTTTCTGATTTGGCTTTCTAAAGAATTTTCTGTTGAATAATAAAGTGTAGATTTTATATCCATAGGCAAATTTAATTTTCATTTGCCTACTTAACGCAATAAAATCTCATTTTATTTTATCAATCTTAAAAATTATTTAATGTTAATGTTAAATTGTGTTCTTTCGCCATCTTCCTGAGGTTGATAAGCGCGTAACGCATTCTTCCTAAAGCAGTATTAATACTAACATTTGTAGCGTCTGCAATCTCCTTGAACGACATATCAGCATACATTCTCATATTCAAGACTTCCTTCTGTTCTTCAGGAAGAAGCTCTATCATCTTACGTAAATCACTGTAAACCTGTTCTGTAACCATAGAATCTTCCACCGAAGGATCGCTGAGTTTAGCATTATTCAACAAATCATAGTCATTGTCTTTGTTGACAGGATCCACCATCGGCAGTCTGTTTGCCTTACGAAAATGATCTATAACGAGATTATGGGCGATACGCATCGCAAACTGTATGAACTTACCTTCTTCCTTATACGCGCCAGCTTTTATAGTACGTATAATCTTTAAGAATGTATCTTGAAAAATATCATCAGCAAGCTGTCTGTCTTTGACAAGCATTAAGATGTATGAAAAAACTTTATTTTGATGACGCTCTACCAACAATTCAAAATTAGCGACGTTACCATTCTTGTAACCGTCGACTAATTGTTTGTCGCTTAATATTTCTAACATAATTTCTCTTTGTTTTAATTAAAAGAGTAAAGTATATTCGATAGTGCGTCTCCTATTTTTTGAGGTTATACAATAAATTGAAAATTCTTTCGTAGAAAGTTTTGCAAATATAATAATCTTTTCGTTACGAACAAATGTTTTTTTCGTAAATTCGTAAACTTTTTTTCAGGCTTATAATTTTGGTAATTAATGAAGAAGTTAGAATCAATCAGCATACAGGGAGCAAGAGTTAATAACTTAAAAAACATAAGTTTAAGTATTCCCAAGAACAAGTTCGTAGTGATAACAGGCTTGTCGGGTTCAGGCAAGTCATCGCTCGCTTTCGACACTATTTATGCCGAAGGTCAGCGTCGTTATGTGGAAAGTCTGAGTGCTTACGCCCGTCAGTTTTTGGGACGTATGACGAAACCCGATGTCGATCTGATTACCGGACTGTCTCCTGCCATCGCGATTGAGCAGAAAGTCAACTCGAGCAACCCACGCTCTACAGTCGGCACAAGCACAGAGATTTACGAATATCTCAAACTTCTTTACGCAAGAATTGGTCGCACCTTCTCCCCTATCTCCGGCATCGAAGTCAAACGTCATCAAATCAATGATGTGATAGATTTTATCCTCGAACAGAAAGGTTGCGCCGTTTATATTTTATCGCCTATAATTTTGCCTGAAGGAAGAAAAATCGAAGAACATTTCAACATTCTTCTGCAACAAGGTTTTAACCGTCTTTACATAGAAAATAAGATGGTACGTATCGAGGATTTTCTCAAAGAAAAGAACTTCGACAATATTAATAATGTAAGGATTCTTATCGACAGATTGAAGGTCAACGACAAGACTTCTGAGTTGATTCCGCAGATTTCCGATTCGGTACAGACCGCCTTTTATGAAGGCAAGGATAGCTGTATCATATTGGTTGACAACACCGAACATTATTTCTCTTCACGTTTTGAAGCAGACGGAATAACTTTTGAGACGCCTACAACACATCTTTTCTCTTTCAATAATCCTTACGGCGCTTGTCCGAGATGCGAAGGCTTCGGCGACATTATCGGCATCGATCCCGACTTGGTCATTCCCGACAAATCGCTGTCGATTTACGACAATGCTGTGGCGTGTTGGCGCGGCGATAAAATGAGTGCGTGGCGCGACCAACTGATTCGCAACGCTCGTCATTTCGACTTCCCTATCCATAAGCCTTATTATGAACTGACGAAAGAACAGAAAGAACTTCTTTGGAAAGGCAACAGATACTTTGGAGGCATCGAAGATTTCTTCAGAGAAGTTGAATCACAATCATATAAGATTCAATATCGAGTGATGTTATCGCGTTATCGTGGAAAGACGACATGTCCTGAATGTAACGGATTACGTCTTAGAAAAGAGGCGAGTTACGTCAAGATTAACGGCAAGAGCATCAGCGAGTTATGCGAGATGCCTTTGTCGAAATTAAAAATATTTTTCGATGAATTGACTTTGACAAAGACAGAACACTACATTGCAGAACGTCTCTTAACAGAAATTAAGAATCGTCTTAACTTCTTGATAGAAGTAGGTTTAGAATATCTCACCTTAAATCGTGCAGCCAACACTCTTTCTGGCGGTGAGTCACAGAGGATCAACCTCGCCACTTCATTAGGTAGCACTCTCGTCGGCTCCACATATATCTTAGACGAGCCAAGTATCGGACTTCACTCGCGTGATACGCAACGACTTATAAAGGTCTTACGCAGATTACGCGACATCGGCAACACAGTCATCGTGGTTGAACACGACGAGGAGATAATTCGCAGCGCCGACCATATAATCGACATTGGACCTTACGCTGGCGTCAATGGCGGCGAAGTAGTTTTTGAAGGCGACATTGAGAAGATGATGAAGATAAACGCTGACCATGACTCTAACAATGACAATGAAACTAAGTCGATGACGGCGAAATATATTTGTGGCGAGAAGCAGATTCCTGTGCCAACGAAACGACGTAAGTGGAACAACGCAATTGAGTTTGTCGGATGCGCCGAGCATAACTTAAAAAACATTAACGTCAAGATTCCATTGAATGTGATGACTGTCGTTACTGGCGTCAGCGGCTCTGGCAAATCTACATTGGTCAACGAAATCATTTATAAATCCTTAAAGAAACATTTTGAAGGAACGTCAGACAAGGTCGGTTCTTTTGGCAAGATACAAGGCAGCCTGATGGCGATACAGAATGTAGAATTTATAAATCAAAATCCAATAGAACGTTCATCGCGTTCAAATCCTGTCACTTACGTCAAGGCTTTTGATGACATACGCCAGCTTTTCGCCGAGCAGAAGTTAGCTAAGAACCGTAACTTGAAACCCGGATATTTCTCTTTCAACGTTGCTGGAGGTCGCTGCGACAACTGTCAGGGCAGCGGTACACTGAAGGTCGAGATGCAGTTCATGGCTGACATATATCTGAAATGCGACGTATGTAATGGCAGCCGCTACAAAGAAGAGGCGCTTGAGATAAAATTCAAAGGCAAGAACATCAGCGACATCTTGAATATGAGTATTGATGAAGTCGTTGAGTTTTTAAATAACAACAAAGAAGGAGAATTTAAGACTATCATCGAGCGTATCATTGCGAAGATGAAGCCTTTACAAGATGTTGGTCTCGGTTATCTTCAGGCGGGGCAGCCATCATCGACGCTGAGTGGCGGGGAAGCGCAGCGTATCAAACTCGCTTCTTTCCTCATCAACGGCAACAACGAAAAACCGACATTATTTATCTTCGACGAGCCGACAACAGGACTTCATTTCCATGACATCAACAAACTGTTAAAAGCTTTCGACGCATTAATTAATAATGGACATTCGCTCATCGTCATCGAACACGACCCTGATGTAATCAAGGTTGCAGATTGGATCATCGACTTAGGACCAGAAGGCGGCGACAAAGGCGGAGAGCTCGTCTTTGAAGGGACACCAGAAGAATTGAAGAAGTGCGAGAGATCGTTTACGGCGAGAGTGTTAAAAGTCAACAAGTCAACAAGTCAACAAGTCAAAGAGTAATAACACCTCAAATGTGTCAAAAAAAACGACATTATTTTTTTTATAATTTGATAATAAAATATCATTATAATAATTATATTTGCAGAAAGCTATTTAACAAGCTCTGAACTTATAATTAGACATTTAATAACCATTTAAACAATAAAACATCATGGAAGTATGGCAGATTTGGGTTATAGCAGCCCTTGTTTTTATCATCGTTGAAATTTTCACGAGCGGATTCGCAATCGCATGTTTATCTGTAGGTTGTCTTTTAGCAGCTGCAGGAGCGGCATTAGAATGGGCATTAGCATGGCAAGTGACATTATTCGCCGTAGGCACATTCCTCGCTTTCATTTTGATACGTCCTTTTGTATTGAAGCTCATGAATAAAAACACTGATAAGAATAATGTTAAGACAAACATGGACAATCTTATCGGTCGCAAGGCTATAGTCACAGAAAAGATTGAAAGCGATGGATTTGGTCGCGTCAAGATTGATGGCGATGACTGGAAGGCTCGTTTTGAAGACGAAAGCGAAGCAGAAGTTGGAGAAAAAGTCACTATCGTATCGTACGAAAGCATTATATTAACCGTTAAAAAATAAACAATATGGAAGGAACATTAATTATTGTAGGCATCATTGCCTTTATCGTAATAATCTTCGCCTTAAACGGCTTGAAGGTTGTGCCACAATCAGAGACAAAGGTCATAGAACGTCTCGGTAAGTTTCAGGGAGTTTTACCAGCAGGTCTTAACATAATCTGGCCTATCATCGACCGTCCTAAGTTAGTGACAGTGAGAGATCACAGAGGCAGAGCATATATGACAAGCAGCATCGACCTCAGAGAACAAGTCTATGATTTCCCAAAACAAAACGTTATCACAAAAGATAATGTCACTACAGAAATCAATGCGCTTCTTTATTTCCAAATCGTCGATCCTGTCAAGTCGGTCTATGAAATCGAGAATCTTCCAAACGCTATCGAGAAGCTGACACAGACCACACTTCGTAACGTCATAGGTGAATTGGAGTTAGATGAGACTTTAACATCACGCGACACTATCAATGCAAAATTACGCGCCGTCTTAGACGATGCAACAAACAAATGGGGTGTTAAGGTAAATCGTGTTGAGTTACAAGACATCACACCTCCAGAATCAGTTCGCGTAGCTATGGAAAAACAAATGCAGGCAGAACGTAACAGACGTGCCGAGATCTTAAACGCCGAAGGTGAAAAGGCTTCTGCAATTCTTAAATCGGAAGGTGAAAAGACATCACAAATCAACAACGCTGAGGCTGAGAAAGCAGCAGTACTTCTCAAAGCAGAAGGCGAAGCACAAGCTAAGATTTTACAGGCACAAGCTGAAGCTCAAGCAATTGCTGTGGTAGCAGAAGCTATTAAAAACACCAAGACCGACCCTGCTTCATATCTCTTGGCTACAAAATATATCCAGACATTAGAACAGATGGTCAGCGGAAAAGACAACAAGACAGTCTATATCCCATACGAAGCATCAAACATGCTCGCTTCTTTAGGAACGATAAAAGACATATTTAACAAATAAAGACAGTAAGTCTCTGAGTCACCGAGTCACCAAGTAATTTTCTCGGTGACTTGGTGACATGTAGACTTATAGACTTTAAAATGAACCTCACAGAACGTCAACAGAAAGTAGTCGATAAATTAAACGAATTGGAAATTCCTTTCGACATTCATTTTCATCCTCCTATCCCAACAATAGAAGAAGCCTTGAACTATTGGAAGGAATTTGATTCAACGCACTGCAAGAATCTGTTTTTCAGAAATCATAAAGGAAACCGTCATTATCTCGTCATCTTCGATTGCATGAAACTACTTGCCATTCATGACTTAGAACAAAGGCTGAAACAAGGCAAATTGAGTTTCGCATCGGAAGCGAGAATGGAGAAATATTTAGGACTTAAGCCTGGAAGCGTGTCTCCTTTTGGCATTATCAACGATGAAGAACATCACGTATATCTGTTCATCGACAAGAACCTTCTTAAATCTGAACGTCTTAGCTTCCACCCTAACGACAACACCGCGACATGTGTCATCAGCAAGGACGACCTGATAAAATTCTTAGATGCGATGGGCAACGGATACGAATTCATCGACTTATACGATGAATAATTTTTTTTATAGTTCGATTGTTTCTTTCATTAAAAAAACGTAATTTTGTACCCGTTATCGAAAAGGATCAAAAGTCCTTTTCTATTGTTTCACGAATTATATTTTTATGGATTATTCCCGATGTATAAAACCTTGTGTTGAATCAGAAATTGGTAAATTAAATTGTGTATTGTTGCATGCTCCAGGTCCGGAAATAGAGCACATGACACCTGAGAATGCGCATAAGTTTCTGTTCAGCGACATGTTAAACCAACGCGAAGCTTACAACGATTATAAAGATTTTCAAGGCACTTTAAGAAAAGTAACTAATGTTCTTACAGTAAGAGAGCTTCTCGAAGATATTCTCAAGAACCAAGAACTCAAAAGCGAACTCGTAGAAAAGATTTGTAAGAGAGAGAACCTCGAATTTTTGAGAGACGAGTTAGATAAATTATCGAACACAGATTTAGCCAAAGCATTCATTGAAGGTCTTGAAAATGACAACTTCAAGGAAAGATATATTTTGCCTCCTGCTCCTAACTTCTTCTTCATGAGAGACGCGTCGTTCACCATGTACGACAACATCATGATCAGCAAGATGGCAACGACAGTGCGCGACAGAGAAAGCATTCTTCTTCAAGCTATATATAACAACTCCCCTATCTTCAACGTCAAGACTGTTAATCCTGTGGAGCAATATGCGCCTAACGGAATCGGTCGTGTTGAAGGCGGCGATGTCTTGATAGCACGTCACGACATTATATTAAGCGGCTGCGGAGCAAGAACCAGCGTTGAGGGTATCAAGGCAATGGTAGAACATCTTAAAACAAAAGGCGGTCACAGACATCTCATCTCACAAGAGCTGCCATTAGAACCAGAGTCGTTCATTCACTTAGACATGGTATTTACCTTGTTGGATGTAAACAGATGTATGGTATTCAAGCCTGTCATCCTCAATCCTAAATACAAGACAGTTCATTACGAGATATTCGAAAATGGCGAGGTCAAGGTTTATGAAGAAGAAAACCTCATCGTGGCATTGAGAAAACTCGGCATGGACTTAGAGCCAATCTTCTGTGGCGGCGACGACGAATACAATATGCTCCGCGAACAATGGCATAGCGGTTCTAACTTCTTCACCTTCGCTCCTGGCAAGATTTTAGGCTACGAAAGAAATTACAACACAATAGAAAACTTAAACAAACACGGTTTTGAAGTCTTGACAGCAGCTGACGTAGCTTCAGGAAAAGTCAGTGTTGATGATTACAAAAACTGCGTTGTTGCTTTCAAAGGCAACGAACTTTCTCGAGGCGGTGGCGGCGCAAGATGCATGACAATGCCATTGCATAGAGAGGCGGTTCAGTGGTGAGATAATAAGTCAACAAGACAACAAGTCAACGAGTCGACGAGTTTGTTTAGATATTAAGAATTAATGACAGAAAGAAGCAATCGTGATATTTCGGTTGCTTTTTTCTTTTAATATTGTTCAATAAATAAGTATAAAAACCTATTTCTTATTACAAAAACGAATATTTCGCACTATCAATCAATCACTTAAAAATAATTAAAAAAAGTTTATTTTTTTTGTTGACAGAATAGAAAAAAGACGTATCTTTGCACTCGAAATCAGTTGGACTGGTAGCTCAATTGGATAGAGTCCCTGACTACGGATCAGGCGGTTGTGGGTTCGACTCCCGCCCAGTTCACGAAAAGGAAATCAGCGAAAGTTGGTTTCCTTTTTTTGTTTGCTAAAATACACGAAGAACGCTGATAGATTATCCTCTATATTACACGAAAAGGCTGCTAAAAACAATCCACCAAAACGCGAAAGGTCAATATTAGGATCCGCTAATCACAATCTATTTCAAACACCATTTCAATTTGATATTCTCCATTTAAGACTAGGATTTGCTTACATGGCTGATATATCCGAATGTATGGCTTTGGAATAACACAGAAAGAACTCCACACAAAACCATTAGTGTCATTTAGCGTAGATTAGCGGACAAACTCCACACACGCCATCAGCGTCATTTAGCGTAGATTAACTGTTGCACTTACCATGACTTTTTCGGTTGAAACATTGGTTGAAATCCTGGTTGAAACAAATAGGCTAAAAACACCATTTCAACCATAATTTTTGGCAAATAAAAAAGGAGTCACAATTTCTGTAACTCCTTGATTTTCTCTGTCGGGGTAGCAGGATTCGAACCTGCGACCCCCTGCTCCCAAAGCATATTATTATTACCACCATTTTTATATTCAGACATCTGAATATCAGTATTTTAACAGTAATATATTTTGAAAGAATTATAATGCGGTTGAAATATCAGTTGAAACATCCGCTCCAACCAAGAAGATTAAACATTAAATTATCGAACTACGGCTTATTATAGCCACCACAAAGATAATAATAACTATCATCATAAGCAGTGATTTTCAATCTTTTTTTAATGTTTGCTGAATCTTTTTTATAGGTTTTCGTTTGATATATAATTCGGTTTTTAATAGCTTATCAATCTGTATATATTCCGAAATTTTAAGTATATGGAGTTAGGTAATAAAAAAGCCAACTTACGAGAAATGTAGGTTGGCTTTATTTTATAGTTTTAGCAGGTTTGTTACAAGTTCATAAATTTATAATGCCTTTGGAAAAGTAGATGCATAGTATCCCTCATAATAACCATCAAGGTCACCATTATTATTTATAACATAAACATCTGATAGATCTTCTGCATTTTTAAACGCAGTACAACCTCTAAACGTCGTTTTAATATATCTCTCAGGTTCATCATATTTTGAACCTCCATAGTGATTTACCATATAACAATTATCACCTTTTTGATAAACAATAACGGTGGCGCCCATCATGCTCCATTTTCCAAAAACTTTACAACCGTCGTAAGGTTTTTTTACCGCAACAGACTCTTTGGCAGGCGGAGCAATATAATTGATTTGCGAACTTTGTTCTGTTGGTGTCCTTTTGGATAATCCATAATTAGGACCATTTTTTACTTGAGTTGAAAGATAATATTCAATAAAAATATATTCACATGGTTCAGAATATGCTATTACATTAGCAATTTCATCTAAAGCTGACTTGGAAAGTTCTTTTTGAATTTCAACGGTATATGTCATTTTCTTCAATTCTTGATTGTCATGAAGTTTTAATGACGACTCCTTTTTATTAACTATTTTGTATGTATATGATGTGGTTGGGGCTTTAGATTTATGAGTTGATTCAACATCTGTACTCAATTGTGGACGAGGACGAGTACTTGTTGTATAGTCTGGTTTTGCAAAATCAACTGTTACTTCAACAACTGTTTCCAATGGAGGGTCTTGTTTATTATCAACTTTATTAACGCACGAAATAAAGATTGATGTTGTCGATAACAGGACAAGTGTTCTTTTTTTAAAAAAATTGTTCATATCACAAAGTATTATATTTTAATTTTGTTTTGAGCAATCATAAAATAAAAAATACATTACAAATTCACAGCTGTATTGTGACTATTTCTTTCGTCTAGCATAATCGGTCCAGTTTATATATGTTTTAGATTCCTTAAAAGGAACATTGTTTAGTTCATCGCTCGTCACTCTTATTCTCAAAGCGACAAAATCAATAGGTTCCCAACATCTATCTGTTCCATTTAAAACATAGTGAACTTCCAAATAACTTTGAGGTTTACCAATTTCTTCAAGATATCTTTCCCAACTTATTCGAGCCTCCTCTTGACGTTCTTTTTCATAAGAAATATAAATAGGCAATCCTACGACAACAGCCATAATTAAAGCAAACAATATGCTTCTTTTAATTACCTTATTTCTTTTTTTTACCATTTCTGTATTCAATTTATAACCACATGCAGGACAAACTTTAGCAGTATTGCTAACTTGTTTTTTACATTCAGGACATTCTACTAAAGCCATAATAAAATTTAAAATTTGCATCTTCGTTCCATTTCAAATTTTGCGAGAATTTGTCAGATGAAGATAATTTCAATAACACCTTTACAATAAATTACTTTCCAAAGTAGATTTCTCTACTGAAAGCAACAGCAAATTTAGTAAAAGATGTTATATATTGTCAAATATTTTTCAAAATTTTTAAGGCTAGTTTGCAATGTCTGAAAAGCCCTTAAAATGCTAAGACTACAAGATTGTACAATCGTATGGTAGATTTCTCAAATCTCGCTATATAAAGGCAAAAATCTGAAAAAATCTACCAAGCTAAAAATCAGAAACTCAGAATGATTTTTTGATAAAATCCACCTATTGAAAATAGTTTATGCTTATTCGCGTCTAATAATGTAGTAGCTGTAAATGCTTTTTGTTCTGCACGCATATCCAGCATTTTCTTTTGTAATTCTGCTTTCTTGTCAATAATAATTTTCTGGATTTGCTCATAATTAGGACATTTAGGTTTAGGTTCATTGGTCTTAAAATTCCAATGTTTAGGGTTCACAGAAATGCCTAAACTTTGATACTGTGACTTTCCCTCTTTTGTAACACGAAGCATTAAAGGATTTTCACCATTAGATAGTGTTTTCCACTTGTAGCAAACTACTGTAACTGTTGCACTTAACATAACTTTTTCGGTTGAAGTCTTGGTTGAAGTAGAAGCGACTTTAACCACCATTTTAAGCACAAAAATCAGCTGTTTTTGAGTACAAAAATCATTTTTCAGTAAAATAACCACTTTTAAATGAAACTAATCATTTTTTATAATTAAACTACTTTTTCGGTTGAAGTCTCAGTTGAAGTAAACCCACTTCAACCACCATTTCAACCATGATTTTATGCAAACAAAAAAAGGAGTCACAATTTCTGTAACTCCTTGATTTTCTCTGTCGGGGTAGCAGGATTCGAACCTGCGACCCCCTGCTCCCAAAGCAGGTGCGCTAGCCGGACTGCGCTATGCCCCGATTACAAAACCACAACACTTTTTACTTTGTCGGGGTAGCAGGATTCGAACCTGCGACCCCCTGCTCCCAAAGCAGGTGCGCTAGCCGGACTGCGCTATGCCCCGAACAACTCGGCGGAGAAGGGGGGATTCGAACCCCCGGTAGCCTTTGGGACTACGACAGTTTAGCAAACTGTTGGTTTCAGCCACTCACCCACCTCTCCGTGTTCTGTGGTTTTGCGAGTGCAAAGATACATATTTTTTTTATCCATACAACATTTTTATCAAAAAAAATTAATTTAATTTTCTATGCCTATTTTTAATTAAATAAATAACTTTGCAAATAAATTTCTCACTATGAAAAAACACTTGACATTATTCTTACTGATAATTTTAACTTGCTTATTATCAACATCATGTTCTAATAGTAAATCTAACAATACTACCAATAAGCCTAAAAATATCATACTTCTTATCGGTGACGGCATGAGTATTCCTCAGATATGTGCATCGATGCTAACACAGGAATCTCCTACTTCATTTGAGCAATTTCCTGTCACGGGATTAGTAAAAACGCATTCAAAATCTCACAGAATAACAGATTCTGCCGCAGGTGGCACCGCAATTGCAACAGGTCATAAAACCAACAACGGAATGATAGGCATGAACGCCGACAGCATCGCCGTGCCAAGTATGCTTGAAATATTTTCTGATAGAGGAATGAAAACTGGTGTAATCGCGACATCTTACATCACACATGCAACTCCTGCATCTTTCGTAGCAAAAAACATAAATAGAAATAATTACGAGGAAATTGCTGCAGATTTCGCAAATTCTGATAAAGTAGATTTATTAATAGGTGGCGGAAGAAATCATTTTAACAAAAGAAAAGACAATGTCAATTTAATCGAAAAAATGCAATCTGATGGTTGGAATTATTACGACACATTAATTAATGTAGATATATCTGCTAACAAGATTATCATTCTTGCCGATAACGATCACCTTCCATCATATTCTATGAGAGGAAACTTCCTGCCTGAAGCCACTTCTTTAGCATTAAGAAATCTTAAAAACAAAAACGGCTTTTTCCTGATGGTCGAAGGATCACAAATAGATTTCGCTTGTCATGACAAAGACTCAACATACCTAATCAATGAAATGAACGACTTTAACAACACAATAAATGTAGTTCTTGAATTTGCAGAAGAAAATCCTAACACACTTGTAATTGTAACTGCTGATCATGAAACAGGAGGATTGACCATTGTCGATCCAGATGAAAACTATACGAAAACAAATTTACACTTTTCTAACGGCAGTCACACCCCACTTTTAGTTCCAATATTTGCTTTCGGTCCTGAAGCAAATCGCTTTACGGGAATTATGGATAATACTGACATTTTCAAAAAAATCATTGATTTGGCAAATAATATTTAATTATTATTTTAAAATATGAATATTATTTTTAAATTTGCAACAAAACTAAATTAATAGAGAATTTGTACTGATGAGGTTTAGCTCGTCTAGAAAGAGAATGTTTGTTTATGAAGATTTTTGTTGCAAAGTTAGGTTTTTATACCAAAGCGGAAGATTTGATAGCGCTTTTTAGTAAGTTTGGAAAAGTGGATTCTGCTAAAGTTATCATGGATAGAGAGACAAAACGCTCCAAATGTTATGGTTTTGTTGAAATGCCCAACGATAATGAAGCTTACGTTGCTGTTGTAGAATTAAACGAATGTATATTCCAAGGCAGTGTGATAGATGTGAAAAAATCAAAGTTAGAGCAGGTCGTATACACGATATAATCATCTTTATATCTGATATATAACAAGATAGACAATTTTAAAAAAAATATTATTTTTTGTATTTTTATAAATAAAAAATTGTATCTTTGCAGACGCAAATGCGATGGTTCGGTAGCTCAGCTGGATAGAGCAACAGCCTTCTAAGCTGTGGGTCTTGGGTTCGAATCCCAACCGGATCACAAAATCGAATGAGACTGACTTAAACGAGTCAGTCTTTTTTTTTAAAACATTCTTTGATATGGATTTAAATATTGCTTATTGCTCCGACAAGTACCAATACACAATGGGAAAATCTTTCTTCGATAGCGGAATGAAAGATAAACGTGCTGTCTTCAACCTGTTTTATAGAAAAGCTCCCGACACCAACAACTGGGCTGTCGTTAGCGGCGTCACGGAAGTGTTGGAAGTCATTAAAGGTTTGAATTGTAAAGACGAACATTTCTTTGAACAGTTTTTACCTGGCGAAGAATATAAGGAAGTACGTAAATATTTCGCCAATATGAAATTTACAGGCAATGTTTATGCGATGCGTGAAGGTGAAATCGCGTTTCCTACACAACCGATAATAACTATTGAAGCTCCTATTATTGAAGGTCAAGTTCTTGAAACTCCATTGCTTTCAATCATGAATCATCAGATGGCAGTGGCAACTAAAGCCTCACGTGTAACTCGTAGCACGACAAAACCTGTTAGTGAATTTGGCAGCCGTCGCGCTCATGGTCCTTGGGCTGCAATATATGGCGGAAAAGCTGCTTTTATAGGTGGTTGCGCTAATAGTTCCAATATCATCTCCGGAACTAAATTCGGCTTCCCTCCTACTGGCACAATGGCTCACAGCTATGTCACTTCTTTCGGCTGTAGCATTAAAGGCGAATATACAGCTTTTGATACTTATATAAAAACTCATAAGTCAGAGGTGCTTATCTTATTGATTGATACTTACGACACATTAAAATGTGGTATCAAGAACGCTATTAAGGCTTTCAAAGAAAACGGCATCGATGATAATTATCCATACGGATATGGAGTTCGATTAGATAGCGGCGACTTGACTTATCTTTCAGTAAAATGTCGTGAAATGCTCGACGAAGCTGGACTTTATAAATGTAAGATATTTGCTACTAATGCCTTAGATGAATATCTGATCACTGAATTGGAACGTCAAGGTTGCAAGGTAGATTCTTATGGTGTTGGTGATGCAATAGCTACAAGCAAACATAATCCTTGTTTTGGTAATGTCTATAAACTTGTTCAAGTAGATGATAATCCTGTACTTAAACGTTCCGAAGATAGAATCAAACTCATCAATCCTGGATTTCAAATCACTTATAGAATAATTCAAAACGGTAAGTTTAAAGTTGATGTGACATGCTTGCGTGGTGATGATTTGTCAAAGGCAATAGAATCAAACAAAACCATTACGCTTCGTGACGAACGCGACAGATTTAAATCTATGACATTCAACGAAGGCAAATATGAATATAGAACTTTACAGGAACAAATTGTAAAAGACGGAGAGGTTATTTATCAAGATATTTCTATACAAGAAAAACAAAATTATTATAAAGATAATTTATCGCATCTTGATGATACCCAGAAACGTCTCATAAATCCACATTATTATAAATGTGATATTTCAGACTCTCTTTATGATTTGAAGAACTCTTTGATTGATAATTTAGTAAAAGAAATAGAACAATTGTAGTATTATAAATTTTAATTAATATTTATATTTTCGATAATCGTATTGAAAATATCTATTTGACAAATATTGTTATTTAATATATTTTTGCAACGTTAAAAGGGATTGAACAAAATTATAATTTTGTTGTTAAAATATAAATTCATTAACTAAAAAAAACATTGAATCATGAAAAGCGTAAAAGGAACACAGACAGAAAAGAATCTTTTGAAATCATTTGCAGGTGAATCACAAGCTCGTTCACGTTATAAATTCTTTGCTTCAAAAGCTCGTAAAGAAGGTTACGAACAAATTGCTGCTGTTTTTGAAGAGACTGCTGAACAAGAAAAAGAACATGCAGAACGTTTCTTTAAGTTCTTAGAAGGTGGAATGGTGGAAATCACTGCTACTTTCCCTGCTGGAGTTATCGGCACAACAATGGAAAACTTACGCGCTGCCGCTGAAGGTGAAAACGAAGAATGGGTTGACTTATATCCAGAATTTGCTCGTATTGCTGAAGAAGAAGGTTTCTCTGCAATAGCAACAGTATGGAGAAAAGTCGCTGAAGTTGAAGCTTTCCACGAACAACGTTATCGTCGTCTTCTCGCTCGCGTTGAAGCAGGTCAAGTATTTGAACGCGAAGAAGAAATTGAATGGCAATGCCGTAACTGCGGATACGTACACAAAGGCAAATCAGCTCCAAAGATGTGTCCTGCATGCGCTCATGAACAAGCTTACTTCGAACCAAGAAGAGATAATTATTGATAATAATAAAGTTCCCCACTCGGGGAACTTTTTCTTTTTCATTAAAATCGATACAACTCCATATCCATAATTGCAATAGCCGTCATTGCTTCAACAATAGGCAACACACGCGGAACGACACAAACGTCGTGACGCCCTTCTACATTATATGTCACCTCCTCACCTTCTTTATTGACAGTTTTCTGAGTTTGCATTATTGTTGGAATAGGCTTGAAAGCCACGTTAAAATATATCTTCTCACCATTTGAAATACCGCCTTGTATTCCTCCTGAATGATTTGTCTCTGTCTTTATACAACCATTCTCATCTCTAACAAAAAGGTCGTTGCATTGCGAGCCATACATTGAAGCGGCCTTAAATCCTTCGCCATATTCAAAGCCTTTCACAGCATTGATACTGAACATGGCTTCTGCTAATGCGGCTTGTAATTTCTTAAAATGAGGCTCTCCTAAACCAATCTCGACATTATCAACTTCAACCCTTACGATGGCTCCAACTGTGTCGTGTCGGTCTTTTACTTTTTGAAGTATCTCCTGTATCTCTTCCATAGAAAAAGAATCACTTCTCTCCTCACCTATTTGTGTTACAAATGATTTAATATTGATATTTATAGAATGTAATATTTGTTTAGCGATGGCACCTGCCACTACGCAAGGTAATAATGTTCTTGCCGAGCTTCTGCCTCCTCCTCTATGATCTCTCAATCCATATTTTTGGTAATACGTATAATCGGCATGTGATGGACGATAAATATCTTTTATATTGTCATAATCTGACGACTTGGCATCTTCATTTTTAATTATAAATGCGATTGGCGTTCCTAATGTCATTCCTTCGTAAATACCTGATAAAAATATAACTTTATCAGGTTCATTTCTCTGCGATGAAGTCGTGTCTTGAGCTGTCTTTCTCCTTCTTAGTTCATCTTCAATCATTTTGAAATCAACGGGTACGCCTGAAGGACATCCATCTATAACTCCTCCGATAGCTTCACCATGCGATTCCCCAAATGTTGTGAGACAGAATCTTGTCCCAAAAGTATTTACACCCATAAGCTCATTTTTATATATTATTACAATATTAATTTTATCAAAACACTATAAAAAAAGCTGCACATTACGTACAGCTTTTTCACGAAAATTATTTACTGCTCGTTGAGAATTTTCAATTTAGTTTCTAACACTTTAACATCGTTTTTAGCTCTGTTAATTTTCTTTTCGTATTCAGCTCTCATTATTTCTGATTGCTTGCTGTTTGAGAAGAATCCGATGTTATTTTCCAGAACACTGATTTCTTCACGTAACTTATTTATTTTATTAGTCAATATATTACGTTCCTTTCTTACCTTATCGCGTGATTCTGGGTCTTCTTTCATGCCTTCTACCATGTTACGATATTCGGCTGTTGAGATTTCGTTTTCATTGAATTTCATTTTGTCGAATAAGGCGTCGACAGATTTACGATATTCGTCTTGTACGGAATCTTTATATTTCATAGGAACATAACCTATTGCCATCCATTCTCTTTGGAATGCCTTGATAGCATTCATATTTTCTGCGCGATCTTTCTGGATTTCGTATGCCTTGATACGTTCTATAAGTTCTTTCTTAAGTCTGAGGTTTTCTTCTTCAACACCTTTTATGCCGCTGAAATGCTCAGATTTATTTGTAAAGAAAGCATCGCATGCTGAACGGAATCTCTTCCATATTTTATCTGAATGACGCTTTGGAACTGGACCTATTTTCTTCCATTCTTCCTGAAGTTTCTTGATACGATCTGTTGCTTTTTTCCATTCTTTGCTGTCGACAAGCGATTCTGCTTCAACACAAAGTTGTAACTTCAGATTATAATTCTCTAATTGTTGTTCTTTCAATCTGCTGAAAAACTCTTTCTTATTGTTAAAGAACAAATCCATAGAGCCTTTGAAACGTGCCCAGATTTCATCGTTAAGTTTCTTTTGAGCTGGACCTAACGACTTCCATAACTTAAAGAGATCGTTGACATCATTAGATTTCTTTTGCCAAGCTCCAATACTATTGATATTATCATTGAGAAGCTCTTCTATCTTTTCACAGATAACTACTTTTGCATCGTAATTGGCTTGTTGTTCTTCTTGAATCTTAGAATAATGTTCACGACGTATCTGATTGATTTTATCTGTAGTATTCTTAAAACGTTCCCAGATCTCATCTTTCTTCTCTTGTGGAACTGGTCCTATTTCTTTCCATTCGTCATGATATTTCTGCAAAAGTTTGAAAGCTTTTGTTACTGATTTTTCAAGAAGTAATTCTTCTGTCTTTTCACATAATTCAATCTTTGCTTCCAAGTTCTTTTTGAGATCTAAATCACGCAACTCACGGTTAATCTTTACTTTGTCGTAAAACTTTTCAACCAAGAAATGATAGTTATTCCATAAGTTTGTTATCTCTGTTGCAGGAACTTGACCTATTTCTTTCCATCTGTCTTGAAGCTCACGGAACTCATCGTAGGTCTTCTTTAATGTCTCTTCCGAATTGATAAGCTGTTTTAATTCTTCTAATATTGCGTTTTTCTGTTGAAGATTAACAACTTTCTGTTCTTCTAAGGCCTCATTATATTTCAGCTTGTTGTCTCTGAAAATATTGAAAGCAGCTTTAAAACGAAGTTCGAGCGGATCTTCTACGTGCTCGTAATTTTCTTTCTCGCCACCATCTAAAATGAATTGCTCCATTTCCTTGTCTCTCTCTTCCTTACATATTCTCAAGAAATTAGATTTTATTGAAGCAACTTTATCTTTTATCTTAACAACGTCCGTATCCTGAACTGTCTCCTCTAAAACCTCAATCAGCTGTAACTTGTTATATTCACTGAAATCATAGTCAGTCTCAACTTCTTCATTATCTTCATCTTCATCATTATTGAGTTCGAGATTAACCAAGTCTTCGTCTAATTTTTCGACAACTTCTACTCTTGGCAATGTCTCTTCAATAACTTTTTCATCTTCTGTCACTTTCACTTCAAGTTCGACAGCATTAGGCAAAATGTTAGGCTGTATAAGCTTCACAATTTCATTACGTTCGTTAGCATTCATATCTTAATAATTTTAATTCTCAATCTCTTGCGAGATCTCGATTAGGGTTGATAATCATGAGAGCGAAAATTCACATCTCACATTCACTTAATTTTCTGCAAAGATAAAAATATTTTTACGTAAATTCTAAAAAAAACATAAAAAACTATGTTAATAAATATGTCTTTCTTTCTGACTTATTTTATTGAAAAAAGGCGCATGTTACAAGCATATTTTTTGTAAATTTGTAGACTACAATATTTAAATGATGAAAAATAAACAAGAAATAAAAAACAGCATAATAGACTTGATGCAGAGTAATTTGCACGAAAATGTACTCGATATTAATCTGCTGCCTGCTTCTGGTTCTTCGAGGGTTTATTATAGAATCTCAACAGAAAAAGACACATTTATTGCTACTTACAATTCTAATATAGAGGAAAACAAGGCTTTTTTGATATTCTCAAAACATTTTGATAATTTAAATCTGCCAGTTCCACAAATACTTGCAGTGAATGCCGATATGGATTGTTATATTCAATCTGATTTAGGTGATACTTCATTATTTAATTATGTTCAAGATTGTGTTAAAAATAATTTATATAATGATGAGACTATAGAATTATATAAAGATGCTATTTCAAATCTTGTTGATTTTCAAATTAAAGGAAACATAAACCTTGACTATTCTGTAGCTTACCCTTCTTCTTCTTTCGATAGAAATTCTATTCTTGATGATCTCAATTATTTTAAATATTATTTCTTGAAGGTTAATGATGAGATTGTTTTTAATGAAAGTAAATTAAATGCTGATTTTCATAATATTGCGAATTATATAATAGAAGCTCCAGCCGATTATTTTATGTATCGCGATTTTCAGTCAAGAAATATCATGATTAAAAACAATAAAACTTATTTTATTGACTATCAAGGAGGAAGAAAAGGTCCACTTCAATATGACATCGTTTCATTACTTTATCAAGTCAAAGCTCAGTTGCCGGATTCTTTGAGAAACGATTTGCTTGCTCATTATAAAACTCAATTAAGTAAATATCTCGATGTAAAAGATATAGAATTTGACAAATATTACCATGCCTTTGTTTTATTAAGATTATTACAAGTACTTGGTGCATATGGATTTAGAGGTTTAATACAAAAGAAACAGCATTTTATTGAAAGCATTCCTTACGCGTTAAATGAATTGATTTCTTTAAGCGACAAATTAGATTTTCCTTTTGAGACTCCAGAGTTGAATAATGTTTTAAATCAATTGAACGTATTGCTTTCTAAGTATAAACACATTGATAATGAAAAGCTAACTGTCACTGTGAATAGTTTTTCATATAAAAATGGCGGCATTCCGGAAGACCGTAGCGGTAATTGCGGAGGTTTTGTCTTTGATTGTCGAGCTTTGCCTAATCCTGGTCGTTTTGCAGAATATAAAAAACTTACAGGTCAAGATGCCGAAGTTCAAGATTATCTGAATAAATATAAAGATGTTAACGATTTTTTAGAATTGACACATTCTCTTATATTTCAATCTGTTGAGAATTATTTAGAAAGGAACTTCAAAAATCTATTCGTTAATTTTGGATGCACTGGAGGTCAGCATCGTTCTGTTTTTTTTGCAGAAAAGATGGCTCACGCACTGAGAGAGAAATATCCTCAGATAAAAGTCGTCTTGAATCACATTGCTCAAAATAAACATTATGTGTATGAAAATGAATGAGAAAAGAATAGTATTTATTCTCGCTTCAGAACTTTGGTTTGATTTAGGAACTCAAGAACAATTAAAGGAGGCTTCATCATGGCTTTTATCTCAGAAATAGTTAATTTTATTAACAAAAATTATGATTTGTCTAAAGAATCATTAACAATTATATTTCCAAACAAAAGAGCAGCCTTGATGTTGAGAGAAGAATTGATGTCAAGTAAGTATCAGAATAACATTTGGTTGCCTCAAATCTTATCAATACAAGAAGCGATGTCGTCATGGAGCGGATTACAACTTATTGATAACATCGATATTATATTTGAATTGATAAAAATAATTAATAAGAATGCTAATATAATATCCAATGATGTATATGGATTGGCTGCACAAATGTTAAAAGATTTTGACGAAATCGATCAATATGCGATCAATGCTAAACAGTTGTTCCAAAACACCAAAGATGCAAAAGAAGCTGGACTTTGGTCTCCCGATGAAAACTATGATGTTGATAAAAAATATATCGAATTTTTCTCTTCTTTGAACGATTATTATGAAGCACTAAGAAAGGTTTTATTTGAAAATAATGTTGGATATTATGGCTTGATTACAAGATATATATATGAATTATCTAAAGAAGAACTTCAAGCTAAATTAAGCGGTAAAAAAATCATTTTTGCAGGCTTTAATGCTTTGACAAAAACCGAAGAAAGTATTATTGTTCGATTGGTACAAAACAACAATGCATGCTTACTTTGGGATTTAGATGAATATTATTTTAATGATAAAAAACAAGAAGCAGGAATCTTTGCGAGAGACTTCTTCGAGAGAAATAATAATATAAAAAATCTAAAACCTGATTTCTTGTCAAGAAATCTTTGCGAAGAGAGAAAAAATATTAACATAATAGGAACTTCTGGTGCTGTCATACAAACTAACGCATTACGATTAGAATTATCAGAAGAGTCTAAGAATCAAAATGATAAATTGTCAGAAGTAATAGTATTATCAGATGAATCTATGCTTATACCTGTTATGAATAGTATTCCAGATTCGTTTGGAAAACTGCAGGTTACAATGGGATTTCCTTACTCAAAGACAATATTAAACCAGTTTCTGAACCATCTGTTTGTATTTCAAAATAATATTAAGAATAACAATAATGGTATATATTTTTGGTCTTTAGCAAAGCTGTTGAACTCTGAACTGATTAAGATTATATTTTCCAAAGACGATATTAAACAATTATTCGATTGGAAAAATGAATATATAAGAAAATCAGTTTATTACATTAAAATTGATAACTACAACTCTCTGAAAGAAAATCAAAATCTATATAGTTTTATTTGTAATATTTCTAAAAAATGGTGTAATGTAAGGGAATGTATTTCCTCAATTAAACAATTACTGAATGACATCTACAATAAAACTAAAAATCAAGATGATACGAACTTCATAAACAATCAGATAAGCATAGCAGGTAGAATTATTAACAAGATAGATAAACTTGCTAATAAATATGAAGATATGATTCAAATGTCTGATGTTGAGACACTTTACAGACAATCAGCATCGCAAATGACGATAAATCTAAAAGGTTCTCGCGATGGTTTACAAATCATGGGGCTTTTAGAAACAAGGAACTTGGATTTTGAAACGGTACACATATTGAGTGTAAACGAAGGAATATTGCCACAATCAAAAGTAGCTAATAGTTTGATTCCATACGACTTGCGACAATATTATGGATTGCCTACGTATAATAATAAACAGGCAGTTTACGCATATCACTTCTATAGGTTGTTGCAAAATGCCAAGAATGTTAATATTTATTATAACACCTTAGCTGATGGTATGGGTGAAGGTGAATCAAGCAGATTTATTAAACAAATATTACACGAACTGCCTGCAAAAAATCCTAATGTAAACATTACAGAGAAAATATATAAATCACCAACAACTAACAATCAAGAAGTTAAGGCGTTAAAAGTCATCAAGACTGATGATATATATAAAAAAATCATTGACAAACTAACTTTCACTTCCACAAAAAAAATAGACGGATTATCACCTACATCTGTCTCTTGTTATTTGACTTGCCCTCTGAAATTTTATCTGCAATATATTGAAAAAATACGTAATGATGTTTCTAATGAATTGATACAGAGCAATGATATCGGTAAGATAATACATGCTACCTTAGAGAATTTATATAAACATTTTGGACATGATGAAGTTACATTACAAATGTATCAAGATGTTTATGAAAAATATTATGATGAAGCTTATAATAAAGCATTAACTGATAATGGTTTTCCTAACGGCTTGCCAAGCAGTGGATTTAATTATCTGAGTTCTAAAATGTTAGATAAGCTTACAAAAGATTTTATCAAATCAGAGATTAATTTCTTAAAAGATAATAACACTTTTAAAATTATTGGCTTAGAGAAAGAATTACATTCTACTATAGACATTCCAGAATATAATATCAAAATAAATTTATTGGGTCATGCCGACAGAATAGACCAGATTGGAAATAAAATTAGAATCATCGATTACAAGACTGGAGCAATAAAAGATAGTGATGTCATTATAAAAAAGAACACTTCTCAACTTAAAGACCTGACCGATAAATCATTACAACTGTTAATTTATAAATATCTTTATAAAAGAAACAATATGGAAGTCTATCCCGACAATATAGAACCAGGCATATTCGGTTTAAGAAAGATGAGTAAAGGTCTTTTCAGCTTGTCAAACAAAAGTAATTGTTTCTTAGATGAAAATTTATTAGAAGACTGTGAATCAATGTTTTTAGATTTATTAAAAGAATTGTTAAACAAAGACATTCCTTTTGAGCAAACTAAAGACGAGAAAAATTGCAAAAATTGTGACTTCATCGAAATTTGCAAGAGGAATCCAAGTTATTTTTAAGATCCACATAAACAGGTAAATGATCGCTATAACCACCTTGATATTTGGGACCTATATATGTTCTGAATAACTTCTTTCCTCCGTATTTCTCATCATCGACAAAAATAAAATCAGGATGAAAAATCCTTGCTGAATTATTCTCATAATGTAATGATTTACAGTTATAAAATAAATTATTACTAATTATAATCTGATCGAAAGTCTGCCATTTATGTAGATGCTTCAAAGTACCATCAAATCCTAATATCTTATTGTCGTCGAATAAATTAATAAGCTTATCATGTTCTGAAGCATCTTGTGATGGCTTGGCATTCAAGATATTAGATATGCTGTTATCATAAGGAGTGTCATTAAAATCCCCCATTATTACAATATTTGCCTTATTGTTACAAAGTAGATTTAATGAATCGATTTTGTTTTTCAAACATTTGGCTGCAATATTGCGTAAATGTATCGTCTCTTTCTCACCGCCGTAACGTGATGGCCAATGATTTACAAAACAATGCAAGGTATCGCTAATCCTATCATAAAACTTTGCATATAAAATATCTCTTGTCTTAAAATATTTGTCATCAGGATTTCTTATTTTAACAACCTCACTACTTATAAGTTGAAGTTTATCAATAGAATATATAATTGCAACGTCAATTCCTCTCCTATCGTCACCTTCATAATGAATGATTCTGTAATTGTGTTTTCTTAAAGGCGTTTCATAAAACAACATTGAAGTAACAAAAGTGTTTTCAATTTCACATAATCCTAAAATAGCGAGCGGATCACCTTCTGTGAGCGACAGAATCACCTTATATAAATTATTTCGTTTCTTATAAAATCGCTGCATCGTCCACTTTTGACCACCTGACTCTGTATATTCATTATATACTCGAGTTGAATCGACGAATGGATCGTAGAAATTCTCTAAATTCCAAAATGCTACTCTAAAAATATTTTCATTTTGAGAATACAAATTGCTAATATCAAGATGCTGATATACAGCAAATAAAGAAATTAACAAGATAATTTTTCTAATCATAACGGCTTATAATTTTGGTTTTGTCGCGCAAAGTTAAACATATTTTTTGAGAAAAAAAATATTATGAGTATCTTTGTTCACTTTTTAACACTTTTTAACATTTCATATTTTGAAAACATTTAACAAAATATTATTCTTCTGCATATTAGTCTTGATGCCGTTTGTTATGCAATCGCAAATGCGTATTAAGATAAATATTGAAAATCAAGATGATAACATTTATTACTTGTTGAAATATAAAAGCGACAAAACACAAATTGTTATAGATTCTACTAATCTTCATAATGGTAAAATAATTATTGAAAATAACAGTAACATTGATGAAGGAATTTATATAATCGCTGACAGTCATAAAAATGCTCTTTTTGAGATACTTATAGGAAAAGATCAGAAGTTTTCAATTGATATAAAAGAACTTATGGATTATAATTCATATGAGATAAAAGGAAGTAAGGAAACATCTTCATATTTTGATATATATGCCAAAACAATTTATAATAATTTATATATCAAGGCTTTAAACAGTGAAATAGAATATAATCCAAACAATATTTACAAAATAGACTCTTTAAAAGCTAAATTATATGAATATCAAGAATCTATGTTGTTAAAAGATAAAGATTCTTTTTTGAATACATATATTAAATTTATTGAAAAAGTACAAGTTCCTAAAGACTATAATAATGATTATGAGTATATTACGGAACATTATTTTGATGAATTGCCATTATGCGATCACAGGATATTAAATTCACGTCTGTTAAAAAATAAGTTAGACGATTATTTTAACAACTACGCTTCCAAATCTACATCTGATTTTATATGTAACAAAATTGATTTAATTATATCAAAAGTTAGTGATTGTAAAGATGTTAGAGATTATATATTGTGGAATTTATATTCAAGATTTTTTAAGCCAGAAAATATTAATCACGAATTAGTATTTGTACATTTAGTTGACAACTATTTCTCTCATTTAGAGATAGATAATCTTACAGATGACATCAGAACTGAAATAATCAGAAGAGGTGAAATTTTAAGAAACATTGCGATTGGGCAAGCTGCTCCTCCCCTTTCTTACGTTAATGAAAATAATGAGACTGTAAATTTATACGACATCAAATCAAAATATACAGTGTTGTTCTTCTACAAGCCAGATTGTCAGAGATGTATGAGAGACAAGCGAGTTTTAAACATGGTAAAGAAAAGAAGAAAAGATTTAGAAATTTTACATATCGACATAAGTGAAGAAAACAATAAAATAAGTCAAGATATTATAAATCAATATGATATTATGACAACTCCGATGATTTATCTTCTTAACGATAAAAAGGATATTATTGCGAAGCAAATTAAAGCAGAAGAAATTGAGTTTCATATAATTAAAAGATGACATTATGAGCTTGGTAAAGAAAGATACTATATGCGCTATTGCGACTGCTTCTGGAACAGCAGGTATTTCTGTGATTAGAATGTCTGGTAATGACAGTCATAAAATTGCCTTGTCGCGATTTGTTAAAAAAGCTAAAAACTTAACTGTCAATGATATTATTCCCAATATGATGTATTATGGCGAGATTGTTGATTTTGACAATAAAACCATTGATGATGTGATGCTTACATTTTTTAAAGCTCCACATTCATATACAGGCGAAGATTCTGTTGAGATATCATGTCACGGTTCGATTTATATTCAGAATAAGATATTAGAATTACTCATTCAGACTGGAGCACGTTTGGCGGAAGCTGGCGAATATACCATGAGAGCTTTCATTAACGGCAAAATGGATCTTACTCAGGCAGAGGCTGTTGCCGATATAATATCTTCCAAAAACGAAGCAGAGCACCGGGTGGCGATGAACCAACTAAAAGGCGGATTCTCAAATCAATTGAAAATATTGAGAAGAAACATCTTAGATTTGACATCGCTAATGGAATTAGAGCTTGATTTTAGTGAAGAAGATGTTGAATTTGCCGACAGAACCAAACTCAACAATATTGTTGACGAGGCATCTGCTCATATCAATAAACTAACTGATTCTTTTAGACTTGGCAATACTATTAAAAAAGGTATTCCTGTCGCTATCGTTGGAGACACAAACGCTGGCAAAAGCACTATTTTAAATGCTTTACTCGGAGAAGAACGAGCTATTGTTTCAGATATTGCAGGAACTACTCGCGATACCATAGAAGAAACGATGAATATCAAAGGTAAGACGTTCAGATTCATTGACACTGCTGGCATTAGAGAAACTGAAGACATAATTGAAAGAATTGGCATTGAAAGAGCTTTTGCAAAAATTTCAGAGGCAGATATTGTTTTAGGAGTCCTTGATTTAAGTAAAAGCAGTTCTGAATATTTCAACTCTGCAAGGACCATAATCTCTAAACTTAACTTATTAGAACAGAAGCTGATACTTGTCTTTAACAAAATTGATTTGAATGCTAATGCGTCATGCGTTAATTTGCAAGATTTATATAATGAACTAAGTGGTGTTATTTTAAACAATATACAAGACAAAGGAGCTACTATGCTTGATGAATATAAATATAGCATAACAGGCACTGATTGTCACGATATTAGAAATCTCTTAAAACTTACATTTATATCAGCAAAAAGTGGTACTGATATTGACAAACTAAAAGAAGACATCTATTTCAACAGCACTGATTTGAGCGTAGATGAAAATGATGTTTTGGTTACCAATTTACGACACTATGAAGCCTTGCTCAATGCAGGCAATGCATTAGATAAAGTAAAAGACGGTCTTCTTTCAGGCTTATCAACAGAATTTGTCGCTCAAGATTTAAAAGACGTTTTATATCATTTAGGCAGCATCACTGGAGAAATCAGCAGCAGCGACGTGCTTAATAACATATTTGGACGTTTCTGCATCGGAAAGTAAACACATTAAAAGATAATAAAACATCGTAACTAATCATAATATTACCAATTAAATAAAAATATTATTTTACGATGTTTTACTTTTTTTTCTTGTTTTTTTGTTGTTATTTTGTTGCTTGAAAAATTTGAGCAACAATTGAGCAACAAAAATGAAAGAATCAATACAACTTAGAAAAAGAAAGATGCCTACAGGTAATGTCTCCCTTTACCTCGACATCTACAGAAATGGACGACGGGAATACGAGTATCTTAAATTGTATCTCGTTCCGGAAGTGACCAAAGAGGATAAGAAAAAGAATGCAGACACTCTTAAATATGCGGAAGCAATAAAAGCGAAGCGTATTGTTGAGTTGATGAACGGCGAATTCGGCTTTAAATCTGAGTATAAGACCAACACGTTATTTTTCGATTACTATTCCGCAATGTGTGAAAAGAGATTCAACAATCCCAACAGTAAAGGCAACTGGGGCAATTGGAATTCATGCCTGCATCATCTTCACATATATGAGAAACGTAATAATATCACATTTGCCGAAATCACACCGGAATGGGTGCAAGGATTCAAGGATTATCTTGAGAACCGGGCTATCGCATGGATAAGCGATAAAAGAGAAAGGGTTAAAGACCAACAATTATCAAGGAACTCGAGAGTATCTTATTTTGCTAAGTTGAAGGCTTGTCTTAATCAAGCGTTCGATGAGCGCATAATCCCGACTAACCCGTGTCGTGGCATTGAGAATTTTAAGGCTGAAGAAGCGAACAGAATGTATCTGACCGTCGATGAACTTAAAAAACTCGTAGATACGCCATGCGAATATTCTGGAGTTAAAACAACTTTTCTGTTTTCATGCCTTACAGGTTTGCGTCGTAGCGATATTGCTAAGCTTACATGGGGTGAAGTGCACCAGCAGGGAAAATTCACAAGGCTTATTTTCAAGCAAAAGAAAACAGGAGGCCAGGAATACCTCGACATTAATCCTCAGGCGGCAGAACTGATGGGACAAAGAGGAAAACCAGAAGACTTTGTTTTCTGTGATTATATCCCTTCTATAGATTGCGCGAACAAATCAATACAAGCATGGGTTTTAAGAGCTGGAATTGATAAGAAGATAACATTCCATTGCGGACGGCATACGTTTGCGGTGATGATGCTTGATTTAGGTGCCGACATCTATACTGTGAGTAAACTGTTAGGTCACAGAATGCTGAATACAACACAGATTTATGCCAAGGTTCTTGATAAGAGCAAACAGGAGGCAGTCTCTAAGATACCCGATATCATTTAGAACCCTTATATATTTTACCAGTACCAAGAAGCAACCAATTGGCTGATACCTTATGATATTTTATTAAGGGTATCAGCCAAGCGACCTCAAAATAACCTCTGCCATTGTCTTTACGCTGAACGTACCAATGGCGACGGTCAATGTTGCTGACTTCACATAAGCCTGCGATGCCTCCAGGTATTCTATCAGCGTCTAATAGTTCCTGAACTATATTGAAATACCTCTGCTGGATATCCAATGTCTCTTGCTTGTATGCTCTCGTTCTGCTCATGATTGTTTTGTTTATTCTGTAAATGTGCCTTATAAACACTATGCGCGTATTCTTTTCAGTGTCTCTCCTGCCCTATTCATGTATAAGTCTTTTAGTGGACTTGGTACGGACTTGGTACGGACTTGGTACGGAGAGGGTATGGAGGGATTATATCATCTATCTCGGTATCATTCTTATGTTTTTAGGTTTCAGGACCTGAATATCACCAAAGACACGGTAGTCTTTTATGTTGTTTGTAACGAAAGTATAGCATTTCTTTTTCTTGCTGATGACATACTGGATATTGTCTTCAATATCAGCTCCGGTTTCTTTCAGGGAAACCGCTATGTCGTCTTTGGTGAAGTCGAGGATGGAGAATCTGTGCGCAAGTTCTTTCAATATATCTCTTATCTCATCGTTGGTCTTTTTCTTCTGAAAGACAGAAGCGAGTTGCGCCACACTGAGTGATGAAATGTATAATTCCTTTCCGTTTAACGAGAAAAGATATTGCAGGCAATACCTGTCGTCCTTCTTGTTCGACCATGCGCCAATCAAAACGTTGGTGTCAACGAATATGTGGTTTACGTTCTGCCGTTTCAAAACACGAGGTATTTGAACTGTTGCTTTTCCTGTTCCGTTATGAGGTCGGTGTTGCTTGCGACCCAAACGCCGACTTGATAATCTACAAGTTCCTTGTAGTTAAGTCCTGTTTTTTCCAACAGAAGTTCGAGGAGTTTCTTGCGTTCTTCCTTTAGTTTCTTGTCTATTTCCTTATCGTTTCTTGTAACCATGATTTTTAATTTTTAATTTTTAACTTTGCAAAAATAATAATTATTGCGGGAAAAAGTTGAGGAGCGGAAGGAAATTTAACAAAAAAACGAAGTTTTTCTATTTCTCCGCTTGCTTATCTAAAAGTTCAGTTGCCTTCTGCAGTCTCTGTTCGTATTTGGGCAATAAATCCGGGTAGCGAGGGCAAAGAACTTCTATAGCTCTCTCTATGACCCGTATTTCATTTTCGTAGTCTTTCTGCTTACGATAAAGTACCATCAGTCTATCGAATGAATGACATGCAGGATAACAATCCCCATATATGTTGTTTTCATAAACATCTATGGCATCTTTAATCTTACCAGACTTTTCTAACGTAATACCTCTATTGTTGTTCGATGCTGTATGTGCTAACTTATTGTAGTTATTTACTTGAGATTTTCTTTTCACCATCCTATCATTTAACTCGCGTATTGTTGATTTATCTATATACGCATAATCTTCACCATTAAGTCTTTGTTTCTGCAAATAAACAAAAAGATTCTCGTCCATGACAGATCTGTATTTTGGTTCAAAATTATCTATCCTCACCCTTGTCTTACCTGGTATTTTTGCAGGTGCTTTTGTCTGTACAGTATTCTTATTACTATCTTCACCGCCAATCATTACAACACTTACGATTAGGGTTACTATTCCAAATATTATTAATAATACTATCATATAAGATCCTTGTTATTTGGTTAATTTCTCTTATTATTATTTTCCAATAGTCCTATCAATCTATCCATTTGCTCGTCCTTCTTTTCAAGCAAACTTATAAATCTTTCTGATATGGCATTAACAGAATTACCGTCTCCTGATACAGCAACACTATTATCAGAAGCAATTGCACCTGTAGTATTTTTATAAAAAAAACCAACATTTTTGTTTGTCGCTTTGGCAATAGCTTCAATTAAACCACTCTTAACATCTTCTGCTTTTAGCGCGGAATGTAATCGCTGATCATTATCAAATCCCAACATTTTTGCAAGTTCAGTTAAATTAACTCCCTCTTCTTTTAAAATTTTTTTTAATTCTTTACCATTCATAATCAATGAATTAAATCTTAAACAAATATTTTTCTTTAAAAAAACAAACAGAATTGTAGAACGATAGTTTATTTCCGTTTTCGTCCACGATGTCAACATCTTTGTAATCTTCGCTTAACTGTATTTTAGCCACATATTTTGTTGCTGTTGGACACCAATGTAATTGTGTATAATAATAACAACTATCTTGCGCATTGGTTGTAATGGCTACAAAAGTAAACAATGCTAAAAAAAACATTCTTTTCATAATTATATGTATTTTAAAATTATTTAGATTCCATTCCTCTAACCATTGATACAAGTTTATTCATAACATCATCTCTCTGCTGAAAATTAGCTACAAGTGATTTACATAACTCTACAAGTTCTCTATTCCCACTATCATTTATTTTCGTGATATTAGTCGTAGTGTTATTTCCATATTCCATAAACTTAGAATCGAAAAAAACACGAATATCCACATTTAACATCATAGCTATATTCTCTAAATCAGCCGCTTGTATTTTATTATACCTAATACATCTGTGAAGATTCTGTTCACTCATACCTATATCGGCGGATAATTTTTTTAGTCCTCCATTATATTTTTCACTCAATTTTTTAATCAATTCTAAATTCATAATTATCAATGATTTATAATTAAAACTAAAAAATATTTTAATTTTTTGACTAAAATATTTGCTCGTAACGAAAAAATATATTAGTTTTGCAGTGTAAAATTAAAAATTAAAAATTAAAAAATCAAGGG
Source organism: Lentimicrobiaceae bacterium (assembly GCA_015061315.1). GTDB lineage: Bacteria > Bacteroidota > Bacteroidia > Bacteroidales > F082 > Limimorpha. The sequence continues at coordinate 89,598 of SUWV01000004.1, forward strand.
AAATTATGCAAAACCATGAAGAAAGAAATCGCAGTATTCGATGTGGTGTCGCTAAGGAGCGGCATAAGCCGCAGTTTCAGCTCGGCACGAGAGACGATCATTTACGTGAGAACTTCTTCCCGTCATAGATTCAGGAGGACGGAGAGGAAAACGAACAATAGCGTGGTCTATTTCAACGATGACTTCGTGATTGTCATCAAAGGTTCTATGAGGTCCTGAGAAATTCGCATTCGCATTCGCGAGCCCGCCGGAGCTGATGTTTTGGGGTTCTTATCTATCGTAGGGGATTAAGAACATGATGTAAGTCCGTCAAGACTCTTCAAAACTTCGCATTCAAAACAAAAGCCTCGGATGGTATCGGAGGGAAGGTCGCTGCTGACACTTCTGCAAATCGCCAACTTGGTCGCTTCGGAAAAATAGCAAGTCTGTAAGGTTCTCCTTAAAGCGTTCTGAAAATCTGGGAAACGAAGTGACGCATAAGACTACACCAGCAGCGAGAGGGATCTGTTAAATCCATAATAATACACAGCAGATCTCAGGGGTTCGACTCCCCTCCTCCGAGCATTGGAAACGTGTTTTTTGAGTGTCGTTTTCCAACTGAAGTGCCGCCGTGAGGCGCCCATTTTCGTTCTGAGCACGCCTTTTTTAAAATTGTGTTTTTTCAAATGTTTCCAAGGAAGAGAATCTATGATTGTTTTTTTTGGCGTGCTCCCCCGCAAGGGGAAATCTACAATTAAGGGATTACAATTAACAATTTATAATTAACAGTTTAAAAATCAGGGTTATGGCAAGAAAGACTTATAAAGAGGAATTGGAGGAGATGGAGCTTGGCGAAGCCAAGGTGTTTCCCATTACGAAAGAGCATTCCGCTTCGTCGATGAGGAGCAAATGTTCGATATACGGTGTGGATATGGACAGGTTCTTCAAGTGCGAGACTGACAGGGAGAACAGGGTTGTCAAAGTAACGAGAACGAGATAGGGAGGTGCAAGATGAATCGCAACGATAATGTAGTCACGACGACGATAGGAGGCGTAACATGGTATGATTTCAGGCGCGCCACGCCGAGGGGCACCGTTGTTCCGGGCAAGTTCATCAAGGTCAAGCCAAGACATAACATGGTGCAGCTGTCGCAGGAGGTTTCCGACCGCGTGAGGGAGGAGTGCCTGAACAGGGTACGTGTGCGTGTGGTTTCCGACGGGAACGGCAATCAAGAGGTTTTTCTGGTGTTCAACGTGAAGGCGGGCTTGGAGTTCAGCCTGAAGAAGAGGAAGAACCAGCGGAGCATAGCGATATACAACCAGGACATGACGGAGTGGTTTTCGGTGATGTATGACATCTGGGATGATCCTGAGGTTCTGGATCTGTCGGACAGCTTCTTCGACAGCGGCTTTCTTGTGTACAGGATAGCGGGCGTGAGAGGCGGAGACAAGGCTAACAATAATAACGAAACAATCAACAATAACGACAACAATCAACAGGAGGTATAACATGAAAAGATTCAAAAAAAATATCGGATTGGTGCTGACAATATTAGGAATGTTTCTCGCCATCGGAACAGCAGACGGAAGCAATTATGAAATTATACTTCGTCTTACGGGGGTTGTAATGTTCGCAGTAGGCGGATACATGTCAGAGGCATTCTATTTTCAACAAGATAACAAACAATAAGTATTATGGCTGAGAATGAATATATAGAGATAATGAGCAGGCTTGATAAGATGGAGCAGATTATCATCGGAATGAAAGAAAAATTAGACAGAGGCAATTTACCAATAAGAGACAGATTAGATCATAAGGAAGCCGCTGCATGGTTAGGCATATCATCGAGCCATCTGTACAATTTGGTCAGTGCAGGCAAGATTCCAGTCTGTAAGTCTGGCGATGGTAAGAATTGCACAAGCTATTATCTAATTGAGGACTTGGAAAAATATGCAAGAAAATACAAGAAATTCAGCGAAGACGAAATTACCTCTATGGCGACCACCTACTGCGCTACGAAACCGAGAAAAAGATACAAGAAAAAAATTGAATCATAAAGATATGGGTGTAACGGTTAGCGCATGCTCAAGAAAGGCTCTCAACCATTGATGTTAAATTTGTTATGACGTGTTTTTGAATTTTGTTGTTTTTGATTATCAATTTTTTAACGCGCTTAGGGGTTCGACTCCCCTTACACCCGCAAACTTAAATAAACCTATTGTTTAACAAATAATTATCGCAATGAAATCGATAGTAATCAAAAGACTTTCCCTTCTTAATTTCAAGGGAATCAGAAATCTGACGGTAGATTTCGATGAGTACGAGACAAGCGTATTCGGTGCGAACGGCACTGGCAAGACAACACTTTTTGACGCTTTCACGTGGGTATTGTTCGGAAAGGACAGTACCGACAGGAAAGAGTTCAACATTAAGACCCTCGACAAGGATAACCGCGCGATAGAGCGAATTCCTCATGAAGTAACAGCTTGTATTGAGGTTAACGGAGAGGAAATCAACCTCAAGAAATGTTATTCGGAAGTCTGGAAAAGAACCAGAGGTTCTGCAGAAGAAAAGTTCAGCGGTCACAGCGTTGAATGCTTCTACAACGATGTTCCTTGCAGCATTGGAGAGTACACAAAAAAAATCGCAGATATCTGTGATGAACAGGTGTTCAAACTTATCACATCGCCTCAATACTTCGTTTCTCAGAAGAAAGAATTCCAACGCAATATGTTGCTGAACCTTATCGGCGGTAACGTAAGCGATGAAATGTTAATCGGTTATAATCCTGATTTCGCAGGTATCGTCAAGATGCTTTCGGGAAAGACCATCGACGAACTCAAGAGAGAAGTTGCAGCCAAAAAGAAAAAAATCAAGGAAGGCATTGACGGGATACCAGCACGTATTGACGAGCGTAAACGCAATATGCCAGAAGTACTGGATTGGGCAATTCTTGAAAGAGACATCAAGAAGTCGGAAGACAGAATCACGGAGCTTCAAGAACAGATAAAGGATCGCACCATGTCTTACAACGAGGCGAACAAACAACATCAGGAAATTGCAAAACAGCTGGCTCAGACAAGAAGTAAAATTACAAAAAGAGAATTTGAACTTAAAGAATCTCTATTGAGTGACTATAACAGTAAGGTCAGAGAGTATGAGAACTGCCTGGTTCGAGTAAGTCAGCTTGAAAATGAACGCAACCTGCAGGATATTAAACTTCCAAGACTTACCATCGAACTTGAAGGCCTGCAAAAGAAAAGAGAATCTCTATTGGAGGAATGGTCAAAAATTAAAGCGGAGAAGCTTGAATTCAATGAAGATGAATTTTGCTGTCCAGTATGTCACCGTCCATTTGAAGCGGAAGACATAGAAGCGAAAAAGGAACAGATGCTTGCGGATTTCAACGCCGATATAGCAGCAAGGAAAGAGAACAATAAGGCGAAAGGGCAAGAAATCAAGACCGCCATTGAGAGCAAACAGAAAGAAATCAATGACGTGAATAACGCTATCTTCAAGTATAATGAACAAATCGAGCAGATTAAAGCAAGCAAATTATATAACGAAATACCTGGTGAGCCTTACATCCAGCCATTCATAGAATCAGATGCAGAACTTACACAGCTGAGAAAACAAGAATCAGACTTGCAAAGTAAACTTGACGGTGGCATAGAAGCTCCTGACACAAACGATTTGCTTGAAAAGTTAAAAGATGAGCAGGAACTTATCAAGAACAACATGATCTTCCTCGAGGATAGAAGAATCATTGATGATAATAACAGACGTATTGCCGAGCTTGAAAAGGAACTCAATGAAAGTCAAGCGCAATATGCTGAACTCGAAGGCATAGAATACAATCTGTTCCAATACAGCAAGACAAAGATGGAAATGGTCGAATCTAAAATTAATGAATTGTTTAGTCTTGTGAAATTTAAGATGTTCGAGCAGCAGATCAACGGTGGAGAGATCGAGACTTGCGAAGCTATGGTTGACGGAGTACCGTACTCAGACCTTAACAGAGCAATGAAGTGCAATGCTGGTTTGGATATTATCAACACCATCAGTTCTATCTACGGCATTAAGGCTCCAGTATTCATCGACAATAGAGAAAGCATTTCCGAATTGTGCAGCAATCCATCACAGATAATAAATCTTATAGTTGATAAAAATTGTAAAACTTTAAAAATAGAATAGTTATGAACAATCAGTATCAAACACAGAGGCCACAGTCGCAACCACAACCACAACCACAGTCGCAACCGCAACCGCAACAAAATAATGTCGTTCGATATGAGAATATCGCTGAAAATGTACTTGCAAAAGTATCAAGTTATCAGAACGATGGAAGTTTGACACTTCCAAGCAATTATTCAGTGGAAAATCATCTTAAAAGCGCATGGCTGATACTCCAATCTACCAAAGACAGAAATAATAACCCTGCTTTAGACGTTTGCACGAAAGACAGTATCGCCAATGCTTTATTGGATATGGTTCTCCAGGGTCTCGCTGTGAGTAAGAATCAAGGTTATTTCATAGTTTATGGCAATAAATTAGAGTTCCAACGCAGTTACTTTGGCACAGTCGCATTAGCCAAACGTACAGGCGGCATCACGAAGGAACCAGTCGCCAATGTCATCTACGAAGGTGATGAATTCATATACGAAATACTTCCTGAAACCGCACAAATCAAAATCATTAAGCATGATCAAAAGATTGAGAACATTGATAACAGCAAGATTAAAGCCGCTTATGCTTTAATCAAATTAGCTGACGGCACTTCCCAAATAGCACTGATGTCAATGCAACAGATACGTGCAGCGTGGAATCAAGGTGCAACAAAAGGCCAATCGCCGGCGCACAAGAACTTTCCTGACGAAATGGCGAAGAAGACTGTGATAGGTCGTGCATGCAAGATGATTATAAACTCATCTGATGACGCATGGTTATATGCTGATAAGAAAGATGAAATGGATGTTGATATCGCAGAACGTCAGAGAGAGGAAATTATCAAGAATAAGAAAACTCTTGATATTCCTACTGATGAGTATGAGGATGTCACCAACAGCGACGCAGTTGCAACAACATCTGTTCGCCCATCCCCTACCGTACAAACCAACGAAGAAGACGATGGTCCTGGTTATTAATTATCAAATTTAGCAATATGAAACTACATGTGCTTGGAAGCAATTCATTAGGCAACTGCTACATTTTAGAGACCGAATCAGAAGCCCTAATCATTGAAGCAGGGGTACGAATGGCAAACGTGAAAAAGGCTCTCAAATGGCAAATTAGAAAGGTCGTTGGCGCTGTCATTACCCATGAACATAATGACCATTCTGGTTATGTTGCCGAAATGGTTGCTTCCGGCATACGTGTTCTTGCACTTGAGGAAGTCTTCAGGTCTCACGATCTGTTGGGTAAGGCATTCACATTACCCATTGTACCTAATAAAGGTTACAAGATAGGCAACTTTAAAATTTTGGCGTTTCTCGTAACCCATGATGTTCCATGCGTCGGCTATATAATCACCCATCAGGATATGGGCAAACTGCTGTTCATTACCGATACGGTTACGCTTGACTATTCTATTCCTGGTCTTAACCATATAATGATTGAAGCCAACTATGCAGATGACATCGTCGAGAAAAGAATTGAAGCAGGTCTTATGCCCATATCGATGAGACCGAGACTCCTCAACTCTCACATGGAAATCAGCCAGACTAAAGCTATTCTTGCCGAGAACGATTTATCTCAGGTGGATAACATCGTACTGATACACCTATCAGATGGTAATTCGGACGAAAAACGCTTCGTCCGAGAAATCCGAGAGTTAACGGGTAAGCCAGTATATGCTGCTGATGCAGGAATGACAATTGAACTTTCTAAAGAGCCATACTGATGATTAAAATACCAAATGACATATTAGTGTCAATGATACGGCATTTACCGCTCATTCTCGACAATCTAAATGATGAGGCGGTGCGGAACAATACGAAACTCAACAATGCCGTCAGATTGTCTAAAATCAATGTAAAACGACTAAATAAAATATACAATGAGTATTCAATTAAAAAAAGAAAATGTTCTTAATGCTTACAAGAACGCAAATTATGAAGAAAAAAATCTATTGGAACAATTATTCGGAAAAGAAATATTCAAACCCACAGATGTCAGAGAAAGAATAAAGACATTTGAAGAAGCCCTGAATGAATTAGAACTACGCAGTGCTGATGGTGATAAATACGCAGAATCATTATACGACGATTGGCACAATGTAATTACCGAGAACAATGATTTGACAGCTTTTCTAAAACTCCGAATCATTACTGAAGCACTTAATGAAGGCTGGAAACCGCAATTCGTCGAAGATGAGCGCAGATGGTATCCTTACTTTAGACTTTATACCAAGGAAGAGATTGAGAAGATGGACGATGAAATAAAGGCTCGTGTGGTCGCTCGCTCGAGCAGCAATGCGTATGCGTATGGCGGCGTTTCGTATGCGAATGCGTTTAACGATTCTGCGTACGTGATCGCGAACTTCGGGTCTCGTCTTGCCTTCAAAACTGCAGAGCTTGCAGAATATGCAGGAAAACAGTTCATTGATATATATGCTGATTTCTGTTTCATTCCTAAAGAGTAATAGCAGCTATGCCAGAAGATGGTTGGATAAGATTATACAGAAGTCTCGAAAAGCATTGGTTGAACGAAAATCCAGAATATCTTGGATGGTGGATACAACTATTGCTTATGGCATCGTGGTATGACAAACAGGTCATACACGACTCCCATTTATTTATCTTACAACGAGGTCAATGTATAATTTCAGTGCCTACATTGATGAAGAAATGGGGTAAAAGCAAACCGACCATTATTAATTTTCTAAAAAGACTTGAATCAGACGGAATGATTACAAGAGAAGTCATCTACAGGCAAACTCCCATCCTGACTATATGCAATTATAACAAGTATCAGGGTAAAAATGAAACATTAGGGGGTAAAGTTTACCCCCTAAACACGCAAACACTTTACCCCCAAGTTGACAAGCAAAATAATGATATAAAAAATTATGAATCAAACAGTTTGGGAGTAAAACAAGAAAATGATTTTGACGGCTCACTTGACCCCCAAGTTTACCCCATAGTTGACCCATTTAAAGAAAATAAAGAATTAATTAATAACAACATTAATGCGCGTGCGCGCGAAGAAGATGATTTAAAAATTGAAAATTTAAAATCGCAACAAATATGGCTTGAGGCTATGGCGATGCGCTACAATTTCAGCAACACCCAAGAAGTAATCAAATGGCTTGACATTTTCGCTCTCGATGTGCAATGTCGAGAGAACAAACACAACAACATGGGTGATATGAAACGTCACTTCTGCGATTGGCTCCGAATCCAATTAGACAAGCAAAATCAAAAAAATCAAAACAGAAATGGAAATCAACGAAACAAATATGATCAACGTCGAGGCAGTGAAGTCACAGCTACTTCAGCAAAAGACTTCGAAGACTCGTTTTAAATGGCCACTAAGTCAGAAACAAGCAGAGGATTTATTGATGACCGCATATAAAGTGCAAGTCGAGAATCGTAATATGTCGTTCATCGATGACCACAAAACTAATGACAATATCTCTAAAGTCGCCAAACATCTTGTTAATCCTAAGAAATTTGGTCTAATGCTCTGCGGAACATGCGGGAACGGAAAGACAACACTTATGTACGCCATACAGTCAGCCACTGCCATGCTATCTAAAGCAGGTGCATTCAACGTGAAAATATTAGAAAAAGAAAAGACGATGTCGGGTGAATATGTTGACAGATGGAATGAGTATGAGAATAAGATTAGTATCAATATCATTCATGTTAAGGAAATCATCGCCAAGAGTAAGGATTTTCACGAAATGGAAAATCTTAAAAACAAACCATATCTCGGCATTGACGATATGGGTGTAGAACCCAAGGAGGTCCTTGACTACGGCAATGTATGTAATCCGGTTATTGACCTCATAGAATACCGATATGACAAACAGCTAACGACATTCATTACAACAAATCTCACACCCGAAGAATTCAAAGACAAGTATGGCGAGAGAATAACTGACAGATTTAGAGAGATGATTGAAAAGATAGTGTTTAACGACGGAAGTTATAGGAGGTAAGAATGGAGGAAAGGCAAATTGTCACAGCCGTGAAACTTATGCGAGAAGCACAGAAAGAATATTTCCGCACGAGAAGTCATGACTCTTTAAGAAAAAGCAAGGCTTTGGAAAAACGAGTAGATGATATGATAGAAGAATATTTTAATCCAAAACAACTAGGATTATTTTGATATGAACAGAGATTATAGCTATTGCAGTGGCGTGACATGTGAGATACGCCAGAGTTGCAAAAGATACCTTCCTAACCCACCTGATATGGTGTTATTGTGGGTAGAACCGAAATACATAAAAGAATCAAAACAATGTAAAAATTATGTAAAAACAACAAAGGAGATGTAACATGAACGCAGTAATAATGACAGAAGAGTACTGGGCAAACTCTCAATTTTCCGTTGCCCGTTATTGTGGTGGTCTCACAATCGGTGGTAAAAGTTACAAGATTGTTAACAAGCAAGGTGCGACGATATTCGAGTTAAGCGACCCCTATAGTCCTTACTATGTCGGCGATGGCAACATGGCTATTCCACCAGGCGAACCCGCCGACCTTGTATTGGAAGAATGGATACCATACTATAAGAAATTAGGCAGGGATAAAATCATTGAATGTGTAAAGAAAAACATGACACTTAAAGAAGTCAAAGAACTTTGTAAAAAGTCGAAAAGACAAAAAAGCATATCTAAAAACACTAACCAACAATAATTAAGAAAGGAAAAGAATATGGAAACAGAAAAAGGATTTTACATGGTGTTCATGGAAGGTGGCAACACACCGGCATACAAACATGCAGAAAAAGAAAGTGCGATTAAGGAAGCAAGAAGATTGGCTGAAACCCACAAAAAGAAAACATATCTCTTGGCAACGGTAACGTCATTTGAGTACGACTGTATCAAGATAAAAGAGGCAAATCCTTGTGATCTTAGAATTGAAGACGCTTTACCATTTTAAGAGAAATCAGCGGAAATAATCGGAAAATTTCCTCTAAAAATTAAAAAGAACATGAATTTACTATACATAGATTTATTCTGCGGTGCTGGCGGTACTTCTACAGGTGTCAACTCAGCGAGATTCAACGGTGAGCAATGCGCAAAGGTTATTGCTTGCGTGAACCACGACAAAAACGCCATTGCATCTCACGCTGCTAATCATCCTGATGCGCTGCACTTCACAGAAGACATACGCACATTGGAATTGTCTCCGTTGGTTGCACACATCGAGAAATGCAAGGAACAGAATCCGAATGCTGTCATAGTGCTGTGGGCTTCGTTGGAATGTACCAATTTCAGCAAGGCGAAAGGCGGACAACCTCGTGATGCTGACAGCAGGACTCTTGCCGAACATCTGTTCAGATATATTGAAGCTATAAATCCACACTATATTCAAATTGAAAATGTAGAGGAATTTATGTCATGGGGTGATGTGGATGATAAAGGAAAGCCTATTAGCAGAGATAAGGGGAGATGTTACATGCGTTGGGTTAACAAGGTTAAGAGTTACGGATATGATTATGATTTTCGTATTCTTAACGCCGCTAATTACGGCGCTTATACTTCACGGACGCGTTTCTTCGGAATATTCGCCATACACGGACTTCCTATCGTATTCCCGGAAGCTACGCATTGCAAGACTGGTTCAGACACCATTTTCGGTTCTTTGGAAAAATGGAAACCGGTAAAGGAATGTCTGGATCTTGAAGACGAGGGCGAATCAATCTTCGGACGCAAGAAACCTTTGGTGGAAGCAACATTGGAACGTATCTATGCAGGTCTGATAAAGTTTGTGGCAGGCGGTAAGGACGCATTTCTTGTCAAATGGAATTCTATGAATAAGAATGGCAAGTACCAAGCACCGAGCATTGACGAACCATCACCTGTTGTGGCGACACAGAACAGATTGGGAATGGCGAAAGTGACATTCCTGTCAAAGCAGTATTCAGGACATCCAGACAGCAAGAACCATTCTATAGAAGGTCCTGCAGGAACAATCACAACTATAGATCATCATGCGTTCGTATCTGCGTATTACGGCAATGGTCATAACCATTCTTGCGACAATCCCTCTCCAACATTGACTACAAAGGACCGTCTTTCGCTAATCCAACCGGAATATTTTATGGATATGCAATACGGCAACGGGACTCCAAGCGATATAGAATCACCTGCCAATACTGTAACTACCACACCCAAATTCAATCTTGTCACTGTTCAGCGACATTATCTGATGAATCCTCAGTACAAGTCTAAAGGTGGTTCAATTGAAAAACCTTGCTTCACTCTTATAGCAAGAATGGATAAAATGCCTCCTTATTTGGTTGCTACGGAAAGTGGGGAAGCTGCTATCGAAGTGTATTCTACTGATAGTCCAATGACGGCAAAGATAAAGGAGTTTATGGCTATGTATAGAATCATAGACATAAAGATGAGAATGCTGAAGATTATTGAACTTAAAAAAATAATGGGCTTTCCTGAAGACTATGTTCTTGTCGGAACTCAGGCAGAGCAGAAGAAGTATATCGGCAACGCTGTAGAAGTTACCATTGCACGAGTATGGTGTGAAGCGTTGATAAAGAAAATAATTGAAGTTAAAAAAGTAGCATGATGAAAATTTGTTAAGTATGAAAACGTATGTGATAACACTCTCAAAGACATTCCCTAAGACACACAGACGTGCAGGAGAGCCTACGAATTTTCGTACCTTATTTGAAACAGGCGTGAAAAAACATACAATAAGGGCAAATTATCCTCTTTGGGCAAAGCGTATTAAGGAAATACAGGACGGCGAAGCCTGTATTTCAATAAGACAATGGTCGGGTAAACCTTATGCTTCCAAACAGGAAGAGATATGTCGTTTAACAGCTGATAATGGCGTAGGAATCCAAAAGGTATTTATAAATCCTAATATGTTTAACCCAGAACTGTTAGTTGCATCTTTAGACAGAGAGGGTAATGGTTTTAACACGGCATTGTCATCAGGATTCCTTGCAGAATACGACGGACTTCCTTTTCTTGATTGGCATGATTGGTTTAAAAATTATGACCATAGTCAACCTTTTGCAATAATTCATTTCACAGAATTTAGATATTGAGATACATTATGAATACTGATATAATGTTTTCTTCAAAAACGGACTTATGGGAAACGCCACAGTCGTTTTATGATGAACTCGACAAAGAGTTTCAATTTACATTAGATCCGTGCGCTACTCCAGAAAATGCGAAGTGTGAAATGTTTTTCACAAAGGAAATGAATGGCTTAACTCAAAATTGGGGGGGGGGTAACAGCGTCTTCTGTAACCCTCCATACGGAAAGGAAATTGGTAAATGGGTCAAGAAGGCTTATGAGGAAAGCAAAAAAAACGATACAACAGTTGTGATGCTTATTCCGGCCCGTACAGACACGGCTTATTTCCATGATTATATCTATCATAAAGCTAAAGAGATTAGGTTTGTGAAAGGAAGATTAAAGTTCGGACAAAGTAAAAACGCAGCACCATTCCCTTCAATGGTAGTGGTGTTCTAAAAAAGATAATAATCAAAAACGCAAAGAAATGACACAACAACAGATAGATAAATTGATGAACAGCAAGGAATTTAACGATGCGGCATTCTATCTCGGAGGAAACAGACGAGCACCTCAAGATATAACAATTTTAAAATAACTGATTTATGACAACACAAGAGAAAGAAAAAACAGTAGTGATAACACTTGCTAAGAAGTTCTTTGCCAAACATATTTCCTCTGGAAAAAATACGAATTTTCGTAAACATTTGGAAGAAGGCAGAAAGATTCATACCATCAGAAGCAATTACGACATGTGGAGCCACGACATCAATAAAATTAACAATGGAGGTTATGTCTTATCAATAAGACAATGGCAGGATAAGCCGTATAGAAGCAGACAAGAGGAAATAAAGCGTCTTAGCAAGGTGGGGTATGAACGCATAACCATGGAGTATAACCCAGATACCAAAGAAATCAAAGCCATCATCAACGGCAGGCAATATCTTGATGTAAGGAAAATAGCAGAGAATGATGGTCTAAGATGGGAAGATTTTACCGATTGGTTTTTCGGACAGGGAATGAAGAAGACATTATTTCAAGGCATAATTATTCATTTCACCGATTTCAGATATCAGCGATAGAATATACTTTAATATGGGGTATGTATGTATTAATATAAATACTTATCTATTTATAAAAGAAGTCAAAAAAACAAAAAAATAATAAACATTAAAATCTATAAGTCATGTTAAATAAAGCACAGGTAATAGGCAATCTTGGTAATGATCCTAAAATATCTTTAATAAACAATAATCAGACAAAAGTAGCTAACTTCACTGTAGCAACGACTGAAAGAGGATATACGTCGCAAGACGGAATTTATGTACAAGGCAAGACAGAATGGCATAATATAGTCTGTTTCGGCAAGTTAGCAGATGTCATCAGCAGATACACAAAGAAAGGGTCAAGGATTTTCATTGAGGGTAAGATGAGAACTCGCAGTTATGTTGACAATAACGGTATCAAGCGCAACATTATGGAAATCAATGCAGAAAACGTAGTTTTGTTGGATAATCGTAATATGCAGCAACAGTAATCATTTTTTTATAATCAAAAGTGTGCTTGATAAGCACTTTTGATTAAATTTGCAAAGTTCAAAATGTTACAAATGTTACAATATTTAAAAATCTCAGAAAAATGAATGTATTAACACAGGGTGAAGGTCTGATGCTAATCATAATATTCTTTATGATTATGACTATTGCATTGCTATTTATCAAGGGCAAAAAACAGACAAAGGAAGAGTTTTTGGTCGCAGATCATTCTGCACCATGGTTACTAACAGCATTTTCTATGGCTGCAACATGGGTATGGGCTCCGTCAATGTTCACAGCAGCAGAAAAGGCATACACACAAGGATTAGCGGGTGTATTTTGGTTCGTTGTTCCGAATGTACTAACATTTGTGCTGTTTGCCTTTTTTGCAGATAAAATGAGAACGCTCCGTCCTAATGGATGGACGTTCTCTGACTATATAAGAGAACAATATAGCGACAGAGCGCACAATATGTTCCTGATAGAAAGTTTCGGATTACAGATTTGCTCACTTGCGGTCCAGCTGCTTGCAGGAGCAACAATTTTTCATAAGGTTACTGGTTTGCCATTCTTTTGGGTGACTGTGATATTTGCTTTAATACCTCTACTTTACTCCATGACCAAAGGCATAAGAGGGAATATTGTCACAGATATGGTTAAGATGGGACTAATACTTATAGTTTTGATTCTCGGTCTGCCGATACTGACCTATAACGCAGGTTTCGACTCGTTAGTCAATGGTCTTGGTGGCATCAGCGGAGATTTCAGAAACTTATTCGATGACAATGGCATTTCTGTAATGCTTTCATTCGGTATCCCTACAACTATAGGTCTTCTGTCAGGAACATTCGGAGATCAGATGTTTTGGCAGAGGACTTTCTGTGTTGAGCGAAAACAGATCAAACGAACCATGATAACGGCTTCTCTGATTTTTGCTGTAGTACCCATTTCTTTGTCCTGCTTTGGCTTTTTTGCCGCAGGTACTGGTTTAGATATATCCGACACACAACTCGTCAATGTAGGGGCTGTAATAGCATTTGCGCCAAAATGGTTTTTATACTTATTTTTCATTCTTATCCTTTGCGGTCTCATATCTACTGTCGATAGTATTCTTTGCGCTGTATCATCAGTAGCCGGACACGACATCGTGATGCGTATATCGGAAATGTACGGTCCCAAAAGTATTGGCGCAATCAAAATTGGAAGACGAATACTTAGTTCGGTGAATATAGCACGTATCGCAATGGTGATTGTCGCTATCCTTGCTATCGGTGTGGCAAACATTCCAGGCATACAAATAACATATCTATTTCTATTCTACGGCACATTACGCAGTTCTGTAATGCTTCCTACAATTTTCGCTATTAAAGGATATAAGATGAGCGAAAGCGGATTGTATTATGGCATTGTAGCAAGCTTATGTATTGGTCTTCCAATATTTGCCATCGGCAACCTTAACGGTTGGGTACCTCTGATTGTAGCCGGCTCATTACTCACTATAGGATTATCGGGCATCATATCAATAACAAAAAAAGATTATTAACCTTTAAAATTCATTAAAATGAAAAGAAAACTAAAAGCTTTAATGTTCCTCACAATGACAATTTTTGCGTTATGCGCAAATGCTCAGGTCTATGACGGAATCACTCAACCTACACGTTACCGTGTATGGGTGCCAATTACGACATCGCTTCACGATGGCGATGCTACAGCAGTCGCTCCATTCATCGGCTATAAGCAGGATATTTGCGAGTTGCTGTCTGTAACGCCAGTGTTGCAGTATAACATCAATTCGGAAACGTTCATTCCTCAGGTGTGGCTCAACTTCAATGTGAAGCAGAAGTTTTATATATTGTCTCGATCTATCTATGACACACGAGCGAATGAGTACAGACATACATTATCATCTACCTATAAACTGCCTTACGGTTTTATGATTGACGCAACTTGGGAAAATCTGTATAATGGCAAGAATCTATGCGATACTGACAGGCTACAATTCCTTGCAGGGTACGGCTGTAAATGGCTTATTGGAAATATAGGATATTCCTGCAGGAAAAATCCTGGACTAATCGCTAATCTCAGATTTAAGGTAACGGATTACAATTGGCTGCAGCTGAAATATGATGGCGGTACCGAATGCTTGCAGTTAAGTTGCGCACTACAATTCAACTGACATGAAAGCATTAGGCAGAAAGCAGATGTCAAGAAACGAGGACTTTGTAAAAGTCTGGAACAATATCGAGCAACTAATCTCTTTCGAAGAAGCAGAGAGATTAGTTGCTTCTGCCGTTAATGACATCAAACAGAAGACCGCCGGAAAGAATGTAGCATACGCATGGAGCGGAGGAAAGGACAGTCTTGCGCTTCAAGTAGTGTGCGAACGTGCAGGAATAAACAAGAGCGTTCTCTGCACCGCTTCAAAAATAGAATATCCTGGCTTCATTGAATGGTGCAAGTCTCACGCACCTAAAGGACTTGCTATCATTGACAACAACAAGCTTGATATTAAATGGGTATCAGAACACCCTGAAATGCTTTTTCCGCAAAACTCGAAGTATGCAGCGCAATGGTTCCATAATATCCAGCACCGAGGACAGGCGATTTATTTCAAGGAGCAGCATCTTGACATCATCATTCTTGGCCGCAGATGGCAGGACGGCAATTATACAGGCGGGAAAGAACAGAACATTTATACCAATGCACAGGCGTAACAAGATATTCCCCTATCGCACATTGGAAACATGAAGAAGTGCTGGCAGTAATACACTACTTCCTGAACAGACAGATTCCACCGCTTTACAGCTGGAAAAACGGTTGGATTGTCGGCACTGGAGTATGGCCTGCAAGACAATGGATAAAATCTCACCAGGAAGGATGGCGCGAGTTATGGGATATCGATCCTCAAATGGTGTATGACGCTGCACCATATATAGCGTCGGCACAAGAATTCATTAACAATCAAAATATCTAAACATGGCAATCACCCACGAAACTAAGGTTGTTGAGCTTGCGAAGCTCATTCCTTACGAAAATAATCCTAATATTCACCCAACTGAGCAAATAGAGGCATTATCAGATAGTATTGAATGCTACGGTCAGTACTACCCTATCCTCGTGGATGAAAATATGAGAATCCTTTGCGGTCACGGAAAGAAACTCGCTTTAGAACGCCTGGGATGTACTGAGGGCGAGGTTAAAATTCTCAAAGGTCTAACCGAAAAACAGAAACTCAAAATCATTCTCGAGGACAACAAGATTCAATCGATGAGTTATGTCAATTTCAATAAAATTGAGGAAATCATCAAAGAGATTGGCGACACTGACATAATCGGTTTCAGCACTGAATACCTTGACACTATCATAAACGAGAATGTAAAGGATAATATGGGTGTTGATTTCTCTAAACCAATAGAGCATAAATCAAACGAGAACCAGATTAAGGATATACCTCAAGAAAGACAGGATGAGCAGGATGAGGAAAGAAATGACTTTGAAGATGGCATGCAGATGGCGCGCATTATGATTTGTCCCCATTGCGGTAAGGAAATAGTTCTCTAATATTAAACACATTTAGTTATGAGCAAAAAAGATAAAGACTTGTTTGCACCTTTGAAGAATCTACAGTTCGTAGATCGTGATTTGGTAAAGCCTAACGATTACAACCCAAACAAGGTGCTTGAAAAGAACCTGCAGCTCCTGATGGAAAGCATACTAAACAACGGATTCTGTTTTCCAATCGTAATCAGACCTGACTACACTATCATAGACGGATTTCACCGTTGGTGCGTCAGTGGCAGAGAACCGCTAAAGACTATGCTTGGGAATAAAATCCCAGTTGTTATAGTAAACCACGAGAACGCAAGCGATGATATGGCGGGAACAATCACATTCAATAGGGCTCGTGGCACTCACTTGCTCGAACCAATGGAAAAGATTGTTCAGAAACTATTGAACGAGGGACTTTCTGTAGATGAAATCAGCAAGAAGATAGGAATGAGCAGGGAAGAGATTTTTCGTCTTTCTAAAATAGACAGGGATACTTTTTTGGATATCATAAATCAGAGAAATTCGCAGCAGTTCAGCAAAGCCCAATCGGTCAGAAAATGTCAGTAAGTTATGTTAACCAAAGAAATAAATATCAATGTCGTTGATGCGGCAGAAAGACGCATTTATGAGGCGTTCTTGAAAAACAAGACGATTACCATGTCCTTTTCCGGTGGTAAAGACAGCATTTGCATGTCTGATATCGTTGTCAGGACAATGCAGAAATACGGCATATCATTCTCAAGACTTATAGTGCTGTTTTTCGATGAGGAAGCCATATATCCAGACATTGAAAAAATCACCATGGAATGGCGCAGCAGGTTCTTATCGCTCGGTGCTAAATTCTATTGGTTTTGCCTGCCTATTAAGCATTACAATTGCTGTAATAAACTGGAGAATGACGAGAGTTTTATTTGCTGGGAACCAGGAAAGGAAAGCGTCTGGGTGCGTCAGATGCCGAAGTTTGCCATTAGAAACCATAAGGATTTTGTTATGGGCATGAGTTACCAGACATTCGCCAAACGAGTTTTCAAGAACATTCCTCAGATGGTTGGATTACGAATGAGCGAATCTATACAAAGACGTTCCGCAATAGGTTCAATGGTCAAATCTACGTTCCTCTACCCTATTTACGATTGGAGAGATAGTGATGTGTGGCTATATCTCAAACGTATGAATTTGGTATTTCCAGTAACCTACATCTACCTATACAAGGTAGGTGTACCTCTGAACAAACTGCGTATATCACAATTCTTCTCTATCGACACCATCAAGAGCCTGCCAAAGGTTCTTGAATTCTACCCTGATTTATACCAAAGGATAATCAGAAGAGAGCCAAATGCAGATCTCGTTATGCTCTATTGGGATACCGACATGTTCCGTTCGTCGCAACAGGACAGAAAGTTTGACCATAAAGACAAGAACTATAAAAAGATGTTCATAGAAGAAATGCAGAAGGCCGCTATAAATCCCAATGACTATCCTGGATATGAATTAGCTAAAAAGCTATATGCGAGGGTCAATGGCACAACTTCTAACAAGACGTATCAGAAGATGTACCAACTTTTGGTGGCGGGAGACCCCAAAAGAAGGGCATATAGAGTAATACTTGGAGATATAAGTCGTGATAACTTTAAATAATCGAAATTATGGAAAAAGACAAAGAAGCGTTGCTTGAAGCACTTCATAACACAAGCGGAATTATATCATCTGCTTGTCGCGCTGCAGGTGTATCTCGTATGACTTACTACAGATACTATAATGAAGATCCAGAATTTAGAGAAAGAGCTGATGACATTAAAGAACTTCAAAAAGATTTTGCCGAAAGCCTTATCCTCAAAAAGATGAAGGATGGCGATACTACGATGCTCATTTTCTACGCCAAAACTCAAATGAAAGACAGAGGATACAGCGAAAGAAAAGAGATAACAGGCTCTGACGGTGAAGATTTATTTCATAAAGATATTGATTTAAGCAAATTGACAGATGAACAGAAAAGGGTCTTACTGTCTATCGGTGAAGAAATATTAAATACCAAAGACTAATGTATTCTATAGATTATAAGGAACTCGCGTTAAAAGTTGTGGCCGAACAATGCGTTAAGGATTTCTTTTATTTCGTCCAGACATTTTGGGACGTTATAATTCAAGAAGAGCCTACGTATAATTGGCATATACCTTTTCTATGCAGGGAACTGCAGGAGTTATCCGTTTCGATAGTCGCGAGACAGCCTAAACCTTATGATCTTATAATAAATATTCCACCAGGTACGACAAAATCCACGATTGTAACCATAATGTGGCCAGTTTGGTTATGGACACAGGATGCAACAATCAGAATAATAACAAACTCTTATTCTGGCGGCTTATCAATAGAACATGCTATGAAAAGCAAAGATATTTTACAGTCTGACAAGTTCAAAAGACTGTTTCCCGACATAGTCATAAGAAAAGATAAATCAGGAAAACAGAATTATGAGAATACTAAATTAGGATTTAGATATGCCACATCTACAGGAGCAACAATTACAGGTTTTCACGCTCACGTAATCATCAACGATGACCCCGTTAATCCGAAGCAGGCTGAATCTGAACCTATGCGTATCCAAGCAAATGAACATACGAAAACTCTATCGTCTCGTAAGGTCAATAAGGCAAATACGCCGACTGTAACGATTATGCAGCGTCTTCACGAAGAAGATGTAACAGGTTATCTCCTAAAGAAGAAAGGAGATAATATCCGTCATATCTGCTTACCAGCAGAAGACTGTGAAAACGTCAAACCTGCAGAATTAAGAAAATACTACATAAACGGACTTCTTGACCCAAATCGTTTAGGGAGGAGCGTGCTTGATGAAGCCAAAACCGATTTAGGTTCTCGTGGCTATGCGGGACAATATTCACAAGCTCCGAGTGTAGATGGGGGAAATATAATTAAAGAAAATTGGTTTAGAAGAATATCTTTTGCCGACTTTCGGGCATTACGTTTCAAAGAGCCTATACATTTCTTTCTTGATACTGCTTATGACAGTAGAAATCGGAAAACAGACAACGATCCTTCGGGTATCATTGCAGCCTGCAAAATCAAGAACAATATTTATATAACACACGCAAATAAAGTGTGGAAAACTTTTCCCGAACTGCTACGATTCTTGCCAGAATACATGTATGCTAATGATTACGACCAATATCAAAGCACACTAAGAATAGAACCTAAAGCAAACGGCAAAAGTGTTTGTCAACAATTAGAAGAAAGCACATCACTCAATGTCACGTACACACCTACCCCAACAGACGGTAAAGACGTAAGACTTCACGCTATCGCTCCGAAAGTAGAGTGTGGACGTGTATATCTTGTAGATGGCGAATGGAATGAAGAATTTATAGACGAGGTTTGCGGTTTCCCAACTAAAGTGCACGACGAGTATGTGGACTTGTTAGGGTATGCCGTCAACTACTTTATGGACGAAGATATAGTAATACCAGACAACGTCGGTGCCATGTTCGCACGTTAATCATTAACTTAATTTATAAACTATGGGACTTATCAGAATGTTTACGAACTACTTAAACTCGGTAGTAGGAAGAAATCAAGAGTTTGAAGAACTTATTAAGAATAAGGATATTTCAAAAGTCAAGGAATTGTTCACCTCCCGTGATAATCTTGTTGCGGAAGCAATGAGGGAATACGATCCTCAACAACATGACATCATGAATCGAGAAGACAAGATTCTCATAAACCCAAAAGGCAAAAGGAAAGGAACATTAGAACGTTGGAAATTGCCAATCAACTACCCTCAGTATATCAATGAGATTTCGGTAGTGTTCATATATGGTCGCCCCGTAAAATGGACCAACCTAAGCGAGGGTACAGATAACGCATTCAAAGAATTTCAAAATCTTATAAAGAAAACAAGGTTTGACAGCAAAATACGTCAATGTAAGCGTCTCGCCGGCGCTGAAACACAGTCTGCCATGCTATTCAGAGTGTTCAGGAACAAAGAGAACAAACCTGATTGTCAAATTCGAGTATTGGCAAAGAGTAAGGGTGATGAGATATACGCTCGTTGGGACATGTACGAAAACCTTGTTTCATTTGCATGGGGCTATTACGTCAAGGATAGCAGCACGGAAACATCATACCATTTCGACATCTTCACTCCTGATGTTACTTATCGTTGCAAGCGGAAGCTAACAGGTTGGGAGGTTATCGAGGAACTGAACCCGTCAGGTAAGATACCAATTATTCTGTTCCAGCAAGATAAGGAGTGGAAAGGCTCTGAACGGCTAATTGCACGCGAGGAATATATAGGTTCAAAGACAGCAGACACCAATGATTATTTCGCCGATCCTATCTTAGCATTAAGTACAGACGTATTAGTTCAAATGCCAGAAAAAGACGATGATGGTAAGACAATGATTGTGAAAGGTCTTGATGATGTCTCAAAGGCCGCTTCTTATCTCACGTGGGATAATGCGTCAGAAAGCAAACAAAAGGAAATTGAGTGGTTACAGAAGCATATCCTTACCAAGACATTTACGCCAAACATAGACTTTGAGAGCATGAAAGGGCTCTCAAATGTATCAGGTAAGGCATTGAAGCAGATGATGCTGCTTGCAGACATTAAAGCATCAAAGCATAAGGAGACTCACGATGAGCTTCTCGATCGTACTGCCAATCTTCTCGTTGCAATTATTGGGAATGTGCTGAATGTCGCTCTGAAAGGTGAATGTAATAATCTTGTTGTAGGACATGAGTTCCAAGAACCATTTGGAGAGGACATCAAAGAGACTATCGAGAATATAGTTAAGGCGAAAGATGCCGATATGCTTTCAACGGAAGGTGCTGTTGAGCTCAACCCGCTTATCAAGGATAAGCAACAAGAGTTAAAACGAATTGAGAAAGAAAGCGCAGATGCAGCACAGAAGCAGCGAGACCTTTTCGGTGTTAACCAAAATCAAGATGACATTTTTGGAGGGGCTGAATAATGGCGAAGAAAAAAATTGTCGTCAACAACAATTATCGGTGTAAAGATTGTGCACATTCATACGATTATCACGAGAAAGGCGCTGATGGCAATCCTTTTCTCTGCCGTTGTCAATTTCACCAGTTCTCAAAGTTCCTTAATTTAGATTGCTGTAACCACTTCAAGAAAAAGATTTGAAATGACCAAAAAGAAAATCGACTTTAACAAATACGCATCAGGATTATTCATCAGAACAGAGCAATATGCAGATCGTGTAAGACAACATTACGCTTACGCTGTTAATGAACTACTCAAAATATCCGCTAACGCCCAAATAAGCCCAGAAGAGACATTTTCTTTTGCCAACAATAAAAGAATATCTAACAAGGCTAATGAGATACTGAGAAGTCTTTATTCTGCCGTTTACCACGAAATCAAAAACGGAGTGTTATCGGAATGGGAATACGCCAACCTTTCATGTGATGCTTTGATAGAGTCGATTTTCGGCAAGGGATTGAACGAAGACAACCATTTTGCACGCTGGTTCAGCAGAAATCAAGAAGCGATTGACGCTTTTTTTAAGCGCAAATCTGCCTATGGAGGAATGAACCTATCGCAGAAGGTATGGAAATACACAGGCGACCTTAAAACAGAAATGGAGCTTGCTTTGTCACTATCTTTGGGGCAGGGCGATTCGGCTTCTAAGGTATCAAGAGAGGTTAGGAAATATCTTCAGGAGCCTGAAAGACTGTTCAGACGTATCAAGACAGGCGTTGACACCAACGGAAAACCGATATATAAACTTTCAAAAGCCGCCAAGGCATACCACCCAGGACGTGGCGTTTATCGATCATCTTACAAGAATGCTATGCGTCTAACCAGAACAGAGACTAATATGGCTTATAAAACCGCTGAACAGGACAGATGGCAAAGATTGGATTTTGTGGTAGGATACGAAATAAAGACAAGCAACAACCATCCTGAGCAAGACATTTGCGATGAATTGAAAGGCAAATATCCAAAAGATTTTGTATTCAAAGGCTGGCATCCGCAATGCAGGTGCTATGTTGTTCCTATACTCGCTAAAGAAAATGAATTTGTTGAAATGCAGAAACAGATTCTTGCAGGTGAAGATCCGACAGTTAAAAGTGTGAATATTATTCGCAGACCAGGACAAAAATTCTATGATTGGTGGGATAACAATAAAGAGCGTGTTGAAACGGCTTCATCAATGCCATATTGGGTACAGGATAATCAGGACTACATCAACAAGAAACGTAAAATCCGCATAAAGACTGATGAGGAACGAGAAGCAATCCGCAAAAAGTGGGCTGAACGCGCGAAAAAATATCAGCTTATTACGAAGATGGCTAATAATGTTCTCAAAGTGGCGCAGGAATACCCAGAAATTAACCTCACTGCTCTTCAATCATTCATCGACAAGAGGAACATCGGCCAGATGAACATCGAAGCTCGTACGGTCGCTAAACAGATTGCAGAGATACGCAAGGACGAGCAGATGTTGTCGGTTCTTATTCCAGATGTACACGAGTGGAAAAAGCAGTTTACATCAGCAGAACTACATAAAGTATATGATGCTGTGGAAAAAACTATTGAAAAGATTGAAAACACTTCGCTTGACACATATAAATACAAATCGTTGTTAGAACAAAAGAAGGCGTTATATAACAAGGAAATCAAATACGTCTCTGATCCTAACTATCTAAAACCACATACACTATATCCTACATGGATGGTTTCTGAAGCCGCATATGCCCAACAATTGAATAAAGTTATTGACGCAATCGAATGGGAGAATATCAATAAATCTTTAACAACAATAACTGAATTTAAAACCAAGAGTAAACCATATCTTAATTTAGTTGATATACTTAAAAATGCCGTTCAAAACCATGACAAGACTCTTGCTCAGCAAACCATAGCTAAGATTAACATCAAACGTGCAGAACTTGATAAAGCTGCGTTATTAAGACAGCGTAAGAAAATGGGGGCGACCAGTTTATCTGACATAGACGAAAAGGAAATGGATAGAATCCTCAATATATTCAATACAGAGACTGTGGAAACCGCAGATAAAAGATTAAGGTCACAAACCGAGGAAATTTGGGCAACACTCTCAGATGAAGAAAAGAGGATATTAACGAAATACACCCAAACGTATTCGTATTTGAACGAACCATTACGAGGATTGCCTTATTATGGTTCATATACTCCAAACGCAGACCATATCCATGACTTACCGATACTGACATCTGTACTGGATAAATTTAAAATGCAACAAAATACAGTTGTAAGAAGAGGTGTCAACGACTACGCAATTAAAGAATTGGGGTATAACTTAAGCAACGTAAAAGCTGGAGATATCTTTGTTGATAAAGGATTCCTTTCAACAGCAATACACAGAGAAAGAGGGTTTCACATGACTTATGAACTGATCATTTACGTTCCAAAAGGTGCTAAAGGATTTTATGTTGAACCATTATCACATTATACAGACCAATTAAAATTTGATTACGAAACCAACTTATGGGATGGCAAAAGCGTTGAGACACTTGGAAAGGAAGCGGAATGGATAGGACAACGAGGTTGCCAATTTAAGGTAGTCAAAAAAGTGGGAAAAACAATATATCTACAGATGATAGGCCAATTACAATAAAAAGGGAGCTATTATTATCCTCCCTTTTTTGTATAATATTCAATATAAAATGTCTTAAATGGTTCTACCGCTTCTGCCATTGATTGGAACGTTCGTGCAAATCTATTGAATAATAATGCTTTTAATGTAAGCGGAATATTATTAAACGGCTCAAATGTTCTAAGTCCGTGACGTATATATTCTTCAATATATATAGACAAGTCTTTGCTATCATTAGACATTTCATAGACCCAAGCTCTCTCATAAAACCAAAGCATTGATTTATTCTGTTCTTTGAAATGGCAATCATCCTCGCCCTTATAATATCTGCAGAATTTCAAAAGTTCTTTCTTATCCATTTTGTTTCTTGTTTAAAGTTTGAAAAAAATTACCAATTACAATGTTCATTGAATCTGGAAGATATTCAAGAGCTTTCTTATAGATGTTTCCAGGAATGCCCCATATCGCTTCGGCTATTGAACCGACAATCGCCCCGATTGTATCACTGTCCCCTCCTACTGCAACAGCATAACGGATTGCTTCCTCAAAACTGTTTGCCTTGTTGATGATACCAAAGACAACTGGCATTGTGCCTTGACACGTTTCATCGAAGCGGTTCTGCCCCAGCATAGGTTCTACCCAAGTCGGATAGTATTCAGTCATTGCCATAAGCATTGAGACCTTACCATACTTTCGAGCCAAGAAGATAGCCGTTGCTGTGGCAACTGCACCTTTGATACCCTCCGGGTGGTCGTGTGTTGGTAAAGCGGTCTTTTCTGCTTCCGCTTGTACCTCCTCCAGTGTATCGAACCACCAAGCAACGGGAGCCACACGCATTGCAGAACCATTGCCGAAAGAGTTGTAAGGCTGTGGATCGTCCGAAGCCACCCAGCGAGCGAAAGAACCACCGTAGCCACCCATAGGAAAACGATACATATTGCACCAACTATGCAGCCAGCCTTTGTAGTCTTTGTCTCCTTCTGTGAGTGCGTTTGCTATGGCTATCGTGCAAATGGTGTCGTCTGTAAAACTACACTCTGGGGTAAATAGTTCAAAATTATAATCATTTGTATTGTTAAACTCAAATCTTGAACCGATTATGTCTCCTATTATTGCTCCTAACATTTTTACTCTTCCTCTCTTTTTTGTGATGCGATAAGTTCCCCTTCTCTTATCGTACATAATTTGTTAATGTATGGTTTCTCCTTAATGTTACCGATATTTCTTAATGAAGAATATGTAATACCTATTTCCTGAGCCGTAAATCTTTGAAATATGGCAGTCTTAGAACCGAAATAATAGTGTCTCTTGCCATCTATAGGATCTCTGAATTCAACGTGAATAACTTTTCTAATTTGTGCCATGACTACTTTTTGTTACGACTACAAAGATACGACAAATATTTAATAATCGTCGTATCTTTGTATATTTAGGTATTTTTTTATTTATATTTCTATTCCCAATATTCTGCCGACAGCATATTTAGCGTTTTGGGTTAACTGTCTTTGCCATGCCTGATTCTTTGGAGACCATTTGAAAGCCGACTTTTTAAGTCTGTTTCTCATTTCCTCATCAGGTATTGTGTTAAAATATATCCTTATTCGCTCATCAGAGTTGCTGATCTCGACAGTTCCACCTTCAAATGGTATTTCTTTGTCTTCACTCTGCGCCATCGCTGTATGACGTTTAATCGCTTCCTCCGTTGCTTTAATTCGCGCGAGATTATTGCTCAACTGAAATGTTTGAAAACCTTTTTTCTGGAATGAATACATAGGTTCCGCCATCGCTTCCGTTATCTGATGCTGTACCAATCCTAACGCTTCTAATTCCTCGTATTGCTCAACATCTGACAGTTTAGTGTTTCTGACGATTTTATTTACCGATTTCATCATTTCCTGCAATTCATTCAACTTATCGAGCTTGTTCTGCAGTCTCTCAACTTCTTCCCAACCGACTAATCTATGTTGTCGGTTCAGTCTCTTGATGACAGCGTCTCTCCAACTTGAGAGACGCTCTAATGCGGAACGCTCATAATTATTCATCTTCTCGTGTCTGCGTGTATTGAAATTGGCAGGTCCGGTTATCATTACAGAGAATGTCCGACTAAGAGCACGTAACCAATCGCAATATTTTTCTATGTATCTTTTCTCGTACTCCTCGTGGAATTGTTCAGGTATCTTCTGAAGAAATTCGTTCAATTCATATTCAAGGTCTTTCATCAACCCCTCTCCAAATCTTTCAGGGTCAAAACTTATGTTTCTGCCTGCTCTATAGGCAAGTTCTTTGATAGCTAAAACTGATGTTCTCATATTGTATTGCGTTTTAATGTTTATAATTTAGCCCATAATTAATCTATTTTTTTGATGTCATACCATTCTATGTCTGGTTCATTCAAACCGTAATGTTTAATCAATTGCGCTTCATCGACATCACCAATATACTCTGATACGATGATATTACTTCTACCTATCTCTTTCATTGTTATTTTATACCTTGCCATAATCAAAAATTTGCTTTTAATTTTAATTAATCTCTCTTTTCAGGAAATCTTCTTAATGTTTTCATATCTGTATTATTTTTAAATTACCATTCATCATCATCAAACTCATCCCAAACATCATCGTATTCATAAGTTTCAAAACCTTGATCTGGATCTGATACTGGAGCCTTACCACACATGTATTCTCCACTTTCCGTTATTGAGGGGTGCAAACAATTCGGATTATCTCCATAGGGCGAATTTTCAAAGGCAAGTTGTATCCCTGCATATCTGTCTGAGCCAAGACCATTCATTTCAGCCAGCAATTCATAGTAATCCTTTCCTCCAAACACACCATATCCTTCATAACAATGTTCAACATATTTGTGTCCGTTATTATCTGTCATAATAACCTTGTACTCTTCACCATTCACAATACGGTGATTTGTGTCTTGTGTAAACCAGCTAAATTGTCCCATAACTATATTATTTAAGGTTCATACTTATGTAATCCATGTCTTCATCCCAGAGTGGCAAAGCCATCTTTATTTTGCGAAGAGTTACCTCCCTTTGCCCTACCATTCTAATAGCTTGTTTGTAGAAATCAGGA
The DNA here is from genome assembly GCA_015061315.1 of Lentimicrobiaceae bacterium. Lineage (GTDB taxonomy): Bacteria > Bacteroidota > Bacteroidia > Bacteroidales > F082 > Limimorpha. The sequence goes on from SUWV01000004.1 coordinate 116,589, forward strand.
TCTTTGTAAGTACAAGCCTTTCCGATAAGGAAATCTACAAGGTCTGATATTTCAATATTTTTCTCTTCTAAACCGAGTTTAAAATTGACTGCCACTGCATGAACTTCTCTCATTATTGAGCTTGCTCCGTGCTTCTTAAAGTCCTTGCAGAACTCGTCTTTATCCAATGCTGTGTTCATATACAAAGCGTGTATGTAGTTAAACTCTTCTTGTGTTGGCGTTAACCCTGTTCTGTCTTTAAATTCTTGTTGTGTCATTTCTGTGCTTATTAAATGTTAATTAATTTCACTGCAAAAGTATGACATTTATTTAACATACACAAGAAAAATAATACAAATATTTAACAAATGCAATTTATAATATCTTAATTCATTGTCTATCACTTTATTATTTTACAAAAAAAATATGCGCTTAATAGGCACTATGATATTTTATTTTATATTTTTGCTAAATAATTTCTAAAAAAGCATTTTCAAAAATGATCAAGAAACTTTTAACAGTATTACAAGCCAAATGCAAAGATTTTGGATTGTCGGAGAAAGCCATCGAGGACTTGGCAACGTCAGGTAGCGAGGGCTTAACAGATGAAACCTCTGATGAGGACATCGAGAAAAAGGCGGATTCGTTGGTGCCATTCGCAAAGCTGATGCAAGCGGAGGTAACACGCAAGGCGCAAAACAAAAAGCCAGTGGAGAAACCTGCAGAAGCTCCAAAAGGCGGAAACAGCGAGGAAGAACCCGAATGGTTCAAGACTTACAAAGCAGAGCAGGAAAAGCAGTTGAAGGAGTTGAAAGACGAGAACGCTGTAATGAAGCTCGAAAAGAGTAAGGCTGAACGTGGTGCTGCCATTGCTGCAAAGGCAAAGGAACTGGGTATCCCCGATTTCCTTATGAAGCATATATCACTTGCTGATGATGCGGATATCGAAAAGGAATTGACGGAGTATAAACAGGAACTTGTCACCAACAGTTTGATGCCTGCTGATAAAGCGGACATCATATCATCGTCTGACGAAGCAGCTAAGGACGACGCCAAACGATGGGCGAACCAGCTGCCTGATTATTAACCTAAAAATTAAAAAGAAATGGCAATCGATTTCAAAAAAACGACCTATCCAGGTTCGATGGATCCATTTTGGCGAAAAGAAGCTAAGATTCTTCCTGGTGGTTTCAAATTGAAGCAAACCACATTCAGCGCCGGCGATGTCATTCGTAAAGGTTCTTTCGTTTATGCAGACATCGATAAGATGGAAGCCGCTATCATCAAGATCGGAATGGTTCTCGATGGTGGCACAACAACCAAACCTCGTGTGAGCAAAAAGAACTGTTTCTGTATCGGAGATACGGTAATGAAGTTGGGCGTTTCCACATCTTCACCATCAATATCCGCTATTGATCGTTCAAATCCAGATTATGATGTTCTTACATTATCTACGGCTATCTCAGGCCTATCAGAAGGAGATTTTCTCCAAGAAGCAACTCCGTATCAAGCATCTGCCGGCGAGACGACACCAGCAGTGGATGCATCTCCGAAGTATGTAGCCAATGCTGCGTTGGGTGCAGATCTCGAAATCAAGAATAGCGGACTTCCGACAATAGATGCGGCTTACGATGCAATTCTGTTGAAGTCTGTTATCACTCCTTTCCCAGCCGAATGGCTTGTTAGCGATGGATTCTGCCTTAAAGCTAATCCTAACATTATCATTATTAACCAGTAAATCACTAATCAGTTATGCCAAATCCAGTATTATTAAGTTCAATGTTCGGTGAACTGACCAAAAACGTACAGGCTCGCATAGATGCAGGTTCTGAACTTAAAAAACGCATCTTCGACAATGTGATTTACCGCAACTACATGCCATGGGATATGCCTACTGTAGGTCTCGATTTCGAGGAACTCATGGGTAGATACAACATCACGGTAGCGGCAGCCACCATAGGAGAAAACTCCAAAGAGCCTATCTTAGGGTCCTACGGTCTCGAAACCGTTAAGGAACGTGTGTTGAACCATGCGGTAACACTCCCAATGTCTGTACAAGATTACCGCAAAATCTTACAGTTACTCGACAGCAAATCCATTTCTGACGAGCAGAAGAAAAAGCAGCTCGTTGACTTGATGTGGGGCGGTGTCCAGAGAGTAGTCAACGGCGTTGAAGCCAAGTTAGATATGATCTTCTTAGGATCACTCTCTAATCTCTGCAAATACACCCTTGATGCGACCAACAATCCAGAAGGCGGTGTCAGAGGCGAAATAAACTTCAATATGCCAGAAACTAACATCGCAACTTCTAAAACACTATGGACAGAAGCTAACATAGAGACTGTTGACTGTATGGAAGACATTCAGGCAATGCTTGACGCTGCGGAAGATAGAACTGTATTGAAAAAGATTCTTCTGTCACCTTCAAAGGCAGCATACATGTGTCGCTCCAAGAAGATGAGACAAATGATTTGGGGTACTGACAAATCCTCTAAAATCGTTCAATTGAAAGATATTAACGATTACATGGAAAGTAACGGTTATCCAACCTTTGAGAAAATCAGACGTCAATGTATGATTCAGAACGGAAACAAGCTCACACCTCACACTCCATGGAACGCCAAAAACATCGTTTTCATTCCAGACGGAAATCTCGGCATCGTCAAAAACGCATACGCAAATAATGAGTTGAAGCCTGAAAAAGATGTGGCCTATAGCAATTACGGTCGTATCCGTGTGTCTCAGTGGCACGTTGGCGAGACCAAGGGTGCTAATCAAGGCGAATTTACAAAGGCGGAAGTCCTTGCATTGCCAGTTATTACCGAAGTGAACAGTATTTACACTCTCAAAACCGAAGAATAAATGGTTATGACTAATTTGGAAGCGTTGAAAGCCCAATGCAAGCTAATTTGCAACACTTGTTACGTTGATAACGATGTGGCTCTTTTATCATTATTCAATGCAGGGATTGACGCAACTGCAGAAGCAACTGCCAACAATCCTGACATCATCAGTACAGCAATCCTAATTGTAAAAGGTTGGGTGGAAACAAGTCGCTCAGAAAGCGGCATATCAGTATCTGTAGATATAGATAATGTTAAAAAAAGTATCATGTTTTGGTGTAACAAGGCAGGTCTTAACGCTTCCGAATATGTTGATGATATTGTTGTTATTGATAACGGCTCAAATTTGTGGTAAGATGAGAACTAACGGAATATTAAGGTATCAAATCATTTCAGAAACAGGATTTAATGATGATGGGGAACCTATCGCATCAGATTCTTGGAGTGAAGAGATTCCTTGCTCAATTAAAACTGTCACAAATAATTCAAAAGGAAGATATGAGGATGGAAAGTTTAACCAGGCATCATACGAGATATTGGTTGAAAACATTCCTATTTATATCAGACGAATAAAATTAGAACGTGGCGGAATCGCATTGGGCGAATATCCCGTACAAGGTTTACCGACTCCTACGACAATGGGACGTGTTAAAATCATAGTGTGATGCCCGGCAAGATGATTACACCTATCAAAGTCATTGGAGACCATATCAAGGCAAGCGTAGAAGCCAAAATGAGGGACATTGTTAACACTTTCTGCTATGTTGGCGAACAGTGTATTATCGAAGCCCGCAACAACGGCGACTACACAGACCAGACAGGTAACCTAAGAAGTTCAATTGGATACGCAGTAATATGGAACGGTAAGGTCATACAAAAAGAGCTCGCCGATAAAGTCAAAAAAGGCGATGAAGGCGTCTCTAATGGCGAGGAATTTCTATCGAAACGAATCGCCAAGGCTCAGAAGAAAGGCATCGTCCTCATAGTGACAGCAGGCATGAACTATGCCGAATATGTGGAAGCCAAAGGTTACAACGTACTTTCATCAGCCGAGCTAAAAGCTGGACCGCTAATCAAAAGCATATTAACACAAATAGGATTTAAAGTGAAGTGATGGAAAAGACCGAAAAGCAAATCGAAAAGGATGTATTTCGCATTGTTAAGGATAGCGAATTAAAGAATGTCATCGGCGGCAGTTTCTATCGTGCAGGTATGAGACCAAAAAACGCAATGACAGAGGACGTAGTTGTTAAGTTCTTGACAGGGATTGACGGCCAAGAGCAATCCGGCATTGTCCTCATCCATATTTATGTTTCAGACATTCCAGCATCCAATGATGGCGAATTGGTTGAAAACATCACACGCATTGATAATCTCGAGAAGTTATTGAACAATATTATGTCGGATATAGAAAACGACGAATATCTATTTGTAAAAGATGGAACACCTAAAAGTTTTCCAGTTGAAGGCATAGCACAGCATTACATCAATTTGCGATTACATTATAGACGTAAAACATTTTAAAATTATTAACTATGGCAAAGAAAACAATGTCTTGGTCCACATGCGAGATAGAAATTGGCAAGACTGGAGAAAATGACGTTATGGCGACTTCATTAAAATCTGTAGGTGTAATAAAAGACAAATCATCTACACTTGAAGCGTCAGAAGGTGAAACACTCGAAGCCAAGGCGACAGGAGGAGTGCTTGTCGCTAAAGAAGTCTCAGAGGGAGGTTACCAGCTCAAGACAAGAGTAATCGAACCTACCGAAGATTTACTCACAGAGCTTGGTTTGGGTGCAACATCAGATGGAGATTTCAATGTCAAGACACACGTCGTTGAAGGAGACTTCTCAGTCAAACTCACGCCAAAGAATGTCGGTGGCAAAGGAATAAAAGCTCCTAAATGTAGCGTCACATACGCGCCAGGTTGGAGTGAAGAAGAAGGTGCTTACGCTGATCTCACATTTGACATTCTCAAAGGAGAAGGAGATTATTGGTACAGCATATTCACAAAAACTGCATCCTGATAAAAACTACCCTGCATAGCTCAATGGCGAGAGCATTTTCGTGAGCTCACGAAAAAGATACGGGTTCGACTCCCGTTGCAGGCCTATCATTTTAAAATAATCATTATGAAAAGTCTCGAAAGCAAAACGGCGGATTGCATTCTCGAAATATCGCAGGACTGCATCATAATAGCAGGAGAGAAATATGATATCGCCCCTCCTACTCCAGCTACACTTATACTGATTTCTAAATACATATCTGAACTGCCTGAAGTTGACGGCAATACTAAAAACATTGTTAATGAGGTCCTTGGCAAAGCTAAGGATTTATCGATTATAGGCAAGATAGCCGCCACTCTCATTTTAGGAGCTAAAAGAGTCAAGGAACGCAGATATGTAGCAGTAAGACTTAAACCATGGCGTATTAAGAGAATGCCAGAACTTGACTATCTCGCCGACAAGATACTTGATGAGGTATCTAACGCCGATTTGTTCAGACTCATTTCTGATAGGCTCAACAATCTGCAGATCGGTGATTTTTTCGTGCTTACCACTTCCCTATCCGCAGCAAATCTGCTAAGAAGGACAAAGGAAGTGGAGACAGCATCTGGGGAATGATATACAGCTGGGCAAAGAACCTTAACACTACGCCTGAGCATATATTATATGAAATGAGCTATGAAAACCTTCTGATGTACAGTGCGGCGACACCGCATTATGACGATGAAAAAGATGAGTGGGACGCATCCATCGACGCTAACAATCCAGATAATTTCATAAACAGTAACGAAGAGGAAATATTTGTAAGATGAATAACGACGCAGGTAAGATAAGTTTTGAATCAGGTCTCGACCTTACGGGTCTTGACAGAGACATCAAAGCAGCACAAGACAGGTTCAGAGAACTGAACGGCAACGTCCAGAAAGAATGCTCTGGCATTGACGGTTCAATCAGGAATATCGGAGCTTCCATAGCAGCGGTGTTTACGGTTCAGAAAGCAGGCGAATTCATAAAGAAGATGGTCGCTGTCCGTGGTGAGATTGAAAGCCTTGAAAAGTCTTTCGGAATACTTGCAGGCACAGTTCAAGGCAAGAAATTATTTGAAGATATAAAGGATTTTGCAGTCAAAACGCCCATGACAATGCCAATGCCTGCTCTCGCCAAAGGTGCTCAGACGCTTTTAGCATTCAATTATGAAGCGGAAAATGTCATGCCAATACTGAGAGCCATCGGAGACATCTCAATGGGCAACGAGCAGAAATTTAACTCTCTCGTCCTCGCATTCTCCCAAATGTCATCTACAGGCAAACTTATGGGTCAAGATCTCTTGCAAATGATTAACGCAGGTTTTAACCCATTGGCAGTAATATCAGAGCAAACAGGCAAATCAATAGGTGTTCTTAAGGAAGAAATGGCAGCAGGTGCCATTTCTGCTGATATGATTACAAAGGCTTTCATGGACGCCACATCAGAGGGTGGCAAGTTCAACGGAATGTTGGAACAACAAAGCAAAGGCATTGAAGGCTCATTATCCAACCTCGAGGGAGCTATACAAGATATGTTCAACGAGTTAGGAGAAAAATCGCAGGGAGTCATAACAAGTTCCATTCAGAATGTTACAGCGTTAGTGCAGAACTACGAGAAAGTAGGTAGAGTGATTGCTGAGTTAATCGGAGCTTACGGATTATACAAAGCGGCATTAATGGGTATTACGGCGATTAACAACACAGCGACAGCAGCAGCACACACTCAGGAAGCTGCGTCTCTGTATCAGCTATTGACGGCGGAACAACAAGCCTCCATATCCAAGAAAGGGCTCAGCACGGCATCAGCCGAATATTACAACCTCGTCAAAGCAGAAACTACAGCCAATATAGAAGCTGCACAAATAGCACTTGTAAAAGCACGTGAAGAAGTAACAGCAGCAAGTGTTACAATGAAAGCCAAACGTGGCGAATACGCATCGGCTAAACAATTGGAAGCACAGCGCATAAAAGAATTAGCAGAAATCAAGGTTACAGGCAACGCCAAACAGATAGAAGCGGCACAACGTAAACTCAACAAAGCGGCGACAGACAGGGAGACAGCAGGAATAGCCTACCAATCGGCGACAAGAGATTTCCATACCAAGAGGACAGCGGTTGAAACGGCAGCAAAAAACGCAAACACTCTCGCGAGTAACGCAAATACCGCTGCAAAATCAGCTAATGCAACAGCAACAAACTTTCTTGCAGTCGCAAAGACAAAATTAACCGCCGTAACAAAAAAACTGACGGCAGCGGTAATGAAAAATCCTTATGCGATTGCCGCCGCTGCTGTAATAGCATTAGGTTTTGCCATATACAAGTTAGCCACACATCAGAGTGAGGCTGAAAAGGCACAATCGAGACTTAACAAGGCGTTCAAAGAAGCCGACAAGAACATCATTTCGGAAAGAACCCAAATTGATTACCTATTTGGAAGATTAAAAGCCGCCAAAGAAGGCACAGAGGAGTACGAAGCTGCCAAGAAACAAATTATCAACCAATACGGCAGTTATCTTTCTGGACTGTCAGATGAAATACAGTCTTTAAAGGATGTGGAGGGAGCTTATAAGGCAATAACAGAGGCGGCCAAAGAATCCGCCATGGCAAGAGCGAGCGAGGCATATATCAAAGAAGAAGCCGATAACTATGCAAGTCAGATATCAGACATCAGAGATGAGGTGAAAAAGATGATGGAAGAAAAGTTCGGCACAGAGAAAGGCTACGAATACTTCTGGAAGATAGTCCCGGTTCTTGAAGGCGGAGATATGACCGATGAGATAAGAGATATTATCAGTCAGTTTGATGAAACAGAATATATAATGTCTGGTAGTAGTAGCGGCATGGGGGTCGAAGCCAAGGAAATAACGACAAATGACCTGAAATCACAACTTACAAATGCGGCCAAAGTAAGAAAAGTGCTGAATAATGCCATTGAGAAAGCTAATGTAATGTTCGGCACTACACCTCAAGAGAGCAAAAAAGAAGATGAAGGGAACAGTGAGGATACTGTTAAAGTCCCTATCTATGGTGTAGATTATGAAGAAGCACGTAAGGAATGGGAGACTGCCAAGAAAGAGCTTCAGGCAATTGAAAAGGATAAGGACAACTTCACGACTAAACAGTATGAAGATGCCAAGAGCAGCGAGGAAACAGCTAAAAAAAGATTCAGCGAATTAGGAGGAGACGTATCCGACAAAAAAGATTCCGCCACAACCAAAGCGGAATCCACTCTTGAAAAAGAACTCAAAGATGCTTCCAAAGCACGTCAGGAACTCGAAAAAGAACTATACTTCCAGGAACAGCAAAACCGTATCAATTTTGAAACAAACGAGCGCAAGCGAAAGGAAATTCAGATGAAGCTCGACCATGAGAAAGAGCTATATAATCTTGAACAACAGAAGCAGTCTGCTATTGACGCTGAAATCGAAAGACAGAGAGCCATTTTCAACGCTCGTGAGAATGACAAGGCGGCCAATGACAAGAACTATACAAAAAAGACATTCTCAGAAGCTGACATTGACACAACGCAAATAGACGACATCAATAGTTCTTACAGCAAATTATTTGAGCAGTTGAGAGAAATGCAGGATGAAGAATTATCCGAACTCCAAGCGGAAGAAAGCAAGGCGATGAACGAGTATCTCGCACAATACGGCAACTACCTTGAGAAACGTAGTGCCATAACCGCTCTTTATAAGGAGAAGATTGATAATGCGGGCACGGAGGGTGAAAGAAAATCACTAACCGCACAGATGACAGAAGAGTTATCGGAACTCGATATTGAAGCCAACAAAACCACAGCTTCAATAAGCAGATTATTTGGCGACATGTCTAATAAAACAGTGGCTGACATGAGAGCCATAGCGGACGAAGCGGAACGTGCACTTGCATTTCTCATTTCCGGAGAATGGGATTCAGCTCAGGGTTTGGAATTTGGCATTACTCAGGAGACTTTCGACATTCTAAGCAAATCTCCGGAAGAACTTGAGAAGATAAGAAAGGGCATTAACGACATCCGTAGGGAAGCCGATCATTCCGAAGTCGGTTTCAAGAAAATGGCAAACGGACTTAAGCAGATTTTCAACGCCGGAAATGATGTCGGCAAGACAAAGAAAGCCCTTGCGGAAATAGAAAGCGGTCTCAATGACGTAATGCAGGTGGGTTCATTCCTTTCCGACACATTCACATCGTTAGGAGACGCCTTTGGCAACGACACATTAAAAGGTATCGGAGAAGGCATCAGTACCGCCATGGATGTCGCAGGTTCAACAATGCAGGGCATGCAAGCGGGTGCAATGTTCGGTCCAGTCGGAGCTGCTATCGGAGGTGCTATCGGTCTTGTATCATCATTGGCCACTTCGATAGCAAAATTGCATGACAAGAAAAAACAAGCTGAAATTGATGAGACAATCGACAAGTATGAAGATCTGAACAGCAGCGTTGACAATTACGGCAAAATCGCAGAAGATTCTTTCGGTTCTGGCAAAAAAGCCGCAATAGAACAACAGATGGCATTAAAACAGCTACAAATAGAACTGCTTAAAACAGCCATCGCACAGGAGGAGCAAAAGAAAGATCCTGATGATGGCAAGATACAGGAATGGGAGAACCAAATAACAGGCCTTGAAAGTGAAGTTGACGATTTGGGTGATGCTGCTGTTGATGCCATTTTCGGCGAAAGCATATCAACAGCAATTGAAAACTTTACAAGTGCCATTACCGACGCATGGGCCAACACAGGAAATGCATCACAGAAAGCCAAAGATGTAGTCAAAAACATGCTAAAGCAGATGATAAGCGAAAGCATAAAGGCAATGATTCAGTCGTCTGGCGCATTAGAAGAAATCCGTACCAAGATGGAAGAGTTCTTTTTAGATGGAATCATATCAGCCTCAGAACAAGCTATACTTGAAGGAATGGCAGAAAATCTCGCCAATGAAATTGAAAACAAATATGGTTGGGCAGATGATTTATTTGCTGATTCAGAATTTTCACAGGACAGCACTAAGAAAGGTTTTCAAGCAATGTCTCAAGACTCCGCAGACGAGCTCAACGGCAGATTCACAGCCATGCAGATAGATACGAGCAACATCAAATCATTGTGCGATTCAATACATGTAAACACACAACATTTAATCAATGGCTTGGTCGCAGTAAAAGAACATACTGATGAAATAAAAAACATAGCACTTTCCTCTCTCGATTATCTCGAGACCATATCGCGAAACACTCACGAGTTGTACGAAATGAACGAACGCTTAGGCAAAATAGAACAAAATACTCGTAATCTATGATAGAGAAAGAAATTATCAAAGAATTGTGCGATAGTGCACGTAATCTCGGTGCTTGTAAACTTATAGACAGCATCAGAGACATAGAAGAATTATCAAAATACATCTTCACCCCACAAGGTTTGGAGTTTTGTATTATACATGAATTTCCGGCACTATCAGTATTGCAGCGACATAAGGATACAATCGAAAAATACGGTTATTTCGTCGATTGTGGGCATATATCCCGTAACAATGACACTAATATAGTCTTGGCTGGTGACACAGTCGGAGAACTGAGTTATGACAACCCTACATGTCTTCATAAGATTATACTGATGCATGGAGCGAGCGTTAAAATCAATGCCAGCAATTATGTCGTGTTACAGGTATATCAGATAGGCAAATGTCATTTGGAAATTAACAAAGACCAAACCGCAATAATACTATGAACAACGTAAAAGTATATATCAATTCAAACACTCAGACAACTGAGCAGAAATGGGGCATAACTTTCACAGATATCGCAATCTCTGCGCTGATGACACCTGCACCCAAGAAGGAATATCTAAAAAACAAAAGTCCTCTGAAACACGGAGCGCAGGTTCTTGCCAACAGCGACACACTGCCTAAGTCTGACGAGCGTACAATACAGCTTACATTTCACCTTAAAGCCACTACCCTTGCGCAATTCTTAATGAGATACAGAGCCTTCTGCAATGAATTGGATAAAGGCACCCTACGACTTACATTGCATGTATATGAAGGTAATACTTTTTTTAGGGAAACATATAATCTTAAGTATCTGTCATGTCCTCAATTTGCCGAATTTAACAACAGATTAGCTAAATTCGTTCTTAAAGTGAGTGAACCTAATCCAAAAAATAGAGAATTACTGCACTCACCAGATATAACACTTAATGAATAAATGTTATGAACGTAAAGGATAAAAATGGTATATTAAAAATATCAATAGATGAAAACGACAAGTGCATCTATCATAAGGCGTTGATGGAAGAGGAATATATCCTGCTCAACTTTGAAAGCGATATTCTTATTCCTTTCGCCAAAGGTGATTATATTGACACCGAGTTCGGAAGATTCTACATCGTTCATTTAGAGAAACCGAAATTTTCCAAAGCAGGCGGTTATACATACGACCAAAAATTTCACTCAGAATGGGAAAGATGGAGGAACAGAATATTATTCTACAACAGACAGAGTGGCTTTGAGAAGTCATGGAAAATGACTCATCGTCCAGAAGTGTTTCTTGACATAATAGTCGATAACATCATGAAAGCGGGATTTGGCGAATACGCATACGCTGTAGATCCTGAACTTAGTGAAATGAAGTTCATTGAGTTCGATTCCGTTAATATCATTGATGGTCTAACTCTCATTGCTGAGGCATGGGAAACGGAATGGTATCTCAGAAACGGCATAATATACCTTGGCAAATGTGAACACGGCTCGACAATAGAATTGAAAACTGGCGATGCCATCAGTGAAGATATAGGCGTAAGCATCAGCAATTCGGAATACTGCACAAGACTTTACGCTTTCGGTTCAACCAAAAATCTTCCACAGAACTACAGAAAGGAAGAAGAAACCGATGAAGTTATAGAAGGGATCGTTGAAAAAAGATTGAAACTTCCAAAAGGCATTCCGTACGTTGATGCATGGGCAAATATGGCAGAGGAAGATGTCGTGGAAGGTTCTGCGACGTTTGATTATGTTTTTCCTCATTTCATCGGAAAGATTAAAACCATTTCTTTAAAGACATACACCGAAACCATAGAGAACGAAGACGGTACTACCACAGAGAATCAGTGGGACGCTTACAGGTTCACTGATGACAGTTTTGTCTTTAATAAAGATTATATGATAGAAGGTCAGGAATTGAGATTGATTTTCCAGTCGGGCAAATTGGCTGGCATGGATTTCGCCTTGATTTTCGAACCCGACAATCTTAGTCAGGTATTCGAGATAATCAGAAATGAGGATTACGGAATGCCTTTGCCAACTGATGTCGGCGAACGTTTCACACCACAAGTAGGTGATACGTATATTCTATACGGTTACGATACTAAATTTGTATCTGATAATCTTGTCGAAAATGCAGAATATGACTTATATGACGAAGCCTTGAAATGTATCGCACAAAGGTCAAAACGCAATGCCGTCTATTCCTGCAAGACAAACCCGATAAGATGTGCAGGATATGTGGAGTTTTCAAACGGAGAACTCGTTTTCAGCAATTACAATATCATCGACCTTGATGTCGGTCAATCGGTAAGAATTAACAGCGAGAATCTGGGTATTATTGTCTCGCGTGTTCGTTCATTTGAGAAGAAATTGTATAACAAGTACATCTGTGATTACGAGATAGGCGATGAAGAGAGATATTCCAAGACAGGTTCAATGCAAGATGAGATTGATACGATAAGAAAAAATCTCGGAGAAAACACATCGGACGAACGTCTGTCACTCGTCAGGCTTCTTGATACCAAAATACCTACAGACAACAATGTTTTCTCATCATTGAGGGCAAGGAAAGAATTTCTGAGAAAGGATGTCATTGACAGGACATCACAGCGGATTATATTCGAAGACGGTTTACAGTTTGGCAAGAGCTACTCTTCCGGCGAAATGGGCGGTCGCATCGATGGCGACGGCAACGCAGAACTCCTCACCATGGTGGTGCGTCATCTTTTGCGTTCTGCCGAATTCCGAAATGGATTCACAGGCGAAGGCTGGCAGCTTTGGGTTGATGATTGGGGACTTTCCAACCTCGAGATAGACAGATTGACCGTCCGTCAGATTATGACTGTCTTCGAGCTTCTCATAGAGCGTATAAGAGCCGTTGGCGGTCAGATTATAGTCTCCGCTGCCAACGGAAAGATAAAGACCGTGGAGGACGCTGGAGAGACTTATAAGATTACTTTCGAGGGTGAGAACTATTTCATGGCTCACGACCTTATAAGATGTCAGGTGTTTTCCGGCATCGAAAATAACAATAACGGGCAGCCACAAAGTCCAGTCAGAGGCTACTGGGTGGAGGTGCAATCAGTGGTTGACGGTAAAGTCATCATCCCTAAATCCGAGTTTACCGAATGGGGAACATCACCTATGGAGGGCGACGAATGCGTCCTTATGGGCAATACTGAAAACCCATATCGACAAAGTCTCATATCTATAGCAGCTACGGAAGACGGACAACCACGCATTGACATCATGGACGGTGTCAATACAAAGAATTTTGTCGGTTGTCTTCGTGCCCGTCTCGGCAATCTCGACGGCATAGGCGACAGCAATTTTCCGCTCGACAAGCAGCCGCATGGAAATGGTCTGTACGCCGATAACGCCTATTTACGTGGCACTTTCCTACTCACAACAGGTGAAGACATCAAAACCAAATTTGAGGTCATGGAGGGTAAGATTGAATCCATGGTAGAGGGATTACGAGAGGACTTTATGCAAGATAAGGGCTTTCTTGCCAATCCTAACTTCTATAACGGCATGCTGAATTGGCATACCAACAATGATGTCGTCTTTTACAAGGTAGGCAGCAAGTGGATTTGGACTGATAATATTATCTCCCTCAAGAAGAACTTCGCTTTGACGGAATGGGACGGCGAAAGAACGATATGCCGTATCAGAAGCAATTATATCAGACAGAACCATAGCGATTATCTGTCATTGCCAGAATTTGTAATTAATGGAGACGGATTAAAAGAACCTGCAAGCATATATGTTTCATTCTTTTATAAAGTAGTTACGCCAGGTAATCTTAGTATCTGGTTTGCTAATGTTGATGATGAAGGCTTTGTGAATTATGAACATTTCGGGAAAAGCGAATACCTTGATTCTACCAACGGCAAATACCAACAGTTTAACGCTTCGGGATTGTGGAATGGTACAGGCGATTTTACTTTAGGGTTTACAGGAGAAATCCATCTGTATATGCTGATACTGACGACTGACAGGTTGGAGTCGC
>SUWV01000027.1 GCA_015061315.1 Lentimicrobiaceae bacterium
CTCTGTTATCAACAGGATGAACAGTATTCTGACTTGCCATAATATCGTTACGAGTGTGAATACAAGGTGCTACCTTATCCCAATACTGACGAGTATATTTGTCGCCATTCTTACGGGCGTTGTACACGACGACTCCATTCTTTACACTATGTGGTATCTTTGTAATATCGGTATTGTCAAATGCAGATTGTCCCTCCTTAATATCCGCAATCCACGATTCCATACGAGGCGAATATTTTCTGAAATTATGATATATATCACTTTCGGAAATTTCACCCATCTTCTTTAACGATGGCAAATGGCCAATAATTTGTCTTAGTGTTCTCTCAGGCTGCTTGTCTGGAAAAATATCATATGGAGTAACCTCTTTCAAATCCTTGCGAACACCAATAACTAATGTTCTTGTTCGACTTGATGGATTACCATAATCTTTGAAGTTTACTACTTGATAAAGGATATTGTATGTCCCAGCCAAGTTCGCCTCAATAGCTTCTCTAATTGACTTGTCTTGACCATCAACATCGGTACATACAGATGTAAGGAAAGCTCTAACATTCTCAAATATAAAGAACTTAGGTTTAATCTGTTGTGTCATTTTTATAGACTCAACAACCAACGAGTTGCGTTTTAACTCATCTTTCTTCTTGTGGTTAGCAACAGACATACCCTGACAAGGAGGTGTCGCAATCAACACATCCAAGTCTGTTAGATTAAACCCTCTTTCCCACATTGCTAACTCCGCAAAAACTTTATCTTTCGTTTCTTGCGTAGTCATATCGCCACAAATATATCCGCTGTTATAAACGCATTTCTGATTGAACTTCTGAATCTTCAATCTGCGTTCCAACAACTCAACCGTAGCGACACAATAGAAACCCTCTTCTTTGAAGCCATAGCAACCAACTCCTGCACTACTGAATAGGCTGACATAAGTCCTCAATCCATATGCAGAACGCCGATCTGCTAATAGCATTTCGGGGACTTCTAACTCTGGGTATAATTTTACTTTTGCCATATCAACCTATTCTTCTTAAATTTTCAGCAGCCATTGAAAGAGCTTCCGATGCAACAACATGTTCATCAGATACCATATCAGTTACCTTATCCGCAAGCCACAATGTAAGGAGGTCTGTCATTTCTACATGAAACATCTCCGACAATATTGCGACTTGTTCTTTCTTGGCTCTGCGTTCACCTTTTTCTATCTTACAATATGTTGCAGTGTCTATATCAAGAGCGGCCGCAATCTGCCTTTGTGGCATCTGATTTTGAATGCGTAGCTCTTTTATTTTCTCCGTAAACAGCATATTACTTATTTTTGTCTTGACATTATTTGGCAAAGATAACGAATTAAATCCATATTCACACCTTATATTATATAAAAAATTAAGGTGATGTAAGATTGCACTTTCTGTATCGTTGTTTTAGAATCTATAATTTCGCCAGCCGTGGCTGACGATAATAAGGTTTAGTTTATTCCATTGGCTATATACCCAAAACGGACTAAACTTATTTTCGCTTAGGCAAGCACTCAAAAAAGATGCTGACGAAAAGAGAAAGATACTCATTCTTCTTTTTTCGCCAGCATTTATCTTAAAAATTCAAAAAAAATACACCCAACCTTGTTTTTTGGGTGTAAAAAAGGGTGTAAATCTCGTAACTACTTGATTTACACCCTTTGCTGCGGAGAGAGAGGGATTCGAACCCTCGGATCGTGGATACGATCAACGGTTTTCGAGACCGCCCCATTCGACCACTCTGGCATCTCTCCTTGTTTTGAGTCTACGAGACCACAAGCCAACACGTCTACAAGATTAGATTGTCTCTTGACTTAGGTCTTATTACTTTCGCATCTCAAAAGAAATTTCACAGACTCTATTTTAAAGAACAAAAGCGACTTTTATGCAGTCGCTTAATCTCCGCGGAGAAAGAGGGATTCGAACCCCCGGTACATTGCTGTACAACGGTTTTCAAGACCGCCGCATTCGACCGCTCTGCCATTTCTCCGCTGCAAAGATACAAATTTTTCATTTCCCGCAAACTTTTTTCAAAAAATTTTTATTTTTTCTTATCTACACCAAATAAAAGCAGTATTTTTGTATTCGCAAATGAAGATATTTATCAAAAATATTGTCTTTTTACTTTTGATAATCACGTCGTTATTTATAACATCATGTACAAAATTATCAAAGTCATATTGTGAGGAGATTCTTGATTTCTCTTACACAAACAATGACTCATTAATAGAATACAACATATCTGAAGCTAAGAAATGCTCCGAAAAATATCACAAACGTCTAGAATTTCTTCAAAAAATATCACAAATTTACTACTATGACGCCATCAATGATTACACTTCTGAAGAATCATCAACGGTCAGTCATCAACGGTCAGCAAGAAAATTATACCATGCTTTAGAAAATATGAATTCATATTTCAATAAAGCCGAAGAGCTAAAATCATACGATTATCAATTTCGTGGTGATATTTACGAAAGATTAGGCGACATATATAAAGACATCAATTCCCTAAAACCGGCCGCAGAACTTTACGACAAAGCTTTGTCTGACTACGAAGCTTCTAATGATAACGAAAAAATATTAAACACACTCATCAAAATAGGTAAACTATATCAATATAATCATCTTCCTGAAATAGCCATGATTTACTTTGAAATGGCAGAAGAAAGAGAAAACATACCTAATAATATTTATCGAAAAATTATCGACAATAAGATTGTAACTCTATATGAAGCAAACGATTACAAACAGGCTGATTCCATCTTCAAAAATCATTTCAACATAAAAATTCAGGATTACGATTTTCATTCTGCCATCGGCACAAAATACTTCTACGAGAGAAATTACACCCAGGCTCTCCCCCATCTCAAATATTGTTTTGAAAATGGAAATCAACAAGAGAGACTCGCTTTTTCAGAAAAACTCGCCGAGACTTATTTCAACCTTAATGATCATGAAAATGAGATGTTATATATCCAACATCAGGCAAAAAACAACTCTATAGAAATAAGAAAGACACCTTTAAAATTAGATTTAGAGAAACTTTTCGATGCGTCTCACATAATCATTAATAACGAAAACTCTGACAAAGGCAAAAATAATCCAAGTGTTATTATCGCAATCATATTAACAATCAGCATCTTCACTTTAATTATTATAATTTCACTTTTCGTTAAGAGCAGTAAAGATTATAAGGAGAAAATACGTTCAGCCGAAGAAACTATAAGTGGAAACAATGACATAATCCAATCTAAAGACAAAATCATCAATGACATTTCAAAGAAATTAGTCAGCTTAGAACCTAACGAAACTTATGAAGAAGCCTATAATCGTTTCTGTGAAAGCATAATTTATGTCAAAATAAAATCCTATTTCGAGGGCGTAAACATATTAATTAAAAATGTACAGAATTATAGTAAGTTCGCACTTAACAATAAAGACATTCACTTATTAGTAAAAACATTCAACAGCTGCTTTCCAAAAGCTATTCCATCAATAAAAAAAGATTTTGAAGTAATCACAACAAGCGACATAAAATTCATAATATTAAATTTCATGAATATGAATAACGTCGAAATCGCAGTTCTTTTAGGATTAACATACGGAGCTGCCAACAAAAGAAATAATAAAATCAAAAATATTTTTAACATAAAAGAAAATCTAAACGCATTTTTAACCGATTACGTCAAATCGAATTTCTAAGGAAATTATTTTCATATCTATCTAATTATATTTACGTTACAAAGATTTTGTCGATACATTTCCACAAATTAAAAGTTAAAATTTATTGACATTTCACACTGATTGCATATCTTTGCATCAAAATAAATTTTAACAATGAAAAGAATACTAATATTAATTCTATTGTGTTTCTTCGCAACACAAATCATCGCTCAGGAAAAAAATATCAACTCTTTTATTTCTTACGGTACATTTAACGTAACAAGCGAAAATGCCACACCTTATTTAGAAACTTACATATCGTTCGACTGCAGCAGCTTGGTTTACGTAAAAAACGCAAACTCTCAATACGATGCCTCGATAAATCTGACCATCATATTCAAACAAGGCGAGTCGATAAAAAATTATGACAAATACACTGTCACAAGTCCGGAAGTAGCTGATACTACAAATATTAACGGTTTCTTCATGGACATTCAGCGCTACTCATTAGCAAACGGCGAGTACCAAATGGAAATAACTATTGAAGACGCTAACAACAAAAAAGAAAGACCTTTACAAGTTTCAGAGACTGTTGTAATTGATTTCCCTGAAAACATCTGTTTTTCGAGCATCATAGCTCTCGAGGATTACAAACCAAGTGAAGGTGAGTCTGTTAATTCCAAAAACGGCTACGACCTAATCCCTATGATAATGCCATATTATCCGGAAGCCATCAACAAATTAACGTTTTACACTGAAATATATAACACAAAGAAGGTCTTAGGCGAAAACGAAAAATATCTTCTCAACACTTATATCAAAACTTTTGAAAGTAACACTGCTGTCAGCAACTATTTCTTTAGCAAAAGAATGAATGTAAAAGATACAGAAGTGATTATTAACACTATGGACATCAGCAACCTTCCTTCCGGAAATTATTATTTGGTACTCGAAGCCCGTAACAGAAACAATGAAGTAATTGGTTATAACCAGTTCTTCTTCCAAAGAAGTAACTCCAACTATCAGATAGACAACTCAATATTAGCATCAATAGATCCTACAAAAGTCTTCTCTGGCAATATCGACAACATTGATACAATAAAAGAATATATCAGAGCATTGGCTCCAATTTCTTCACAAATAGAAAACGGATATGCTTTAAGTTTGATAAAAACCGACGACATCAAGACTATGCAGCAATATTTCTATAGCTTCTGGGCAAGCCGTAACACCTTGTCACCTCAATTAGAATGGGAAAAATATTATGCACAAGTGAAACGCGTCAATGCCTCTTTCTCTGCCATGAGAATGAAAGGCTACCAAACCGATAGAGGAAGAATATTCCTGAAATATGGCGCCCCTGACAGAATAGTTCAAAACTATAACGAAGCTGGCGCTTATCCTTATGAAATATGGCACTATTACACATTGGCAAATCAAAGAAACAAAAAATTCGTCTTCATGACAAGAGACATCGCCACCAACGACTTCCAACTCATTCACTCTGACGCAATCGGTGAACTCAACAACAACAGATGGACAACCGAAATATACTCAAGAACTTACAGTTCTTATCAAGAATATTACAACTCCGACGGAAGCGTAAATCCAAATATCAACTACGGCGACGAAGCAAAAGATTACTACGATAATCCTAGATAATGAAAGTAATTTCTTAACACCACATATTTTATCTTATACCTTTGAAAGACTCTCTGTAATGGGAGTCTTTTTTTTCTTATCTTTGCACCTATGAAAAAAGTAGCGGTAGTCATATTGAATTATAACGGAAAGGCTTTCTTGGAAAAGTTCCTTCCTAATGTTATTGAAAACAGTTCCGACGCCGCAGAAATCATCGTCGCCGACAATAAATCCACCGACGACTCTGTCGATTTCATGAGAAATAATTTCCCTAACATACGACTTATTCTCAACGACTTCAACGGCGGCTTCGCTACTGGCTACAACCTCGCGCTTCGGCAAGTAGAAGCCGATTATTACGTACTTCTCAACTCCGACATCGAAGTCACGCCACACTGGATTGAACCCGTTATCGAACTCATGGAAAGCGACGAGAACATCGCTGCCTGCCAACCGAAAATCTTGTCATATCACGACAAGACAAAATTTGAATATGCCGGAGCAGCAGGCGGTTACATCGACAAATACGGTTATCCTTTCTGTCGCGGTAGAATGTTCCAAAATTTGGAAACCGACAACGGACAATATGACAATGTCAAAGAAGTATTCTGGGCTACAGGAGCTTGCATGTTTGTAAGATCAGAACTCTATCATAAATTCGGCGGATTGGACGACGACTTCTTCGCTCACATGGAAGAGATTGACTTCTGCTGGAGATTGAAGAATGCAGATTATAAAATAATGTATTGTCCCGACTCCAAGATTTATCATATCGGCGGAGGAACATTACCAAAATCTTCTGCCAGAAAGACTTACCTCAACTTCAGAAACAACCTTTCTCTTTTGATAAAAAACCTACCCGAAGGAAAAGTCTTCTGGACAATATTCTACCGTTTCTTCTTAGACTGGATCGCGGCATTCAAATTCCTCTGCGACGGTAGCTTCGCCGACTTCTTCGCCGTAACCCGCGCTCACCTCAGCTTCTTGCGTCACCTCCCAATCTTAAAAAAGAAAAGAAAAAAATACACTCACAAGAAAGTCTCGCAAGTGTATCAGAAAAATATCGTCTTCAAATATTTCTTAGGAAAAAAGAAACTCTACAGCGAATTGGAAGAGAGAGATTTCTCGTGAAAACAATCGGCTTTTAGCCTTTGGCTATTGGCAATTATGTCGTCTCTACTTATTAACTATTAATTGTAAACTGTTAATTGTTAATTATTTTGGGCGTTCCGGCTATCGCCGTCGGGCTTTCCGCTCTATCTTTGCTCGCTCCGTAAACTACGCTCGCAAAGGATGCCGCTTCAATCCCTAACGCAAAGGGCTGCTACCAATCAAAAACGCTACTGCTTCCCTATATCCGTTCAAGCCTTTACCGACGACGCTCTTAACACTTGCTTCCGCCGTAAACGAATGATGACGGTATTCCTCGCGCGAATAAATGTCGCTGATATGCACCTCAACGACAGGTGTTTCTATAGAACGTATCGCGTCAGCTAAGGCAATGGAAGTGTGACAATAAGCTCCCGGATTGAAAACGACGCCGTCATAATTATCCCAAGCTTCATGCAACTTGTCAATCAAGACGCCTTCATGATTAGATTGATAATAATCTATCTGATGTTCAGTGAAATCTAATTTCATCTTCTCTATATAATCAACCAACGACTCTGTTCCATAAATCTCTGGTTCTCTTCTGCCTATGAGGTTTAAATTCGGTCCGTTTAATATTAATATCTTCATCTTAATTTTTTTTACAAACATAAAGAAAATTATGATAACTTTGCAAGACTTTCAATAGGGGTGCCTTTTTTACGAAAGTAAAATGAAAGACAGGCTGAGATCACACCCTCTGAACCTGATACGGATAATGCCGAGACAGGGAAATGAGACACATCAAAAATTCCTCCTATTGATTTAATTAAATTTAACAACAATTAAATCAATGCGTTATGTTAAAACAAATTACAACAACTATCATCGTAGCAGTCTTAATGCCATTAAATCTTCTTGCACAATTCAACATCTCAGGCAAGGTCATCGACAAGGAAAATCATGATATATTAATAGGTGCGCACGTTTCTTTAAAAGAAATAAATCTCATCACCGTCACCGATGAAAACGGCGATTTCATATTTGAAAATATCGATAAAGGAACTTATACCTTAGAAGCTACATATTTAGGTTTTAAGAATTACTCCACTGATATCAAAGTCGTTAATAACACCAAAATAAAAATCGCGATGTCGATAGATTCCATGATGGAAGATGAAATCATTGTCACATCCTCGCGCGTTGGAGAGAAGACTCCCCTCACCTACTCCGAGATTTCTTCCGAAGAACTGAAACGCAGCAACCAAGGCGCCGACCTTCCTTTTCTTTTACAAAACACTCCGTCTGTCGTAGTCACCTCCGATGCGGGCGCAGGTGTCGGCTATACTAGCATGAGAGTCAGAGGCAGCGACCTCACAAGAATAAACGTCACACTGAACGGAATACCCGTCAACGACGCGGAATCTAACTTAGTCTATTTCGTCGACTTGCCAGATTTGGCATCGTCGGTAGATAACATACAGATACAGAGAGGCGTCGGTAATTCAAGTAACGGCGCAGCAGCATTCGGCGCTTCCATCAACATAAAAACTGACGAACAGACGACAGAGCCTTTCGCGAGACTGAGTTCCACATTCGGTTCTTTCAACACATTGAAAAACACTATCAACTTCTCATCAGGAAGAAACAATAATGGATTTAACTTCAACGGAAGAATAAGTAAAATCAATTCCGACGGCTACATCGACAGAGCTTATTCCGACTTGTTCTCTTATCAGCTCTCAGCTTCATGGTCGGACGAAAACGACTTCCTTAAATTCATGATAATGAACGGTAAGGAAGAGACATATCAAGCCTGGAACGGCTCACCGAAAGACAGCCTCGCCACAAATCCTACCTTCAACCCTTCAGGAATGATGTACGACAAAGACGGCAACTTCATAGGCTATTACGAAAACGAAATCGACAAATACGACCAATCTTACTATCAGCTACATTACGCTCACAGCTTCTCACAAAATATGACATTGACAGCTTCGGCATTTCTCACCACAGGAAAAGGTTATTACGAGAATTATAAAAACGACAAGTCATTTTCAAGTTACGGACTTCCTTCTTTCGTAATCGGCGAAACTGTCATCGAAAGCGTCAACCTCATACAACAGAAATGGTTAGACAACAAATACTACGGTTTCAACATCGCCATGAACCATAAAGTCGGGAGATTCGACCTTAACTACGGAGGCAGTTGGAATCGTTACGACGGCGATCATTTTGGCATCATCAATTGGGCTGAATACGGCGTGCCTTTAAATTACAGATGGTACGAAAACACTGGCAACAAACAATATTACAACGCCTTTATATCAGCTAATTACGAGTTAAACAGACATCTTAACTTATTCGCCGAGATGCAATATCGCCATATCAACTATTCCATAGACGGCATCCACGACGACCTTAATGACGTGACACAACAACATCTTTTCAACTTCTGGAATCCTAAGGGCGGAATCTTCTATTCCATCAACGACAACAACAGCGCGTATTTCTCCGTCGCCTATTCCAACAGAGAACCGAACCGCGATATCTACACCGACGCCGATGAGATTCAAAGAGAACGCGTCACTCACGAAAAACTCACCGACTATGAATTAGGTTATTCCCACAGAAACAGGAAGATGGCATTGAACGCCAACCTTTTCTACATGGATTATAAAGACCAGCTTGTGATGACAGGCGAGATTAACAATGTGGGAAACACCATCATGACCAACGTAGATAAAAGCTACAGATTAGGCTTGGAAGGCAGTGCAGCTTTTCAGTTTAACAGGTATTTCGCCTTGGACTTCAACTTCGCTTTAAGTCAGAACAAGATTTTGAATTATGTCGATTATGTCGATAATTACGATGCCGATTGGAATTATTTAGGACAGATTGAAGATAATTTAGGGAAGACGGATATTTCATTCTCTCCCAACATCATCGGAGGCTTGAATTTTAAAGTCACGCCTATCAATCACTTAGACATCGTCTTTCAGGAGAAATATGTCGGGCGACAATATATCGACAACACCTCTACCCTTTCAAGAAGTCTCGACCCATATTTCATAAGTAATGTTAATATTAATTATGAATGGAAGCAGACTCTATTCAAAGACCTAAATTTCAATCTGAGTGTCAATAATATCTTCAACAGTAAGTATTGTAGCAACGCCTGGGTTTACAAAGCCATTGTGGGCGGGGAAGAATATATTGAAGACGGATATTTCTCCCAAGCGGGGATCAACTTCATGTTCAGCGTTATTGTTGGGATATGACTCTTGACAATGACAATGACGTGAACGTATATTTTAGGCAGGCATTACGAGATCTGCTCTTCATACCTGCCTGTTGTCTGTCGTCCTTACAGGACTTAAATTTATCATGAATCAAATGCGTGAGACTTGCCCACTGATTTCACTGATATTCACGGATTCTTTCTGTATCAATCCATACCAATCAGTGGGAATTAACTTATTCTCCCACAAATTTCACAAATACACACGGATTTTTTCCGTGTTAATCAGTGGGCAATTTCTCAGTTTTTCAGATTCTCAGATTCAACCTCTCCGTCCCATGTAAGAATACCGCCGTCTAAGTGTATGACTTCAAAACCTGCGTCCTGAAGTTTTTCTGCTGCTTCCATGCTCTGACGTCCGCCACGACAATAAACAGCTACAGGATTCTTCTTATCCAATTGTTTCATCATATCGTCAAAATGTTCTGAGGTAAAATCCAAGTTTTTTGCTCCAGGAATATGGCCTTCATTAAAAGCCTCTGGAACTCTAACATCAACGAGTTGTATGTCGGGAGTCATTATTTCGGTACGAAACTCATTGGATTTAACAGATTTAATTTCCTTCTTTGAATCACATGAGGCAAACGCCATCATTATAATTGCTGCAATAATAAAAATTCTTCTTTTCATCTTTTGTTATTTTTTAGTTAATGATAAAATATCTTCTAATTATGAATTATGAATTAAAAAGACGCATCAACGATACATTGTTTAATTTTTTCGGTATCGTCGACACGTCTCTACATTGTTAATTGTTAATTCTTAATTCTTAACTAACTTCTTTATCGCTCTCATTGCTTCTCCTATAAATAATACAGGGAATGTTCCGACGATGATGTAAAGCCAATCGTTCAGCGACATAGGAGCTACGTTGAACATCTCACCACCGAATGTCACGATGAGATATTGTCCTCCGAATATCACGAGTAAAGCTAAACCGAAACCAGCTAAAACGTCTTTGTTAAACAAGCCTTTCAAAGCTGAACCATCGCTGTGGAATGCCTTAGCGTTAAACAGATTCCAGAATTGCAAGAAGACAAATATCGTGAAGATGTAAGTCTGTTCCAAAGAAGAAATGCCATGCGAAGCAATATTGAAGTTGAAGTAATTTCTGAAATATTCAGCAAACGAGAAATCAGCTAATGATGTAACTTCAGCATGTTTGAAATATTGCACGAGACCGAACATAAAGAGGACAAAGAAGATACCGACGCCGAATATCGACCACATCATAGGTTTAGTAATAATGTTAGCTTCTCTGCTACGTGGTTTCTCTTTCATTACCATTTCTGATGGTGGCAAGGATGCTAAAGCTAAAGCTGCAAATGTATCCATGATAAGGTTCACCCAAAGCATCTGTGTCACTGTGAGAACCATCTCTGTTCCTAACAATGCGCCGAGCATCACGATGAGACATGCCGCCACGTTGATAGTCATCTGGAAGACAACAAATCTCTGAATGTTGATATATAACGATCTTCCCCACATCACAGCACGAGCGATACTGTTGAATGAGTTATCGAGAATTGTGATGTCTGAAGCTTCTTTAGCCACTGTCGTACCGTCACCCATCGAGAGACCTACCTGAGCCGCTTTCAAAGCAGGAGCGTCATTAGTACCGTCGCCAGTGACAGCCACTACTTCACCTTCGCTTTGTAACAATCTCACAAGACGTTCCTTATCCATAGGACGTGCTCTCGACATAATCTTAATCTTGTGAATTATTTTAAGAGCTTCTTCATCAGAAAGCGCTTCCCAGTCCTTACCTGTAATATGGTTGACTTCCTTAGAGTCGGTGCCGAGCCACAAACCAAGCTGACGACCTATTTCTATGGCAGTACCTGGAGTATCGCCAGTGACGATCTTAACGTCGATGCCTGCCGACATACAATTCTTAACAGCTTCTGCTACATCGCCACGGATTGGGTCAGCGATGGCGACAACACCTAATAATATAAAGTTTTCTGCTACGAGGTCATCGGTATTAGGGTCGAAAGATTGCTCATTAGGGTCACCTACTTTATATGCGAAAGCGAGAGTACGCATTGCCTTACCTTGATATTCCAGAAGTTGTTTCTCAACATCTAAGCGATAAGGAGTAATATCGACATTACCTTCCGGAGTTGCTATCTTGTTACAATGTTTCAACAAGATTTCAGGAGCGCCTTTTACATAGAATATCGGTTTTCCCATCGCTGGCGACTCAACTATAGAAGCCATGAATTTATACTTTGTTGAGAACGGCACCTGTTGATACAT
Organism: Lentimicrobiaceae bacterium; assembly: GCA_015061315.1. Lineage (GTDB taxonomy): Bacteria > Bacteroidota > Bacteroidia > Bacteroidales > F082 > Limimorpha. Next base: position 11,974 of record SUWV01000027.1, read on the forward strand.
CTTAACTCCTTCTCTGAGCTGCATATAATCAACGCCTTGTTTATTTAACCAAAGCAACAAAGCACCTTCTGTAGGATTACCGATAGCTTTTATCTTCTTCTCATCGCTGAAGTCCAAGAATGCTGTCGTGTTAAGAGCGAGACTTTCTTTGATGAGGTTACTTATTTCATTATTAGAGAGTTGTTTTTCTGGAAGAGCAGGGAAACTCATATCATTAACGCTCATCTGATTTTGAGTAAGCGTTCCTGTCTTGTCGGTACAGATGACAGTGGCAGCGCCCATTGTCTCGCAGGCGTGCATCTTTCTCACGAGATTGTTAGCTGTAAGCATACGTTTCATGCTCAAGGCGAGGCTCAATGTCACGCTCATCGGGAGACCTTCAGGCACAGAGACGACAATGATAGTGACAGCCATCATCAAAGTATTGAGAAGATATTGAGCGAAGCTAAGCCATTCAAACGATTCGCTTTCTCCGAAGGTAAAATACATCACAAGACGCATCACTAGAATTACACCTGCTATGATATAACTTGCTACGGTGATTATTTTTCCGAGATGATCGAGTTGATTGTCAAGAGGAGTTTTTATGTTGTTATCAATTTGTGAGCCTTGATAAACCTTACCCCATTCTGTTGCGTCGCCTACCTTATCGACTATCATTACGCCATGACCGTCGATGACCTTACTTCCGCGAAGGACGTAGTTGGAAGGATAAGTAGCGTCTTTCTTAAAATCTTTAGGGTCGATGGTTTTCGTCGCCATAGGTTCGCCGGTAAGATCAGACTCATTGACTTGAAGAGAGAAAGCATCGATGAGTTCTCCGTCGGCAGGCACTTCGTCGCCGGTTTCGATGATAACGACATCGCCCACTACTATTTCCTTACGACCTATGACGGTGATGTTTCCATTACGTACCACCTTGACTTCTTCGTCATCGCTGACTTTATTAAGAACTTCAAATTTCTTATTAGCGCTCACTTCAAAGGCGAAGCCTATGCAGGTAGCAAGCATGATAGCCACGAAGATTCCTATCGGTTCGAATAAGACGGACAGACCTTCATCGTGAGCGAAGAACTCATAAAGAGAAACACCTACAGATAAGGCTAAAGCTATCAACAGTATTCTGATGATAGGATCTTTAAATTTTTCCAAAAACTGATGCCAGAGAGATTCTTTCTCGGGAGGCGTTAAAACATTAGAGCCGTGCTTTTTACGACTTTCTTCAACTTGTTCGTTGGTAAGACCTTTGTGTATCATTTTGCTTATAATATTGATTGGTTATTCTTTAATAAATCTATGACTTTAAATCAATTTATCGGAAATGCAAATTTACGATTTTTTTATTTTTATTAACAGTCATATCAGGAGATTTTAAATATTTATTTTCTTTTTATCACTAAATATATTGCTAAGACTTATTTATATAAAAAAAAACAGAGAATGGCATTCTCTGTTCAAATGATTTAATGTAAAGCAAGACAAAGCAATTTATGGCAGCGGATATAGTGTAGATGCGTTTTCCGGCGAGACCACATCACCTGTGAAAGTAGCCTGTCCACCGTCGTTGGCATAAAAGATTATCCTACCAGTACCGTTAGCTTGTATAAAGACTTTGAAGTTCACAGGTATGACACCTGTCCATGTCCTGAACGAGCCTGTCACTACAAATGGTCCGTCAGCATCCGACATATCGATGCTATAGGATGTCAATGTTGCTGGAGTGTTAGGCGTATCCCACGACTGCCAGTTCCAGCCAGGCCAGCCAGGGCTGTTATATCCAGGACCCACGCCAGGTATTCCAGGACCATACCATGCCAAAGGCGTCACTGCCGACGACGACACCGGATTGTTAAAAGCAATACTGATAGACACCTTATCGCCTATGATAGCGAAATAGTTTTGAAATGACGACACTGGCGACTCCTGTCCGAAAGGTCCAATAAAAGTATTGGCTTCCAATACGAAAGTAGTGTCCTCTACCAATTTAATCATCTCGGCACGCGACTGTGCCAACTCCGCCGCCTGCTTCTGCTTACGAGCCTCGCGACGTTCAATCCTCTCCATCTTGGCAGCACTCTGCGCATACAGACCGCCACTCAAGACAAGAAACAATGTCAGTGATAATAATCTTGATTTCATAATACTTGATGTTTTTTCTCTTAAACACCAAATATCGGTTTTTGTTTTAACGCAGGACTTAGAACTCATAGGCTCTGTGTTCTAAATCCCGCGTCCCAAGTTCAATGTTTAAAGCACAAAGCTTGTCACGTCAGCGTTTGGCTCTAATTCAAGAGGTTCTGCACCATATTTGAAAACGACCATTTTCTTTCCACCTTTTAATATATACTTGTCACCGACAACCCATATAGCCGAAGCCTCACGGAGTCCAACGACTTTCATATTCTGATTTACAGCAAGATATTCGTTGATACGATCCTGACGAGTCTCACCGCCATGCTTAATCATCTTATCGATTTCCGGATGTGGATCTAAATAATGAGGATTGATTTGGAAAGGAATCAAATTCAAAGTTTTGAAAGAAGCTGGCTGCACTATAGGCATATCGTTGGTTGTGCATAAAGTAGGACATGCTATGTTAGAACCTGCACTCCATCCTATATATGGAGTTCCATTCTTGGCTACTTTAGAGATAGCTTCCATCAGACCATATCTATGAAGCTCAGCAACGAGATGGAAAGTATTACCGCCACCAACTACAATACAAGCAGCTTCATTAACCAAAGCAATCTTGTCTTCAACTTCATGAACAGAAACGAAATTATCCAATCCTAATTTCTCTGCAAACACTTTCTTAACTCTCGCTGTGTAAGCATCATAACTTTGAGGATATGGATTACCATTGATAAATACTCCAGCAAAAGGAACAAAAACGATTTTGCTGTCTGACTTCAAATTATTTTTTTCACAGAAAGACTCAAGCTGACTCATAGGCCATGCTAAATAGGTCTCACCAAAATTTGTCGAATTACTAATTAATAAAAGATTCATATCTATAATTTTTTATTTTGCCAAAGTTAAGCATTTTTTCTTAATCAAATAAGATTATTTTTACTATCTTTGAATGAAATATTATCATCATTTAAAATAAATTTTATGAAAACTAAATCACTGATACTTTGCATTTTACTAACTCTATGTTCAAATATTGTTCTTTCTCAAAAAACATATAATTTAGAATCTCCGCAAAAAAATATTAACATTACAATCTCAGCAGATGGCGATATTCTAAAATATTCCGTCACTCATGATAATACTCCTATAATCACAGACTCTCCAATTTCTATGGAGCTTAACGACGGTAAGATTTTAGGCTCCAATCCTATAGTAAGAAGTTATGACATCGAAAACGTCAATGAGACGATAAAATCTGTTCTTTATAAAAAAGAAACAATTATCGACAACTATAACGAACTGACTCTTAACTTCAAAGGTAACTATAGCATTCAGTTCAGAGCTTACGACGATGGCATCGCTTATCGCTTCATAACGAAATTTTCCAAGCCTATAATCGTAAAAAAAGAAAATATAACATACAATTTCGATGATGACTACACCGCTTATATTCCATACGTTAATCCCAGTAAAGGTCATGGCGATAATATCAGCAAGCAGTTTTTCAACTCCTTTGAAAACACTTACAGCATCACTCCTATTTCGGAAATAGAAAACGACAAATTAGCCTTCATGCCTATCCTTATCTCATTGAAAGATAATAAAAAAGTCGTTATCACAGAAGCCGACTTGGAAGATTATCCTGGGACTTATCTTACAAAAAATATAAACAAGAAAAACAGCATTGTTGGTCTGCATGCGAACTACCCTAAGGTTGAGGAACAAGGAGGCTACAACAATCTGCAATATATCGTAAAAGAACGCGAGGATTATATCGCCAAGGTTCAAGGCGCGAGAGAGTTTCCATGGAGATGTATGATTATTTCAGAAAACGACAAGGAACTTCTAAACAACGACATGGTATATAAGTTAGCGTCGCCATCACGCATCGAAGACGAGAGCTGGATCGTTCCAGGCAAGGTGGCATGGGAATGGTGGAACGCATGGAATATCAAGGGCGTCGATTTTGAATCAGGCATCAATAATGAAACATATAAGCATTACATCGACTTCGCTTCGGAATATGGAATTGAGTATGTCATCTTAGACGAAGGCTGGGCTGTCAACAAAGAAGCCGATATGTTCAATGTGATTCCAGAAATCGATATTTATGAACTCGTGGATTACGCTGACAATAAAGGTGTCGGCATCGTATTATGGGCAGGCTATTACGCCATAGAGCGCGACATGGAAGAAATCTGCAAATATTATTCTGAGCTCGGCGTAAAAGGTTTCAAAGTCGACTTCATCGACAGAGACGATCAGAAGGCTGTCAATTTTTATTATAAGATGGCGGAGACGGCAGCGAAGTATAATCTCATCATCGACTTCCACGGAGCGTACAAGCCGACAGGTCTGAATCGCACCTTCCCTAACGTCTTGAACTTTGAAGGCGTATATGGATTAGAGAATCTAAAGTGGAACCAGAATATCGATTTGGTGACATACGAAACGACAATACCTTTTATCAGAATGCTTGCCGGACCTTTAGACTTCACACAAGGCGCGATGCGTAATGCCAACAGAGACAACTACCGCGCCGTATGGACCGAGCCTATGAGTCAGGGCACCCGATGCAGACAACTTGCAGAATACGTGATTTTCGAGTCGCCATTCAACATGTTATGCGACAGCCCAAGTAACTATAGAGACGAAGACGAATGTGCCAAATATATCACAGAAATACCTACTGTCTGGGACGAGACCATAGCCTTAGACGGCGAAGTAGGAGAATACGTCATCATCGCACGTCGCTCAGGCGACAGATGGTATGTGGGAGGAATAACAAATTGGGAAGATCGTGAGATAGAGATAGACCTCAGCTCATTAAATCTGAAACATAATCAGGCGACAGAATTTCGCGATGGCGTCAATGCTAACAAGATAGCTGAAGATTACTCCAAGAATATCATCACCATCGACAATAATACATACATGGTCAAAATGAGTAAGGGCGGCGGCTTCGTGCTTATTTTCTAAAACACTGATTTTTAACATTCTTATATGAAAAATTATTTAAAGATTTTCGGTTTATAATTGAGGATTTTTTTGCAATTTTGCACCTTTAAAAATTGAAGACATGAGTGAACCGAAAGGAGCATTATTATTAGGCACAGAAGACGTTGGCAAGCTATTGAGGAAATACGCCACTCCTGCAATCATCGCGATGACAGCCTCGTCATTATACAACATGATTGACAGCATATTCATAGGTCAAGGCGTAGGTCCAATGGCTATTTCAGGATTAGCCATCACCTTCCCTTTCATGAACTTAGGAGCTGCCATCGGAGCCATGGTAGGCGTCGGAGCATCAACCGTGACTGCCATGGAACTCGGCAAGAAGAACTATGAGAAGAGCTGCCGCGCCTTAGCCAACACCGTAATGCTCAACATATTCTTCGGAATCATATTCACCGTCGTATGTCTCGCATTTTTAAAACCGATACTTTTCTTCTTCGGCGCAAGCGAAAACACATTACCTTACGCCTACGAATACATGCAAGTCATCTTGCTCGGCAACATAATCACGCATCTATATCACGGACTTAACTCAGTGTTAAGAGCTTCAGGGCACCCTAACGAAGCCATGATAGCGACTATCATCACCGTCGTCGCCAACGTATTCTTAGACTGGCTCTTCATCTTCCCTCTCGACATGGGAATACGCGGAGCTGCGATAGCGACAGTCTTGGCTCAGACACTGCCTCTTATATATCTCTTCAAGATATTCATGAAAAAGAACGAGTTAGTACACTTCGACAGAAAAGACTTCGTCTTCGACATAAAAATCATCAAAGACATACTCGCCATCGGCTTGTCGCCATTCTTATTAAACTCAGCTCTTTGCGTCATCATCATCTTAATCAACAATGGCTTAAAGAGATATGGAGGCGACTTATCGGTGGGAGCATACGGCATCGTCAACCGCGTGGCGTTTTTCTTCACCATGGTGGTGATGGGCATCACACAAGGGATGCAGCCTATCGTAAGTTACAATTACGGAGCGCGTCAATACTCACGTGTCACTGAAGCCTTGAAGAAAGCGATAATATTAGCCATCATAACATTATGTCTCGGCTGTCTTATCGGAGAGACCATACCAAGATTTGTATGTGCGCTTTTCACTACAGATGAAGAATTATTAAACTACTCTGTCGATGGCATGAGAATCGTCATGGCGACATTCCCTATCATAGCCTTCCCTATCGTCATCGGCAACTTCTTCCAGAGCATCGGCAAGGCTAAGAAGTCGATAGTATTGTCATTATCGCGACAAGTATTGTTCCTTATACCTTTATTATTAATACTCCCGAATTTTCTCGGCATCAAAGGCGTATGGTGGAGCTTGCCAATATCCGATGTCATCGCGACAATACTTTCATTAATAATGATTGCGAGATATTATAAATACGATGTGAAGTCATGAGAAGATATTTCTTACATCTCGCATATAACGGCTCACGCTATCACGGCTGGCAGATTCAGCCCGACGACATTTCTGTGCAAGAAGAATTAGAGAAATGTCTAAGTCTCAAACTCGGTGAGAAGATAAGTATCACAGGCTGTGGCAGAACCGACACCGGAGTGCATGCCCGTAACTTCTACGCTCATTTCGATGTAGAAAAAGAAATATCCAACTGCGAAGAATTCGTATATCGACTCAATATATTCTTACCTAACGACATTGTGATTTATAAATGCTGGGAAGTCGACAATAACTTACACGCTCGTTTCGATGCCACATCGAGGACTTATCATTATTACATCACACAAAACAAGAATCCATTTCACCTTAATGACGCATTCTATTATCACGGCAAGTTAGACGTAGAGCTGATGCAAAAAGCCGCTAACATATTATTTGAATATACCGACTTCACGAGTTTCTCGAAACTACATACGCAAGTCAAGACAAATAATTGTAAGATTATGGAAGCACGTTTCTTTGAAGAAAACGATTTGTTAGTCTTTGAGATAAAAGCAGACAGATTTTTAAGGAATATGGTACGAGCTGTCGTTGGGACATTGTTAGAAGTAGGACGAGGAAAGCTCAGCTTAGAACAATTCCGCGATGTGATAGAAAAGAAGAACCGATGCTCAGCAGGAACCTCGATGCCAGCACACGCATTATTCTTGGAGGAAGTCACTTATTGACTTTTTTAAATCTGAGAAATTGAAAATCTCAAAACCTGAAAATTTTTTCAGATTCTCAAATCCTCAGATTCTTCATTATCTTTTTATCAACAATTTTCGCCTTCATTTTGTGGATAACTTATCTGCTAAAATATTGCTTTTCATAAAATACAGACTTAAATTTGTAGCAACAATAAAAAAGTCTGTCAGCTAAAAGCTAACGGCAAAGGTCTAACTAAACACTTAATGCTATGTCGGTATATCTATTAGCAGATGATGTTTACGATTTTCCATCTGCGAACCTCGCAAATCATGACGGTCTTCTTGCCATAGGAGGCGACTTATCACCCGAGCGTCTCATCATAGCCTATTCTTCTGGTATCTTCCCTTGGTATTCGGAAGGCGAGCCTATCTTATGGTGGTCGCTCGACCCTCGCATGGTCATGAAACCAACAGAGATGAAGATAACGAAATCGTTGCAGAAGACCATCGACTCCAACAAATATTCATGTTCTATCGACACCAACTTCGACAAGGTTATTGAGATGTGCGCGAGTGTTGAGAGGAAAGATCAAGACGGCACTTGGATTTGTGAAGATATGATAGCCGCCTACAAGGAATTACATCGCATCGGTTTCGCTCATTCTGTTGAGACATACTGCGACAACGAATTGGTCGGCGGATTATACGGTGTTTCTATAGGCAGCGTCTTCTGCGGAGAGTCGATGTTCCACACCAAGACCGACGCCTCAAAGGTAGCGCTTTACAACTTATGCGATTTCCTCATCAGAAATAACTTCGACCTCATCGACGTGCAACAAGACACGCCACACTTCAGAAGGTTAGGCGCACATACGATACCAAGAAAAGATTTCCTAAAACTACTCAAGGGCTACGTCAAACACCCTTCTTTAGTCGGCAACTGGGGCAATGGCGAAGCCGACTGGAAAGAAGTTGTTATTAGCTGAGACGCACATTATTAACTGAGACGCACCAATTACATCGTGTTTATTTTAAGTGATGTAGTGATGAAGTTATGGAGTTATGAAATACTCCACAACTCCATAACTCCACAACTAAAAAAAAACGTGTCAATGATATATTGTTTATTTTCATTGGTATCATCGACGCGTCTCTACTTGGTGACTCGGTGACTTGGTGACTCGGAGACTTAAAAGTCCTCATCATCGAGGCTGTCGAGGTATTCTTCCTCCCAATTGTCGGGAATACCTTCGGCCCATTCCTCGTCGTAATATTCTTCACCGACGAGTTTCTTGTCTTCTTCCACGTCTATTTCTGCACCTTTAAAAAGCTGTTTCATCATCTTGGCAGGCACAGGCAACATCTGGCCATCCTCGCCAGTAGAAATCGCGATGCCGATGTTATCTTCGTGAAGCTCATTCATCCACCCGACAAACTCATCGACATTCATACTCGTGACGTTATACTCTTCCCAGTCATCGCTGATGTTATTCTTAGCAGCATCTTCATCAGCCCATACAGGGATATATGAATTTTCATCACCATCTTCCACCATGGCAAAAAGTCCAGGCTTAGCTTCAAGCAACCATAAAGTATCGCTTTCCTTTACGTTTAAAATAAATTGTCTTAATTCTTCCATATCTTTCTTTTGTCTAATGTCTAAAGGCAAATGTCTAAAGGCTAAAGGCCTCATTCTAAACTATTAATTGTTAACTGTTAATTGTTAATTGTTAATTGTTCAAATCTCATCAAGTTCAAGCCAGCGCATTTCTTTCTCATCAAGAAGATCATTAATCTCGTTTAATCTTTTTCCTAATTTCTCAATCTCCTGATAATCCATTTGCTCTTGCATCTTAGTCGCTATTTCCTCCTTCTCTACTTCCAAGTCTTCGATGTCTTTAGCGAGCTGCTCATATTCCTGCTGTTCTTTGTAAGTCCTTTTTTTCTTACGTTCGACAGCCTTTGGCTTATCAACACGAGCCTCTTGTTTCTGGGCAGCAATTTCTCTTTTTTCCTCTTTATTTTTTTCTTCAAGATAATCATGATATTGAGAATAGTTACCCATAAAGCCTTTCACCTTGCCGTCGCCTTCAAAAACGAACAGCTGATCGACGGTCTGGTCGAGGAAATATCTGTCGTGAGAAACGACGAGAAGGCATCCTTTATAAGTCTGAAGGAAATCTTCCAACTTCTGCAATGTCAATAAGTCGAGGTCGTTAGTCGGCTCATCGAGTATCAAGAAATTAGGATTAGAGACGAGCACTGTCAAAAGATAGAGACGTCTTTTCTCACCGCCGCTCAACAGCGAAACCGGCTGACGATGCATAGAGTACGGAAACATAAAATGCGCCAAGAGTTTATCAGCGGTATATACATTATCTTTACCATAATGAATCACTTCCGCAATATCCTGTATCGTTTCAAGAACCGTCTTACGTTCATCGAATTTAATTCCTTTCTGAGTATAATATCCGTAAGCCACAGTCTGTCCCGTGACAACAGTTCCCGAGTCGGGCTTTTCATTTCCCGTTATCATATTTAAAAAGGTAGATTTTCCGATACCGTTTTTACCTATGATGCCGATGCGTTCACCTTTTTTAAATATATAGTCGAAGTCTTTAAGTATCGTCATGTTACCGTAAGATTTCGACACTCTGTCCATTTCGAGTATCTTACCGCCGAGGCGTTGCATATCAGAGCCGAACTGCAGTTCGTTATTGTCGCGACGCATCTTAGCCTTCTCTTGAAGGTCGTAGAAAGCGTCGATGCGAGCCTTAGCCTTACCAGTGCGAGCCTGCGGCGTGCTACGCATCCATTCCAACTCATGTTTCAGAAGCTGCCCTGCGCGCTCAGCAGCGATACGTTTATTCTCCTCGCGTTCACGACTCTTACGAACATAATAGTCGTAGTTGCCGTTATGAGTATACATCGTTCCCTGATAAAGCTCGAAGATCTTATTACACACTCTGTCAAGGAAATAACGGTCGTGTGTCACCATGAACAAAGTCTTCGTCGACTGAGTGAGATATTTCTCGAGCCATTCTATCATTCCCATATCGAGATGGTTGGTAGGCTCATCGAGGAATAGAATATCCGGGTCATCGAGAAGCACCAATGCGAGAGCGAGGCGTTTTACCTGACCGCCTGATAGCGTTCCTACTTTCTGATTTAAATCGGTGATTTCAAAGGTATAGAGAAGCTGTTTGAGTCGTTGTTCGTATGACCAAGCTTGCAGAGAATCCATTTGCGAGATGGCGTCTTCCAACTCCTTTTTAGTGGTGAGATTATTATCATCGACATGATTCAGCAAGGCGGATTCATAACGTTGTATAACGTTCATGATGTCGGTATGACCCGTAGATATCACATCTTGTATTGTCAGTTCAGGATTGAATTGAGGCAGCTGTTCAAGATAACCTATTCTGATATTTTCGTTATAAGCTATTGAGCCTTTGTCGCTTTCTTCCTTACCGACCAGTATCTTCATCATAGTAGATTTACCAGTGCCGTTGGCAGCCACGAGAGCCGTCTTCTCCCCTTTCTCAATACCGAAGCTAATATTTTCAAACAAAAGTTTATCACTAAAAGCCTTTGATATATTGTCGATAGATATATAATTCATCGTAAAAAGTATTTTGGCAAATTTAATAAAAAAACTTATTATTATCATATTATAAAGACTTTAAAAAAATACAGCAATACATTTTGATTTTCTAAAAATAAAGTCTACATTTGCGGTACTAATACATATATTAATATGTGACAAGGAATGTTTAAATGTTGCTGACATTTCTTGTAATTCAGACATAAGCAACAACATTTTTAATTTTAAATTTTAAGGTTATGGGAAAGAAACTCTACCTATTTTTAGTTTTGGTGTTATGTATGACATCAGCAATCGCACAAAATCAAGTTGTTACAAGCCGTATCAAGGCTGACAAGGAGAAACTCGAAAAGAACGTTTCTAATGTCAAGGAAGCTCTCAAGCATAATCGAGCGGTAAATTCTCAATACAGAACCGATGGCAACAGTATCATCAGCACTACAATTTTATCAGAGGATTTCAGCAATTTCACAGCGGGCAGTGAAGCCGAACCTGACGCATTACGTCTCGATGATCCTGAGACAAGCGAAATTGACGACACTTATTTCAATACTCCAGGCTGGGTCGGTTTGGAAGTCTATCAAGCAGGAGGCTGTGCATTACTTAAATTCAGCAATGAATATGGCGAAACTGGTATGCTCATAACACCTTTGATTAATACATCTGGCAACGTCACTATCAAGTGTCGTATGAAGAGTGTCAATCCGGAAGGCGACTATGTAGGTTACAACATTGCCGATGAAGATTTAGAAATCCTTGACTCCAACATCGGAGTCTTGAGCAATGACCAATGGACAGAGATGACATGGTTCACGACATACGGCGCAGAAAACACATACTTCTATATTTTCTCATACGAATATGAAGTGTACGTAGACGACATTGAAATCGTCAATCATTACATGCCTACACCAACATATTTAGACGAAACAAATATCACTGATACGAGTTTCACTGCTAATTGGGAAGCCATTGAAGGCGCTGACGACTACAACTTCTTCCTATATTCAGAACACACAGCAAAGACTGACGAGACATATTATTTATACGACTTCGACTTCAACGACATCGTTTCAGAAGGCACCGACGAATTTCCAGAAGAACCAGAAGAAGGCTACGTATATTATGAAGGATGGTATTTCTACCTACACATGTTCTTCAACGGAGGTATAGGATTGTCAGGACTTTATTCAGAATATTGGGATTACGCATATATCGACTCTCCTGAGATCGACCTCTCCTCCGACAACGGCAAGGTCACAATATCGACCAAATTAAAAGGCGCAGCAGGTGAAGTTGTAGATCTCATACTATTCAGCACCCCTAACGGATATTATGAAGAGGTCGACATTGAAACGTTTTCTTTGCTTGACGACGGTTGGAATGAATATACATTTGAATTGGAAGGTGGCAACGAACAATCTATAATTGAAATCATGTACTACGGAACGACAAATTTATTGATCGACGATTTCAAAGTATCTCAAAACATGAAAGCCGGAGAAACCAAAAGTCTGCTCATAAAAGACGATCTCACATCAGAGCCTAATTACAATGTCGTCATCGGCGAAAAATACAGAAACGAAAAAACATACTACAAGCTCTACGCTATAAAATATGTACTCAGCTACGATCCTTATTATGATGACTATTTTGTAGCAGGTGGTATCGTCAGCGATTTCACAGAACCAAGATATTCACCTATAAACAACGATGGAAACGATGATGAAAATGAAGACGAGACTGGAATAGAAGATTTCAAACACACATCAGCTCACGCATTTTTTAACAGCGGACAGTTAAACGTTTTCAATCCTAACAATGAAGCAGTCAGCGTATATAACATCAATGGTGTTTGCCTATACAGCTCACATTCCAACGGTTCAATACCAAGTGATTGGGCAAAAGGTCTGTATCTCGTAAAAATCGGCGACAAAGTAATAAAAGCCGCTAATAATTAAAGGATATCTTTTCAAAACATAGAGAGCGTCACTTCAAAATGGCGCTCTTTTTTTATACAAATTCGCAAAGATATGTTATGAATCATTTCATGATTTTTATTAAATTTGCAAAATAAACTTTTAATAATATAAAAATATGCTAAAGAGAATTACACTATTACTATTAGCTATGATGTTTATCAACGCTGTCATAGCCAATCCTCAAAAAAAAGCCGTCCGCAATAAAGTTGATAGAAATATTATGGGCGAACGTATGAATCCTGACAGAGGAGGACTTGTCGAAACCGTTATCTTGACAGAAGACTTCTCTAAGTTTACGGAAGGCAGCGAGGAAGATCCAGACGATTTTCGCCTTGACGATATTGAGACAACAATGATAGACGACCAATATTTCAACAGTCCTGGTTGGAGTGGAATAGAGGTTTATCAAGCTGGAGGCTGTGCTTACATCGGTTTCAGCAACGAATACGGAGAACCTGGCCTCATCAGCACTCCACTTATCAATACTGAAGGTGCAATATTCATTAAATGCAAAATGCGCAGCGAAAATCCAGAAGGCGAAATTGTAGGTTACAATATTGTGAATGAATATTGGGATGCCGTCGACTCAAACGTGGATTTCGTGGAAGTGACACAAGAATGGACCGAAATATCTTGGTTTACCACTTCTGGCTGTGATAATTCTTATATCTACATATTCTCTTATTCTAGTAATGTTTTCATCGACGACATCGAAGTCGTTTCTTGTTCATTGTCAGAGCCTGTACTTTTAGAAGAGACTAGTGTCGGCAACAACACCTTCACTGCAAACTGGGAAGCAGTTGAAGGCTGCGATGCATACATTTTCAAACTCTACGCAGAACATACAGCAACCACAGAAGAGACATTCTATTACACCAACACAGACTTCAGCAATGTTATTTCTGAGGGAACAATATCATCACCAGAAACCGTCGAAGATTGGAAGACTACAATAAACGGCTGGCATATATACATGCCCGTATTAATTGATGAAGCCGTTGGTATTACAGGAAGATATTCTTCCATAGAACAATACGGAGCTATGACATCACCTGTGCTCGACTTGTCTTCAAATAACGGAAATGTAAATCTCACTTTTAAAGCTCATGGTCAAATCAATGACATATTAGAAATCAACCTTCTGACACCAGCACACGGATATTACGATATAGCAAGTAACGCTGTCGTTACAATTGAAAACGAAGGCTGGAATGAATATTCCGTAACATTGACAAAAGGCATGGAAGAGTCATATATCGACATCACTTATTTCGGATTAGGCGACGTCTTCATCGACGACATTAAATTATATCAGACAATAGACGAAGGCGAAACTAAAACATTAATACTCGAGAATATAGAAACAGAAGAGACATCTCATAAAGTAAAAATAGAAGATAGATACCTCGAAGATGTATTGTATTATCAAGTTGCAGCAAGCAAGTTCGTTTACTCACCAAACAGCGAAAAGATAATCGGCGCCATCGACAGTAAATTCACTGAAAATCGTACCGTAACACTCGGTGACAACGACACGACAGAAGAAGGTGAGACGATAAATATCGGCAATGGTGAAATCAACACATTCTACGCACCTGTTTCTAACTACGGCAACTCGGCTAATTTCTCAGTATCACAACAGATCTACACTAAAGAAGAAATCAACAAAGAAAACGGAACAATAACAAGTATCTCTTTCCAAAATAACAGTGGAAATGCAAACATCAGAAACTTAGTAGTTTATATGAGCAACACATCACAAGAAGCCTATAGAGACAACAAAGACTGGGTTTTACTGAACGAATCAGAGATGGTGTTTGAAGGCGGACATGAATTTGGAGCACAAAGCGAATGGACGACTATAATATTGGACAATCCATTCATCTACACAGGAGAGAACATCGCCATCACAATATACGACAAGAGCGACTTTCCTTTTGGATATTCCGGCTACGACACTTTCTTCGCTACTGCAACAGACACCTTAAGAGGATTATACAAGACTTCGACTGAAAAAATCAATGTATTTAATTTAGAGGAAGTTTATGGCTATGAGTTAAAGACAAGCACTTACTCAACACCTGCAAATCAATATTATGTAAATAACATAAAACTTGATATTGAACCATATACTGGCGATGATGAAACAGAAAGCATTTCAATGCCAAAGAACATCTCAGCTGTAGCCATCGACACTTCTTCAATTAGAATCAGCTGGACCAACGTCAAAAACGCATCAGCGTATAAAGTATATCGCAATGGAAATGAAGTCGCAAATATCACTGAGACTTACTATTTAGATACAAATCTTGAAGACAATACAAAATATTGTTATACAGTGACAGCTCTCAACGGCGATGCAGAATCAGAGAAATCTGAAGAAGTATGCGCCACCACATTGGAGAACAAGCCTATAATTCCAGACGGAATCAACGATGAGGATATAACTTCATTCACCATCTACCCTAATCCTGTTGAAAACGAACTCTTCATCGCAACAGAACTTCGTGTAGAAGAAATTTCTATTTACGATATTTACGGTCGTGAGACTATGAGACAACAAGTCAACAAGTCAACAAGTCAACAAGTTATTGATGTTGCCGATTTAAATAGTGGCGTTTATTTCGTAAAGGTTGTCACTGATGAAAGTGAAGTCGTAAAACGTTTTGTTAAGAAATAAAAACACATTTTAAAATCTGAAAATCTGAAAACCTGAGAATCTGAAAATTTTCAGGTTTTCAGATTTTCAATTTCTCAGTTTAAAAAAATATATAATGAAAATCTGCTGGCAACTTTTCACTACCTTTTTAAATATAGGAGCTTTCACTCTTGGTGGAGGTTATGCCATGCTCGACATGATAGAGCGAGCCGTAGTGAAGAGACGCAAGTGGATCGACAGCGAGGAGTTTTGGGATTCCATCGCTGTGGTACAGACACTTCCTGGAGTCTTCGCCGTCAACTGCGCACTCTACGTAGGATATAAAATCAAGGGAACCAAAGGAGCCATCGCCTCTTGTCTCGGCGCCATGATACCATCAATAGTGATAATGCTACTCATCGCTATGTTCTTCACAGATTATAAAGACAACCCCACGATAGAGAAGATATTCAAAGGCATACGACCATGCGTTGTCGCTTTGATATTATCTCCGTCGATAAAATTATGTATCACAGCTAAAGTCAATTGGAAGACCGCCATCTTCCCCATCGCGACAGTATTTCTTATATGGTGGTGTAAAATATCTCCTGCATACATCATATTGGGAGCGATAGTATTTTGTATCGGACACGCTTTTATAATTAGAGACAAATGATATATTTACAACTATTCTGGGTATATTTGAAAATCGGTCTTCTGGGTTTTGGCGGAGGTTACGCCATGCTCTCAATGATACAGTTTGAAGTCGTAGAGAAACATGCTTGGATGACAATGAGCGAGTTTGCCGATGTAGTGGCACTCTCTCAGATGACACCAGGACCCATTTCCATCAACTGCGCCACCTACGTAGGATATCAAGTCGGAGGAATATTCGGTTCCTTATTAGCCTCGTTTTCAATAGTCTTACCCTCGTTGATATTATTATATTTTGTCTTAAAATTTTTATTTAAACATAAAGACAACTTCATCATCAAGACAACATTAAGAGACCTCAAACCATTCATCGCAGGTTTGATATTCGCTGCCGCGATGCTGATGATGGACAAGACGACATTCTCAGATTTTGGTATAGGAGAAAACAACGTCAGTGTGATAATATGCGCTGTTACTTTTGTTGCGATATTCTTCTTCAAGGTCAACCCTATGATAATGATAGCACTCTCTGGCGTAGCAGGGTTAGTGTTTTTTTAAAATTAATTCCTCATTCCTCACTCCTAATTCCTAATTATTTTTTATCTTTGCGTTTCACGTAACCTTGAGTAAAAGCATATGGAAAATAACGAGTTGGATTTTGTAAACATACCTGTTTCAGAAGATTATAGCGAAGATAACATCAAGCACTTAGAGTGGAACGAGCATATCAGGACGCGTCCTGGAATGTATATTGGTAAGGCTGGCGACGGCTCCGCTCATGATGACGGTATTTATATCCTTCTCAAAGAAATAATCGACAACTGTATAGACGAATACGTCATGGGCTTCGGAAAATCGGTGGAGATAAGCATCATCGATGGCACAGTAAGAGTTCGCGACTACGGTCGTGGCATCCCGCTCGGAAGTCTCAAGAACTGCGTCGGTCAGATGAACACAGGCGGCAAATACGACTCCAAAGCATTCAAGAAATCTGTAGGACTCAATGGCGTCGGTACCAAAGCCGTCAACGCCACTTCATCACATTTCAAGGCTCAGTCTTATCGTGACGGAAAGACAAAATACGTAGAATACTCAAAAGGCGTTCTTCTGACAGAGACTGAAATTATTGATAGCGAAGAGAAAAACGGCACTGAAATTACATTCACACCCGACAAAGAGGTCTTTGGAAATTATCATTACATAATGGAATATGTCGAGGAGATGATTTGGAACTATGCTTTCCTCAACAGCGGACTCGCTCTCTATGTCAATGGTCAGAAATATCAAGCCAAAAACGGACTCTACGATTTGCTCATGCGTAAGATAGGCGGCAAAGAAGAGACATGCGCCTACCCTATCATACATATCAAAGAAGGCGATTTTGAATGCGCCTTTACCCATTCCAACCTGACATCCAACGAAGAATATTTCTCTTTCGCCAACGGTCAGTACAACCCTCTCGGCGGCACTCATCTAAACTCATTCCGCGAAGCGATAGCGAAGACCATCAGAGAGTTCTATAACAAAGATTATGAGATATCCGACATCCGCTCATCATTAGTGGCAGCCATCAGCATCAAGGTAATGAATCCTGAATACGAAGGACAGACCAAGACCAAGTTCAGCTCCACATTGATGGAACCCGACGGTGTGACGATACGCGCTTATATCACAGACATCATAAAACGACATTTCGATAAGTTCTTACATATCAACTCTGAAGTAGCAGAAGCTCTCATGCGCAAGATTCTCCAGAATGAGAAAGAACGCAAGGGCATGGCTAACATCAAGAAACTCGCTAAAGAAAGCGCTAAGAAGGTAAGCCTCAACAACAAGAAGCTACGCGAATGTCGTATTCATTATAACACAAATCACGAGAAGAGATTAGAGACGACATTATTTATCACTGAGGGTGACTCAGCATCTGGAAGCATCACCAAGAGCCGCAACGCTCAGACGCAGGCTGTGTTCAGTCTTAGAGGTAAGCCTTTGAACTGCTTAGGGTTGACGAAGAAAGTCGTCTATGAAAACGAAGAGTTTAACCTTTTACAAGCAGCGCTTAACATAGACGAATCAATAGAAAATTTAAGATATAACAATATCGTTATCGCTACCGATGCCGATGTCGATGGCATGCACATCAGACTCTTGATGCTCATCTTCTTCTTGCAGTTCTACCCTGACGTGGTTCGCGACGGACACCTTTATATATTACAGACGCCGCTGTTCCGCGTGAGAAACAAGAAGAAAACCATCTATTGTTATTCCGACGAAGAGAGAATAGAAGCTATCAAGAGCCTGGGAACGAATCCTGAGATAACACGATTCAAAGGTCTCGGTGAGATCTCTCCCGACGAGTTCAGCCATTTCATAGGACCTAACATAAGATTGGAGCCTATCATCTTACGCCACGACTCCAGCATCTTGGAATTGTTGAAATTCTACATGGGAGGCAAGAACCCACCGGAGCGTCAGAAATATATCATCGATAACCTCAGAATGGAAGACGACACCAATATCGACTCATTAGAGTTGATAGGATAACTGTCCACTAAAGCACGCGAAAGGACGCTAAAAAAGGGCGTGGAAGTGTCCACTAAAGCACACGAAATTACGCGAAAAAGGACGTGAAAGATTATTTTTTCACGTCCTTTTTTTCGTATATTTTAGCGTTATTTCGTGGACTATTTGTTTCGCGCCCATTCGTGTAATTTCGTGGACCTCTTGTTTCGCGTCCATTCGCGTTATTTCGTGGACAAATTTTGTGGACTATTAATAGATGTTGTACGACACCTTATTTGGATCCCATTTGTCTTTAGGAGTATTGTCTCTCTCAGGATAGCCTATAACAATAGTGTTGAGAGGCAGCACATTTTCTGGGAGCTGTAATATCTTCGAGATGGCTTCGCAGCGTTCTTTGATAGGATAAGAGCCTGTCCATACCGAGCCGAGACCCATGGCGTTGGCAGCGAGAAGTATGTTTTGTGTAGCAGCGGAACAGTCCTGCACCCAGTATTCCTGAGCTATTCCTTCTAAGGCTCTGCTGAGGTCGCCGCATACCACTATCGCCAAAGGAGCGTGAGCCGCCATGCCAGCGTTAGGATTAGCTTCAGAGAGTGCCGCGAGTTTTTGTTTGTCTGTGACAACGACGAAATGCCAAGGCTGTTTGTTCATCGCCGAAGGAGCCGCCATGCCAGCGCGGAGCAGCTTCTCTATAGTAGCATCATCGACAGGCTTGTCTAAATAAGAACGTACAGAGACGCGGGTGGCGATATTTTCTAATACGACAGTCTCCTTACTGTCTGACTTCTGATTTGATGTACATGATGTTATCGTCATAACTGATAAGATTAAAAGTACGATGTAATAAATTCTTGTTGATTTCATAGTAAGTAATTTTTGTTACAAAGATAAGATTTTTTAGAAGACTTGAATGATAGATTTTCAAAAATAATCCTATGCTCAGCAACATACATCTTTTTTAAACATTAATGTCTTTCTCTTACTTATTTTATTACTTTTGCATAATCGTATTACGTAATAGAATGTAAAAACGGTAATTGAATTGATTTCATCAACAAGAAATGTGAAATGTCGATATTGGATAAAATCACAAAGTTTGTAAATAAAGATTTCAAGAAATCTTACGATTCTTCTCGTTATGCTGTGATAGACGTAGAGGTCGGGCTACAAGATCATAAAATACACGACATTGGAGCCATACGCTATGACGATGCAATATTTCATAAGGCATCTAAAAATGAATTCTTGAGCTTCATAAACAAAGTAGATTACCTATGCGGGCATAACATCGTTCACCACGATGCAAAATATTTGTTTGGTAACGAGCAACACAAATGGCAACTTGTTGACACTCTTTATATGTCGCCGATACTTTTCCCTGAACGTCCGTATCATAAACTCATCAAAGACGACAAACTCATCAGCGACCAAATAAATAATCCTGTAAACGACTGTCAGAAAGCGAAAGAACTATTGTATGACGAGATAGAACGTTGGCATTCCTTGTTAGATGAAAAACGTATGATATTTACATCATTACTGAAAGGGCACAAGGAATTTGACGGATTTCTTAATATAGTGGACGCAAGAAACACAACTTCTAATCTAACTGAACTGATTGTCGATGTATACAAAGATAAAATCTGTCAGCACTCACATTTAGATTCATTTATTCTTCAGTCGCCATGCGCATTGGCATACGCACTCGCACTTATTGACACAAGCGACTATCGTTCCATCACTCCTGGCTGGGTGCTGTATAATTATCCTGAAGTTGAATATATAATTAAGACACTTCGCCACACCCGTTGCAAAGAAGGCTGCACTTATTGCAACACAAAGTTAGACATATATCAGAACTTAAACATATATTTTGGTTACGACCGATTCCGTGAATATGAGGGAGAGCCTCTTCAAGAGAAAGCCGTTACAGCAGCAGTAGAAGGCAAATCATTATTAGCGATTTTTCCTACAGGCGGAGGCAAGTCGCTCACTTTCCAGCTACCAGCACTGATGGAAGGACGCACCGTACATGGTCTTACTGTTGTTATTTCACCTTTACAATCTTTAATGAAAGATCAGGTTGACAATCTCGCGAACAGAGGAATCACAGATGCCGTAACCATCAACGGAATGCTTGATCCAATTTCACGAGCTTTATCCATACAACGCGTGCTCGATGGTGACGCCTCTCTCCTATATATCGCACCCGAAATGCTTCGCTCAAAGACTATAGAAAGGATCCTAACAGCACGACATGTAGTACGATTTGTAATTGACGAAGCCCATTGTTTCTCATCATGGGGACAGGATTTCAGAGTCGATTATCTGTATATTGGAACTTTTATCCGTAACTATCAAAACAGAAAGAAATGCCGAATCCCGGTGTCTTGTTTTACGGCGACAGCCAAGCAGAAAGTAATTCAAGACATTTGTGATTATTTCAAGAACACCTTAGATCTTGAGTTAGAATTATATGCGTCAACTGCATCAAGGACTAATCTGCAATATTCTGTCATTCACGCTGACACTGATGATGACAAATACCTAAAACTACGAGGGCTAATCTCTGAAACAAATTGTCCGGCTATTATATATGTCTCAAGAA
>SUWV01000044.1 GCA_015061315.1 Lentimicrobiaceae bacterium
ATGAATCTCCTTCTATTGCTTACATTAATACATTTGCAAACATTAATTCTAATGCCAAGATTTACGCCCCTGTAATATGGGAGTCATTTACAAATATTCCAGAAGATAAGTTAGTTAAGATGCCAACCTATACAAGTCAACAAGTCAATGAGACAACGAGTCAACAAGTTTGGGTTGGTTTGGCAGAAGGTCAGACAGAACCAGGAGAGAATGAGCATGTGGCGATAAATGCACCGCTTTTGTTGAGTCAACGAGACAACGAGACAACAAGTCAACAAGTCAATAGCCTAAGAGTTAAATCTTTCGGTTATTGCGGTGATGGAACGACAACAAACGGAAGCATCACCATTGAAGAAGGTGGTCAGCTTTATTGCGAAACAGCAAGAGGCGAGGTTACGGTTAGGAAAGAAATTATCGGCTACGCCGGTCAACAGACAACGGACAACGGTCAACAGACTTCATGGTATACTATTGCTTCTCCATTGAAGGAGGTTATCGATTTGTCAAACTCTAATACCTTTATCACCTCTACACCTTTCGACCTCTATCGTTACGACGAGCCAACTCATACCTGGCAGAACGCTAAACCAGGAGAAGGTAGCACCAACTTCCAGACTATAGAGCCTGGTCGCGGTTATCTCTACGCTAACGCTGAAAATACCACTTTGGAATTTACAGGAAATATCAACACTGAAGATGTAAACTATACTCTCACAGCTCAAAGCGAAGTGTTAAACGGTTTCCATCTCGTAGGCAATCCTTACACTCACGATATTAGTTTCAATCATTTAAGTACAGATGCAGAACTCGCCAACGGATATTACGTCCTCAACGGCGAAGGCGCATGGGGCGCTACGTTAGGAAATGAAGGAGACGTAATCAAAGTAGGACAAGGCGCGTTGATAAAGACGACAGCGGACGATACGTTGAGGATTTCTAAGTCAACGAGTCAACAAGACAACGAGTCAACAAGTAGAGACGCGTCGAATATGTATAGAAGTCGCCGAGTCGCCGAGTCACCAAGTCGCCAAGTGTTGAAGTTGAGTGTGGCAAATTCTAATTATTCAGATAAGGCGTTTGTGGTATTTGACAAAGGCGTAGGTCTTGGTAAGATAAATCACGAGAATGAGAATATTCCTTTATTATACATACCGCAAGATGGTACAGATTACGCAATCGCTATGATGGATGAGAACGTAAGCGAGATTCCTGTCAGCTTCGAGGCAATGACAATGGGACAATATACAATCTCATTACAACAAGAAAACTGCGACTTTGAAGAGTTGTATCTCTTAGATAAAGAGACAGGAGAGAAAGTCAACATCTTAGAAGAAGATTACACTTTCATGGCAACGACAGCTGACAATGCAGAACGCTTTGTTCTGTTGAAAGACAACGGTCAACAGACAACAGACAACAGTCATTTCGCATACGTATCTGGAGAAGACCTCATCATCAACGTTGAAGGTGCGGTTCAGATAATAGACGTGATGGGAAGAATAATCTACACCAACGATGTCACGAGCGACAACAGCAGAATCGACGTAAGCGGTTTTGACAACGCGGCGTATGTTGTTAGAGTTGTTAATGAAGAAGGAGTTAAGGTACAGAAGATAATATTATAAAACATAAGTCACCAAGACTCCAAGTCTCTGAGTCACCAAGAACTAAGAGACTCGGTGACTTGGGGTCTCGGTGACTAAAACAAATGAAATTACTATGAAAAAATATATAATCACAACAATATTCGCGCTCTTCATGGGAATGACGATGAGTGCACAAAGCGATGGATTCTTCGCATATTCAGATGTTGATAATTACAGAGGCGGTTCTGACGAATGGGGCGCATTGCCGATACTGCCAGCCTCGCATGGTTTCACCACCGACCAGAATGCAGCGCCACTCGGCAGCGGACTTCTCTTGTTAGGAGGCATGGCGATATTATATGCGAGAAGGAAAAACAATTAACAATTAACAGTTGACAATTAACAATTAACAATTGACAATTAAGGGTTGCTCTGTGAAAGGGCAGCTCTTTTTTTTTATTAAATCTGAGAAATTGAAAACCTGAGAACTTGAAAATCTTCAGATTCTCAGGTTTTCTTATAATTATAAACTAATTGACTCGTTGACTTGTTGACTTGTAGACTCGGAGACTCGGAGACTTAAAAGGACAATAATCTCCCACTGATTGGCACTGATTAGCACAGATAATTTTCGTGTATATCAGTGGAATCAGTGGGATTTTTTTTGTGGACACATTCAATGTGTACAATTTTTATTATAGCATCAACTTGGCGACTTGGCGACTTGGTGACAAGGTGACTCAAAAAAGCGTTAGGGATTGGAGCAGCATTATCTTGGAACTGATCTCAAAGAATCATCGTCTTTTTTCTTTATTTCGTTAGTAATCATCTCTTCTAATTTATTTTTAGGCAAAAGATATTGAAACTCAGCGACACCAATCGGTTTATGAATATCTTGTAAAGCCAACTCTACTTCCAAATGCTCCTTGTTGGCGCAAAGGATAATTCCTATGGAAGGATTTTCGTCTGCGGTTTTTTCCAACTTGTCTAATAACGACAAATAGAAATTCATCTTGCCAACATATTCAGGTTTGAACTCGCCAATCTTCAATTCGATAGCGACCATAGAACGAAGTCTTCGATGAAAGAATAATAAGTCAACGTGATATTCCTTGTTGTTGAACGACAAAGTATGCTGGTTCCCGATGAAACTAAAACCGTTTCCTAATTCCATAATGAAAGAGTTGATTTTATTGACAAGATGTCGTTCTAAATCCAACTCTTTCAACGGCTCGACAGCATCAATAAAACCAAGATGATAACGGCTTCTGAAAATCTCATTCGCATATTCAGCACTTTCACCTGGCATTGTGGAGGCAAAGTTATTAGACCTCTCACTCGCCTGTAAAGAAAGATGATATTCCGATTTCAAGGCAAGGTTCAGCATATTACGAGACCATCCTTTTGAGATAATTTCGTTAGCATAGAACAAAACATGTTCCGCCGATAACTTATAATCCATTAATAAAAGATTATGACCCCATGGCAAAACTGCGACAATCTGTCGCAGTTTTATATCTTCTTGATAATAATGAAGATAAAATCGTTTCATATCCCAAAGATTTCTTGGAGACACTCCCATGTTGGGAAATCTCTTCTTCAGATCAACGGATAATCTTTTGACGATATTGTCACCGTGTTTGCTGTCTAATTTGCGTTCTTCCAACAATCTGCCGATTTCCCAATGAGAAGACATTACGGCAGTATTGACTTGCTTGGCGATTCTTACGCGAGAAGATTCTATCACAGCGATAGTCTCATGCAATAAATCCTGATAATCTTCTTCCTTGTAATCATCTGATACATTTACATTTTTAACAGGTTTCATAACATCAATCCTTTCTTTTGGCAAAACTGCGACAGCTTGTTGCAGTTTTCAATTTAAGGGGACTTCTATAAATTGCTTTGCGAGTGATTTATGATTTTATCTTTGAGAAGATTTTTGTTTTTCTCGAAAGAGCATAGCGGGCTATGTGATTGAAAGAAAAACAAAAAGATTCCAAAGAGAAACATAAAGCACGCAAAAGTTTTTAACATGATTGTCAAAATTTATTTAAACGGGAAATTTATAGATGTCCCCTTAAGTTTTAAAAATAAATTTCGGTCTCGGAAACAAATATCATTTCTATCTGCGAAACTATAACATCACCTTTCTTTTGTCAAGACTTTTTCAAAACAAAATCACGCTTTTAACAATTTTTAACACAAATGTTAATGGAATTAAGAAAGAGATGTTAATGTTTGTTAAGAATTAACGCAGAATGCCGATTTTTAATTTATGGATACATTCAATGTGTCCGTACAAATTTTATTATAGCATCAACTTGGCGACTTGGCGACTCGGTGACTTGGCGACTTGGTGACTTAAAAGGACAATAATCTCCCACTGATTGGCACTGATTAGCACAGATAGCTTCTGTGTATATCAATGAAATCAGTGGGATTTTTTTTGTGGATACATTCAATGTGTCCGTACAAATTTTATTATAGTAGCCTCTCTGCGTTAGGGATTGGAGCGGCATCCTTTGCGAGCGTAGTTTACGGAGCGAGCAAAGATATAGCGGAAAGCCCGACGGCGTAGCCGGAACGCCCTCCTTTTAAAGTTTACAATTAACAATTGACAGTTGACAGTTGACAGTTGACAATTGACAATTGGGGAGACGTGTTGTTTTCCATATTAACTTACTTTAAGGAAACATGTTGATGTTTTAAAATAAAGTCAGTGTCGAAGTCGAAGTTCAGAGTCTTTTTCTTATCTTTGCAAATCAATAATTTTAATCAAAAAATCATGATAACAATAGAAAACTGCAAAGAGTTATGTAAGAGGATTGAATCCTTGAGGAGGTATCTTTGACATCGACGGTAAGTTGATGCAGATTAAGGAATTAGACGAACAGACCAATGCCGACGGCTTCTGGGACGACCCTAAAAACGGTAAGGTGATAATGCGTAAGCTCCGCGACGTGAAGAGTTGGGTGACAGCTTACGACGAGATAGTGAAAGCTAACGACGACCTTGGTGTCTTGTTTGAGTTCGCTAAAGAGGGCGAGGCTGAGGAGGAAGAAGTTGATAAACAATATGAAACCACAATACAACTTGTTGAAGATTTAGAATTCAGAAATATGCTTCATGAAGAAGCCGACCAGATGAGCTGCGTCTTGAAAATCAATTCAGGAGCCGGCGGTACTGAGTCGCAAGACTGGGCACAGATGCTTATGCGTATGTATATGCGTTACGCAGAGTCTCATAATTACAAGGTAAGAATCAGCAACTTACTTGAAGGTGATGAAGCTGGTATCAAGACCGTCACTATGGAAATTGACGGTGACTTCGCATACGGCTATCTCAAAGGCGAAAACGGCGTGCATCGTCTCGTCCGCGTCTCTCCTTACAACGCACAAGGCAAACGTATGACATCTTTCAGTTCTGTTTTCGTGACACCTCTCGTCGACGATTCTATCGAAGTCGTCATCGACCCATCGAAGATCTCATGGGATACATTCCGTAGTGGTGGCGCTGGCGGTCAGAACGTTAACAAGGTGGAATCGGGAGTTCGTCTCCGCTACCAATACAAAGATCCATACACAGGCGAGGAAGAGGAAATATTGATTGAAAACACCGAGAGCCGCGACCAGCCTAAGAACAGAGAGAACGCACTCCGTCTCTTGAAGTCACAGCTTTATGACAAGGAGCTTCAACATCGTATGGAAGAGAAGAACAAGATCGAAGCTGGCAAGAAGAAGA
>SUWV01000028.1 GCA_015061315.1 Lentimicrobiaceae bacterium
AGAAAGTTGTTGCAACATTGCGTACTCTTGGTAAAGAGTATTCAAAGGTTATCAGAATGAAGAGATCAGAAAAAACCAACGCTTATTATTTCGAGGAAACAATCGTTCCTATCGATCAAGTACAAGAATTCTTAGCAAAGAAATAATATAGGTTATTTTTTGAGCACGATACAATAGCTTCTCCGAGAAATCGGGGGAGCTTTTTGTGTTTCCGCTTGGCTAATGACTAATGTCTAAAGACAAAAGGGATGATAAAAAAATCTTTCGTCTTTCGTCATTTGCCTTTATACTTTTCTTATCTTTGCAAAAAAGCATAGAATTATGGGTTTATTTTCATTTTTTAAGAGAAATAAGGAAGTCGAGCAGGAACAGAAGCAGGAACTCGACAAGGGGTTGGAGAAGACACGTACCAGCGTGTTTGACAGAATTTCTAAGGCTATCATCGGTAAATCTAAAGTCGATGATGAAGTCCTCGATAATTTAGAAGAGATTTTAGTGACTTCTGATGTCGGCGTAGATACTACTTTGAAAATAATTGCACGTATTCAAGAACGTGTCGCTCGTGACAAATATCTCGGAACTAATGAACTGAACCGAATACTTAAAGAAGAGATTGCTGCTTTGTTGCAGGAAAATAACTCTGGCGATGGAACCACCTTTGATATTCCAGCTGATAAGAAACCTTACGTTATTTTGGTTGTCGGTGTTAATGGAGTAGGCAAGACTACGACAATAGGTAAGTTGGCCCATAATTTCAAGAAAGCAGGAAAGAGTGTTTTGCTCGGAGCTTCTGACACTTTCAGAGCTGCTGCTGTAGATCAGCTTACGATATGGTCGGAGCGCGTAGGCGTGCCTATCGTTTCTCACGGCATGAACGCCGATCCGGCATCTGTGGCATACGACGCAGTGAAGACTGCGGTACAAGATAATATTGATGTAGTTATTATCGACACTGCAGGTCGTCTGCATAATAAAGTGAATCTCATGAACGAGCTCTCTAAGATTAAGAAGGTATGTCAGAAAGTCGTGGCGGATGCTCCTCACGAGGTGCTTCTCGTACTCGACGCTTCGACAGGTCAAAATGCTATAGAGCAGGCTCGTCAGTTTATGGCAGCTACTGAAGTCAATGCGCTCGCTTTGACAAAACTCGACGGCACAGCAAAAGGCGGCGTGGTGATTGGCATCTCAGACCAGTTCAAGATTCCAGTGAAATATATCGGAGTGGGAGAGGGCATGGATCATCTTCAGGTATTCGACAGAAACGATTTCGTAAATAGTCTTTTTGAAGGAAGAAATTAATTGATGATGAGAAAACCTAAAATAAATATCGTCACGCTCGGCTGTTCGAAAAATAAGGTCGACTCAGAACGCCTCGCAGCCTCGCTCTGTCACTGCTATGACATAATGCACGACTCCGACAAGAAATCCGATGTGGTGATTATCAACACCTGCGGATTTATCGGCGACGCTAAAGAAGAGTCGATAGACACGATATTAGAATATGCGGAACTGAGAAAAGCCAATAAGATAAAGAAACTTTATGTGATGGGCTGCCTCTCGCAACGCTATCGTAAAGACCTCCAAAACGAAATTCACGAAGTAGACGGCTTCTTCGGAGTGGAGTCGGTGTCGCTCATCGCTTCTCAGATTCTCAAGTTCTCAGATTCTCAGGTTCTCAAATTCTCAGATTTAAAATACAATCACGAGAGAGTTCTTTCTACGCCTTCGCATTACGCTTATCTGAAAATATCTGAGGGATGCAACCGTCGTTGTGCATTCTGCGCGATACCTTTGATTCGAGGCGAGCATGTCTCTGTCCCGATGGAGGATTTGATAAAAGAGGCTGAGCTTCTCGCTAAGAAAGGCGTGAAAGAATTGATACTTATAGCTCAAGACTTGACATATTACGGTCGCGACATCGACGGACAATTTCATATCGTTGAACTCGTGAAGCGACTTTTAGAGATAAAAGAGTTCGAGTGGATACGTCTGCATTACGGCTATCCTCAAGGCTTCCCTGACGAGCTCTTAGATATGATGAATAACGAACCGAGAATCTGTAATTACATCGACCTTCCTTTACAACATATAAGCACGCCTATACTTAAAAATATGAGACGTGGCGTCGATAAGGAACAGACTATCAACTTCGTGAAAAATGCTCGTAACAGAGTTCCGGGTATCGCCTTCAGAACTACTTTCATCGTCGGTTTCCCTGGCGAGACGGAAGAACAGTTTGAGGAGCTCTGCGATTTCGTCAGAGAAATGAAGTTCGAGCGCGCTGGAGTTTTCGCTTATTCCGCTGAAGAAGGAACGCCAGCATACGAGATGGAAGATGATGTCCCTGAAGAAGTGAAACAGGAACGTGTCGATACTATCATGGCGATACAACAGAATATTTCTTTAGAGACAAACGAGAAGAGAGTCGGTACGATAGAGAAGGTCTTGATTGATAGAATAGAAGGCGACTATTATATAGGAAGAACGCAATACGACTCACCTGAAGTCGATGACGAAATCCTGATTTCTGTTGATGAAGCGGAATTGAATATCGGTGACTTCGTGAACGTGAAACTTACAAAAGCAGATTACTTCGATTTATATGGAGAGATTTGTTGAATGTACAATGTACAATGAACAATGAAGAATTGTAGAGACGTGACATATTACACCTATGAAAATAAACACGATGTAATTGGTGCGTCTTGATTAAGTCTACAAGACAACGAGTCTACAAGACAACAAGTCAACAAGTTTGTCATGAAGATTGAAATATGTTTTGTTGAATGACGTTTTGTTTTTGATTTATAAAAAATTATAATTGATAAAAAATATTTGTCATTGTAAAACAAAAGTTATTTTCCTACGTTATATGGAATGAAAATTGATGATTTTCGGTAAAACAACAAACATGACAATAAGACAATATATCTCTACTTTTTTCAAGGGCATGGCTATGGGAATAGTTAATGTTATTCCTGTTTCCAGCGGTACGGTATCATTAATAATAGGTGTATTTGAACGCTTTATAAATTCTATAAAATCATTGAATTTGAAAGCGTTCAAACTTTTATTCAAGGGAGAGTTTTCTCAATTTGCCAAGATGACTGACTTTAAGTTTTTGATGACATTGTTGCTAGGCATCATGGCAGGAATGATATTGACAGCTATTTCGCTTAAAGCCATCTTCAAGAAATATGAGGTTATTGCCTACGCCTTTTTCATAGGATTGATAGTAGCATCGGTAGTTTATGTCTTGGGAATGATAGGTAAGAAAACTCCTAAGATGTACGTTTTGATGTTTCTCGCTATTGTGCTTTCCTTTTGTCTCTCCATCAAAAGCAATCCTTATCCGAACGATAACTTTCTTTATTTGATACTTTGTGGTGTTATTGGTTCCTTAGGTATGATAGTGCCAGGAATATCAGGCTCGCATTTGATGATGGTGATGGGTAATTATGAACTTATTGTAACACAAGCTATCCCTCAGATAGCTAAGTGGTCTACATGGGGACAAGGCATGATGATATTGTTGCCTTTTGTTATAGGAGCTGTGATAAGTATCATTAGCATCTCTTATCTGTTGTCGTGGCTTATGAAGGAATATAGAAATGAGACTCTGTCGGTTTTGTCAGGTTTCATGATTGGCAGTCTTCCCGTAGTATATCCATGGAAAGAAGTGTTACCTGGAATGTATGACTACACTTTCCATCTTCCAACGATGAACGGCGAATTTATAGCCGCAGTCATCATGACAGTAGTGGGAGCTTCCTTAGTCTTGATATTAAGTCATCTCTCTAAAAAGAAAGAAGAACGACTAAAGAGAAGAGCGATGAGAAAGCAGTTGAAGGTTAAGAATTAACAATTAACAATTACTACTGATGCGATAAAATTCGCCAAGTAGTAGTTAAATTATTAAATATAAATTAATTACAAGCGTTCTTTGATTTTTTGATTTGAAATTGTTGATGGTAACTTTGCAGTCAAAACCTCAAAGTTATGCATCTCGGCAAATTCGTATTCGCTCAAATAGTGGAGTTTCTACCTCGTTATGAGTTCGAAAAGTGTGTTAAAAGATACAAAGGCGACTTTCATACAAAGAGCCTAAACTCATACAATCACTTACTTCAACTCATCTTCGGACAAATCACCTCCTGCACCTCGTTGAGAGATATTTGTCTGTGCCTCAAAGCGCACCAAAACAACCTTTACCACTTGGGGATCAGGCAGCAGGTGAACCAATCAAGTCTGTCCAGAGCCAATGAGAAGAGAGATTACCGTATCTTTCAAGACTTTGGATATCACTTGATAGAACAAGTCAGACCATTGTTCGCGAAAGAAAGGACGCCTCTCATTGATTTGGATGAAACGATATTTGCATTAGACTCTACATCCATTTCGGTGAGTATCAACCTTGCAGCGTGGGCGTCTGGAAAATACAGTCGAGGAGCGGTCAAAATGCACACTTTGCTAGATTTGCGGGGAAACATACCGACATTCATCCACATTTCAGATGGCACTTGGCACGATAGTAATGCTATGGATTATATCCAATTTGAATCCAATGCCGTATATACGATGGATAAGGCGTATGTGGACTTAACTGCACTAAACAAGATGGACTCCATCGGAGCATACTTCGTGACACGAGCCAAATCGGTAATGCGTTATCGTATTATCGAAACAATGGACACTAACGAAGATGGCATTCTTGCCGACCAATTAGTAATGCTAACGGGACACAAGTCATCACGACTGTATCCTAAACCGCTGCGAATTGTGCAGTATCGTGATGCTGAGACCAACGAAGAACTAACATTTATGAGCAACAATATGGATATTAGCGCATTAGACATCGCCAACATCTATCGTAACAGGTGGCAAATAGAGGTCTTCTTCAAATGGATAAAGCAAAATATGACCGTAAAACGAATGTGGGGTTACTCTGAAAATGCAGTGCGAATACATCTATGGACGGCAATTATCTCCTACCTGTTGATGGCGAAGATAAAAGCGAACCTGCAGACCGAATACAGCATTACAGAAGTTGCTCGAATCTTGGGCGTATCAGCATTAGCTAAAACACCTATTCGAGAGTTGCTCGCAAAAGACCAACCAACAATCGAAAACCAGAATGTCAAAGAACTAAAATTATTTTAATAAAAATTTATTGCATCAGTAGAAATTAACAATTAAGAATTAACAATTAACAATTAACAATTAACTTTAGCCTTTAGTCTTTAGTCTTTAGTCTTTAGTCTTTAGTCTTTAGTCTTTAGCCTTACAAAAAATACAATCTGATATTTTTGCGTTCTGGCATACTACGTCTTCGGCGAAGGCGTCGCATGTAGGAGCGCCGCAGATGCCACAGTCTTTCTGAGGTAATTCTTTCCTCAATTCGTTTATCTTATTCATTTTCTCCAAAGCCTTAGCGATGTCGTTGTCTAAGCTGAGCATAGAACGAGGCTCAATCTTGTCGAGGCTCATGTTTTGCATGAGATAGTCGCGTTCGTTTTCTATCTCAAATTCGCGAGTGCGTTCGCCATTACGTTCTTTATCGGCCACATAACGCGCACGAGCGAACATCTTCTCGCATGTCAGGAAGCGGTTGTTGCATGTGAGGTTGCCGCCGGCACAACTCTGGTCGCAGGCTCTTAACTCCAAGAACTCTACATCTTCAATCTCGTCGTTTTCAATCTTTTCTAAAAACTCAATTACATTGTCAATCTCATCGATGGCGTAAGAACGTCGTGCTATGCTCATGCGTCGTTCGCCATTCGTAAGAGAGGTTAATATGCTATCTGACGACAGCTGTGCTATAGGAAGTTTCGTTTCTTTATACGATGATCCTTGTTCTTTGATTCTCTTCCATACTCTGTTATAAAGCGAATCCATATTGATGACACCATCTACGTTGGATTTCTCTTCGCCTACAGGACTCTTGACGGCTGCTATCTTAGCGGCGCATGGCGTGATATAAAATATTCCTACCTCATTGTCTTTGTAAGTGCCTTCTTTATGTAGCTTCTTCCTGACAAACATCGCTGTAATGTCGATAGGCGCTTTTATTGGAATAAGGTTGTCGACCAAACCAGGAAACTTGACTTGTATCAAGCGCACTATTGCAGGACAGAATGTGGAGATATGAGGCAGGTTGTCTTTGTTCTCGACGAAATATTTGTTTTTGGTGTTAGTGTAGACAGATGCTGAACTGTCAGTCTCAAAGACATGAGTAAATCCTATCTCTTGTAAGATGGCGTATATGCGAGAGACGCTGATGTCGTTAGGAAACTGACCTAAGAATACCGACGGTATCAAGGCGACACGACATGGAAAGTTGAAGATGGATTCAAAGTCGTCTTGCTTGATATATATCGCTTTTGATGGACATATCTTGAAACATTTTCCACAGTCGATGCAGCGACTTTCAGATATTGTCGCTATTTCATTATGAATGCGTATCGCTTCTGTAGGACATACCTTCATGCAACGAGTGCAGCCTGTGCATTGACTTTCATTGATCTGTAGTGCGTGATAGAAAAACATAGCTTAACAAATTTTAACTTCCATTGTTACTGTAGTACCGACGCCGACGGTAGATTGTACGTCTAACTTATCGACATTCTTCTTGATATTGGGTAATCCCATTCCAGCTCCAAATCCCATGTCTCTCACTTCAGGCGAGGCTGTGGAGTTACCTTCTTTCATAGCCCATTCGATGTCGGGTATGCCAGGTCCTTTATCAACAACGCTAATGCAAATATTGTTTGCATCAATGTCGGCATATATCATTCCGCCGTATGCGTGTGCAATGGCATTGACTTCAGCTTCATAAAGAGCTACGACGACTCTTTTTATTATTGATGGATTTACGTTGAGCTGTTTTAAAGTCTTCTTGATAGAACTCGACGCAGCCCCAGCATTCACGAAATCACCCTCTGTTATTTTATATTCTAAGTGCATAGTAGTTTACAGTTTGCAGTTTACAATTTACAATTTACAGTTTACAGTTTACAGTTAATTGCTAATTGTCAATTGTTAATTGTTAATTGTTAATTGTTAATTGTTAATTGTTAATTAATAAATCGGTAGTATTCCATTTTGATAAAGTATTCCGCTGGCTTTGAACATGGAATAGTCGCATTCCATCAAGACCATGTCGTTGTCTTCTGCAAGTTCGATGATATCGGGGCTTGGCTTTTTCTTTCTTACAAAGATGATGACGTCTAAACATCCCATCTCGCATGTCCGTATTGTTTGAATGTTACACAATCCAGTTAGTATTACAGGATTATGTTCTCCGAGTGTCAATACGTCACTCATCAGGTCAGATGCGAAGGCGTAATTGAAGTCCTCCTCCATACGCGACTCCCCGCATAAGACCTTGGCGTTAAGTAATTCTGCAATTTCTTTTAATTTCATACTTATTCGTTTTATTTAACCTGAGAAATTGAAAATCTGAAAACCTGAAAACTTTTCTCAGATTCTCAATTTCTCAGATTCTCAATTTTATTCATTAAATCCTATTTCTTCCAAATTTTCTTGTATCATCTCTTTGAGATATTTGATGATGTTGATGTCGTTCATCGACATTCCGTCTAATGCTTCTTTCACTTCATCGGTATCGAAAGTGTATTCTCCTTCGTCGGTGATGTGTCTATATATATAATGTATGTCTTCATGTTGTGCGCATAGCATGACTATCGTTCCGGCGAGGTCGCCCATCGGTGCTCTGTCGATGTGGTCGTGCTGGAACCAGAATCTCAATGTCGTTCCTTTCCCTACTTCACTTTCTATGTTCATGCCGCCGCTACAAAGTTCCGTATTCATCTTGATAAGAGGAAGTCCGATGCCGACCTTGCGAGTCGTCCTTGTCGTGGTCCAAGGGTCGGTGACTTTGGCGAGGAAATCCTGGCTCATGCCTTTGCCGTTGTCTTTTATCATGAAAGAATAGATGTTGTCTTTCAGGCTGTCGATGATAGTAAGCTCTATCAGTGAGGCTTTGGCAGCGATGGAGTTTTCCATCAGGTCGTAAACATGTAATGATAATTCTTTCATATTAATAATGTATAGTTTAACCAAAAAGCAGCTGTAGTTTTTCTTCAGGTTCTGTGTCGATAAATCTTCCGTCTTCGCCGTGTAATGTCTTTCTGAATTCCTCGAATGTAGCTTCATACATGTTAAGCACGCAATGCACTTCGCCTATGATATGAAGGAAGTGTGCGTCGGAGCTTTTGGTGAAATTGAATTTTTTGAGGTAAGCGAATTTTCTGAGGAAGTCGTTTTTCTTGATGTGTTTTGATATTTCCAAGGCGTCAGCTTTGATGTCGGGCGGGACGAAACCTAATTGGCTCATCAGACTTGATGCGGGTTTGTTGACATGCGCCGGTACGAACAAACCGCCTATTTCATGCACCTTATTATATAAGGTATCTAAGTCTACGTCTAATGCTGAGATGAGCAGCCATTCTTCTTCACCTGTCACGTCTTCGTTTTCATCGACGATGAGCTGGTAGCCGAAACGCTCCTCATCGTTGGGGATATGTGGTAGGTGCTCGTCGATAAAATCCTGGAAAGCGTCTAACTGTTCGTCATTTTCGAAGTAGGCGAGGGCATGAGCTTCTTCCTGTGTCGTTATCTCGACACCGCCAATGACGAAGATGCCGTTCTCTTTGCCGAGACGCTGTGTGATTTTCACCTGCCGCGTGCTGTTATGATCGGTGATGGCGATGATGTCTAAGTGTAGTTTCTTAGCTTGTTCAATGATGGCAGAAGGACTCATATAGATGTCACCGCACGGCGATAATACCGTGTGAATGTGAAGATCCGCTCTATATTTGTTTAACTCCATTGAACCATCTGTTTTGAATCTGAAAAACTGAGAACTTGAAAACTTGAGAATTTGAGAATTTTTCAGTTTTTCAGATTTTCAGATTCTCAGATTTAATTATCTCATAAACCCTTCCTGTCACTTCAAACGTTTCCATTGAAGTCTGGAGGATTGGTATTTCTTCTTCGTTGCTTTGGTTGATAGTATCTTCGTTAGGAGCGAAGTCCTTGACGAGGATGATACAAGCCAATTCTTTCAGTGAGGCTACAGCCATCACGTTCTTATGAGTCTGGAGTGTGATCCAGATGTTTCCTGCGTCGGCGTTGCCCATCACGTCGCTGAGAAGATCGGAGACGTAGCAGCCTTCTATTTCTCTGTCTAATCCTTTTTTTCCTGATAAGACCTTGAGATTTAACTTTTCAACTAATTCCTGTACTTTCATAATGCAAAAATATTATGTGCAAATATAACAATCGAGAGTTAAAAAAGCAAGAGGTTTTTGTGAAATAGTCTATAGAATTGGTGATGTTTTTATGGATGCAAAAAATTATGAGTTATTTTAAATTTATTAGAATTTTTATGATTTATAAATGAAAAAAAATATTACTTTTGCGGGCGTTAAAAAGAGAATGAAATAAACATAAATTTATTAATAACTAAAATTAAATTATCATGAAAAAATTTTTACTTATCGTAATGGTAATGCTTTCATTACAAGGCTTTTCACAAAAGTATCGTATTGCTCACTTGTATTCAGCAGACGGTATGGAAGTATGGGATTACAATTACTCAGATGCAACAAGTGCAAATTTGCTCTCAATCAATGAGAGTTCATTCTTTGGGCAACTTCCTTTCGAATGTATAGATTCTTTGTTCTATGATGAAAACGGTAATATTACGAGATTAAGCACATGGCAGAAAATTTATGATACCATAAATGGTACTTCAGAGTGGTTATATGCTTGTTATGTGGATTATACATACAATGAAATGAATTTAAGAACTTCTCGTAAGAATTACAATGAATTCGGTGGACATTTTGAACTCGGCGGTACCTACAGATATTATTATGATGAAGAAGGCAAAATGACCTCTTGGGCAATGGAATTCGGTGGTGTTGAGGAATGGAACAAAGGTATCATCGAATACAATGAAGATGGTACAAAGAAATCGGAAACCACAATGGCGTATGACTTTTCAACATACGAAATGGAATACTCAATTAGATATGAGTATAATTATGATGATAATAAGAACTTGGAAAGAGAAACTGAGTATTTATACGAACTCGATTCATGGGTCCCAAAATCGTATGTTCAATATGAGTATGATGAGTTAGGTAACTGTACACTTGAAGAGTCTGTAACAATGAGTGGTACTGTGCAAGAAAGAAAAATATTTGAGTATGATACAACAGTTTCTATAGATAATGTATATCATTATCCAAACCCAGAAAAAGATTATCCTGCACTCGAACAACAAATGAGAAGCATGCTTAAATCATTTGAATTCTATGCACAAAATGATGTATATGAGTTGGTATATGTAACCGATTATATGTACGACTATGAAATTTATGAAAATGGTGATGCTGTTGCTGAAGTAAATGATGTCGTCGCTAATATTTATCCAAATCCAGCTCAAGATTACGTTATGATAGAATCAGAAGCTAACTATGTTGAGGTTGTTGACGTTTATGGCAGAGTTGTCTTCGCAACAGAAATGACAGACATGCTTAAAGTTGATATGAGCGATTTCGCTACAGGTGTCTACTTCGTGAAATTACATAACAACGGAGCAACATCAGTTCAAAAGATAATGAAAGATTGATGTTTTAAGTCATAAAGTTAAAATACTATGATGAAAATAGAGGCGCCGGGTGGAGTAAAGACTGTTCTTCTTCATACATGTTGCGCACCTTGTTCATCGGCAATAATAGAGTGCATGATGCAAAATGGCATCATGCCTCTTATTTTTTATTGTAATCCTAACATATATCCCGAAGAGGAGTACATTATAAGAAAAGACGAATGCACGCGTTATGCCAAAAGCCTTGGTTTGGAAATTGTCGATGCCGACTATAATCACGAGGCATGGCTCTCCGAGATGAAAGGCTTGGAAAACGAACCCGAAAGAGGTGGCCGCTGCTTGAAATGCTTTAAGCTGCGACTGTTGGAGTCGGCAAGATATGCTCACGAAAGAGGCATAACAGCATTCACTACAACATTGGCATCGAGCCGATGGAAATCGTTAGACCAAATAAATGAAGCCGGATTGTTCGCCCAAAGTCATTACCCCGATGTCACTTACTGGGCACAGAACTGGAGAAAAGGCGGACTCAGCGAGAGACGCATACAAATAATAAAAGAATATAACTTCTACAACCAAAGATATTGCGGGTGTGAGTTTAGTAGAAGAGACAACAAGTCAACGAGACAACAAGACAACAAGACAACAAGACAATG
Organism: Lentimicrobiaceae bacterium; assembly: GCA_015061315.1. Lineage (GTDB taxonomy): Bacteria > Bacteroidota > Bacteroidia > Bacteroidales > F082 > Limimorpha. Next base: position 11,296 of record SUWV01000028.1, read on the forward strand.
AGTAACTATTCATTGTAAATTGTGAAAAAAAACTTCAAAAGAGTATTGGATTGTTCCAAATATTTTATTACATTTGCCACTTCATACATTCATTAACAAAACATTAAACAAGATGGCAAAAGTTAAATCTTTAGCAGAACTGAAAGCTATGAAAGAGAAGCTTCAGTCTAATATTGACCTTCGTGAGAAATGTGATAATCCAGAATCTGTCGTTCAGATAAAAGTCGCTATGGCAACATGCGGTATAGCTTCTGGCGCTAAGCAAGTCATGGAGCATATGATGGAAAAAGCTGAGGAGTTGAAAATCTCGGCTGTATTCACACAAACAGGTTGCATGGGTTATTGTCACGCAGAACCTACTATAGAAGTAAAACTACCTGGCAAAGATCCTATCGTCTTCGGTAACGTCGACAATAAAAAAGCTGATGAGATACTCGAGAAGTATGTCTTGAACAATGAGCTTTTAGATGGTATCATTCCAGTGAACTACGAAATTATTGGCTAATTAATTTAAGGAGGACTTTATATGGCAAAAATCAAAACGCATGTGCTTTGCTGTGGCGGTACAGGCTGTAAGGCATCTGCTGGTGATGAGATTATTGCGAACTTTAAATCTATATTAAAAGAAAAAGGTTTGCAAGACGAAGTTCAGGTTATCAAGACAGGTTGTTTCGGATTCTGCGAAAAAGGACCTATCGTGAAGATGATGCCTGACAACACATTCTATACTCAGGTCACACCATCTGATGTTCAGAAAATCGTTGAAGAACATATCATAAAAGGTCGTAAGGTAACAGACCTTCTTTATTTGGATCCAGAAAACCAACAACATGTGGCTGACTCTAAGCACATGGGATTTTACAAGAAACAACTTCGTATAGCTTTGCGTAACTGTGGCTTCATCAACCCAGAAGACATCAACGAGTTTATCTCTCGTGGCGGTTATGAAGGTCTCGGCAAGGCTTTGTCAGAGATGACACCTCAGGACGTTATCGCTGAAGTCACAGCATCAGGACTTCGCGGTCGTGGCGGCGCTGGTTTCCCTACTGGCGTGAAATGGGGTCTCTGCGCTAAGAACGAAGCAGATCAGAAATATGTAGTATGTAATGCAGACGAAGGCGACCCAGGAGCATTCATGGATCGTTCTATCATGGAAGGCGACCCTCACTCAATCATCGAAGCTATGGCGATATGCGGCTACGCTATAGGCGCTACTAAAGGTCTCGTCTATATCCGCGCTGAATATCCTCTCGCCATCGAACGGTTGCAGATTGCCATACGCCAGGCAAGAGAATATGGCTTGTTAGGAACTGACATCCTCGGCAGCGGCTTCGACTTCGACATCGAGTTGCGTTATGGCGCTGGTGCTTTCGTATGCGGTGAAGAGACAGCTCTTATCCACTCAATGGAAGGTCAACGTGGTGAACCTACTTTCAAACCACCATTCCCAGCAGTGTCGGGTTATCTCAACAAACCTACTAACGTAAACAACGTAGAGACATTTGCTAACATACCTATTATTATTACAAAAGGTGCCGACTGGTTCGCAAGCATAGGTTCAGAGAAATCTAAAGGAACTAAGGTGTTCGCATTGGCAGGTCAGATCAACAATGTCGGTTTGATTGAAGTCCCTATGGGAACAACATTGCGCGACATCATTTATGAAATCGGTGGCGGTATCAAGAACAATCGTCAGTTTAAAGCTGTTCAGACAGGTGGTCCTTCAGGCGGCTGTTTGACAAGCAAACACTTGGATACACCTATCGACTATGAAAGCCTCATGGCAGCTGGCTCAATGATGGGCTCTGGCGGTTTGGTCGTCATGGACGAGACATCATGTATGGTGGCTATCGCTAAGTTCTATCTTGAATTTACATGCGAAGAAAGCTGCGGCAAATGTTCACCATGTCGTATCGGTAACAAACGTATGCTTGAGATACTCGATAAGATTACAAAAGGTAACGGCACAATGCAAGACCTTCAAGAGTTGCGTAACCTCGCCGATGTTATCAAAGACACAGCATTATGCGGCTTAGGTCAGACATCACCAAACCCTGTTCTTTCTACATTAGACAACTTCTGGGACGAATACGTAGAACACGTTGTCGACAAGAAATGTCGCGCTGGTGTTTGTAAGTCCTTGATGAGCTACGAAATCGATCCTGCTAAGTGTATCGGTTGCGGAGCATGTAAACGCGTATGTCCTCAAGATGCTATCTCAGGAGAGAAGAAGATGGCACATCACATCGACAACCTCAAATGTATCAAGTGCGGTGCATGTTATGAAAAATGTAAGTTCGGTGCAATCTCCATCAAATAATAATAGAAAGGAACATTAAAATGATAAAACTCACTATAGATAACAAACCGGTAGAAGTTGCAGAAGGCACGACCATTTTGAAGGCAGCTCGTCAAGCCGGCATTCACATTCCTACCTTGTGTTATTTTGAATTGGCAGGAATGAATTTTGAAAACAAACCAGGCGGTTGCCGTGTTTGCGTCGTGGAAGTCGTGAAAGATTTCAACGGCAGACCACGTCGTAACTTAGCTCCTGCTTGTGCCACCGATTGCGTCGACGGCATGGTCGTCTTGACACACTCACAACGCGTCATCAACGCTCGCCGCACTGTCGTAGAATTGATACTTTCAGATCACCCTACAGACTGTCTAACCTGCGCTAAGTCAGGTCAGTGCGAGTTGCAGAAGTTGGCACAAAATCTCGGTATCAGAGAGATACCTTACAAAGGCGAACAATCAACATATCGCGTCGATATGTCACCTTCAATAATCCGTGACGTCGATAAATGTATCATGTGCCGCCGCTGTGAAAACGTATGTAACAACATCCAAAGCGTTGGCGCTCTCTCAGCAGTGAACCGTGGTTTCCAAGCTGTCGTAGCTCCAGCCTTCGAGCAAGATATGGTCGACTCTCCATGTGTTATGTGCGGTCAGTGTGTACAGGTCTGTCCTGTCGGCGCCCTCAGCGAAGTAGACGACACACGTAAGGTGATGATGGCTATCAACGATCCTAAGAAGACCGTCGTGGTACAGACAGCTCCAGCAGTGCGCGTAGCTATAGGCGAAGAGTTCGGAATGGAACCAGGAACTATAGTCACAGGTCAGCTCGCTTCAGTATTGCGTCAGTTAGGCTTCGACTATGTGTTTGATACAGACTTCGCAGCCGACCTCACCATCATGGAAGAAGGTACAGAGCTCCTCAACCGTATCGACAGATATACTAAAGGCGACAAATCAGTGCGTCTCCCAATATTGACATCATGCTGTCCAGGCTGGGTCAACTTCTTTGAACATAACTTCCCTGATATGCTCGACGTTCCTTCAACAGCTAAGTCACCACAACAGATGTTCGGTGCTATCGCTAAGAGCTACTGGGCAGAGAAGATGGGTATCAACCGTGAAGATTTGGTTGTCGTTTCTATCATGCCATGTTTGGCTAAGAAATATGAATGCAAGCGCGAAGAGTTCTATGTCAACGGTAACCCTGATGTAGATTACGTGCTCTCAACACGTGAGTTGGCTCGCTTGATAAAACAATTCAACTTAGACCTTAAAGAAGTGGAAGCACAAGAATTCGACGATCCACTCGGCGAATCGACAGGTGCTGCTGTTATCTTCGGTGCTACAGGCGGTGTTATTGAAGCTGCTACTCGTACAGCTTACGAAGTGTTCACAGGTAAGAAGTTGGAAAAGATCGACTTCACAGAATTACGTGGCTTGGAAGGCATCCGCGACGCTTGGGTCGACTTCAACGGAACACCAATCCATATCGGTATCGCTCACGGTTTGAAAAACGCTCGTACATTGTTGGAAAAAGTACGCGAAGGTAAAGAACAATTCCACGCTATTGAAGTCATGGCATGTCCTGGCGGATGTATCGGTGGCGCAGGTCAGCCTTATCATCATGGCAACAGCAAGATTATCAAGAAACGCTTCGATGCTATTTACGAAGAAGACCGCAACAAGCCAATTCGTAAGTCACACGAAAATCCGTCAATCATCAAGTTGTATAAGGAATTTCTTGGAGAACCATGTGGACATAAATCACATGAACTTTTACATACACACTATTTCGATAAGTCAGACCATGTCGAGATAGGCGAATAATAATTGTTTAATGATTAAAATGAAAATATTATGGCAGTTGTAAAATTATCAGAATCCAAGATAAACTTCGTAAAAGATATTTGTAAGTCTTTTAACAATGAGGCTGGAGAGGTTATCAACGTCCTTCATAAAGTACAGGGCGAGTTCGGCTATCTCTCGGCAGAAGTTCAAGAATTGGTTGCTAAAGAATTGAATATACCTGTAGCAAGAGTCTATGGCATCGTTTCGTTCTACTCGTTCTTCACCATGACACCAAAAGGTCGTTATCCTATCTCAGTATGTTTGGGTACAGCCTGTTACGTTCGCGGTGCGGAGAAAGTCATCGACGAATTGAAACGTCAGCTCGCAGTACAAGTAGGCGGCACCACAGAAGACGGCAAGTTCTCATTGAACTGCTTACGCTGCGTAGGCGCCTGCGGCTTGGCTCCTGTTATGATGATAGGCGATAAAGTATATGGTCGCGTAACACCAGATAAAGTGGCTGGTATCTTGGCAGAGTATAATAATTAACAGTTAACAGTTAACAATTAACAATTAACAGTTAATAGTTAAAATTGTAGGGATACATTGGATGTGTCCATAAATAATAAGGGCGTAGTGATTTTTTCGCTACGTCCTTTTCTATATTTAATGTTTATAATTATTGAAAAAAAGTCAGTATCAATAGTTAAAAGTCGATGTCTTTTTTTTATATTTGCACTTTATCAATTTAATCTTAAAACTATGAAAAGAAATTTAGCTTTGATGATATTGTTATTGTCGTTCGTGGGGGTAAATTTGAATGCGCAAACAATGGTGTCGACAGAACCTCAGAAGAGAAATGTGATAATTGAAGATTTCACTGGCGTGAATTGTCCTAACTGTGCCGATGGTCATAAAATAGCTAATAGCCTCATGGATTATTATGAGGATAGAGTGTGGGCTATAAACATACATGCAGGGAACTATGCTGGTTCACAATCCTATAATTTCAAAACTGAAGATGGCACTGCGATATTAGGCGGATTTAATGTTACAGGTTTTCCTCAGGCTGTCATTAACAGAACAACAGAAAATGGCGTAAGTAGAACTGATTGGGCTTCGCATACAAATCTTATCGTTGAGGAAGATGCAGAATGTAACGTGGCAGGACGAGTAGTTATTGACTATGAAGCACGTAAGGCAACAGTGACAGTGGAAGTCTATTACACTGCAAACAGCAATGCTGATGAGAATTATCTTAATGTATTTATGTTACAGGACAACATAATAGCGTATCAATCTGGTGCAGATCAAAATCCTGATCAGATGTATAACGGACAATATCGTCACATGCACGCATTCCGTGATGCTATCACGCCGACATGGGGCGATGCTATAAGTCCTACAACAGAAGGTAGTTTCGTGACTAAGACCTATACTTACGACATTCCTGAGAAGATAGGCAGCTTCGATGTTAAAATTGATGACCTTCAATTTATAGCTTTTGTGACAGAACAATATCAAGGAACGGCAACACGTCCTGTCCTTAATGCCAATGAGCTGAATATCTTTAAGACAACAAATCAAGATTTATATCCAGAAATAGTATCTCTCAATTCATCGTCTAAATTCTCATGCTCAAATGAAAAAGTTATTGAAGTCTCTGTGATAAACAGCGGCTCCGATGAAATCACTTCTTTGAAATTTGAAGTGACGGTAGATGATAAAGATGCAACTACACAAACATGGGAAGGTAGTATCGCTTCATATCAGACTGTTATGGCAGAAGTGAAAGCTGTTGTGCCAGAAGGCGAACATGAGGTTGAAGTGAAGATTGTTGAAGTTAATCATGCCGATTTTGAAGAATCAGAAACGATAACATTGACAAGCGAGAAATGGAATGAGGTGAAGACTGAGACTTCAGAGGAAGAACTGACTATAGAATTGACACAAGATAAATATGGCAACCAGATTACTTGGGAGTTGTTGGCATCAGACTATTCGGTCTTGGCATCGGGAGGTCCATACGAAATACTTAAAGGAGCATCGGCAACAGAAACACATCAGGTAAAGGTCACAGTGCCAGCAGGCGAATGTGTCAAGTTCATTGTAAGAGACTCAAAGGAAAATGGTATCTGCTGTCAGTTCGGTGAAGGTAATTACAGAATTTTAGATAGCGAGGGTAATGCTGTTGTGGAAGGAGCTGGCGATTTCGGAGCAGAGGCTTCTCATGTTATATCAATCGTTAGCACTGAAGATGTAGCTTCTGTTGAATACAACAAGTCATCGTTAGAAGTTTGGCCTAATCCTACAAATGATAATTTGAATATAGAAGCTAAGTCGATGTCGCGTATAACTTTAATAAATACTTTAGGACAAGTCGTTTTAGACAAGGCTGTTGATGGCGACAATGAACTTCTCGACCTTTCTAAATATGAGACAGGTATTTATATGTTGCGCGTTAATACAGAAGAAGGCGTTGTGATGAGAAGAGTTGTGATTGGGAATTAAGAATGAAGAATTAAGAGTTAAGAATTAAGAATTATAAGTATCGAATAGTTTAAAGGCTTGTCAAGATAAAGTGTATGGTAATGCTATACGATAAAAAAATAAAAAAAACATCTCTATCTAAATAAAAATGTCTATCTTAGCGAGCAATTATTAAACGTAAATTTATTAACATTATAAAAATTAATATCATGCAAAACATTGAATGGTCAAAACTTCCATTTGGTTATTATCCAACGAATTACAACGTCCGTTGTTACTACAGAAACGGACAATGGGGCGAAATTGAAGTAAGCTCGGAAACAACAGTAAACATCCACATGGCTGCAACATGTTTGCACTATGGTCAAGAAGCTTTTGAAGGTTTGAAGGCTTTCCGCGGTGCTGATGGTAAAGTCCGTATCTTCCGTTTAGATGAAAATGCAAAACGTTTGCAATCGTCGTGCGACGGCATCATGATGCCTCAATTTCCATTGGATAAGTTTGAAGAAGCTATGAAGAAATGCGTCCAACTCAATGCTGACTTCATTCCTCCTTACGGCAGCGGTGCTTCATTGTACCTCCGTCCATTAATTATAGGTACTGGTATCCGCGTTGGTGTTAGCCCAGCTGATGAATATTTGTTCTTAGTGTTCGCAACACCAGTAGGTCCTTATTTCAAAGGCGGTTTCCAAGCTAACCCTTACGTCATCACTCGTAAATACGACCGCGCTGCTCCTCTCGGAACAGGTACATTTAAAGTAGGTGGTAACTATGCAGCAAGTATGCGTCCTCACGTCGAAGCATGTCACGGCGGTCAATACGCTTGCGAATTCTATCTTGACGCTAAAGAAAAATGTTATATCGACGAAGCTGGTGCTGCTAACTTCTTCGCTATTAAAGATAACACATACATCACTCCATTATCAACATCAATTCTTCCATCAATCACAAACAAGAGCTTGATGTTCTTGGCAGAGAAGATGGGTATGAAAGTAGAACGTCGTCCTATCCATGTTGACGAACTCGCTACATTTGAAGAAGCTGGCGCTTGTGGCACAGCAGCTGTTATCAGCCCTATCTCACGTATCGACGATAACGACAACAATAAATCTTACGTCTTCGGCGATGGCAAACCAGGTCCATGGAGCGAGAAATTATACAACAAACTCCGCGGCATCCAATGTGGTACAGAACCTGATGAATACGGCTGGATTACAGAAGTGGAGATATAATTACAGTTAAAAGTTAACAATTAACAATTAACAATTAACAATTAAGAATGTAGAGACGTATCAATGATACTTGCATAACAGATAAACATTGATGCGTCTTTATGATTTAAATAATAATTTACAATTAGAGATGTCATAATTTTATGGCATCTCTTTTTTTGAAAAAAAATTAAAACTCATGTTGAATTTTGTAGATTTAATTGTATTTTTGTAGACTCAAAGATTATGTTTATTCAAGTATAACAAATAGCTATTTACAATGAAGAAAATTACTCTTTTGATAAGTATGCTTCTGTTGTGTTTGTTCAAAGCAAATGCACAAGAGCCTAAGTTTGTTTCTATAGAACCTGCGAACCGTAATGTTCTTATAGAAGAGTTTACTGGAAGAAACTGTGGTTGGTGTCCTCTCGGACAGAAAACTGTAAATAATATCATAAAGAATAATCCAGGAAGAGTCTTTACGATTAATATTCATTCTCAAAGTTCGCTCTCTCCAACATCATATCCTAATCTCAATACTTTAAAAGGAGCTGACATCGCAAAAGCTTTTAGTGATGGCAGTTTGCCTCAAGCTGTCGTTAATCGTTCAACAGAAAAAGCTGTAGGTTTATATACTACAGCTGACAAATGGGCTCCTATGACCAATGAACAACTTCAGCAGGCCGCTGAATGTAATATTGCAGGACAAGTTGAAATAAATAAGGAGACTCGCCTCGCAAAGATAACGGTTGAAGTATATTATACAGCCGACAGTAAAGTTGATAATAACTATCTTACTGTTGTTATGTTACAAGACAGTATCATAGGTTCTCAATCAGGTGCGGCCGATAATCCGGAGCAAGTCGTCGGAGATCAATATTGCCACATGCACGTATATCGTAATACCATAAGTGAAAAATGGGGCGACGAGATAAGCCCTACGACAGCTGGAACCTTGATAACAAAAACCTTTAAATACACAATACCAGAATCAATAGGTGAGCCTAACGGCGTAGAAGTAGATTTAGATAACCTCCATTTCCTCGCTTTCGTGACAGAACAACAAGGAGTAAATCCATTCAGATCATTCCCGATACTTAACGTATGCGAGTTGAAAAACAAAGATTACGGAACAGAATCTCTCAGCGAGATAAATTCAGCTTCATGCGATGTCTATCCTAACCCTGTTAAGGATGTCGTTACAGTAAAAGCTGATAACATCAAACAGATAATGATATACAATTCATTAGGACAAATGATGAAGTCTGTTGATTGCAATGATAATATAAGCGACATCAATGTCTCTGATTTGGAAAACGGAATTTATTTCCTTAATGTCATTGACAATGAAGGTAAGATTTCAACAAATAAAATATCTGTCTTGCATTGATACACTTAAATAGAAAATAATATTAACATTAAATTAAAATTTACAAGATGAAAAAATTAACTCTTTTAATGTGTGCTTTTGCTTTCTTGTTTAAAGTTAGTGCACAAGAACCTCAGTTCGTTTCTAAAGAACAACAAAACAGAAACGTATATATTGAGGAATTGACAGGAAGACTCTGTGGCTATTGTCCAGGTGGTCAAAAAGTAGTGAATCAGATTATTGCTGATAACCCAGGTAGAGTGTTTACTGCAAATATTCACGCGGCAAGTTCTTTGTCACCAACAAACTATCCTAACCTCAATACTTCAAAAGGTGCTGAGATATATAATAATTTTGCAGCTAATGGTATTCCTTGTGCAGTTGTTAATCGTTCAACAGCAACAGCAACATTTTCAGATACATGGGCATCTGCAACAAATGCACAATTAAATCAAGCTGCAGAAGTAAATGTTGATGGTCAGGTTGTTATCAATCCTGCTACACGTCAGGCTGCAATAACAGTTGAAGCTTATTATACAGCTGACAGTAAGGAAAGCACAAACTATCTTACAGTTGTGATGTTACAAGATAGTATTTTGGGTTCTCAATCAGGTGCTTCAAGTAACCCAGCTCAAGTAGTCAATGGTCAATACTGTCACATGCACATTCTCCGTGATATCATAACTCCTACATGGGGAGACCAAATCACTCCAACAACAGCAGGTTCTTTGATTACAAAACAATATGTTTACGATATTCCAGAAGTTATAGGTTCACCTAATGGCGTTGAAGTTGATTTGGACAATGTTCATTTTATTGTTTTTGTAACAGAGAAAAAACAAGGTACTCCAACACGTCCTATACTTAACGTAGCACAATTGTCTGTAGTTCAAGGTACTGATGATCCTATCTATCCTTTCATCAAATCTTTGACACAGGAAAATTTAATAACATGTACTTACGAAAAGAAATTTACTGCTAATGTTGTTAATGGTGGTACAGAAGAAATCACATCACTTAAATTTGAAGTCACTGTTCAAGATGGTGAAACAACAACAGAAGAATGGACAGGTTCACTTCCATCATACGCTAATGTCAATGTAGACTTATTTGCAGAAATTCCTTTCGGTGAAAAGAGCGTAGAAGTGAAGATTGTTGAAGCTAATGGTCAAGAATTTTCGTTCGCACAATCAGTAGTTGGAAAATGTGAAGAATGGATTCAGGTAGAATTAGGCGATACACAAGCTACAGAAGAATTCAAACTCGAACTCGCACAAGACAGATTTGGTAACCAAATTTCATGGCAAGTCATAAATCACAGCGACGAAGTCATTGCATCTGGCGGTCCATACGATATGTTGTCAACAGTAGGAACAAAAGTTCACGAAGAATATTTCACATTGCCAGCAGGTGAATGCGCAATGTTTGTTATAGAAGACGGCGTTGGTAATGGTATTAACGGAGCATTTGGTGCAGGTTATTACAAAATATATGACAGCAAAGGTAACGTTCTCGTAGAGTCAGACGGTAACTATGGTCATGGTGAATATAGAATTATCTATACTCACGGTGCTATGTCAGTTGAAGATGTTGTTGAAACATCATACAATGTTTATCCAAACCCTGTAAAAGACGTTCTTACAGTAACAGGCGAAAACATGAGACAAGTTGAGATCTACAACTCATTAGGTCAGTTGGTTAAGTCAATCAGCTGCAACGATGACGAAGTTAAGATCAACGTCAACGATATGCAAAACGGAATGTATTTCGTCAATGTCATCGACAACAATGGCGAAATGACAACAAGCAAAGTTTCAGTCTTGAGATAAAGTCAACGAGACTACAAGACGACGAGACAACAAGAAAAGACGCTGCTATTTTTATAGTGGCGTCTTTTTAATTAAGAATTAAGAATTAAGAATTGTTGTAGAGACGTGACACATTACACCTATGGAAATAAATACGATGTAATTGGTGCGTCTTTTTAATTAAGAATTTACAAAAAAATATATAAATAAATTATCAGAAATAATTGTATATTTGTAAACTTATATAGAAGCTGAGAATAATTAAATTATAACAGATAAATTTACTGATATGAAGAAATTTACATTTTTAATGTGTGCAGTATTAGCTTGTTTGTTGAATGCAAATGCACAAGAACCACAGTTTGTTTCAAAAGAACAACAGAACAGAAATGTACTTATTGAAGAATTTACAGGAAGAGATTGCCCTTATTGCCCTCTCGGACAAGTTGGTGTTAATGAAGTTACAGTACAATATCCAGGAAGGGTTTTCTCTGTAAATATCCACGCTAAGAGTGGTTTGTCGCCAGTTTCATATCCAAATCTTAACACTCAATATGGATATGAACTCACTATGGCTATGGCTTACGAATCAGGACTTCCAGCAGCATTTGCTAATCGTGCGCAAAGCGAGACTTTCCATCCAGGTTCGGCTATGACAGGAATAGAAACAGACAAACAATTGAGCCAAGCTGCTGAAGTTAATATAGCAGGTCAGGTTCGTATTGATCATGAAACAAGAGTTGCAACAATAGATGTAGAAGCATATTACACATCAAACAGCGCTTCTGACAAAAATTATCTTACAATATTGATGTTGCAAGACAGTATCTTAGGTTCTCAAAAAGGAGCCGTTGAATTTAATCCTGATCAGATGATAGGAGATAAATATGTTCACATGCATACACTCCGTGATATTATTACCGATATATGGGGCGATGAGATAGCTCCTACAACAGCAGGTTCTTTGATAACAAAGACATACGAATATCAGATTCCAGAGACTGTGGGAGAACCTAATGGCGTTGAAGTCGATTTGGATAATATTCATTTCGTTGCTTTCGTGACAGAAAAGAAAGATGGAACAGTATCACAACCTGTGTTGAATGTTAATGAATTACATACATTGAAAGTTAAAAACCAAGACTTCTATCCTTATTTGGGCGCCTTTGATATTAAAGCTAAACCTTCATGCTCTAATTTGAAGCCAATCGTATTGCAATTTATCAATGGCGGTAATAAGGAAATCACTTCTTTAAAATATGAAATGACGGTACAAGATGTTTCCACACAATATTCATGGGAAGGCGCACTTCCTTCATATTCTGATATTACAATTGAGGAAGAATTGGAATTGTCGGCAGGAAATCAGAAAGTTACATTAAATATTGTTGAAGTCAATGGAAGTGCATACGAATATTCAGAGACAAGAACTCTTTTCAGTGATGGCTGGACAGGCGTTTATTTCCCAGAAGATGAAGATGAATTTAAGATTGATATTGTACAAGATAAACAAGGTAACCAGATTACATGGGAATTGATAGATTCAGATAACAATGTTTTGGCATCTGGCGGTCCGTATGCAGCGCTTGTCGGCAATGGTATCAAAATGCACAGAACTAAAGTCAAGGTAGCTAACAACTCATGTGTCAAGTTTATCATTTATGATGAAGGCGGTGACGGTATCAACTGCGGTTTTGGTGAAGGTTACTATAAAATCTCTGACAGTAAAGGTAATGTAATTATTGAAAGCGACGGTAAATTTGCAGATATGGCATATCACAATATCTCAACACACGAAGGTAATGTGTCTGTTGATGAGATGGCAAAAGAAACTTATCATATCTATCCAAATCCGGTCAACGATTTGCTAACAATAGTTGGAAATAATATTAAGCAAGTTGATGTTTATAATACAATGGGACAATTGCTTAAATCTGTCGTATGTGAAGATAGCATGGTAAATATCAATGTTGAGGATTTACAAAACGGCATGTATATCGTCAATGTTATTGATAATAATGATGTTGTGTCATCAAGAAAAATATCAGTATTTTAGTTTGTATTCTTTTTGTTATTGGACGTCATATATTATGTGTGACGTCCTTACATTATAATGAATTTTATGAAAACAGTTGAAATTAAAAATTTTGAGTTATATACTACAGGCGTAATTAGTATTGCTTGGAAAGAAAAAGATGAAGATATTTTCCTTAATGTCGATTTGGATTTGGCTGCATTGCTGAAGATGTTGAAGATGGAAGGAATATCATACGAGAAAGTGCAGCAAGTATCGGAAAGTCAGCAGCCTTTGAAATTCAAGAAAGTGACCTTATTGCTATTCCAAGACGACGACAAACCAGGTCAATATTACACTTCAGAATGTATGTTTGAAGATGATGAGATTGACATTTTCCACGCTGAGATAAAAGAATAAGATGTCGGACCAGAATAACAATCAGATTATAATTCCCAATCTCCCTGACTTCGTGGCTATAGATTTCGAGTCGGCTAACGGCGACATCAGAAGTGCGTGCAGTGTCGGTATCGTTGTCATTCGTGACAGGGAGATTGTGGATAGTTTCTACAGCCTGATAAAACCTGTCCCGAATTATTATTGCTATTGGAACACCAAAATTCATGGAATAAAACAGGAAGATACTGATGACGCGCCTCTTTTTCCGGAGGTGTGGCGTGAAGCGTCGAAATACGTGAAGAATCTTCCTCTCGTTGCTCATAATAAGAGCTTCGACGAGCGCTGTCTGAAAGCCTGCTTCGCTCATTATAAGATGAAATATCCCGACTATCAGTTTTATTGCACTTACAGAAGTTCTGTCAAGGTGCTTCCCGATTTAGAAAATCATCAGCTTCATACTGTGGCGGCACATTGCGGTTTCGACTTGAAGAACCATCATCATGCCCTCGCCGACGCAGTAGCATGCGCTCATATCGCGATGGAGATTTTCAGATAACAGAATTATATTTTTCATGATTTTTATTAACTATACTTGATAAAATCGTATTTTTGTAGAAATTGTTAAGTATAAATCATGAAAAAAATCCTTACCTTATTAATATGCTTTTTGGCATTATCTTGCTTCGCTCAGAAAGTCGAGCCAACATGGGAATCTTTAAATCAACGCGCTTATCCTCAGTGGTTCTCCGACGCTAAACTCGGAATCTTCATTCACTGGGGAGTGTATTCCGTTCCAGCTTTCGCTACTAACGAAGGCTACGCTGAATGGTATTACAGCGGCTTGATGAACGGCGACACGACGCGTATCAATTTCCAAAAAAGAAACTACGGCGAGGACTTCACCTACCGCGACTTCGATAAACTCTTTAAGGCAGAACTCTTTGAACCAACACAATGGGCTGACTTATTCAAGAAGAGCGGTGCGAAATATGTGCTTCTCGTCACTAAGCATCATGACGGATATTGTCTCTGGGACAGCGAATATTCTCCAGAATGGAACAGCGTTGTGGGCGGACCGAAGCGCGACATCGTGGGAGAACTCACCGATGCAGTGCGTGCCGAAGGTCTTAAAATGGGATTCTATTATTCGCTTCCTGAATGGACTAATCCTTTGCACCGCTGGTATATCGACCCAGATGATTCTATAACAAATTATGTCGACAACCACATGATTCCTCAGTTCAAGGAGTTGGTTACCAAATATCGTCCATCTATTATCTTTGCCGACGGAGAATGGCGTAACTCCGCTGAGCAATGGCATTCGGCAGAACTGATAGCGTGGTATTACAACACAGTGGGCGAGGAGGCTATCGTCAACGACCGCTGGGGTCACGGCGCGCAACATGGATTCCGCACTCCAGAATATAGTGCAGGCATCACTCAGACCGATCGTCCTTGGGCGGAATGTCGCGGCATAGGTCGCTCCTTCGCACTCAATCGCAATGAGCCTCTCTCCAATTATCTCACCTCTAAAGAATTGATTCGTCACTTCGCTAAGACAGTGGCTGCTGGAGGTGGAATGACGCTCAACGTAGGACCATCAGCCGACGGAATTATACCGATGCTACAACAGGAAAGGCTGTTAGATCTCGGTAAGTGGTTGGAGATAAACGGTGAGGCTATCTATGGGACGCGTCCTTATCATAAATTCTACGAGATGAAGGAAGTCTCTATCACAAGAACAGACTCCGTCATTGACTTCAATTGGCATCGTAACTCGCCAGATAAAGCGATAAGCTACGACAACTTCAGCGCTACATGGAACGGAATTTTCATCCCTGAAAAAACTGCTACATATACTTTTGAAGTGGAAGTCGATGACAACGTAAAAGTTACCGTCGATGATAAAGTGATAATAGACTATAATCCAGCTAAATCCAACGAACAACAGAGCGATGCCGACATGGCGAAAAACTGGAGTTCCACTTCAGGTAAGATTAGACTGAAAGCTGGCGAACCTTATAACATCAAAGTCGAATATCAGGAGAAAAACATCGATGCTATGATGCGACTTTTTGTCTCTTCTAAATATATGACAAAGTCGGTTCTAAAACCTCTCGACGGATTCAGAGCAGAATATAAGTGCGAGCAGCCTTACGTCTGTTACACTACAAAAGGCGATGATTTATATGCTATCGCGATAGAATTTCCGCAAGATGAACTCGTGCTTGAAATTCCACAGCCGAAAGAAAATACTATTGTAAAAATGCTTGGCTGCGAGAAGATTTTGCCTTGGAAATATGAAGACGGCAAGATGATTATCGACACTACGCCGCTCAAATATAACGACTTGAAGAGCGATGCGGCATGGGTTTTTAAGATAAGATTATAACTCATAACAAGTTTGTTCTATGAAATTTATAGCTACAATATTATTGATTTTGATGATGTTGTCTCATGCGACATGCGGAGTCTTGTTATGGCGACGTCGTAATGAAACAGGGGACTATTCCCGTTATATTCAGGCTGTGCTTAGCTGGGTGTCAGCGTTTTTCACAATGACATTCATCTTTCGTACATGGGCTGAGACCACAACAGCCGATGGTGCCTTCTTTGAACCAGAACATACTTTCGTATCTATTATTTTCCAGATGACATATTTCTTATATCCACTGGAAGTGATTCGTCCAACCGTAGGCCGTACCAAAGTTTATGCGATTCTTTTTGCACCGCTGCTTCTCTTGGTGAGCGTTGGCTTGTGTGCAGGCATTGAGTATACGCCTTTATATACTTACGCTGACGTCTGGAATCATATCGGTGAGTTTAATGTGTTGTTACGTCTGTTTGCGCTCGTAATGATGTTGTTGTATTGTTTCTCGCTTCTTCTTGTACCATACGACTGGAAACAAAGCTGTGCCGACAAAAAATTTATTCTGTCTTATGCATTTGGCTTTTGCCTGATAGGATTGTTACATTTCATAATACAAATCACACACATGTACCAATTTGTACTTTTGCATCAAATAGCATGGTTCGGATTTTTCATGTTGGTAGCATATTATGAATTGAAGGAACGTCTTTTGGTTCCGCATACTGCGGCTGAGCAGGAGATTGCAGAAGCCCCGCAGTCTTCAGATGATAAACTTTGGGCGCATATATTGTTGTCGTTAGATATGAATGATAAGTGGCGTAGCCCTGAATTGAGCTTGACATCTTTTGCTGAACAATTAGGCTCCAATCGTACTTATGTGGGAGATGCTTTCAAACGAAATACAGAAATGACATTTGTCGAATACATCACGCATCGACGTATCGATTATGTTGTGGAGACATTGAAGTCAAAACCTGATGTTAATATTCATGAGTTGTTCAACTATGTCGGATATCGTCAGCGTTCCACTGCATGGAGAAATTTTCAGAAAGTGACAGGAATGACACCTCATGAATTTTTGGAAAGAATTAAATAATGAAATCGCCCGTTTCTTCGTAGAAACGGGCGATTTTTGTTTGTTATGTAATATTGTAACAGGCTTATGTAATATTGTAACAGGCTTATGTAATATTGCAACGCTACATTGTAATATTGCAACGCTACATTGTAATATTGCAACATCAGAAATTTTGCGGACTTTTTTTTTGTCCTTACCTTTGCGCAAAATTTTGCAGAGGTACAAAATATTCAAAAATATTGGAATTGTATTGTGACTATATGCGACTTGAGTTTTACTATATATACCTCTCTATTATTACTTCCTTGAGAATACAGGAAAAAGAATTACAACATAAATTTAAACATTACAACATAAATTTAAACAATGAAAAGAAAGTTAATTATACTAAGTCTCATGCTTAGTTTTCTTCCCTTTATTTCTAATGAAATATTGGCTCAGGATGTAGGTTGCGACGCCTTTTTCCGATACGAAAGCAATCCGGAGCAGCGTGTGCCATATTATCCAGAAGGATTCGGCTTCGACGGGATGTCACCCACAGCGGGCTATGGCTTCGGGTTCGATAACTTCGGTAACGGAACGAACAACAATGGCCTTGAATTCGGCGGCTTCGACATGGATGCAGATGAAGTTCCTCTCGGCAACGGACTGCTGATTTTGGGATGCCTCGCTTTGATGTGGTTTTTTTTAAAGACTACAAGACCACAAGACCACAAGACTACAAGCGTCTAATTATTAGGAGTTATGTAGAGACGCGTCAATGATTCCTATGAAAATAAACACACATTGACACGTCTGATTAATTAGGAATTACGAGTCAGGAATTAAATTGACAATTAACAATTAGAAAATAAATAAAAATAATTAACAAAAAGCTAAAAGTCAACGGCCAATAGCTAATAGTTTAAAAAATACAAATAATGAAAAAAGCATTAACAATTTTAATGGCATTGATGGTTTTATGTTTCACTCAATGCAAGAAGCCAATTGATGAACCAACTGGCAGAAAAGTGAAGGTGAGTTGTACTATACCTATTAATAAAGGAGGTAGGTCTGACTTAACTAACCTTATGGAAGACGGCTCGATAAAATGGAGCACAGGCACAGAAAGAATCTATCTCGCTTTACCAAACGAGACAAATCCTCAGATTATAGAGCTTACAGCTTTTTCTACATTACAATCGAGCGAACTTGCCTTTGAAGGCGAGGTTGATGAAAACCTTCTCGAAGAAGGCGAAGAATATGAAGTATGGTACTTGGGTAACTCCAAAAATCTTGATGATCCATACATTACAGAAAACAAAGACGAGGATATTATAACAAGCATAAGTGGTAGTATAGCAGAGCAAAGCGGCAGTATTGAAGATTTAGGCTTGTGCCATATAGCTAGAGTAAGTGTTACAGCCGTTAGAGAAGACGGAGAAATAATACTTCCATTGCGAGGCGTATTGAAGAGCCATATTGCTATAGCGTATTTGGATTTGGAAGGCGTGGAAGAACTGAGTGGCGCAGCTATAAAAGGCACAGAATACAGCCTCCAATATAATGAAAGCGCAAACAAATACGACTTCGTCGTTACAGAAAATGCTACAGCTACAATAAATGTAACCAACGGAACGTCAAAATCTTTTGTAGTGTTATTGCCAAATGAAAACAATAATGTCATTTTAAAAAGCAGTAAGGGCGGCTATGAGTTTAAGAAAGGCGTAGAAAGTAACAAATTCTACTACAGATATATATCTAACGTGGAAAAAGGTACTTTGCGTTGGGAAGAGATAGAAGAAGATGATGAACCAGACACACCAGATTCAACAGCTCCAAAAAACTTAGTCGCTACAGCAACAGGTCAAACAACAATCTTATTAAAATGGGACGCTGTTCAAAATGCTACAAGTTATAAGGTTTACAGCAATGACGATGTTGTTGCCTCTGATTTAACAGAAACAACATACACGGTAGAAAATTTGACAGCAGGAACAAATTATTGCTACTATGTTACAGCAGTTAACGAAGATGGCGAATCAGCACCTTCAGCAGAAGCATGTGCAACAACAAAAGTGCCATCAAATCCGGATGGAGTTTTTACAGTTAACGGTGTGACCTTTACTATGATAAAAGTGGAAGGCAATGGAAGTGATATCTCTGACTATTATATTGGCGAAACAGAGGTGACACAAGAATTATGGGAAGCTGTGATGGGTAGTAACCCAAGCAATTTTAATGGACCTCAAAGACCAGTGGAAAAAGTTTCTTTGAATGATTGCAAAGAATTCGTAAAGAAA
Organism: Lentimicrobiaceae bacterium; assembly: GCA_015061315.1. Classification (GTDB taxonomy): domain Bacteria; phylum Bacteroidota; class Bacteroidia; order Bacteroidales; family F082; genus Limimorpha. Next base: position 30,404 of record SUWV01000028.1, read on the forward strand.
TTGAACCTGCTTACAGGTGAAAACTTTATAGTTCCGTCTCAAAGCCAATGGCAACGTGCCGCAAAAGGTGGAAATAAATCTCAAGGTTACACATACAGTGGAAGCAATACCGTAGGAGATGTAGCATGGTACAGTGGCAACAGCAGCGATAAGACACACGATGTGAAGACCAAATCTCCAAATGAATTGGGTATATACGATATGAGCGGTAATGTGGCAGAATGGACTAGTAGTGGTTATTCTGCTTTGTATCGTTTTTATGGTGGTGCTTTTCCCCACTCAGCAGATTGTTGCGAAGTGGAGTATTATAATCATAACACCGCTAACACCAAAGCCAATGATATTGGCTTCCGCCTATGCGCAACTACGATTATAAATCCTGGACAACCAGAAGAACCTACTATTCCAGAAGCGCCAACAAACTTAGTCGCTACAGCAACAGGTCAAACAACAATCTCATTGACATGGGACGCAGTTCCAAATGCTACAAGTTATAACGTTTACAGCAATGGCAATGTTGTTGTCTCAGGTTTTGCGCAAACAACATACATAGTTAAAAACTTGACACCTGGAATACAATATTGCTATGAAGTTAAAGCAGTTAACGAAGCAGGCGAATCGGAAGCTTCAGAATCTGCTTGCGCAACAACAGAATCGGAACCAGTTACACCTACAGTTCCAGCAGCTCCAACAAACTTAGTCGCTACAGCAACAGGTCAGACAACAATCTCATTAACATGGACAGCTGTTCCAAATGCTACAAGCTATAACGTTTACAGCAATGGTAATCTTGTTGTCTCCGATTTGACAGCAACAACATATACAGTTGAAGGCTTGACAGCAGGAACAGAATATTGTTACAATGTTACAGCAGTTAACGAAGCCGGCGAATCAGCACATTCAACATCAGCTTGCGCAACAACATTAGCAGTGCCTACAGCTCCTGCAGCTCCAACAAACTTAGTCGCTACAGCAACAGGTCAAACAACAATCTCATTAACATGGAACGCTGTTCAAAACGCTACAAGCTATAATGTTTATAACGGAGAGACAGTTGTTGTCTCTGGTTTGACAGTAACATCATATACAGTTGAAGGCTTGACAGCAGGAACAGAATATTGTTACAATGTTACAGCGGTTAACGAAATAGGAGAATCAGAAGCATCAACAGAAGCATGTGCAACAACAGAATTTCCACCAATAGTTATCGAAACCATTACAGTTAACGGCGTTAGCTTTAATATGATACAAGTTGAAGGAGGTACCTTCACAATGGGATCTGTTTATAACCCATATGATGGCATCACGGATTATGCAGACGAAGAGCCGGCGCATAGTGTTACCTTAACCACTTACAGCATAGGAGAGACAGAGGTGACACAGGAACTCTGGAAAGCAGTGATGGGCAGTGACAGCCCTGCAAGCTGGGGTGAATACATGAAAAAAGACGATTATTATCCTCAAAGACCAGCAGAATTTATGTCATGGGGTGATTGCCAGACATCATCTATAGGTGATTGCCAGACATTTATATCTAAGCTGAACGAGCTTACAGGCAAGAACTTCAGGCTTCCTACAGAAGCGGAATGGGAATATGCTGCAAGAGGAGGCAATAGATCTAAGGGATATATGTACAGCGGTAGCAACGATGTAGGTGAAGTTGCTTGGTACTCTGGTAACCTTGTTGATGTGGAAGGTAAAACTAAAACACATGATGTTAAGACTAAAAAAGCCAATGAATTAGGTATATATGACATGAGTGGCAATGTGTTGGAATGGTGCAATGACTGGTATGGTGGTCATTACTATGGGAATAGCCCAGGAGAAAATCCACAAGGCCCAGACCAGGCAGAAACTTCTACAGAACATCGTGTGTGTCGTGGCGGTGGTTGGGGCCATGAAGCGGAGTACTGCCGTGTGGCGAAACGTTTTAGCAAAGAACAAGAAACGTGTGCGTCCAATTATGGATTTAGACTCTGCCTTTAATTCATAATTCATAATTTCTACTGATGCAATAAATTTTTATTAAAATAATTTTAGTTCTTTGACATTTTGGTTTTCGATTGTTGGTTGGTCTTTTGCGAGCAACTCTCGAATAGGTGTTTTTGCGAATGCTGATACGCCCAAGATTCGAGCAACTTCTGTAATGCTGTATTCGGTTTGTAGGTTCGCTTTTATCTTCGCCATCAATAGGTAGGAGATAATTGCCGTCCACAGATGTATTCGAACTGCATTTTCAGAGTAACCCCACATTCGTTTTACAGTCATATTTTGCTTTATCCATTTGAAGAAGACCTCTATTTGCCATCTGTTACGATAGATGTTGGCGATGTCTAATGCGCTAATATCCATATTGTTGCTTATAAAAGTTAGCTCTTCGTTGGTCTCAGCATCACGATACTGCACAATTCGCAGTGGTTTAGGATACAGTCGTGATGACTTGTGTCCCGTTAGCATTACTAATTGGTCGGCAAGAATATCATCTTCGTTAGTGTCCATTGTTTCGATAATACGATAACGCATTACCGATTTGGCTCGTGTCACGAAGTATGCTCCGATGGACTCCATCTTGTTTAGTGCAGTTAAGTCCACATACGCCTTATCCATCGTATATACGGCATTGGATTCAAATTGGATATAATCCATAACATTACTATCGTGCCAAGTGCCATCTGAAATGTGGATGAATG
>SUWV01000029.1 GCA_015061315.1 Lentimicrobiaceae bacterium
CCTTTCTTTCCTGTTTCTTGACATAAAAAAGTAACTTTGATGAAAACGATTTCATCAAAGTTACCACATTTAATTGGTAAACATTAACTTATAAAGATTTTACCAACTATTTTTGTCTATTATACCTTAATTATTATTAGTGTAATATGTCGCGTCTCTACAACCTTTTGATCCTTTTTTAGATTCTCAGGTTCTCAGATTCTCAATTTCTCAGTTTTTTTATTCTGGGATTTCATAATTATTTCTTTTCTCATCGCCTATTGTCGTTTCGGGTCCATGTCCGCAGTAGCATACTGTCTCGTTAGGAAGTTGATACAGTCTCTCTCTGATACTATCGACGAGTTCTTCATAGGAGCCACCTGGAAGGTCGGTACGACCGACGCCGCGGCAGAATAAGGTGTCGCCGGTAATGACGAAATTCTGTTTTTCGCAATAGAAACAGCAGCTGCCTTTGGCGTGTCCTGGAGTGTGTATCACTCGCAATTCATCATCACCTATATTAATAATCTGATTGTCGAAAAGCTCGATGCTTGGAAAGACAGTGTTGTTGGCATCGTAGTTAATTCCGAAGGCGGAAGCATAGGCGAAAGCAGTCTTGAAATACTCATTTCCGTCGCGATGAGCAGCCAATGGAATGTCATATTTTTTAGCTGTTGAAAAGTTGCCAAGGATATGGTCGATATGAGCGTGAGTGCTTAGAATCATTATAGGTTTCAGCTGATGCTTTTCTATGAAGTCAAAAAGGAGATTGTCTTCTCTTAAATTGCAATTACCAGCATCAATGATGACGCAATCTTTTGATTCATTGTAGATTATATAAGTGTTTACGCTTATCGGGTTAAAAACGAGATTCTTGATGTATAACATATATAAATGTATTTTTGCCCCATAAAGATATGAACAAAATGAACACCAAAAAAGATTTTTTAATGATTAATTTATCAACAATTTTTGTTGAAAAAAATAAATAAAACTTTGTGATTTTTTTGTTGCAATCTCCCATCTCTTTTATAAATTAGCAGTCTGAAATTTCATGGGAAATATTGAAAACTTATTTTTCATAATCTATTCACAATTAAATAATTAGATCAATGAGCAAACAAAAGACTAAAGTGCAGGATTTGTTTTCTGTTGTAGATTTTGACGATAATGATGTCGTTGAAAAAGTTAATAATAAAATTGAGAAATCTGATTGTGAAAAAAAAGATATAAGTAATAACGAAATAAAATCTGAAGTCGAAATGAAGCAAAAAGAGTACAAGAAATATTCTGTAGAAGAAGTTAAGGAAGCAACGATAAAATATTTCGGTGGCGATCAGTTGGCTGCTGATGTCTGGATGAACAAATATGCCTTGAAGGACAGTGATGGCAATATCTTTGAATTGACGCCAGACGACATGCATCATCGTATAGCTTCTGAGATTGCTCGTATTGAGAACAGGTATCCAAACCCGATGTCGGAGGAGGAGGTCTTTGAGGTGTTGAAAGACTTCAGATATATAGTACCTCAAGGTAGCCCTATGGCTGGTATCGGCAATGACTTCCAGATTTCTTCCTTGTCAAATTGTTTCGTTATTGGTACCAATGGAAAGTCAGACTCTTACGGTGCTATCATGAAGATCGACCAGGAGCAGGTGCAGCTCATGAAACGTCGTGGCGGTGTTGGTCATGACCTCTCTCATATACGTCCTGCTGGCAGCCCTGTCAAGAACTGTGCTCTTACTTCAACAGGCGTGGTGCCTTTCATGGAACGTTATTCAAACTCTACTAAAGAAGTTGCGCAAGATGGTCGTCGTGGTGCTTTGATGATGAGTATCAGTATCAATCACCCTGATTCTGAAGATTTCATCGACTCTAAGATGGAACAAGGTCGTATCACCAACGCTAACGTCTCCGTACGTATCAGTGATGAGTTCATGAAAGCAGTGAAAGAGAATAAGCCTTTCGTACAGAAATATCCTATCGACTCCGACACTCCTCAGTTTACAAAAGAGATAGATGCCAAGAGATTATGGGATAAGATCATCCATAACGCATGGCAGTCGGCTGAGCCTGGCGTGCTCTTCTGGGATACTATCACTCGCGAATCTATACCAGATTGTTATGCCGACTTGGGATTCAAGACTTTGAGTACTAACCCATGCGGCGAGATTCCTTTGTGTGCTTACGACAGTTGCCGTCTCCTCGCTATGAACCTTTATAGCTATGTGGAAAATCCTTTCACCGACAAAGCTCGTTTCAACGCAGAATTGTTCGCTAAGCATGTCGCTATAGCACAGAGAATTATGGACGACATCATCGACCTCGAGATAGAGAAGATCGACGCTATATTGGATAAGGTATATTCCGACCCTGAGAGTGACGAAGTTAAGAGATGTGAGATAGAGTTGTGGAAAAATATCCGTAGAAAAGCTCTTCAAGGTCGTCGTACTGGTATCGGCATCACGGCAGAAGGTGATATGTTGGCAGCTCTTGGTAAACGTTACGCATCAGATGAAGCCATCGACTTCTCTACTTCAGTGCAGAAACTCCTTGCCTTTGAGGCTTATAAATCTTCAGTGAACCTCGCTAAGGAACGTGGAGCATTTGAAGTGTTCGACGCTAAACGCGAAGAAAACAATCCTTTCATCAAACGTCTTCGCGAGATGGACGAGAACTTCTATCAAGATATGGTGAAATATGGTCGCCGTAATATCGCTATGCTCACTATAGCTCCAACAGGAACCGTAAGTATCTGTACTCAAACCACATCAGGTATCGAGCCTGTCTTCATGGTTTCATACAAACGTCGCCGTAAGGTAAATCCTAACGATAAAAATGCAAAAGTCTCTTTCACCGATAATGAAGGTAATGCTTTTGAAGAATATAATGTGTTCCACCCAAAATTCATGACATGGTTGGAAGTGAACGGATACAATGTTGAAGAAGTCAAGAATTATAACGACGAACAGCTCCAAGAAATTATCAACAAATCTCCATACTATAAGGCAACGGCTAACGACATCGACTGGGTCAGCAAGGTGAAGATGCAAGGTGAGATGCAGAAATGGGTCGACCACTCAATCAGCGTCACTGTCAATATTCCTGCTGAGACGACAGAAGAGTTGGTAAGTCAGATTTATCTAACAGCATGGGAATGTGGTTGTAAGGGAATGACTATATATCGTGACGGATCTCGTACTGGCGTCCTCGTTTCAAATAAGAAGGAAGAAAAGAAAAATAATGAAAACGATTTCGTTGAGACTCATTCTCCAGTACGTCCTAAGACTCTCGAATGTGACGTAGTACGTTTCCAAAACAATTACGAGAAATGGATCGCTTTCGTAGGTAAGATAAACAATAAACCTTATGAGATCTTCCTCGGTAAACAAGACGACTTCTATTTGCCTCCTTTCGTCGAGACAGCATGGATTACCAAAAATAAAGATGAAGAAGGTAAGTCGAGGTATGACTTGCAATTTAAAGATAAACAAGGTTATAAAATTACTATTGAAGGTTTATCACGTTCGTTTAGCCCTGAATTCTGGAACTACGCTAAGTTGATTTCTGGTATCTTACGTCATGGTATGCCTATTTCTAACGTGGTGACTTTGATACAAAATCTTAGTGTTGATGAAGATAATATCAACGCTTGGAAGAACGGTATCGCTCGTGCTTTGAAACGTTATATCCCTGACGGAACTAAAGTCGATAAGGAAGTATGTCCTACATGTGGTGATGCTTTGGTTTATGAAGACGGTTGCAAACACTGCAAGAACTGCGGATATTCCAAGTGCGGTTGATGCTTTTGAGTCAATAAGTCAACGAGACAACAAGTCTACAAGTAGAGAACGTGACACAATCTCTACATTAAGAGTTCTTAATAATAAAATTCGTAAGACGGCAGCTTGATACAAGTTCGTCGTCTTCGTTTTTTATGTCAATGTTCCAGACGTGTGTCTGGCGACCTTTATGAATTATGGTGGCAGTAGCGTAGACGTAAGTCCCGACTTTAGCGGCTTTGACATGGTTGGCGCTCATCTGCATACCTCTTATTATATAGTCTTTTATTCCGAGGTAATATGCTGAGCCCACGCCACCTATGCTCTCTGCGAGTGCCATGCTCGCTCCGCCGTGCAACATGCCGTAAGGCTGTGATAACTCTTTCTTGACGAACATGCGGGCGAGGACATAGCCTTCTTTAACATCAAGATATTCGATGCCGAGAGTCTCCATCATAGTACCCTCGTTGAGATTCTTTATTTCTTCTGACGATAACATATTATTTATAAGATAGTATTAGTTCAGAAGACAAAGATATGGAATTTTTTGACACTGACACTGACTTTGACACTTACTTGTAGGCTCGTTGACTTGTAGACTTGGCGACTCATTTCCCCCAGTTCTCTCTATCTAAGCTTCTGTATTGGATTGCTTCTGCTAGATGTTCTGGTTTTATCTCTTCGGAACCAGCTAAGTCTGCTATTGTCCTTGACACCTTCAATATCCTATCATAAGCTCTAGCTGAGAGATTAAGTCTATCCATGGCACTTTTCAATAACTGAGAACATTGTTCATCGAGTGCGCAATATGTCTGTATCAGTTTTGATGTCATCTGTGCATTGGAATGAATGCCAGGAACATCGTTGAAACGTTCCGTTTGTATCTTACGCGCTCGCATCACTCTTTCTCTCACCACCTTGCTTTTCTCTCCAGCATTTTTCTTTGCTAACTCCTCGAACGGTACAGGCACTACTTCTACATGAAGATCGATTCTATCTAATAGAGGTCCTGATATTCTGTTGAGATATTTCTCTACTGTGCCGGGCTGGCATGTACAGTCTTGTGTCGGGTGGTTATAATATCCGCAGGGACAAGGGTTCATGGCAGCTACCAACATGAAGTTGGCTGGAAATTCTATTGTCTGTTTTGCTCGAGCTATTGTCACCACTCTATCCTCCATCGGCTGTCGTAATACCTCGAGTACGTTGCGTTTGAACTCGGGTAGCTCGTCTAGGAAAAGCACGCCGTTGTGAGCGAGCGAGATTTCTCCGGGCTGAGGATATGCTCCGCCTCCGACTAATCCGACGTACGATGTTGTATGATGAGGACTTCTGAAAGGTCTGGTCTTGAGTAATGATAATCCTTTGCCGACGAGTCCTACGACAGAATGTATCTTGGTGGTCTCCAATGCTTCTCGCAAGGTCATCGGTGGCATGATGGTGGGCATACGTTTCGCTAACATCGTTTTGCCGCTGCCTGGACTGCCTATCAATATCACGTTATGTGAACCCGCTGCTGAGACTTCCAAAGCGCGTTTTATGTTCTCTTGTCCTTTGACATCGGCGAAGTCGAAGGCGTAGATGTCGTCAGAGTCTTCTTCATATTTTGTTATCTCAATGGGCTGTAAGTTGTCGGCTCCATTGAGGAATGATATTACTTCCATAATATTATTGACGCCATAGACTTCGATGTCTTCTACTACTGCGGCTTCTTTGGCGTTGTCGAGGGGTAAGATAATGCCTTTGAATCCGTCTTGCATGGCACGTATCGCTATAGGCAACACTCCTCGTATAGGATTGAGGCTGCCGTCAAGGGAGAGCTCTCCCATGATGACATATCTGTCGAGAAGCTCGCTGCTGATTTGCTCCGACGCGGCTAATATCGCAATGGCAATGGGTAGGTCGTATGATGAACCTTCTTTCCTGATGTCGGCAGGAGCCATATTGATGGTTATCTTCTTCTTGGGATATTTTAAGTTGTTATTACTTAACGCGGCTTCAATCCTCTGCTGACTCTCCTTGACAGCATTGTCGGGAAGCCCAACGAGAAAAAACTGAACGCCTCTGTCAATATTAACTTCAATAGTGACAGTGATAGCTTCTATGCCATTTAAGGCACTTCCATAGGTTTTTACTAACATAATATTTTGGTTTTTTTAAGACAACGAGACTACTAGACAACAAGACAACAAGTCAATAAGTTGTCAAGAAACGTCAACTATTCATTTTACATTGTAAATTGTTCATTGTAAATTGTTTATTTTCTCGGCTTATATTGTGATTCTTGAAATATTTGCTGAATGTCATTGTTACTAATCAGTTCTTGTAAACTGACATCATTATGTGTCATATATGAACGAATGATTTGCAATCCGATGAACTCTCCTAAGCGTGCTGGTGCTTCGTTAGAGAATGCCTGTGTGAAAGGACCATCGCCGAAGAAAGTACGGAACAACTCCATATCATTAGCATATAACATATTATTACCCACAAGCGTAGCCCATACGTCAGCTTCGTGATTTTCTGCCCAACGGGATTGTTTGGAAGAATATCCCAACAAGACAGAATCGGGTAATGCAGGGTTCATGGCTTCTATGAAATAGAGTTGTTTGCCAACATTTACCATTTCCGATAAGATGTCTTTTTGTTTGTTGTTTTGAGCAAAATAGTTGTCGTAAAATGCTTGTGCTAAATCGCGGCTGATATATGAGGGCTGACATTGAACCGAACGGAATCGTGGCATGCCTACATAGTCGTAAATATTATCTTCGTTGCCAAGATAATAGTCTAAGCTTATCATCACACCCTCGGGCTGTATCATGACGGCTGGCATATTATAGTCTATGCCTGATATATAAAAATAGGTGCTTGGAATATGTATGTTGGGATAGTAATAATGCAACCTCTGATATACAGATTGTATTTCTTTTGTTAGTTTCTTGTCGTTGCTGAACTTAGCTTCTGCCATGTTGTTGAGCCTTATACAGAAGGTGTCGGTTGCGAAATCTCTCAGATAAGATACTGCATCGGCGTCGTCGAGGTTGCCAGCAAGGAAAACCATATAGTCGTCTTGTATAGATTTCAAACCATTGGCAAAATCGGCAGTGTCGAGAGAAAATAATTCCTTGTTGTAATGCTTGATTTCAAGTTCTTTAGGTTCTAAGTTCTCGTGATGAACGTTAAGCTTGTCTTTGTACGAACTTGTCTTATTGCACGACAACATAGCTAAAGTGATGATAAACGTTGAGATAAATAGTAACTTCTTCATATCTTTTGATTTTTGTCTGATAAAATTCATATTATTTGTTGCAAATATACAACGAAAAAAATGATGGAGTATTGTTTTTTAAAAGAATTATGACATTTATTTTAAAAAAGATAAAAATAATGTCATTTATTAACATATTATGTTAAAATTCATTAAGAAATACCTTGGTATTTAGAGATATATGCTGAATAGATGCTTGTCTATAATCTATTTTTCGTCCTCAAAATAAATGTCGACGGCGAAGTCACGTTCAACGCCTAATAATGAAGCTGCTTTTCCGTGATTTAAGGCTATCTCCAAGAAACCATGTGTTCCAAAGAGAGCGAGTATGTCTGGCTCCGGAACTTCTTGATAGCTTTTTCTTATCTCGTTGATTTTGTATATGCCGCTACATAATTTTATGGTGAACTTACGACCGTTTCTGATTTTTTCAAACAGAGGTTTGCTGATGTTGGTGACTAAATTTTCATACGAGTCGATGAAGTTTACCAAGCCATGAATAGAGTTATTGTCGTAGGTCGGCTTGAATTCTATTCTTTCTTTGAGTGTATAAGGCGTTCCAATTTCTGAAAGTGGTACATTATTATATAGCATGATTGCCACTTTGACGAAACGGTCGCGCGTGCTGAAGGTGAAGAAGTCGCTGTCTTGTGTAATATCAATTATAACAGCCTCATACGGATCTTGGTCGATGATGAGCGAGAAGATGTAGTTGTCGGTTCCAACGAAATAATGCTCGTTGACTTTTACCACCACATGAGGATTTGACAATGACTCTTCGGTGTCTATCGCCAAGATATGTATCGTTCCCTTAGGAAAGTTTTTATAACAATTTTTAACGATGAAGGCTGCTGAACGAACATCGAATGGCTCTATGTTGTGAGTTATATCAACGACATTAACATTAGGTAATGCGGAAAATATTGCTCCTTTCACAGCAGGAACATAATAATCCGATAATCCCCAATCGCTTGTTAATGTTATAATTGCCATTATTGTTAATAAAAATTAGGATGTTAAAAAAGATTTAAAACTTCTTTTGCAAAGATACGTTTTTAGAAAAAGTAAAAATATATTAACAAAAAAAAATTATTAACAATTTTTATAAATCTTATCTACTTTCATGTTATATTTGTAGATATTTTTAAAACAATTTTAAATCATAATGTCGGAACAAATTGTTCAAATAGAAAATGTAAATCCTAATGATTTATATGGTGCTAATGATCAGTATCTTACGATGATAAAGTCGTTCTTTCCTAAGATTAAGATCATAGCCCGAGGCGATTTTATTAAGATAATAGGTAAGGACGAAGAGGTCGAATATTTTATTAAGCGACTTAATCTTTTGGTGCTTCATTTGGAACGTTATGGTAATATCAGTTCTAAAGTGGTGGAAGACATTATGTTATGTGCTGGAGAGTCTGATTTCATAAAAAATCTTAACGATAGCGATGTCTTGGTTTATGGTCGTAATGGCTTGCAGATTAAGGCTATGACGGCAAATCAGAAGCTGATGGTGAAGGCATCGGAGGAGAAAGATATGATTTTTGCTATCGGTCCCGCTGGTACTGGAAAGACATATACTGCTGTGGCTTTGGCTGTCAGAGCATTGAAAAACAAAGAAGTACGTCGTATCATCTTGACGCGTCCTGCTGTTGAGGCTGGTGAGAACCTCGGCTTCTTGCCTGGCGACTTGAAAGAGAAACTCGATCCTTATTTGCAGCCTCTTTATGATGCCTTGCGCGATATGCTGCCACAAGCTAAGTTGCAGGCTTATATGGAGGACGGCACCATCGAAATTGCACCGCTCGCCTTCATGCGTGGCCGAACTCTCGACCATGCTTTCGTGATATTAGATGAGGCTCAAAACGCAACACAATCACAACTGAAAATGTTCCTCACACGTATGGGACGCTCCGCTAAGTTCGTCATTACCGGCGATATAACTCAAATCGACTTGCCTAAAAATCAGCCTTCAGGACTGCCTCAGGCATCGGAGGTGTTGAAAGACGTTAAAGGAATTGAGTTTATTTATCTTAACGAAAAAGATGTCGTACGCCATAAACTCGTCACAGATATCGTTAATGCGTATAAGAAATATTATTCTAACGCCGACTCTGACATTGACACTGATAATGATAACACTAATGACTAATGACTTTGGACTTTAGACTTTAGACTTTAGACAATAAATATTAACTTAAAAAATATATATAGAATGAAAGCTTTAACAAAAACAGACTTTAACTTCAAAGGACAAACTAAAGTATATCACGGTAAGGTTCGTGATGTATATTTCATTGATAACAAATATCTTGTGATGGTCGCTTCCGACCGTATATCTGCTTTCGATGTTATTCTTCCAGAAGGAATCCCATACAAAGGTCAGGTCTTGAACCAAATAGCAGCCTTGTTCTTGGATGAGACTGCCGACATCGTTCCTAACTGGAAAATCGCTACTCCAGACCCTATGGTGACTGTCGGAAGACTTTGTAAACCATTCCCTGTTGAGATGATTATCCGCGGCTATCTTACTGGAAGTTCATGGCGTACATACAAAAGCGGTAAACGTGAAATATGCGGCGTGCCAATTCCTGACGGCATGAAGGAACATCAACGCTTCGAGAAACCTATCATCACTCCTACAACAAAAGCCGATGAAGGTCACGATGAAGACATCTCTCGCGAAGAGATTATACGCCAAGGCCTTATCAGCGAAGAAGACTACAAACAAATCGAGGAAATTACATACAAACTCTTCCAACGTGGAAGCGAAATAGCTGCTAAACACGGACTTATCCTCGTCGATACAAAATATGAGTTCGGTAAGATCGGCGATCAGATTTATCTTATGGACGAGATTCATACTCCTGACTCATCACGTTATTTCATTGCAGACCAATATGAGGAATGTTTCGAAAAAGGTCTCCCTGTGAAACAGTTGTCAAAAGAGTTCGTACGTGAATGGCTTATGGCTAACGGATTCCAAGGTCAAGAAGGTCAGCAAGTTCCAGAGATGACACCTGAAATCGTTAATAGCATATCAGAACGCTATATAGAACTTTACGAAAAAGTTACTGGTAAGAAGTTTGAAAAAGCTAACGCGTCGGACGACATCCTTCAACGCATCGAGAAAAATATAGCCGATTGCCTTGAAGGAATTAACAATTGACAATTAACAATTACAATGCATGATGTATAGTTAATAGTTTTTTTAACAACTTGTTGGCACTGACTTGTAGACTTGTAGACCCGTTGTCTTGTAGACTTATAAACATAAAAGCCTCTTAATGATATGAGGATTCTTAGTGGGTTCGTAATATTTTAACTCTGACTTGATATTCAATTCGTTCAGATAGTTACGAATGTCTTTTCTCGTCAAGACAATGCCATTGTTAAATGGATTAATATAAAACAAGACATCTTCTAATAGTGGAAAATGTCTTGTTTTTTTACAATATGCCAAAATGAAATGATTAGGCAAGATGACAGGAAATATAGGAAGACCTAGCCTTTCCGCAATGATGCAATATAATATTCCTAAAGAAAACGGATTCCCTTTGTGAGTCTCGAAAAGCGTGTTTGCATAATAATAGTCGTCATTATTGATGGCAACAATATCTCCTTTAAATTTATTGACATCATAAATAATATGATTCAAAATCTTGACTTGTTCCAAAGGAGTCAGTTCATAGTTGAGTTCGTTTTCGACCTGCTCTATAATCATAATGGTTTGAAAACCAATGTTACTCCAGTCGGCTTTAGGAAATTTATATTTCGACAGTATGAAATATGGTTCTAATAAATCGTACTCTCTTTTTTCGCTCCATGTTTTCAGCCTCTTTACGATGAGCTGTCTTTCAATGACTTCTATCAAGTTTCTCAGCCTCTCAACATGAAGATTGTCGGTAGTTTCTTTTAATTTATCTTTGAGATAGGGTAGGGCAGTCTCGCCATAATTTATGATGGCGTTCGCTATATTAATATATAGGTGTTCGTTGGGCTCGTCGGTGAGTGACATTAGCGAAGTAAGAGTGTCGGTTGTTTTCATGCTGTTGTTTTAAACAGAAAACAACGAATCGTGAATAAAGTTTTAATGGAGATTAATCATTATAGAATTTCATGTCTATCATATACTTATATGATTCATTAGGCATAAAATAACGAATGTCTTTTCCTTTGGCTATGGCATCTCTGATAAATGTAGATGAGACTTCAATCTCAGGAGCTTCAATGAGTTGCACTGATTTATGGTTTAATAATTCGCCTCCGGCATAGCCTTTTCTTGGATATACGAGGAGATGATAATTGTCGAGAATTGCCTGATAATTTTTCCATCTGTGAAAATTTGTTAAGTTATCCATTCCGCAGATGAGATAGAAATCGGTATCAGGGTGTAGCTTTGATAGTTGCATGAGAGTATCGATGGTATAAGAAGGTTTCGGCATGTGAAACTCTATGTCGCAGACCTCAAAACGCGGCTCATTCCTCACAGCTAACTCTAACATTTCAAGGCGATGTTTCTCATCGAGCATCGACTGCTGTATCTTAAACGGGTTTTGAGGACTGACGACAAACCATATCGAATCTAAATCGGTAAATTCTACTATGTAGTTGGCAAGCATCATATGTCCGTTATGAACGGGATTGAAAGAGCCGAAGAAAAGACCGATTTTGTTTTTACTCATTATTATAATATGTTGAAGAGTTGTTCTTTGATTTTTTCGAGTTCGTCTTTCATCTTTACGACGAGGCGTTGGATGTCGGCGTCGTTGGCTTTAGAACCGAGAGTGTTGATCTCGCGTCCCATCTCTTGTGCTATGAAACCTAATTTCTTGCCCGCGCCTTCTTCGTCGATGGTCTCTTCGTAATAAGAACAATGTTTTGCGAGACGCACCTTTTCTTCTGTGATGTCTAACTTCTCAAGATAAAATATCAATTCCTGCTCAAAACGGTTTTCGTCATATTTGCCGGAAGTCGTAAGTTCGCTGAGATTTTTTATCAGTTTATTCTTGATATTCTCGTGACGCTTGCTCTCAAAAGGAGTTACTTCGTTGAGATACTGCATGATGAGCTCTTTTCTTTTAAGCAAATCTTTTTTAAGGATTTCACCTTCCTGCTGACGGAAGCCGTCAGTCATGTCAAGAGCCGATTGCAAAGTCTCTTTAACTTTTTCAAGGAAACTTTCATCGTATTGTTGCTCTGGCGCTACGAAGATACCTGGCATCTTAAAGAGAAGCATCGCTAAGTCAGCAGATTGAGGAATATTGTATTCTTCAGAAATCTCTTTTACTTGTTTAAGATATGAAGCTATGACTTCTTTCTCGATATGAGTGCTTTGCTCTACGTTGGTGTCGCTGATAGTAATAATAATATCGACTTTACCTCTTTGCAGGCTTGCTGTTGCCATGTTACGGTATTCTAATTCCTGCGAACGTATTTCTTGAGGTAGTTTTACAGATAAGTCCAATTGTTTAGAGTTCAATGTTTTAACTTCTACAACAATTCTTTTTGTGAGGTATATTTGTTCGGCTTTCCCGTAGCCTGTCATTGATTTGATCATGCTGATAATTTTTGTTACAAAGATAAGCCAAAATCTTGTTTTTCTCCAAAAAAAATCCTATCTTTGTGAGTACCTTTTTTTAGAATCTGAGAATCTGAAAAACTGAGAATCTGAAAAGGTAGAGACAATTAAGTATAAACACTTTAAAATAAATAAAACTATGTCAGAAAAAATGACCTCACAATTAGCCATGGAGTTGGAGGCTAAATACGGCGCTCACAACTATCATCCACTTCCTGTAGTTTTGGCAAAAGGTAAAGGCGCAAAGGTATGGGATGTTGAAGGCAAAGAATACTACGATTTCTTATCAGCTTACTCAGCAGTAAATCAAGGACATTGTCATCCTGCAATCATCAAGGCTTTATGTGAACAAGCAGAAAATCTTACTTTAAGTTCACGTGCTTTCTATAACGACAGTCTTGGTGTTTGGGAAAAATATATCACAGAATATTTCGGTTACGACAAGGTTCTTCCAATGAATACTGGCGCCGAAGCTGACGAGACAGCTCTTAAATTGGCACGCCGCTGGGGAACAGTTTGCAAAGGTATTCCTAACGATGAAGTTACGATAGTCTGTTGCGAAGGTAACTTCCATGGTCGTACCATCACCATCATCACTATGTCGAACGACCCTGATTCATACGCAAACTACGGTCCTCTCACACCTGGTTTTATTCGTATTCCTTACAACGATCCAGACGCTTTGGAAGCAGTCTTGGCAGAACACGGTCACAAAATCGCCGGTTTCTTGTTAGAACCTATTCAAGGTGAAGCTGGTGTTTATGTTCCAGATGAAGGTTATCTTAAAAAATGCTACGACATCTGTAAGAAATATAATGTCTTGTTCATGGCCGACGAAGTACAAAGCGGTATCGCACGTACAGGTAAGATGTTAGCCTGCGACCACGAAAACGTACGTCCTGATATATTAATATTAGGTAAGGCATTGAGCGGCGGCGTTGTCCCAGTATCTGCTGTCTTGGCAGACGACTATATCATGATGAATATCAAGCCAGGCGAACACGGCTCAACATTCGGTGGCAACCCAATCGCTGCTAAGGTCAGTATGGCCGCTCTTCAAGTCATCAAAGACGAAAACCTCATGGAGAAAGCTGAATATCTCGGCAACATCTTCCGTGAAGAGATGAGAAAAATCGACAGCCCGATGATTGAGTTGGTTCGTGGTAAAGGTCTGCTCAACGCAGTCATCATCAAACCTAAAGACGGCAAAGAAGCATGGGACGTTTGTATGAAGATGAAAGAAAACGGCGTCTTGGCAAAGCCAACACACCAACATATCATCCGCTTCGCTCCACCTTTAGTAATCACTGAAGAAGAATTACGCGCAGCGATAGAAATCATCAAAGAAACAATTTTGTCGTTCTGATTATTAAAGACACTGAGTCTCCAAGACACCAAGTCACCAGGTTATACAAGCAACTCGGTGACTTGGAGACTCAGCGACTTGGGGACTTGAGAAATCATGCTAACAAAAATCATAATTTATTATATTGTGCTTATCAACATTGGCAATTTTGTTCTCTTTGCCATTGATAAGCATTTATCTATCAAAAACAGAGAGCGTATTCCAGAATCTACATTGATATTACTATCAGCCTTAGGAGGTGCCTTCGGAGGATTATGCTCTATGTATATCTTCAGACACAAGACTAAACACTCGAAGTTTTTTGTGCTGTTGCCTTTGTTTTTGATATTACATATTATCGTAGCGATTTTGATGATATTTTAAAAAAACTGAGAAGTTTAAAACCTGAAAACCTGAAAACATGAAAACATGAGAAGAGTTTTGAACTAAGGCTATTGAACTTTGACTTTTGAACCTTTAGACTTTAGACATTTCTCAGATTCTCAGATTCTCAATTTCTCAGATTTTAATATTTGGTACTTCCTTCATCGCCTCGATTTTCTTATTTTCGATGTCGATGTGATAGCAGAACATCGTCTTGCCGTTTGTCAATAAAAGATAATTGACATTCAATCCTGAATAGTAACGAACTGCCTGATCTAAGACTTTCTGAGTTATCGGCACCGACTCAGCCTTACATTCCACTATCATTTCTGGAAGACCAGATTTGTTGAAAACCACGATGTCGCAGCGCTTAGGTAAGCTGTTTACTTTTATGGAATATTCCACTGCGATGAGTCCGGCAGGATATTTTTTTACTTCAACAAGGTAATATAACATCTTCTGACGTACTTCTTCTTCTGGAGTTAAAGCACAGTAAATCTTACGAATAGGATCGAAGACCTTAGTCTTGTTATCTTCTATGATAGTGTTAAACCAATTCATGAAGACAAAAATAAAAAAATGTTAAAATAAATAGAAACTTTATTGAAAAAATATTTATCTTTGCAACTCGAAAAAAGACAGATGTCGGGTTCTACTAGTCGGTCAGGTAACGACACTCTCACTGTCGAAACAGGGGTTCGAATCCCCTACCCGATACAAGAAACAAAGACGATATAATGCTTGCATTTGTCGTCTTTTTTGTTTTTATTTGCATATAAATTATTACTTATGAAAAAGGTATTACTCTTTGTCTGCTTTTGCTTAACATTAAATTATATCAGCGCGCAAAACGAAATGTGGATCTATAAATCCAATGGTACAGTTGTGAAATATAACACATCTGAAATTGATAGCATAAAGTTTATGCCTTCACAAGAACCTGAAGACAATGTAATAAACATCTCTGCTAATTGTCTGATAGGCAATTATTATGGTGAAAGTCTCGTTCCTGGCTTAGGACATTATTGGATTATTTTAACAGAAGATGGGTTCGCAGATGGCGCCACAGTGCCCAATTCAGAATTCTTCCGTATCGACCTGCTTGGACCTTTAGCCGATGATGAAGAAAATATAAAAATTCCTAATGGACATTACTACTACGATCCATACGGAGGTTGGCATGAATTTACGGTACTCAACATAGGAAATACTGATTATCTTTACGTCGATGAAGATGGTGAGGCTTGGATTACTACTCTTACATACGCAGAATTAGGTGTTGACAACAACATCATAACACTAACTGCAATTGTTGATGATAAAGAATATCATGTCACTTTCGAGGGCGATTACAATATCACTGCTAATATTATCCCTGAAACTATTTCGACATTGACTTCCGACCATGAAATAGATTTAAGCAATTGCAGCGGAACAGTAAGTTGTTATGGTGACTATTGGAATTGCGGATATTGTAATTGGTCGATAGAATTTGTTTGTAATGACGGATTAAAAAACGGAACTTATTTTGTCTTGGATTTCTTGACAGATAGCAACATAAACGGAGTGTCGGGATTTGAAGGCACTTATCGTTCATCGGGATTTTCTGAGGAGGACCCTACAAAACCAGCCTTCGATTCTTATACTTTTGTCCCGGGTATGCGCGTCAGTGACGACGGCGTACACATGATGGGGTCTCTTTTGATAGAATATACCAATGGTGTCGGAGTCAACCAAGCTCCTATCTACGGAGGTGAATTTACTGTCAAAGATAATGGCGATGGAACTCATACCATCACTCTCAATGCAACAGACGACATAGATCCAGCAAATAAAATCACACTGAACTGGACTGGAACTCTGAAACATTAAGTCTCTGTAAAGATTTTTATTGGGAAATATTTTCTTTTCTTTGAATTATAATATCGTAGATTCTACTTATTATAAATCCTACTAACATGCCGACGATGGCTCCGACAACGACGTCTCCTGGATAATGTACGCCCATATAAATCCTGCTGTAAGCTACTAAACTTGCCCAGATAAACATCACCCATGCGATTTTCTTGTAGTATCTTTTCAATATATGTGTGATGAAGACAGCGAGCGCAAAAGTGTTGCAGGCATGTGATGAGATAAATCCGTAAGCTCCGCCACAGTGTCCGTTGGGAAGATAAACCAAATCTTTGATTGCCTCGTTATGACATGGTCGAGGACGCTCGAAGATGGGTTTGAAGATGCCTGATGAAATCTGATCGGAACATACTATCAATAAAACAACACCTATTAATATTAATATACTCTGCCGTTTATATTTCTTTATCACCAAAAATAATAAGACTAAATAAAAAGGAGCCCATGTTATCTTACCTGAGATGAATGTCATGACAGGGTCGAGCCAATCGACATGAAGCCCGTTGAGAAATAAAAATAATTCGGTGTCGAGATTTGTGATGAAGTTCATTTTTTTAAGTCTACGGTCTACAGTCTACAGACCTTGGGTTAATTTTTCAGATTTTCAGATTTTCAATTTTTCAGATTCTCAATGAGTTTGTTTCTTTCTTCGATATAAGATTCGTTATAAGGATTTCTTCTTATCAGTTCCTCGATAGCTTTCAAGGCTTTCTTAGGTTTCTTGTTTTTATATTTCTCAAACTCTTCATGGAAGTGGCTGTCGTCTTTGCAAGGACAGCCTAACTCTTCGTCATAATTGGTGATGAAACCTATGGCTTCTGTTTCAAGACCTTCTATTGTAAAAAGTATTGGTATCTCGAAATATTCGTAGTCGCTGTTTTGACATTCGTTCCAATTGCCTTTTGTCATGAGGAAGAATTTTTGCAGCTGTGAGTTGATATAATCGTTGAGCGGGTTGATGATATTAAACTCGCCGAGTGTGCCATCACATTCTACGGTGAACTGCATTATTGTCGTGCCTATGGTGCAGCTCTCTCTCGATATTTTGTTATAATCGACATTAAGGAAGAAGTCGCGTTCAAAGGCGCCGCTGCCTCCTTTATATCTATAGTCGAGCATCGTCTTGATGATACGGTTGTTTTCCTTCAAGAGACTCTGTACATCGACACTTGACTCTTGGCTCTTGGCTGTTAGGCTATAAGCCATGAGGAGAATGCATGCACAGACGCTGGCAATGACATTGACACTGACTTTATGACTCTGCGTTTCTGCCCCTCTGCGTCCATACTTGTAGACTTGTAGACTTGTTGTCTTGTTGTCTCGTAGACTTACACTCATTCCTCTTCTGTAGTTAAACTTAACCATATCAAGTCTTTCAGTTCTTTGATGCCTTCGCCCAATGCCGAGCTGATGAAGATATGAGGTATTTTCTTAGGCAGATGTTTCTTGATGTCTTTTCTTTGTTGCTCGTCGATGAGGTCGTTTTTACTTATCGCGAGAATACGTTTCTTATCTAAAAGCTCTGGGTTATATTTCTTCAGCTCGTTAAGGAGTATGTCGTAAGTCTCTTTCACGTTTTCGCTATCGGCTGCCACCATGAAGAGCAGTATTGAGTTTCTTTCAATATGACGTAAGAAACGCAGTCCGAGGCCTTTGCCTTCTGAGGCTCCTTCTATGATTCCAGGGATGTCGGCCATGATGAACGACTTCATGTCGTAGTAAGGCACTATTCCGAGGTTAGGTGTCAATGTGGTGAAAGGATAGTCGGCTATCTCAGGTTTTGCTGCCGACACCACCGACAGCAATGTCGATTTACCGGCGTTAGGGAATCCTACGAGACCTACGTCGGCGAGGAGTTTCAGTTCTATTATTATCCAGCTTTCTTGTGAAGGCTCGCCTGGCTGTGAGAACTTAGGTGCTTGCATGGTGGCGGTTTTAAAGAAGGCGTTGCCTTTGCCGCCTCGACCGCCTTTCATCAAGACGATCTCCTGTTTGTCTTCTGTTATCTCGCCGAGACATTCGCGGGTCTCAGCGTCGTAAGCTACAGCGCCGAGAGGCACGTCGATATATATGTTCTTTCCGTTGGCGCCTGTGCGTAAGGCATCGCCGCCGTTGCCGCCGTCTTCAGCGAAGAGATGCTTGGTGTAGCGAAGGTGTAATAATGTCCATAGCTGAGCATTGCCTCTCATGATGACATCGCCGCCTTTACCACCGTCGCCGCCGTCGGGACCGCCTTTAGGTACATACTTGGCACGATGAAAGTGCATGGAGCCGCCTCCGCCCTTACCGGAACGGCAGAATATCTTTACGTAATCGACGAAATTTGATGCCATAACTTTATTTTAATTTACAATTAACAGTTTACAATTAACAATTTAAAATTAACAATTTATTTTTTTATTGAGGAGACGTGCCAATTACATCTCTTTAATTTTTCATCGGTGTAATATGTCACGTCTCTACATTCTTAATTTTTCATTCTTAATTCTTAATTAATGAGCCGCACCAATTACATCTCTTTCATTTTCATCAGTGTAATATGTCACGTCTCTACATTCTTAATTCTCCATTCTTAATTCTTAATTATCAAAACTCTTCTTCTTCGCTGACGACTTGGTTTTTCTGACTTTGTTCTTGTTCGTAGAGCTCGCAGTCGAACTCCAATGCCACGTCGCTGAGTGGTTTTTGGAAGTCGCCCTTGCTGATGTTGAGCGTGCTGTCGGCATATACTTTCTGCATATAGAGCGCCCATACCGGCAATGCCATGTTAGAGCCTTGACCTAATCCTATCGTTCTGAAGTGCACTGCTCTGTCTTCAGCACCTGTCCACACTCCTGTTGTGAGGTCTGGTGTGATACCCATGAACCAGCCGTCGCTTTGATTTTGTGTCGTACCGGTCTTGCCTGCTATAGGGTTTCTCAATCCGTATTTATATTTCAGTCTCACTCCTGTTCCGCTTTGTACCACGCCTTTCATGAGTTCTATCATCTTATATGCCGTCACCTCATCCATAGCTTCTATATGTTCGTTATCGAAGTATTCTATCACGTTGCCGTTTTTATCTTCTATCTTGGTGATGAAGCTTGGCTTGACGTAGACTCCTTGGTTTGCGAAGGTGTTCATTGCGCCTACCATCTCATATAAGGAGATGTCGCATACGCCGAGGCATATAGAAGGCACGGCAGGTATGTCGGAGGTGACGCCCATTCGGCGAGCCATTTCTATCACAGCTTCCGGACCGAAGCGTTTCATGAGATATGTCGATATTCTGTTGTTGGAGTGAGCCAGAGCCCATTTCAATGTCACTTCCTCGCCGAACTTAGCTTTGCCAGCGTCTCTTGGTTCCCAGAACTTGCCGTCGGGCATCTCGATGCTATAGCTGATGTTAGGCACTGTGGTGCATGGTGTGTATTCGCCTTCCTGCATCGCTAAGGTGTAGAGGAACGGCTTGAAGGTAGAACCCACCTGGCGGCGAGCCTGCGTCACATGGTCGTATTTGAAGTATTTATAGTCGATGCCGCCAACGTATGCCTTCACATGTCCTGTGTGCGATTCCACCGACATCAAAGACGATTGTAAGAACGACTTATAATATCGCATCGAGTCCATAGGCGTCATGACGGTGTCGATAGGTCCTTGCCACGAGAAGACTGTCATCTCCGCAGGGGTGTTGAAATTCTCTTTGATAGAATCCATGCTGATGCCGGCATTTCTTAACTTACGATAGCGCTCCGAACGTTTCATCGCGAGCTCCATCAGACTTTCAATCTCTTCTTCTTCAAGAGAGAATGGAGCGTTGGTATATCCTTTCCAGTGTCTGTCGAAAGCTGGCTGAAGGTCTAAAGAGAGGTGTTCTCTCACTGCTTCTTCTGCATATCGCTGCATCCTCGAGTCGATGGTGGTATATATCTTCAAGCCATCTTTATAGATGTTATACGGAGTGCCGTCGGGCTTGGTCTTCGTCTTAGCCCATTCGCTCAAGGTCTGTCTGAGATATTCTCTGAGATATGTGGCTTGTCCTGTGTTATGATCCAAGACGCCGAAGTTAGACATGTCGATAGGTATCTGTGAGATAGAGTCGCATTCTTCTTGTGTGATGAAACCGTATGTAGCCATCTGACTGATGACTAAGTTACGACGTTGTAAAGCTCTCTCAGGATTTCTTATCGGACTGAAACGTGATGGTGCATTGACGACGCCTGCCATGAGAGCGGCTTGTTCTATGTTGAGATCCTTAGGCTCTAAGTTGAAGAATGTCTCGGAAGCTTTCTTGATGCCGTAGGCGTTATGTCCGTAGAACACAGTGTTGAGATACATGGCTATGATCTCATCTTTGGAATAATTGTATTCCAACTTAGTCGCTGTCACCCATTCTTGGAACTTACGTATGACGAGCTGCGGTGTGCTGAGGTTCTCGCCACGAGGGAAGAGGTTCTTTGCGAGCTGTTGTGTCAAGGTGCTGCCTCCTCCTTTGTCGTCGCCTGTCACAATGCCGAATATCACACGTAACAAAGCTCTCTGGTCGATGCCCGAATGTTCGTAGAATCTGATGTCTTCAATAGCAAGTAAGGCTTCTACTAAATGTGGCGACAACTCACTGTAACTTACATTGGAACGGTTCTCAATATAATATGTTCCAAGTATCTTGCCGTCGGCAGATATGATCTCTGATGCCAAGTTGGTCGATGGGTTCTCTAACTCCTCGAAAGTAGGCATGTCGCCAAACCATTCGTGGTTGATGCCGTAAAACAATCCGAATCCGCATGTAAGCCCGATGGCGAATAACGACCATAACACTACGAGATACCAACGGATACCTTGCTTGGCTTTTACTGTCTTTTTTGTTTTCTTGTTTCTTTCTGCCATTGTTATTAGTTTTAATCGATATGGCGTTGCCATACGCTGTATATGTATAAGCCTTTCAGGCTATTCGGTATATCTCTTCTCGAACCTTAGTCCGATGTCGGTGATGCCATTGAGCACTGGCTCGCGCATGGCTTGTTCTATCTCGAAACGATATTCACCCTTTAACGGGAAATGTAAATCGTTATTTAATAATATCTGGTTGCTTCTCATGCTGCCACTGCCTTTGCCTGTCCAGCGACCGTCGGGATATGCTAACACCAACTCTATAGTGTCGTGTGTCTTAGCTCCGTCGGGAAAGGTGGTGTGCAGAAACATATAGAAGTTACTGTATTTGTAATTCTCCAAATGTCGCAGGTTGAGGTAGAAGTTGTATGCGGTAAGCGTGTCTTCAATGCTGACATCGAAATAGGGAAGCTCCTGATTGTTCCATGACGAGTTGGCTATTATCATGCTCTCATCATAAACTACCTTATCGTTGCTACATGATAAAAACATAGCAATCAATGATAACAATCCTATTCTTTTTAATGTCTTTATCATCACTATTCTAATTTGCTCAAATCGACATTCTGACCTTCTTCGCCATATTCGGTGTTACGCTGTTCTTTGATGAAGGCGTAGTCTTCGAGTTGTTCTGGCAGCTTGCCTTTATTGTTCATATCGATTATCTCTTTGACTTTCTCGGCAGGTATTGCCATCATGTTGTTTCTGTCGAATACATAAGAATACCACATCAAGCCTTTGAAGACGTCGGTCTTGCTGTAGGTGGCATCGCCTTTCTTCGTTTTAAGCATGATATGAGTGTCGGGGAACGACTTGAGAGCATCGACGTAAGTGTCATACTCATAGTTAAGACAGCATTTGAGTTTGCCACATTGACCAGCGAGTTTCTGTGGGTTAGGGGAGAGCTGCTGTATCCTCGCCACGTTGGTAGTGACCGATTGGAAGTTGGTTATCCAAGAGCTACAGCATAACTCGCGACCACATGAGCCAATGCCACCGAGCTTAGCCGATTCCTGACGGAAACCTATCTGACGCATCTCCACTCTGATATGAAATTCCTCTGCTAACTTCTTGATGAGCTCCCTGAAGTCGACACGACCGTCGGCAGTGTAATAGAATATAGCCTTAGTCTTGTCGCCTTGATATTCTATGTCGTTGAGTTTCATGTCAAGGTTAAGGTTCAGAGCTATCTCGCGGCTACGATATAAAGTGCGTTCTTCTAATCTCGTCGACTCTATGAACTTCTCAACATCGGCGATACGTGCCCTGCGATATATCTTCTTTAACTCGCCGACAGGACAAGTGCTGCCTTTACGTTTTCTTTGTTTCTCGACTAAGCTGCCTACCATACAAACAATACCTATGTCGTGTCCTATGGCAGTCTCTACCGCTACAAGCTCTCCTTCGATAAGTTCTAACTCCGATGGATAGCTGTAGAAATCTTTTCTGTCGTTCTTGAAACGTACCTCAGCCACCATCAGCTCTCCTTCGTATGGAAGCTCATGATAGTCCTTAAGCCAGTTGAAACTGTCTAACTTACATTGATTATGACGTAAGACATTGCTACCTACGTTATAGCTCTCGGCTTTGATACGACAGCCTCTGTGAAAATCGGGGGTGAGTTCTTTCTTCATCGAGTCGTGAAGAGGCCAGTTGATATTGATATACACATCATCGTTATCGTCAGGCTTGTTGAAATCTTCTTTCTCTTCATCATCGTCTTTGATGATTTTCTTCTCCACTACATGAACTTCCTCTGTTGTTTCCTTCGCCTCAGCAGTCTCTTCAGAAACATCTTCTAAAACAAGCTCGTTGTCAAATTCTGTCTCCTCAAGGCTCTCAACTATTTCATCGCCTTCAAGCTCTTCTTGAATATTAGTCTCCTCCTTTTGGTTTATGTTCTTATTGTTATTCCACTTTCTCTTAGGATTAAATTTCTTCTTAAAATTTTGTCTGTTATTGCTTTTATTATTATTGTCGTTCATAAAATGTTAAAATATGTTGTATTATATATTGTTGTGCTTAATCCTGCAAAGATAATAAAAAGTCTACAGTCTACGGTCGGCAGTCTACGGTTTTTTTTAAGACAACGAGACAACGAGTCAATGAGACAATAAGTAGAGACGTGACACTAATATGGTTGATAAATCTTTATACAAGAATAACGAAAATATGTTTAACCATATTATGGCGAGTCTCTGCGTCATTGCGTCATTACGTCTTTAACCATCTTCTTAATATGATGATTTCCTTTCTCATCGGTGATTCTTACTAAATAAAGTCCGCTGTTCAACATTGAAACATCGATTTCATTTTTATGTTCTGTAGATATGATTAATTGTCCTACTGAATTATATATCTCGACTTTCATTATGTCGCTGCCATTGATATTGATAATGTCTTTTGCAGGGTTAGGATATATCTCGACATCATTCATATCATTTTCAGTTATACCGACAGAATTTTTTATGGTGAAGCTATGAGGGTCGAGTTTGCCGAAGACTGGCTGCTGACGGTTTCTGCCAGACTCGTCGGCGGCATAGACGTAATATTTCACTTCAGAGCCTGCTTTATATCCTTTTATATATGCCACATATTCGTCTTCCATGCCTGTCGCTTTCATCTTGGCAGTCTGATATTCACCTCCGTCGATGCTATAATATACGAGCAATGAGTCTTGTTTTAAGTCGGCGCCGCTATATGCTATTACCTTACTTACTATGGCGAGGGAGTCGTGCCATTCTTGTTCACCGAAGAGAACCTCGCGATGATCGACGTAAAGCATGTCGAAGTCCATGACGCCGCGAGTGCGACAGTGAAGAGCGTCGGTGTTGAGCCAGCCGTCCCAGCTCCAGTCGTAAGGATCGACATTGTCGATACCGATGATCTCATAACCTGGCATGGCGTCGCGATAGACCTGAAGAGCAGCTTCGTTATACTCGGCATTACTACCCATAGGGACAAGGACTTTTTTGTTAAGAATCAAACTGTTGGTGTAAGGACATATAGCATTGCCTCCAGGGAGCTCGACGCGATACACTTTATAAGGATAACCCCAGCTGCAGTTTGTCGTCTTGAAATAATCTGCCACCTCTTCGTATTTGTCGTATTGAACATGAGTCTCAGGCACGCGAGCTAAGAGTATCTTGTCGGGAGCTAAGAATTTTCCCCAGCAATCGACATGAGCTATATATTGTCCTTGCGGGTCGATGGTGACATGATAAGGGTCGATGCCGAGATAATTTTTCATCCTCTCATAAACTTGTTCTTCTGTAATGCCTTGCGCCACACTTTCTTTGATGACGATGTCGTCGGAGACGCCGGCACCGAAACCGTCTTGCATCATATTACCTCCAGTGTGAACCACCTTCATGCCGTAGATAGGGATGTCCCAATATTTTGCAAAATGACTCGGAAGCACGTCGTCGTTAGGTCGAGGACGGTTGTAGATGTTATCGACGATGGCAGCTTCCTTGCCCTCAAAGATATACCAAGGCCCAAAGTCGCGAATCCAATAAGAGTCGGTCTTGGCAACCAAAAACTCACAGTTGTCGATATTGACACCTTTCGACTGATAGTTGTTCCTCGCAATCTCAGCGTCTAAGATAGAAGAGACTACTGTTATCACCTTGCAATCTTCCGCCATCTCTATCACCAACTCCATAGGAATGCCCAAAGGATATACTATCATGACAGCCTGCATGGGCTCATATTCTCCCGGAAAACGTACCTCGCCAGTAGGAGGCGCCGTCTCGACAAAGTCGCGAGTCACTATGCTCTTGTGCATCTCATCCTCAGAAAGATATTTCAACTTCCTCCATTCTGGAAATTCTCTCTCCTGCGCTTGTGCCTTATGAGCTAACGGTAATATCAAACATAAAATCAGTGCGATAATTGTAAATCTCTTATTCATAATGATATAAATTTTTGTCTTACAAAGTTATCATTTTTTTTCAATAAATCATTATCTTTGTAAGCATAATTTATCATTAAATCTTACTTCCCATAAATGAAAAGAAAAGCTTTTAAAATATTATTGTCATCATCTTTATTTACTTTATTATTAACGACTTCATGCAGCGTGCTCGAGGAATATACCTCCGTGATATTTAAGAAAGAGACTGAAGATATAGTGGTGGAAGATACCTTGTCGTATGAAGCTGTGACAATGGATTATGAGAGCGATGTCATATTAGAAGAAGATGCTGAATTTACAGGCGATGTCTTAGATTCTATTTACTCTGTCTCTGATTATGAAGAGGAGTTTGCTGATGTTGAAATCGTTGATACTTTGGCGCATTATGATAGCTTGGAAGTGGTTTTGCAAGAACGTATCAATAGGGAGAATTCGGGAGAGGCTATTGTGGAAGAGTCTGATGTCATGATGAATATGATTGACGATTTAGCTGATATTCCGTATTTTGAACAAAATAAATTAGAGCCGAGTTCTAAGTCGGAGAATATCTATAACTATCCGGCTGATTATGTTCCTACTTTTTCCGATAGCGTATATTCTGAGCGTATCGCAAAGCTGCGACAACAGACTACTATCGAATTGGTTTATAACAAGCATGTGAAGAGTTTTATCGATGTTTATGCTGTAAGGAAGAGAGAGCATCTCTGCAAGATTTTAGGTCTTGCCGACATTTATTTTCCTATGTTTGAGCAGGCTTTGGATAAATACAATATGCCTTTGGAACTAAAATATCTGGCGGTGGTGGAGTCGGCTCTTAATCCGCGTGCTGGTTCTCATGCTGGCGCTAAAGGTCTGTGGCAGTTTATGTATGCTACGGGCAAGACGTATAAACTCAATGTCACGACATTAGTCGACGACCGCATGGACCCTGTCAAAGCTACCGAAGCTGCTTGCCAGCATCTCCTCGATCTTTATAAAAAATATGACGACTGGTTCTTAGCTTTGGCTGCATATAACTCAGGTGGTGGTAATGTCAATAAGGCGATACGTCGCGCCGGCGGACTGAAGAACTATTGGGCGATATGGCCTTTCCTTCCAAGAGAAACTCGTGGCTATGTGCCTGCCTTCATCGCCGTGAATTATGTGATGAATTATTCACAAGAACATAACCTTTATCCTACCGATCCAGGCATCATGGCAGATGGCGTGGATAGCGTGACAGTACATCAGCCGCTGCATTTCGATCAACTTCATGAGATGCTCAATATACCAATGGAAGACATAAAATTCTTTAACCCTCAATATAAGGCTTCTATAATTCCTGCCAACGAGAAAAATCCTATGTCGCTGCGACTCCCTGAGGATTATATTGACGATTTCATCGATAACGAAAAAGAGCTTTATGCCTTCAAGACTAAGAAAGGTATCGACAGAGAGAAACTCGAAGAGGAGATGAAGAAGGTGAGCGACAGAAGCGTGCATATAGTGAAAAGCGGCGAGAACTTAGGTAGCATAGCAAAGAAATATCGCATCAGCGTAAACCAGATTAAGACGTGGAATAACTTGAAAGGAACTACGATTTATCCTGGACAGAAACTCATAGTATATAGCTCGGGAGCTGCTAAGGTGCAGAATAATAGCAGCAAACCAGCATCACGTTCAACAGAACAAAGCATTCATGTCGTTAAATCTGGTGAGAACCTCAGCGTCATAGCAAAGAAATATAAATGCTCGGTGTCTGACCTTAAAGAATGGAATAACTTGAAAAGCACTACACTGAAGGTGGGACAGAAACTTAAAGTGTATCCTGCTTCAACAGATAAAAATAATAAGATAGTTCATACAGTGAAGTCGGGCGATAACCTCTGGGATATCTCTAAGAAATATGGTGTCAGCGTTGAACAAATCATGAGACTTAATAATTTAGATAAAAAAACCGTCCTTAAAATAGGACAAAAACTTAAGATTAATTAAGAATTAACAATTAACAATTAACAATTAACAATTACGTATTGGTTTTTGGTGGTGTAGTGCGTCTAATCAATTAGAAATTAACATTAAACTATTATAATTATGAAAAGATTGAATTTATTAGCCTTCATACTGGTTTTATTGACATCATTGACGTCATGTGATAAGGGAACCAATGAATTAAAAAGAGCTCGTTCTGTTGGTGGCACTTCAGAGATTTTATTTGTCACTCAAAACGATGA
This sequence comes from Lentimicrobiaceae bacterium, assembly GCA_015061315.1. Classification (GTDB taxonomy): domain Bacteria; phylum Bacteroidota; class Bacteroidia; order Bacteroidales; family F082; genus Limimorpha. The sequence continues at coordinate 27,258 of SUWV01000029.1, forward strand.
GCAGTGGAACGGACAGATGGGACAGACAGTACGCGACTTCTTCGAGCAGGAACAATATGGACTCCCTCAGCCAGAGAAAAACTTCAGAGTGTCGCATATCAACACTGACGCTCTCAACGATATGTTTAGCAAACACAGAAATCTCATCATAGCTAAGATTGATAAGGACATCGCAAATCCTTTGGTAGAGACGCAGAAGAACTGGAAGGCTGAGCCTCAATTCGTGATGAGGATAACAGCTCCTTCTATAGAGTCGTGGGTCAGGACTTTTAACTCGCAGAAAGACGGCCTGAAACTTCTCTTCGACCAAAATGAAAGAGACCGCTTCCAGGAATTTTTCCGTCCTACTACCGACCATAAAATAGTGAATAAGCTGAAAGATCGTTTCGGCGTCACTATGAATATTCCCGAAGGTTATTTCATCGGCGTCGATAAAGATGACTTTATGTGGATTCGTAAGGAGACCGCTGATATGAGCATGGCGTTTCTTATTTATGAACTTCCTTATAAAGATACTGCCGACTTGAACCCGAATAATATCATCAATGTGAGAGATTCTATAGTGAAGAAATATATTCCTGGTCCTATTGACGGTTCTTATATGACTACAGATAAGGAATTCCTGAAGCCTGTCTTCACGGTTTTGCCTGACTTCCCTGCTGGCTACGCCGTAGAGACTCGCGGGTTATGGAATGTGGTCGGCGATTTCATGGCAGGTCCTTTCGTGTCGTATTCTATTGTAAATCCTGAAAGTACTAAGATAGTCACCGCTGAAGGCTGGATCTATTATCCTAATAAGGAAAAGAGAGACTTGTTGCGACAACAAGAGAGTATCTTATACAGCTTGAAATTCGTGGAATAGACAAACGCTAATTATCTTTGATTAAAACTCTGCGACAAGTTTAAGATTGATTTGTCGCGGAGTGAGATAGTTAGGCACCGCATATTGAATGTTATAGATGTCGGTGACCCACATATATGAACTTACATTGCTAATACCTAAAAGGTTGAAAATTTCAAGGCTAATCCAGCAGTTTTTGACAAAAGCTAATGGGTTGCCTTTTTTTAAACTCGTCGTCTCGCTTATCAGCTGCTTGCTGAATCCAATGTCGACTCTTCTGTAAGGCGACATCCTGAGAGTCTGTTTGTAGCGTTCGCTATATGGCGCGCCGAAAGGCATTCCAGTGCCGAAGACGAGTTTTAAGTTTACCTTAAACGATGGTATGTAAGGGATGTAATCTTGGAAGAATATTGAGAAGTTGACTTTCTGATCGGAAGGGCGAGGTATGCCTTTTATCAAAGTGTCGCATACGAAGTCGGCTCCGTTATTGACATCGGTCTGCGATAAGATAGTGCCGTCTGATGAGAGATAATATTTTATGTTCTCTGCCGATTTCATGAAAGAAAGACTTGCCCAGCTTTCTATGCCTTTGACAAATTCTCCGTTGATACGGACGTCCATTCCAGTGGCGTAGCCTGTAGCCCTCTGGTCGGCAAAATATTTTATCCTGATGTTATCGACTTCGTAAGGAATGATATCTTTTAAATATTTGTAATATATCTCTGTGGTAAGGAGGAAAGGTCGCTCCCACGCCTCGAAGTTATACTCGTGAGTGAACACTACCTGATACGACTTCTGCGTCGTGGCGTCTTGTGGTTTCACAAGGCTGCCATCGAACATACGCAGCTCGCGATAAAATGGAGGCTGTACGTAAACACCACCCGACAGACGGAAAAGCATGTCGTGATTCCAGCCTGGTTTTAGAGCAAAGCCGGCGCGAGGACTGATATTGACTTCGTTGTTGTAGCCCCAGTAGTTGGCACGTAATCCTACCGACAATGTCATGATGTCGTCCTTGTCGCTGTTGAACGACCATTCGCTGTTGACGAAGCCGTCGATATTGTTTATATCTAAGATATTGTGACCTTTAGATACATGGCGTATGTCGAAGAGCGGGTGAGGAGGATTAGGGCTTCCTATAGAATCCGCAGGGTGAGGCAGGCTGAAACCGGCTGAGTCTATCATCTCCCATTCGTTGATGAAGTCGTCGAAATGCTGATGTTGATAGCGCAGTCCCCATTTGAGGTTGAGCATGTCGTTTTTATAAGCTCCTTTATGGTCGATGTTGAAGACCTGTGAGTAGAAGTCGTTGCGTGCATGTTCTATATAAGTGCCGACGCCTTGGTTAGAGATGACGTTGCCGTTTTGTTCGCTGCCGGGGTTTGTCTCTAACTGTCCTATCCAATATTGACCTTGTATGTCGTAATTCTCCGACTCTATAGCGGAATATGTCGATGCTATGAGTTTGAGGTTGAGGTCTTCGTTAGGACTGTAGTTGAGAGTGAAGGCGCCGAGTCCTGTGTTATAGTTGCTCGATTCTTTTCCGTCGAAATATATTGTGATACGATGTGCTGCTTGTATGTTGCCGAAGTCGGTCTCGCGTGTCTCTGGCACCATGAGGTAGCTGTTTCTGGAATAATAGCCGAAGGCGGATACTTCCAAGCGAGGGGAGATGTTATAAGATAAGATGCCTTGAAAGTCGGTGAAGTTAGGCTGATAAACGCCTTTGGTTTCCATGTTGCCAAGGATATATTTGTTGTTCTTATAACGTGCGCCTATGAGATATGAGAGCTTGTTTTTCATGACGGAACCTTCGGCATGTGCCTCAGCGCCGAGGAAACTCAACGACAGCGAGGCTGCTGGTATGACAGGCTTCTTATATGTGATGTCGAGCGCCGACGAGAGCTTGTCGCCATATTCTGCCGAGAAACCTCCTGCCGAGAAGTCGATGTTGGAGACGAGACTCGGGTTGATGACACTCATGCCTTCCTGCTGACCTGAGCCTACAAGGAAAGGCTTATATATTTCTATCCCGTTGATATAGATGAGATTTTCGTCGAAGTTGCCTCCACGTACATTATATTGCGAGCTTAACTCATTGGAGGAAGAGACTCCAGGTAAGGTTTTGACAAGATCCTCCACGCCTCCAGCAGAGCTGCTCGGTATCATCGCAATCTCACGAGCATCAAGGCGAGTGATAGTGGCTGAGTTGATCTGTCTGTCGGAAACGACAATGTCGGATAAGGTCGTCGACGTGGAACTTAAACTGACGTCAATCTTACGATGTTCCCCGACTTTTAATTTTATTTCTTTCGTTATCGGCTGATAACCGACAAAAGAATATACCACATTTAAAAGAGTGTCGGCTGGAAGATGTAACTCATACTGACCGCGTGAGTTTGATGAGACTCCATACGAACTGCCTAAGACAGCGACATTCACGAGCTCTAATACATTACCTCTGTTGTCGGTGATCTTTCCATAAATATAACTGTCCTTAGCTTGCCCTAAAAGCAAAATAGGAAACATCATCAGTATTAATAATGTATATCTAAGTCTCATCAAAAAGTATTTATTGTATAACTTTGTTATTATCGAAATAGTATTCAGATAAACCTAAAAAAAAAGTCGTCTGTTTGTGACGACTCTTTTTATAACATTTGTTAGGATATTATTACCAACGGTTCAAGTGACCTTCCATTGAAGCATCCATGATAGCTTGGTAAACACCTTTTTTGTCAATTGTACGTAAACCGGCTGCTGATACTTTCAAAACTACCCATTCATCCCATTCTGGAACGTAGAAACGTTTGATTTGCAAGTTTGGTTTGAAAGTTCTTTTAGTCTTTCTGTTTGAGTGAGAAACGTTATTACCGGTAATGACTTTTTTACCTGTGATTTGACAAATTTTTGACATGACTCTTAATATTTTATTGTTAAATTCTTCTCCTAAAAATTGAGGTGCAAATTAACGACATTTTTTTGAATTACGCAAGAGTTTTAGAAAAAAGTTTTTAAGTAACTTTTGCAAGAAAAGATAACTCGCTTAGAATAAATCGGTTGGTCGGATTGCTTGAAAATTGGGTAACGAGATAGCAACCGTTCGTATTTCTGAGTTCTTCATTGTTATGCTACAATGCTATAACTCTTTATGCAACAAAGGTACAAAAATAATGCTGACGAAAAGAGAATTTGCAACATTTTCTTTTTTCGTCAACTTATTTTATGCCGTCAATGCAAAAACAAGTTTAGTCCGTTTTGAGTATATAGCAAATGGTGTAAACTAAACTCAAAAAAAAATCGTCTAATTATTTTGCTTGGATGAAAATAATTTATACTTTTGCGTTAACAAAATTGTTAGATAAAATTGTTAAATGCTTTTAAGTGGCTAAAAACGATGAAAGAACAAGAGAAAATCAGCAAGGAGCAACTTATCTTGGAGGCTGCCGAGCAGGAGTTTTTTATCAAGGGTTACGATGGAGCAAGGACAACATCTATTGCCCAAAGGGCGGGTGTGACGCACGCAATGCTCCACTACTACTATCGTACCAAGGAGCAACTCTTCGAGCGCATCATCGAGAAGAATGCAAAGACCATTGCCGAGACGATGTTGGCGGCGATGGGCAACCCTACAATGCCCATTGTCGAGCGATTGAAGGATGGCGTAAGTGCCCACTTCGACCTTGTGGCTACAAATCCACTGTTGCCACGCTTCTTCCTAAATGAGATTATTGCCCGCCCCGAGCGATACAACCTATTGTACGATAAGATGAAGAGTATCGCTGGGGTGTTATTTGCCTCGATGCAGTGCGAAATTGATGCCGCAGCGGAGCGTGGCGAGATGGAGCGTGTGGATATTCGAATGCTCCTTATGTCGACACTCTCGCTCAATATATTCCCATTTATTATTCACGACTTTGCTCAACCTGTAATGGGCGATTTGATGGCAGACAGAGAGCAGTTTATTCAACAGCGAAAGGCAGAGAATGTAGAAACTATAATGCGAAGAATCAAAAAGATGTAGAGCTATGAAAAGGATGTTATTAACGCTCCTATTCGCTATCGTAGCGTTTGGGGCAACAGCACAAACGCTCAACGAGTGTCGTCGCTTGGCTCGTGAGCACTACCCCGAGATTAGGCAATACAACCTTATCTCTGAGACCGAGCAATACAACCTATCGAACGCTGCTCGTGCGTGGATTCCGCAGGTGGTAATATCGGGTCAGGCAACCTAT
>SUWV01000045.1 GCA_015061315.1 Lentimicrobiaceae bacterium
CCTTTCTTTCCTGTTTCTTGACATAAAAAAGTAACTTTGATGAAAACGATTTCATCAAAGTTACCACATTTAATTGGTAAACATTAACTTATAAAGATTTTACCAACTATTTTTGTCTATTATACCTAAAACTCTGACCTCAGATTTATCCTCACATTCCTTCAACAATTCCTCATTAGTCTTACATAACAACGGATGTGTAAAATCAGGAGCAATATCACATAGTGGCAACAAGGTGAAACGCCTCATATGTAAACGAGGATGCGGTAATATCAAATCGCTTGTGTCAACAATAAAATCATCATAATATAAAATATCCAAATCCATAGGTCGTGACTGATAACCCGTAGCGTTTTCATCACGCTGTCTTCCTAATACAGCCTCTATCGACAATAATTCTCTCAATAATTCATCAGGTTTCATTTCTGTTTTAATCTTAACGACTTGATTTAAGAAGTTATTTTCCGCCGAGAAACCCCATGGTTCGCTTTCGTATAGTCGAGAGACTGATATTATATCACCACAGCTGTCAGAAATCATTGTAATTGCTTTCTTCAATAATGATTTCCTATCACCTAAATTAGATCCTAAAAGAATAAAGGAATATCCGCTCATAGTAATTTAATTTGCGGCAAATATAACAAAAAAAAGACGCCGAGTCCATGTGCCCAGCGTCTTTATATCTCAGATAAAACAAATTATTTCTTTATGAAACGTTTGACAACTTCACCATTATCTGTCATAATTTTCACAAAATAAACGCCATCTTTCAACTCTGTTACATCAACAGTGTTTACAAAGTCTGTAGTCTGTAGACCGTAGACTTTAGTCTTCCTTCCATAAATATCGTAGATAGCAATTTCTTTTACGTTAAGTTCTGTTTCAATATATAAGTTGTTTTCAACAGGATTAGGATATACATTGAATGAAGGTGTAATTTCTTCTACTGCAACATCTCCTATAATGACAGTACATTTTTCTGATGCTTCAGATTCTGTCTCATCATTAAAAGCCACCACATAAAATTCCAATGTACCAGCATTGTTTGATCCGACAATGTATGTTGTACCACTGGAAAAACCCAAGTAATAATCAGTTGCGGTAGCAGTATTAACAAAAACATCATAAGCATCTGCACCTTCAACAGCATCCCACATCATTGTCACTCTATATTTGTAGTTGTAACCTGCTACGTCTTGTTCAACAAGAGCTCTTAGGTTTGTTGGAGGGAGTAATTCTGTTGGAGTAACTGTTTCTTCGGCTTCAATTAATTTCATAACTGGTTTTTTACCATATATTGCCAAACCTTCACCGACAGGATATTGAGCGAATGAAGCATCTGTATCGCTTGCTGTGAACATGACAGAATTCGGATCATCGTAGCATGACCATGTTAAAGTCAATTCCATTTTAGGAGCTGATTTAGCGACAACAATAACCAAGTTATTCTCTCCGCTGTAATTAAAAGGGATTTCAGATTCAAATGTTTCCCATGCTTCATCACCTAAAACGACATCTGTACCCGAATAAACTAAAGTAAGATCTTCTTCTGCTGTCCATGATGATTTGTCAGCAAATTCGGTTTTTGTCGTCTCCGCGAGATATATTCTAATATCATTTGCTGTAAGCTGAGTGCCCGCCACATAATTAAATGCCACACTACCTATTGTACAAGCCTTGCCTATTTCACTCGCTTCATAAACAACTTCGCACCATGAATTAGGATAGGAATTTACAAAAGGTGCAAGATTTTTGGCATCTGTACCTTCTCCAACAATAATCTCATCAGCTTTGACTGTCAATGGCATCAACGCCATAATCATAATAATCGATAATAAAAATTTCTTCATAGTTTTTACTTAATAATATTATACTTTTTAATTTCACAAAGATAATATTTATTTATAAAAACACGCACCAATCACAACTAATTTTTTTTGTGATTGACGCGTGTTTTATTTACAATTATCGATTATTCCGAGACAGCACGGATAGTAAGACCCATATATCTAGAACCACCAGAATACACTGCTCCACCACTATTCAAATAAATTGTTTCTGCTGTATAAGTATATTCAGAAGGAGGATTAGGATAGTTATCAGTATAAGTAGGCGTAGATGACCAATATTGACCAACCCATCCATCGTTCCTAAGACCCAAATCTCTCTCAGAATATCCTGCGGCAGGAAGGAAGATATATCGCCCGTTAGGTCCTGTAAACTTGATACCATTGACACCGCTTATAGTTACCCATTCCTTTTCGCAATTATTCATTAATTCGAGCATCTGATTCCATGTAGGCATCTTCCATGTGCTTCCCCACGAGGCTGTAGCTGCGTCATATTCAGGTTTGCCAGCAATATTGCCCAATTCAACACCATCAGTATCACAGTTATCTTCGGTATATTCTCCATGAGCAAAAGTTGTCGTCATACCCCAAGCATAGTAATCACCATATTCTTCAGGTGAAGTCGCACCTACATTGTACGTTGCCCATTTCAAACCAGACGGCAGACCTAAGTCTATATAATCATAACCGTTGATTTGACCATCAGCAGACTGTGACAAAGTAGTGAATTCAGCTCGTTCTCCATAGGTCACTAATCCACACTCTGACCTAGCGTATGCCCATACATAGTAAGTGGTGTTAGATCTAAGACCTTTTATATAAGAGGTATAAGCACCTGTACCGGCACCATTATTAGTGTATGTATTATCACTGAAATACAGTTCGTCAATATCTGGAGAGGTACTCCAGCATACGCCTCTTTCAGTTATTTCAAAACCATTATCGTTTATAACATTACCGCCACATATAGCTGTATTTTGTCCAACATTGCTTATCTCATTTGTTGTAACAAAAGCATATTGATATTCAGGAGTCTCGAAACCACCTCCTGAGACAGGACGTATGGAGAAACCATTATGGCGGGATTCCAACGAATGATATGTGACTCCACCGTTCAAATTGACATAGTATGCATATTCGTCTGTGCCATCTGATGGTGTTGAAGTCCAGATTGTACAAGTTGGCAAGAAGATATGATTGCCATTTGTTCCAATAAATTTGTAACCTTCCACACCATTTTGCGATGTCGATTCCCATCCGCAATGCTCAAACAACTCATTAAATTCTGATTGTTTTGGCATTCTCCATTCACTTCCGAAATTAACGGTGGCTGCATCTAATTTAGTATTGCCAGAAATGTCGTTGAAATATTTACCGTATGTGTAGCTGTTTTCTAATGTATATTCAGATTTTGTTTCAGACTCGCCCCAAGCGTAAAGGCTGCCAGCTTCTTCAGGAGAGGATGCGCCCACATTGCATGTAGCCCAGAATAAGCCAGAAGGCAGACCTAAGTCAACAAATGCATTTCCATTAATAATGGAGTTATCTTCCCATTTTAAGGTACCGATGGATACTTCCGAAATATATTTATAATAGAAATTGCTTGCCACTATACCGTCTCTGAAAGTATATTTTTCCCAGTTGTCGTTTTCAATATCTACATTGTCATTAGCATTAGGCAGCAACACCACGAATGATTTACTCGGGTTGTCGTTTTCACCTTCAATATTAATGACAGAAGTTTCATTGTCGACGATAAACTTATATTCTCCGTCGGTATATTCGAGTGAATAATCTGTTCCAATAATTGCAGAGCCTTTAAGTTTTGTGGTTTCGCTCAGATCCATATATGCTATCGCCATCTGATTCTTCAATGTTCCGTTTAATGGGAGAGTGAAACTGCCATCGCTTTCCAATGTGGCGGTGACTTCAGCTTTAGCTATATGATAATAGCCCAAATCGGAAAGGCTGCCACTTTGATTAGCAATGCTTCCGTCAATTTTTGTTATCTTACCAGCAGACTCTGTCGTAGAGACGTATGAAGTTCCACCGAGAGTATGAGAATTACCGAAATACCACACTTCGTAGGTCTCACCATCGACGAGTATTGTCTCATCTACTTCTCCTTCAAAAGCGAGGATATAGGATTCCAAAGGATTATCAGTTGAAAGTTCTACTATCTGAGCTTTAGTCTCGTGATTGACGGCGAGGTAGATGCGTTCTGTACCTGCGCTCCATTTTATCGAACCGTCGGTGAGAAGATTAGTGAAGTCGGATCTTTCAGCTTTATCACCGCCAATAGGAATTTCACATTTTATCCTTACCTTTTTCACATCGGTATTAGTGTCAGTTTCATTGTAATTTTCTTTTTTGCATTGTGTGAATAATACCATCATCAATGCGAGCATTATCGTTGTTATCTTTTTCATTATTTTATTTTTTATCTGTTATCGAAAATTGTCAGTTATTCATTTAAGATATCTTTTTATCTCTTCGAGAAAGGCAGTAAATCCCAGCTAATCCCGATAGGATAAACAATCCGCTACCATAAGGAACGTCGTCGGGATTTCCAGTAAAATTGTCAAAGAGGAAACCATTACCTCCAGCGCCATTGAAGTCGTCAAAGTCGAAACCATTACCACCGCTGCCGTTGAATCCGCCAAAGTAAAAGCCATTACCTTGTGTTCCGTTAAAATCATTGAAGCCAAAGCCATGAGAGCTTAGGTCGCGTCGTGTTTCTACACCATTGAAATAGGCATCAGCCTGAGCATGAGATTCCGTTGCCACAAACACAAGAAAACTCAGCATAAAAGTCATCACAATAATTTTCTTTCGCATCATTAGTGTTTTAGAATTAAATTAGATAATAATTAAAATTTTAGTTCTGCAAATTTAAAAATCCCATGACCTTTACGCAATAAGTAATATTACGTATTTTATTGAAAATATGACATTAATAAAAAAAGTCCCGGAATATAAATCCCGAGACTTTTTGGTTATTGGACACGTCCGATATGAAGGACACATTCAATGTGTCCCTACAAGTTTTTATTTCTTCAAAGGTTCAGCAATCTTAGCTGCCAAGAATTGTCTGTTCATTCTTGCGATGTTTGTTACAGAGATGCCTTTTGGACATTCTGCCATACAAGCGTAAGTGTTTGAACAGTTACCGAATCCGAGTTCGTCCATTCTTGCCACCATCTTCTGTACTCTTTCGTAAGTTTCTACCTGACCTTGTGGTAACAAAGCGA
>SUWV01000030.1 GCA_015061315.1 Lentimicrobiaceae bacterium
TCTCTCTTCGGCTGGCATTCCGTGCTACCGCACTCCATACCAGCCTATTGTCTTCCGCCCCTACAGGGCTCACATCATTAACATTAACTATATATTCTTCATTATGAATTATGCATTATGAATTATGCATTGTCAATTGTATACCACAAACTTCCTCACATCGTCTCCATTAATCTCATTACCGCATAAAATCACTAACCTCTCTATGACATTATGCAACTCGCGTATGTTGCCAGTCCAACGATATCTCTGCAATTCTTCTATCGCGTCTTGCGTGAAAGTCGGAGCAACTTTTCCCATCTCCGATGAAATACTATCAACAAAATATTTTACCAACTCAGGAATGTCGTCTAACCTGTCGCGCAACGGCGGTACATTGATTATTATCACGCTAAGTCTATGATATAGGTCTTCTCTGAAATTGCCTTTCTGTATCTCTTCCTTCAGGTTCTTATTCGTCGCGGCTATGATTCTTACATTGACATTTATCTCACACTCCCCTCCTACCCTCGTAATCTTGTTTTCCTGCAAGGCTCTCAACACTTTAGCTTGTGCCGATAGACTCATGTCGCCTATCTCGTCAAGGAATAAAGTACCGTTGTTGGCAAGCTCGAAGTCGCCTTTCTTCATCTTGATGGCCGATGTAAATGAGCCTTTCTCATGACCGAAGAGCTGACTCTCTATCAACTCAGAAGGTATCGCAGCACAGTTGACTTCAACAAAAGGTGCGTACGAACGGTTGCTAAGTTCATGCAGCTGTCGCGCCACCAATTCTTTTCCAGTGCCGTTCTCACCTTCGATGAGCACACGTGCATTTGTAGGTGCAACTTTCTCAATAATATCATGAATCTCATTCATCGGAGCGGAACTGCCTATCATCTGATACTTGCGATTTACGACCTTCTTCAAGGCTTTCGTCTCGGTCATCAGCTGTGATTTGTCCAAGGCGTTACGCAAGGTGATGAGCAACCGGTTCAAATCTGGCGGTTTTGAGATATAGTCGAAGGCTCCTTTCTTTATCGCTTCAACGGCAGTGTCTATAGTGCCGTGACCTGAAATCATGATGACAGGCGCGTCGCTGATTTTTTTCGCTTCTTCAAGAAATTCAATGCCGTCCATCTGTGGCATCTTGATATCGCATAATATGGCATCGTACTCGTTCTCTTTTACCAAAGGAAGAGCTTCGATAGCAGATGCCGCATCATCAACCTGATATTTCTCATGTTCCAAAATCTCTCTTAAGATACGACGGATAGCAGCTTCGTCGTCGATAATTAAAATCTTTGCCATAGTCATTGTTTTGGTGTGAGACGCATTTTCTTTAACTTATAGCTTATGACGGCTTTGTGTTTATACAGCAGGTCGCCGCCAAGAACTCCGTCAACGGGAGGAATATTAAGCATCGCGTATGAGTTATTCACGTTAGATAAATCCATCGCAACAGCTTGATAGTCTTTTACAGACAGTTCACCGAAACTTAATTCTTCCAATTTAAATATAAAACTCGAAATGTCAGTGCCGCCTATTCCTGCCGAGAGTCCTTCTTTCTCGTTGAACTCAGGATTGTCGATGTATGCTAAAATCCTTTCCTTGTCGAAGACAGTCCTCGAAGCTCCGGTATCAACTACAAAACGAGCTGACTTGCCGTTAATTAAGCCTTCCGCAATGATGTGAAAACCATCACCCTCGATGCTTATGATGTTAATAGGTACCTCTATGTAATTCATAATTCATAATTTATAATTCATAATTAGCTATTCATAGTGCATAATCAACTTATTAATTTAATTATGCATTATGCATTATGAATTATGCATTAATTAAAAGTTCGGTTTCAAAGCGTATTTATGATAGAATTCTTCGATGATAGCTACGGCTTCTTCCACTGTATCAACGATATGGAAGATCTTGAAGTCTTCTTCGCTTACCATGCCTTCTTTTAACAAAGAATTTTTAAACCAGTCGTTGAGAGGTTCCCAATATTCTTTTCCAACCATGATGATAGGGAAAGAAATGAGTTTGTTTGTCTGTATCAATGTTATTGCTTCCGAGAGTTCATCTAACGTACCGAATCCACCAGGAAATGCGATATAACCTTGAGCGTAGCGCATAAACATCGTCTTTCTTACATAGAAATAATCGAAGTTGATGTTCTTATCTTGGTCGATGAAAGGATTAGGTTTCTGTTCGTGAGGAAGGACTATGTTGAGACCGACGCTCTTGCCACCGCCGAAGTGCGCTCCTTTGTTGCCAGCCTCCATGATTCCAGGACCGCCGCCAGTAATGATGCCGAAGCCTTTCTTGACTAATAGATAAGCAGCTTCTTCAGCCATCTTGTAATATTTGTTGTCAGGTTTTGTACGCGCCGATCCGAAGATAGCGACGCAAGGTCCTATCTTAGAAAGAGTCTCATAGCCAGTAACAAACTCCGACATAATCTTGAACACCGACCACGAGTCTTGCGATTTTATCTCAGTCCAGTTCTTCTCTTCAAAAGCTTCTCTTATTTTTGATTCATCTATAGTCATAATGATTGATTTTTTAATAATACACAAAGATATAAATTTAAGTTTTGTTATTACTTGCAAATATAATCATAAAATATCTTTTATGAAATAGTGTAATCCGTAATTTTTATAAAAAAGTAAAATAATTAAAATTGTGCTTAAATATTAACAAAATCCCTTAATAATTATTAATAATCTTTATAGTAATAATGATTTCTTAAGAAAAATTAAGCATAATATGTTGATTTTAAATGGAAATAAAAAAATAAAATATTTTTTAAAAATTATGTTGCACGATTGAAAAAAGTTTGTATCTTTGCACTCGCAAAACACAAGGAAATAGGTTCTTTAGTTTAATGGAAGCTTAGCTCAGTTGGTTTAGAGCGCCTGCCTTACAAGCAGGAGGTCGCTGGTTCGACCCCAGCAGTTTCCACAGAATAACGTCTCGAAATTTTCGGGACGTTTTTTTTGTCGTATGGCGTTACCATACGTTGTATCTGTGTAAGCCTTTCAGGCTATTTGGTATTAAGTCTTTATAATATTGTATCTATATAAGCTTTTCTAAATAAAAAAGAGACGCCATCTTATCATGACGTCTCTTCTCGTTGACTCGTAGTCCCGTTGACTTGTAGTCTTATTCTTCTACGATATTTGGCAATTCCAATCCTAAGTTTTTCTTCTTGTCGACTCTCTTCAAGATAACACCGATGATGAGTGCAGCGATACCTAAGCATGCTAACATCACCAATGCCCATGTGTAGTTGAGTTCAACAGGGTCGGTGCCAGGAGCGTTTGTCTTGTCCAAGATCTTACCTATTAATAATGGGAATAACCATAAACCGATGTTTTGAATCCAGAATATTAAGGCGTATGCTGAACCGATAACCTTAGCATCGACCAATTTTGGAACACTTGGCCATAATGCTGCTGGTACCAATGAGAATGATGCACCCAATACTAAGATTGTTACGTATGCTACTATGATGCCACCGACAGCCTGACCTTTGAATAAAGGTAAGATGAAAGCGAAAGTGAGGTGACATATTATAAGTAATAATGAGCCTATCATCAACATTGAAGCTGCCTTGCCTTTATGGTCGACATAGTTGCCAAGGATAGGGGTGATTGCTACTGCTAACAATGGGAATACTGCGAATACAGATGCTGCAGAACCACGCATGTAACCCATATAACAATAAACCACTAAGCATACGATAGCAACTGCCATCAAGCCGTATTTCATGCCTTTGTTCTTTGAGAAATTGCTTGCAAATGAACATGCTGCAACAGCTAACATGATGACGTATTGTACAATAGTAACTGCTTCTGATGACCAGAATCCTGTTGGCTCTGTGAATGTGAGGTTACATTGTAACATGTTGACAGCATATTTCTGGAATGGGAAGATAGCTGAATAGTAAAGCACACAGAGAAGTGCAACCAACCAGAAGCCCCAGCTTGATAATATCTTGCCTATGTCGCTGATCTTGAATGGTTCGTCTTTCTCTTCTGCTTCGCCAGTCTGTGAGTCTAACTTCTTATCCATGAAGAAATAAACGATGAACATAATAAGAGCGATGCACAATAAGACAACGCCGAATGCTACTGCACGTGACACATCGACTTTGCCGCCGAGATTGGCGAACATAGGGGAGAAGATCATACATGTAGCGACGCCGAGACGTGCCAATGCCATTTCTGAACCCATTGCCAATGCCATCTCACGACCTTTGAACCATTTAACGATACCGCGTGAAACAGTAATACCTGCCATCTCAACACCACAGCCGAATACCATGAAACCTATAGCTGCTACTTTTGCTGATGCTGGCATTCCTTCATAAAATGGAGAAACACCTAACTCGTCGAAGACAGGGATGTAGTTGAGGTTTTCTGTGAACCATCTTTCAATACCACTGCCAAAGAAATTCTCTGATATAGCGTAATATTTGATTATTGCACCTACGAGCATGACTGCGCCTGAAAGCACTGCCGTGAAACGGACGCCCATCTTGTCTAAGATGATACCTGCAAAGATGAGGAAGAATACGAATACATTTAAGAATGTTTCAGCACCTTGCATTGTGCCAAATGCCGTGGAGTCCCAACCTCTTTCTGATTGCATGAGGTCTTTGATAGGCGACAAAATGTCCATGAACACGTATGAACAGAACATGGCGAAAGCTAAAAGCAACAATGCAATCCATCTCATCGCTGCCGAGTCGCGTAAAGTTTGAATCTTTTCTGTCATAATAGATTATTGTTTTAAATTATTGTTATTGTCAAAATCAACAATTTACAGTCAACAACTTTGTCTTTAGTTGCTAACTGTAAATTGTTAATTGTAATTTATTTCACTGGAAGTTGAACGACTTCTTTCAAGTTGCCATTGACGATTTGTTTTGCGAAATCTGCAACTGATTCAACAGTGATGCCGTTGATGATGTTTTCGTATTCTGTGACAAAGTCGATATTGTCTCTTTCTGCAGATACGATGGTGTTTATCCAGAATCTGTTTTCTTGAAGTTCTTCAACTCTTTTCTTGAGTTTGTTTTCCAATACTTTAGAAAGATCTTCTTGACGTGGTCCGTTCTCTGCTACGTCTTTAAGACCTGCTTTAGCGATGTCCATCAATGTTGCATAAACTTCGTCGTTAGTATCGAAAACGATGTAGAACATGAAGTTGTCTTCTGGTCTGTTATTTATTTGACCCATGACGCCGACTCCGTATGTGCCGCCTTGTTCTTCACGGATTGATTTTGTATAAACGATGTCGAGAACGTCAGAAAGAACTTCCATATATATGTCGTTGTAGAGATTGTATTCCATATCTCCGTTGTAGATCATGTAGACAGATGTCTTAGGATCTTGCATTTCTTTTCTGTAATGTGTTACATAATTGTCGTCATTTACAGCAAGACCGATGTTTTTCCAATCTTCTTTACGTTTGTTTTTCTTCAAAGAAGCTAAGTATTTTTCAACTAATGGCTTGAATGTTTCAGGGTCGATGTTACCGACGAAAGTGAATGTGAAGTTGTTAGGATCAGCAAAACGGTCTTTGTACATTTCCATTGCTTTAGCGTAATCTACTTTGTCGTAGTCTTCAGCTTTCATTCTGACTGTCAATGGGTGGTTGTTGTACAATACTTTGTTCAATGAGTCTGATAATGTAATCATTGGGTTTAACTCCATGTTTTTCAACATAGCTTTAGTACGTTCCATATTAGAAGTGAAGGCTTCTTGGTCGGCACGTGGTGCTGTGAAATATAAATGAACGAGTTGTAACATTGTTTCTAAGTCTTTAGGTGAGCAAGAACCGTTCATGCCTTCAGAATATGTGCTGATGTAAGGTGATACGCTTACTTTCTTGCCTGCCAATACTTTAGGAAGATCTATTGCGCTGAACTCGCCGACACCGCCTAAGGTGATAATGTCGCCTAATACTTGTAATGTGTAAGGATCATCTTGTGGAAGTGCTGTTAAACCGCCTTCGCTGTATGCGTTCATTCTGATTTCGTCTTCTTTGAATGTGGTTTGTTTGTAGATGACTTTCATGCCGTTGCTGAGTGTCCATTCTGTTGTGCCGAGTACTTCGTCTTTTGTCTCGCTCTTGACTTTACCAGCTTTAGGGAGTTTTGCTACGATTGGACCATCGAACACTTCTTCTTCGTAAGCTTCAACTTCAACGTTCTTTGCGTTGTTATACATTGCTAACAATTCTTCTTCTGTTGGAAGTACTTCACCTTCTTTTTCAGGAGCCATCAAAGTCATGACTAAATTGTTTGCAGGAATGATTTCTGGAAGCATTGCGTTGATAGCTTCTAATGGAAGGTTAGGGATAATCTGTTGATATAATTGATATTCTGTTTCAATATCCATCATTGGCTCGTTGCTCAAGAAATGATTTAAACAAGCGTCAACGTATTTTTCATTTTCTGTGTTGTTTCTTTCGTTATATGCGCTTTCGATATGTTTCATGAAGTCAGCTTTTGCTCTTTCATATTCTGAAGCTGTGAAACCATATTGTTGCATACGTTTTGTTTCAGCAACTATAGCTGTTATTGCTTCTTCAATGCCTGCTAAGTCTTTAGGAACTACAATGTTTGTCCAAGCTTCTTTTGTTGGTGATACATAATAATCACCGTAGTAGCTGTAACCGTAAATGAAAGGAGAATTTGGTTTTTGTGTAAGTTCTTGCAATCTGTTGTTTTGCATATCTGTTACTAAGTTGATGAGATATTCGCTCAACCAATAAGAGATGTCGCCTTTCACTGAGTCAGGAGTTGCATCTTGTTTATGATACATGCTGATTTGGTATGAAGTCAACTCAGGGTCTGTTGCTATTGCAATGATAGGTTCTTCGTTGTCTTCGATCATGAATTGTGTTCTTGTTGCTGGATTTACAGGAGCTGGGATGTCAGCAAACATTTCTTTGATACGAGCTTCGATAGCGTCAACGTCGATGTCACCGACGATGATGAGACCTTGAAGGTCTGGACGATACCATTTTTTGTAATAGTCACGGAGTTCGTCGTATTTGAAGTTAGCGATGACTTCTCTTGTTCCGATAGGAAGACGTTCACCATAAGGGCTTCCTGGATACATCTTAGGAAGGAGTTGTTCCATGACGCGACGGTTAGCACCACCTGTAGTGCGTTCTTCTTCCAAGATGACGCCACGCTCGTTGTCGATTTCTGCGTCTTCAAGAGCGATGAAGCTTGACCAGTCGTGGAGGATGAGCAAACATGTGTCGACTAAACCTGGGAGGTCTGTCTGTACGTTTGTCACCATATAGACTGTCTGGTCGATGGCTGTGTAAGCGTTGAGGTTTTCACCGAATTTAACACCTCTGCTTTGGAGGTAGTTTCTTAATGTCATTCCAGGAAGGTTTGTGGTTCCGTTGAATGCCATGTGTTCCAAGAAGTGAGCTAAACCTCTTTGGTTTTCTTCTTCAAGAACTGAACCGACTTTCTGTGCGATGTAGAAGTCAGCTCTGTTTTCTGGTTTCTCGTTGTGACGGATGTAATAAGTTAAGCCGTTGTCCAATTTTCCATATCTTACGTTTGGATCCATTGGAAGTGGCATTTGTGCAAAGCTATTGATGCCGAACATGACGACCATCAATAGTGATAATAAATACTTTTTCATAGTTTGTTGTTTAAATTTATTTTATGATGTTTAATGATTTTAGTATAGATGAACTACATATTTCTCTACGAAGAAAGGTTCTGCAAACCATTTGGTTATTGATGTGCTTTTACGTTTCCAGTTTTTTGATACATCGCGCAACTCTTGTTCAATGTCGCCACCTTTAAGATATAAAACGCCGCCAGCTTCGATGTCGTTATGAATACGTAATTTGTTTCCGACCCAGTTTGCAATCTCTGGCAAACGTGTCACTCCGCGACTCGTGATGACATCGAATTTGTCTTTTACCTTCTCGACTCTCTCTTGCACGGCAACTACATTTGTTAAACCCAAAGATTCAGCAACGGCTTGAACGACTTTTATTTTCTTGCCAATGCTGTCAACTAACAGAAATGATGTCTGCGGAAACATAATAGCTAACGGAATACCTGGAAAACCGCCGCCAGTGCCTACGTCCATAACCTTCATTCCAGGAAGTAATGGAAAATATTTTGCTATGGCTAATGAATGCAAGACATGATGCTCATAAAAACTATCCATGTCTTTGCGCGAAATTACGTTTATCTTACTATTCCAATCTTCATACAAAGGTAATAAAGATTGATATTGCATAAGTTGATTTTCAGTTATTTCCGGAAAATATTTTTTTACAATAGTATAGTCCATGTACATTTACCTTAGATTACGCAAAAGTAATAAAAAAGATTTTACACACCTTATATATATCGGGAAAAAGTAATAATTATTATTTGTATACGTTAATTTTGTATTTTTACAAAAAATTTTGATAATGAGAGTCTCCTTTAGATATTTTGTGACATTGATACCTATTCTGTTATGGAATGTTAATGTCTTTTCACAAAATAAATCTAATGCTACCTTGGACTACATCGATAGGTATAAAGACATAGCTATGCGTGAAATGCAGGAATATAAAATTCCAGCGTCTATAACCTTGGCTCAGGGAATATTGGAGTCGGGTAATGGCAATAGCGAATTGGCAAAAAAATCTAATAATCACTTTGGTATAAAATGTCATAAAGATTGGAAAGGCAAACGTACCTACCACGATGATGATGAAAAAGGTGAGTGCTTCAGAGTTTATAATTCGCCTGAGGATTCATACAGAGATCATTCTAAATTTCTTGCTAATGGTCAGCGCTATGCTTTTCTCTTTGACTTGAAAATCACCGATTATAAGGGTTGGGCTAAAGGCTTGAAAAAAGCTGGCTATGCAACTCTGCCTGTCTATGCTAACGTTTTGATAAAATATATAGAAGATTATAACCTTACTCAATATGACCAGATGGTCGTAAAAGGTAAATTTAAATATAAGGCTAAAAGCAAAGGACAAAAGGCTATAGATGAAAGTCAAAAGACTAAAGATGAAAGTCAGAAGTCTGTTGAGACTTCATTGGTTTATGTTCCATATAAAATTACCGATGCGGAGGTCGTAGGAAAACTCCCCGATGAGCGTTATATTCGTGAGAATAATAAGGTGAAGTTTATCTATGCACGAGAAGGTGAGAGTGTTTATGAATTGGCCGATATGCTTGGTATCTACGATTATCAGATCGTGAAATATAATAATCTTGGCAAACGCAGGACTTTGAAAAAAGATGAGATTATTTATATCGAGCCTAAGAGAAACAAGGCGATGCGTCGCTATAAATATCATACCATACAAAAAGGAGAGACGCTTTCTCATGTCTCTCGACTTTATGCTGTCAAGTTAAAATCTATTTTCAAGATGAACGATATGGATGAGAATACTGTCCTTCATGTGGGTGATAATATCAGGTTGAGGTAGTTTTTTAGAGTCTACAAGACAACAAGACAACAAGACAACGAGTAGGGAAGTGTCGATAATACAATAGAAAATAAACAATACATTATTGACACGTTTCGCAGAGTCGCAAAGATAAACGTGGCTTGTCATATCTCACTTCAAATAAAAAAGAGCTGCCCTTTCACAGAGCAACCCTTAATTCTTCATTCTTAATTCTAAATTGTACATTATCCAAGATAACTCTTAAGTATCTTACTTCTGCTTGTGTGTTTCAAGCGTCTGATGGCTTTTTCTTTTATCTGTCTTACGCGTTCACGTGTGAGGTCGAATTTCTCGCCTATTTCTTCCAATGTCATTGGGTGGCTGCCGTTGAGACCGAAATAAAGTTTCACGACATCGGCTTCACGTGGTGTCAATGTTGAAATGGCGCGGTCAATCTCTTTTCTTAATGATTCATAAAGGAGCTCAGTCTCAGGTGTTACTACTTCGTCACTTTTCAAGACGTCGTACATATTGTTGTCTTCGTCTTGAACGAGAGGAGCGTCCATTGATACGTGGCGACCTGCGTTCTTCATCGACTCTTTAACTTCAGCTTCAGTGATGTCTAATGCCTCAGCTATTTCTTCTGCGTTAGGCTCGCGTTCAAACTCCTGTTCCAACTTGGCGTATGTCTTATTGATTTTATTGATAGATCCGATTTTGTTAAGAGGTAAACGGACTATACGTGATTGTTCTGCCAGAGCTTGGAGGATAGATTGACGGATCCACCACACAGCGTAAGAGATAAATTTGAAGCCTCTGGTTTCATCAAAACGTTGTGCAGCTTTGATAAGACCCAAATTACCTTCGTTGATAAGGTCGGGGAGACTCAATCCTTGATTTTGATATTGCTTAGAAACGGAAACTACGAAACGGAGGTTAGCCTTGGTGAGTTTCTCTAAAGCGATCTTGTCGCCTTGTCTGATTCTCTGAGCCAATTCCACTTCTTCATCAGCTGTGATGAGTTCAACTTTACCGATTTCCTGCAAATACTTGTCAAGAGACGCTGTCTCTCTGTTGGTAACCTGTTTGGTAATTTTTAACTGCCTCATTTATTTTAATTTTAAAATTTGAAAACATGAAAACTCGAAAACCTGAGAATATTTTTCAGATTCTCAGATTTTCGGATTCTCAGATTTTATTTCTTTTCTGTCTTTCCTTTTTTATTGTCGTTATGACCTTTTCTTTCGCCTCGTGGACGTTCTGGTTTTTCGACATAGCCTTCTGGTTTTGGCAACAAAGCTCTTCTTGAAAGGCGTAACTTACCAGTCTTTTGTTCTATCTCGATAAGTTTGACTTCCACTTTGTCACCTTCTTTAAGTATGCCGTCTAAGTTTTCTAAGCGTTTCCAATCTACTTCAGAGATGTGTAACAAGCCGTCTTTGCCTGGCAATATCTCTACGAAAGCGCCAAATGCCATTATTGATCTTACTGTGCCTTGATATACTTCGCCTACTTCAGGAACAGCGACGATGCCACGAACCTTAGCCTTAGCTGCTTCAAGGTCTTCTTTATTTGTTGAAGCGATTTCAACTACGCCACGGTTTTCTTCTTCTGTGATGACGATGACGGTGTTAGTGACTTTCTGTATCTCTTGAACTACTTTGCCACCAGGTCCTATAACAGCGCCGATGCTGTCTTTAGGGATATATACTTTCTCGATGCGTGGTACGCTTTCTTTATAGTCTTCTCTTGGTTCTGTTATTGTCTTAGCCATCTCGCCGAGTATGTGCATACGACCTGCTCTTGCTTGTTCCAAAGCTTCTGTCAAGACTTCGTATGAAAGACCATCAACTTTGATGTCCATCTGACAAGCTGTGATACCGTCTTTTGTACCAGTTACTTTGAAGTCCATGTCGCCAAGGTGGTCTTCGTCGCCGAGGATGTCTGACAAGACTGCATATTTACCAGTTTCGCTATCTGTGATAAGACCCATTGCTATACCTGCTACAGGTTTCTTCATTTTTACGCCAGCGTCTAAAAGGGCGAGGGTGCCGCCACATACCGATGCCATTGAAGAAGAACCGTTTGATTCTAAGATGTCAGAAACAACGCGGATTGTATAAGGATTCTCATCTTGTCCTGGTATCATTGATTTAAGAGCTCTTTCAGCAAGGTTGCCGTGACCAATTTCACGACGGCTTACGCCACGGCTTGGTTTGCATTCGCCTGTTGCGAAGCTTGGGAAGTTGTAGTGTAACATGAAGTTTGATGTGCCTTCAACGACAGCGCCGTCGATAGTCTGTTCATCTAACTTAGTGCCTAATGTCACTGTCACCAAAGCTTGTGTTTCGCCGCGGGTGAATATTGCTGAGCCGTGTGTTGAAGGAAGTACATCTACTTCTGTCCAGATAGGACGTATTTGGTCTAACTTACGACCGTCTAATCTCTTTCTTTCGATGAGGATAGCGTCGCGGACAGCCTTACGTTCTATGTCGTGGAAATAACGTTTTGCCATTGATGCTTTTTCTGAGAGTTCTTCTTCGCTGAAGTTAGCGAGATAAGAATCCAAAATGGCGCTGAAGTTAGCTTCGCGTTCGTGTTTGTTGGCATTGCCAGTGAGAGCGAAGTCGTAGCATGGCTTGTAAAGTTTTTCCATCATGTCAGCTCTGAGAGCTTCGTCGTTGGTCTCATGGCAGTATTCACGTTTTGTCTGAGCTTTCTCAACTTTAGCTGCGAGTTCTATCTGAGCTTGACAATGTACTTTGATAGCTTCGTGAGCTGCTTTCAAAGCGTTGAGCATCACTTCTTCTGACACTTCTTTTGATTCGCCTTCCACCATGCAGATGTCTTTCATTGAAGCTGCTACCATAAGTTCAAGGTCAGCGTCTTTGAGGAGTTCTTCTTTAGGGTTGATGACGTATTCGCCGTTGATATAAGCTACGCGAACTTCAGAGATAGGACCATGGAATGGAATGTCTGATACTGCTATAGCTGCCGATGCTGCGAGAGCTGCGTATGCGTCAGGAAGAACACCAACTTCACCCGATAAAAGTGTTATCTGCACTTGTGTCTCTGCGTGATAGTCATCTGGGAATAATGGTCTCAATGCTCTGTCAACCAAACGAGAGATTAAGATTTCATAGTCTGATGGTTTTCCTTCGCGTTTGAAGAAGCCGCCAGGGAATTTACCTGTGGCTGCATATTTTTCTTTATAATCGACAGAGAGAGGTAAGAAGTCTACGTCTTCTTTTGCGTCTTTAGCTGTCACTACTGTAGCTAATAATACGGTTTTGCCGCAGGTTACCACTGCTGCTCCGTCGGCTTGTTTTGCCAAACGACCTGTCTCTATTGTGATTGTTTCGTTGCCGAGTTGGATGGTTTGTTTGATTCCTTCAGGACCCATAATTTCGTCTTGTTTTTGAAGTATTTATAAAATATAGAAAATTTGGCTTGGTACGAAAATATAATATACGCAAAAAAAAGGCAATCTTACATTGCCTTTTTTTTGCTATCACGCGCAATACGCTATTATTTTCTAATACCTAATTCTTTGATGATAGTACGGTATCTTTCGATATCGTTTTTCTTTAAATAATCAAGAAGTCTTCTTCTTTTACCTACAAGGCGAACTAATGAACGCATGGTTGCAACGTCTTTTTTGTTTTGCTTCATGTGTTCTGTTAAATGCTTGATTCTAAATGTGAACAATGCAATTTGTCCTTCTGCTGAACCTGTGTCTTGTGCATTTTTACCGTATGCACTGAAAAATTCTGATTTCTTTTCTGCAGTTAAATACATATCTTTTCTTTTTACTTCTTTCTTTTCGGACTGCAAAGATACTATTTTTTTTGTTTGAAAAAACATTTTTCAATATTTTTTTAAAAATAAAAAACTTTGCAGTTAAATCGTTGATTTTTATTATGATATTATAAATTGTAATGATATTAATTTGTTATATAAATATCTTTGGAACATCATCTTCGTCGTTGATGGTAATTTCGTTTTCGTTTTTATCTTCATCTTCCTTATCTTTGACATCGTTATTTTCATCCTTGTTATCATTGTCAAAGTCATCGTCGATAATTCCATGCTTGCCTCCGAAGTTAGGGAAATATATTATCTTGATATATATCTTCCTGAATTTTTCTGATTTCTCTAACAAAGGTACTAACAATGATGTGAAGATGATGGTGAAGAATATGACTGAGAAGACTATATTACTTACTCTTTCTGAACCTGCGAGCTGCGACTGTGAAATCATCGTTGCGAGAACAGCAGCGGCGAGTCCTCTCGGTATCATCATTGATAAGAAAGCTCTGTCTTTGTTGTTGATGCCTTTGA
This sequence comes from Lentimicrobiaceae bacterium, assembly GCA_015061315.1. Lineage (GTDB taxonomy): Bacteria > Bacteroidota > Bacteroidia > Bacteroidales > F082 > Limimorpha. Next base: position 13,768 of record SUWV01000030.1, read on the forward strand.
TGCCTGATGGCAATGAAATCCTTACGACGTATATTCTTAAAATTATCATCAAGAATGAGATGCCAAGTCCTATTAATAATGATATTAAGCTGTCGAATTTTATTGAGATTCCTACATAGACGAAGAAGAATGTTTTCATCAAGAAGACTAACTCGCTGAACAATGTCTTTTCTGTTGGGTTGAGCAGTGTCGGTTTTCTGTCGGAGAATTTCTTCAGCCATTTGTCGTGAATAGCGTCCATGTTTGCTAATCCTATTCCGAATGCGAGTGCGGAGATGATGCCGCTGTATCCTAACAACTCGTTGATACCGTATATGATAAAGACAAAAGCTGGCGTGGTAAAGATTGAGTTGTTGATGGTTCTAACCTTGTCTAATACCATCGACCAGAATATTGAACCGATAACACCTATGAGCGATGCTAATAAGAACGAGGAGAAGACTTGTCCGAAGATAACACCGACTCTTATCTCTCCGTATTTGTACGATTCAAAAATGGCTAAGGTCACGACGATACATAAGATGGCGCTGAATGCTGACTCTAATATTAATATTGTCTTGCTCTTTTCGCCTATGCTGATTTGCTTTACTAAAGGAATTGCCACTGCCGACGATGAGCCTCCTAAAGCAGCTCCTAACATGAAACTGATGCCAGGATTCATGCCTAATACTAACCAGCTGAATAATCCTACGGCGGCGAATGTAAACAAGAAGTTTACGAAAGTCAATTTGACAGTGTCTTTTATGGAGTCGGCTAAGGTCTTAAATGATAATTCGGTTCCACTTTCAAATAATAGGATTACGAGTGTCAGCTGTCCGAAGACATTTCCCATCGAACTTAACTTCTCGGCATCAACTACTTTTAATATCGGACCGATGAGGATGCCGATAAGCATGAGAAGAAGCACATCGGGTATTCTTTTCTTGCTGAATATCTCAGCAAACCAGTGCGCTGCAAATACTAATGTTCCTAATGTTAAAATAAGTAAAGCTGGTTCCATCACGAAATTTTCTGCAAAGATAATAAAAGTCTACGGTCTATAGTCTACGGTCTACGGATTTTTTTGCCAGAAAACGAAAAATCTGAAAACCCGAAAACTTTTCCCAAATTCTCAGATTTTCAGATTTTCAGATTTTCAGATTCTAATTATTCTCCTTTATAGAATGGGAGTTTTACTATTGTTGCAGGGATGAGTTTTTCTCTAACTTTGATGAAAATCTCGTTACCGAATTTGCAGTGTGATTTAGCGACATAACCCATACCGATAGCTTTCTTTACAGATGGTCCCATTGTACCTGAAGTTACTTCGCCTATTACGTTACCTTCTGCGTCGCAGATTTCATAGCCGTGACGAGCGATGCCTTTGCCTGTGATTTCAAAAGCGCGTAACTGACGTGTGACGCCTTCTGTCTTTTGTTTTTCGTTATATTCTCTGTCGATGAAATCGTTGCCATCAACGAATTTTGTGATCCATGCTAAGCCAGCTTCTATTGGAGATGTGGTGTCGCAGATGTCGTTGCCATATAAGCAGAATCCCATTTCGAGACGTAAGGTGTCGCGTGAGCCGAGACCTGCAGGTTTGATGCCAAATTCAGCACCAGCTTCCAAGACTTTCTTGTAGATTTCAACAGCTTTGTCGTTTGGCATGTAGATTTCGCAGCCGCCTGAGCCTGTGTAACCTGTTGTTGAGAAGATAACGTCTTTTACACCAGCGAATTCTAAAATCTTGAAAGTGTAATATTCCATATCTTCAACAGTTGTTGCTGTGAGCTTTTGCATAGCTTTCAATGCCAAAGGACCTTGAACTGCGAGTTGTGACCATTGGTCGCTTTCGTTGACGAATTCAACGCCGAGTTCCATTCCCATTTCTTGAGCTACTGCTGCCATCCAAGCCCAGTCTTTGTCGATGTTAGCTGCGTTAGGAACCATGAAATATTCGTCAGCTGCTACGCGATAGACTAACATATCGTCGACGATACCGCCTTTGCCGTTAGGAAGACATGTGTATTGAACTTTGCCGTCGGTCAAAGCTGCTACGTCGTTTGTTGTGCAACGTTGTACGAAAGCGAAAGCCTTAGGACCTTTAGCGCGGAACTCACCCATGTGAGAGACGTCGAAAACGCCAACGCCTTTACGTACTGTTTCATGTTCTATATTAACGCCTTCAAATTGAACAGGCATGTCGAAACCTGCGAAAGGAACCATCTTAGCACCCATTTCACGATGCATCTCGTTGAAAACGGTCTTTTTTAAATTTTCTGTATTTTCCATGATATAACTTGTAATTGAATTGATTTTTTCTTGAACGCAAAAATATAAAATTAAATTCAATGATATACCATTAATTAATATTTTATTTTTTTATCTTTGCGATAAATCATTATATGATGAAAAAATACCTTTTAATAATATTATTGCTTTTATTATCAACTGTTAAACTGGACGCCGCCTATATCCTCATTCCGATGGACGACACTCAGACGAACCATCTGAAGGCTTACGGCGTGGCGTATTGGATTTTAGAACGCGAGGTGGAGATAAGCTGGCTCCTTAATTATAAAGGCGGCTCTTATCTTATTCCTTATCACGATATGTTTGAGCGTGAATGTAAGCTTCGTAACGTCTCTTTTCAAGTCATCGCCGATGTTCAGGCTGAAGGCATACTCGCTGAAATTGCCGATCCTAACGTCAATATGGACGAGATGAAACTTCAGAAAGTGCCGCGTCTCGCAGTCTATGCTCCAAAAACTATCCTTCCTTGGGACGATGCTGTGACGATGGCGCTGACTTACGCTGAAATTCCTTATGACATCATCTATGACGACGAAGTGATGGAAGGTGTGCTCCCGACATACGATTGGCTGCACATGCACCACGAGGATTTTACTGGACAGTTTGGAAAATTCTGGGCGCGTTATCGTAATTATCCTTGGTATCAGGAAGATGTGAAGAAACAACAGGAGACGGCAGAGCGTCACGGGTATAATAAAGTGTCGCAACTGAAACTCGCTGTGGTGAAAAAGATTAGAGACTTCGTTGCTGGAGGTGGTTATCTCTTTTCAATGTGTTCCGCTCCAGATAGCTTCGACATCGCTCTTGCAGCTGATGGCATCGACATCTGCGATGTGATGTTCGACGGCGATGGCATGACTCCCAACGCTGCTGAAAAATTGAATTACGATAATTGCTTCGCCTTTACTGATTTTACAATCTCGACAAATCCGCAGGAGTATGAAGTCTCAAATATTGACGTGACTCAAAATCGTTCTAAATCAGTGAAAGAAAGTAACGATTATTTTCTCTTGTTCGACTTTTCTGCGAAGTGGGATCCAGTGCCGACCATGCTCACACAATCGCATGAGAGATTGATAAAAGGTTTTATGGGACAGACGACGGCTTTCGATAAACGCTACGTGAAACCGAGTATCGTGGTTCTTGGCGACAACGCGGCTCTTAACGAAGACAGATATATTCATGGTAACTTCGGAAATGGCTTCTTTACTTTTTACGGAGGTCACGACCCGGAAGACTATCAGCATCTCGTAGGTGACCCGCCGACAGAATTGGATATGTATCCTAACTCGCCGGGCTATCGACTTATATTAAATAATGTGTTGTTTCCTGCAGCAAAGAAAAAGAAACAGAAAACCTAATTAATTAAGAATTAAGAATTGAGAATTAAGAATTAAGTCTGTTGACTTTGGACTTTGGACTTTAGACAATAAAAATAAATAAATATGAAAAGAAAAGTACTTGTAACATTATTGGCATTATTGTTTGTAAATCTGACATTTGCGTCTCCTGTTGATATTGAAACAGCGAAGTCGATAGGAGAGAGGTTCGTAAGAAACAATATGCAGTCATTAAGAGGTTTTCAAAATTCTAAACATGTTTTAACATTGAGCGATGACAATGGAAATGCGTGTCTTTATATCTTCAACATCGAAGATAAAGGTTATTATATCGTTTCTGCTGATGACAGAGCGAAGCCTGTTTTAGCATATTCCGATGAAGGCGCGATTGATGTTAATAACATGCATCCATCTTTAACTTATTATTTGGATCATTATAGAAACGCTATCTTATACGCCATAGAAAATAACCTGAAGGCTGATGCTTCGGTCAAAGAGGAGTGGAATCTTATGAGAACTCGCGGCATCGTCACAGAAAGAAATCTCGGTAAGTCGGTGGAACCTCTCGTCGATTTGAAGTGGAATCAGATTTATCCATACAATTATTATTGTCCTACAGAGCTCGGCGGTCCTGGTGATCATGCGTATGTAGGCTGTGCCGCTGATGTCATGGCTATGATTATGAAGTATTGGAATTATCCTGACAAAGGCGTCGGCTCTCACTCATATATCCCGGAAGGTTATCCGGAACAGTCGGCTAATTTTGGAGAGACGACTTACGAATGGGATAATATGCCGGCTCAGCTTTATAGTTTCTCGCCGGAGAAAGAAATTAAAGCAGTCGCGCTTCTGATGTATCATTGCGGAGTTAGTATCGACATGAAATATGGTCCGATGGCAAGTTCGGGTTATTCGGAGTTGGTTCCTGCAGCGATGAAAAATTATTTTAAATATACTTCAAAGATGACGCATCTATATCGTGAACAACATGATTTAGAAGAATGGAAAACTTTGTTGATAGAGAACTTGGATAGAGGCTTGCCTGTATTTTATGCTGGTTCGAGTCAGGTTAGCGGAGGTCATGCTTTTGTGTGTGATGGCTATACTGAGGATGCTTACTTCCATTTCAATTGGGGTTGGTCGGGAGTCGGAAATGGCAACTTTGCAATAGATGCGCTTAACCCTGAAGGAGCTGACTATAACATCAATCAGAGGGCTATATTCGACATGCTTCCTGATTATGCTCACAAATGTATGCCTAAAGCTCCTGTTATTGAGACGAAAGTAAAATCGGTATATTCTTATAAAGGCGTCGTTAATGTTAATGTACCTACTTTGTCTGATTTAGATGAGACATTGGAAAAGATTGATGAGGTTGTGATTTTGAGAAATAACAAACCGGTCTATTCTGTCAAAGATGTGACACCAGGTTCTGTGGTTACTTTTGAAGATGAAGTGGAGGAGTATGGTACCTACACATATTCGGCATACGCTGTTAGTAATGGTATTAAGGGACGTAGGGCTGAAGTTTTTATGTCGTATGGAACTACATGTTCGTGGAATATCGAGGCATCTACAACAAGTTATCAAGGTTGGAAAGATGCTTGCTTGCAGATTTTATGTGATGATAATGTCTTTGATGAGATAAGAGTGACAAATGCTACGCCTGTCAATTTGTTGGTGCAGATGCCTGAAGGCGAGGTGTCTTTTGTGTGGAAAGCTCCTAAGACAAAGATTTCGTCAATGACCTTAAACATTAAGAATTCAAATGGCGAGATGGTGTATGAGTTTTCTGGTTCTTCTGCCGACTTGCAAGAGGGTGTTTTATATTCAGGAAATAATAGTTGCGACAACTGCATAGCTCCTAAAAACCTTAAAGCTGAATTTACAGAACAAGACGGAAAATCGGGGGTGATGATTTCGTGGGATAAGACAAATACACAATACTATAAGGTGTATAGATCGACGGATAATGAGAATTATACTGAGATAGCAAAGATAGAGTCGTCGGAAAACAGGTATTTCGATGCTAACGATATTAACGGAATATATTATTATCAAGTGACTTCATATAATGAAGATTGTGAGTCGATGCCTGCGGCTACACCTGATAGCGATAGCGATTATGTGATGGCTGAAGTGATGTTGATAGAAGAAAATAGTATCAACGCCCGCATATATCCTAATCCAGCATCTAATCATTTTAATATTATTGCTGAAGGCATGACAAATGTCGTTGTGTATAATGCAGTCGGTCAGAAAATGATAGAGCGTAATGTTCTTGATACAAATGAGATGAGTCTCGATATTGACGCTTTGAATAATGGCGTTTATATGCTTAAAATATCATCAAGAAAAGGAGAAAGTGTACATAAGATAAGTGTTGTGAAATAAGGTGAAAACTTTAGTTTTTTTTCTAAGACTTATCGAAAAAAATATTAAATTTGCCCAATGACAAAATTGAGTATTAATAAACAAAAAATGCAAATGAAAAAATCATTCTTATTAGTAGCTATTTTGTTGGCTTTCAATTCACTTTTTGCTGGTCCAGTTGATGTGAATATGGCAATGGATTTCGGTCATAAGTTTGTGAAAGCTAACTTTATGCAAAAAGAAGGCAACGTTTTGGATTTGGTTTATACAATGAAAACCGAAACCGGCGAGCCTTGTTTCTATGTCTTTAACGTTTCCGATTATGGTTTTGTGATGGTATCAGCTACCGACGCTGTGAGACCTATCCTCGGTTATTCTGAAGACGGTATATTTGAAACAGATAATGTAGCTCCAGGCCTTGGCTTCATGATGGAGGATTATCAAGAGTCAATTACCTACGCTATTAATGAAGGTGTTGTTGCAACTTCAGATATTAAAGCTGAATGGGCAAGCCTTGAAAAAACAGGTAGACTTAAACCAGCTGAAAGAGGTGGCTACAGCGTAGGTCCTTTATGTCAGACAGCATGGGATCAATCATGGCCATACAATGCTTATTGCCCTGATTTGAATAAGCCATTCTCATCTAACGGCAAGGCTGTTGTTGGTTGTGTTGCTACCGCAATGGCTCAAGTTATGAAATATTGGGATCATCCTACACAAGGCACAGGTTCACATTCATACAAGCCAAATACCGATGAATATGATTACCCAGAACAATATGCTAACTTCGCTGAGGCAACATACGATTGGGAAAACATGCCATATCAAATAGACAAGAATTCTCCACAAGAACAAATTGATGCCGTTGCTTTATTAGGTTATCACTGTGGCGTTTCGGTAGAAATGATGTATGATGATGATGGTACAGGTAGCGGTGCTTACTCAGTTGACGTTCCTTACGCTTTGAACAAATATTTCGATTATGCACCATCTAATTTCAAAGGAAGAACGGTTTCTTCACAAGTTTGGGATTCCTATATCATGGAAGCTCTTGAGATGCGTCGTCCTATATTCTATGCTGGTACTTCTAACACTGGCGGTGGTCACGCTTTCGTTTGTGACGGCTTTGACGAAAACGGCTTGTTCCACTTTAACTACGGATGGTCTGGCTCTGGTGATGGTTACTTCGCTTCTTCTGCAATAGATTATCCTAATGATGTTGGCGCAATCTTCGACATCATGCCAAAAGGCATACAAGCAAACACCATGGAGGCTCCTAAAAAATTGGAAGTCGTTCCTGCTGAAAATAACAAGTTGTCAGCAACATTGACATGGAAAAACCCAACTTATACCATGTCAGGTGCAAGCAAGGATGCATTAGATAAAATCGTTATCGAAAGAAATGGTAAGGTTATCCATGAAATTAATGACGTTGAAGCAGGTGAAATGATGACATACGTCGATGATGCAGTTCCTTGTTATAGTTATTTCGATTATTCTGTTTATGCAGTAGTTGAAGGCGCACATGGTAAAATAGCTAAGGCTCAAAGTGTTCCTTTCGGTCCAACATGTCAATGGCAGATGATACTCCAGTCAACAGCGTTCCAAGGCATGAGAGGCGCTAACGTGAAAATATATGACCAAGCAAATGCTTTGATTACAAGAAAGACAACTGAGAACTCAACATTGACAACATATGATTTGGCTTTGCCTTACGGACATATTAAGTTTGTTTGGGAACCTGCTGATGCAAATCAACCAACATTTAACCTTACATTGATTATCAAAGATTATGAAGGTAACACTGTGTTCAACTACTCAGGTCCATCAGTAGATTTGCCAGGTGGAGTGATCTTAGATACAATCAATAATTGTGGTTATGAAGTGCCTAACCATAATCCTCATAACTTGAAATGTGAGACAAAAGATAATAGCGTTTACTTGACATGGTATGGTATAGGTGGCGACTTATATGGTTATAATGTGTACCGTGATGGAGTGCTTATAGCTCATACAACTTCTACAAATTATACTGATACTGACGTTCCATTTGGCGGACATTGCTATACTGTAACTGCTTTCTTCGATGGTGGCGACACTAAAGAATCTAATGAAGCTTGTGCAGTCTTGACAGAGAATTGCGATCCTGCACAGAACCTTAAATATGAACTTACTCCTGTGTTTAAACCAAAACTTTCTTGGACAAAGCCAAATTCACCAGGTGTGTCAGGTTATTATATCTTGAGAAGAACTGGTAAAGATGGTGAATGGATGAGAATTAAAGTGTTGGCAGCAAATAAGACTGAATATACTGATAACTCGGTAAATCAATATGATACATGGTACTACTATAAAGTACAAGCTTATTACGAGGGAATAGATTGTATGTCATCACCAGCTTCATTGGAAGAAGATAAAGATAAGTATGTATTGAGTTTCTTCTATTCAGAAACAGGCATACAAGATAATGCAGATGATAAAGTCGGCGTTTACCCAAATCCTGCTAACGAAAAGATTACTATCAATGCTCAAAATATCAATGAAATTTCGATTTCTAACGTGATGGGTCAAAAAGTTTATGAGACATCAGTTAATAATGATGAAGTTGTTGTTGATGTGAAAGAATTCCCAGCAGGTATCTATATGATTCAAGTTGTTACTGAAGAATATGAAGTTACAAAACGTATCTCAGTGGCTCATTAATCATAAAGTTATATGAAAACAAAAAAAACCGGTCATGCGAATGATCGGTTTTTTGTTTTAGGTCGCTATCTTAACAAGTTGATGAGACACTATGTTACTTAGCGTCTCGGTGACTCAGAAACTCAGGGCCTTATTTCTTCTCCCAAGTCTCAAATCTGTATGAATAATCGACTTGAGGATCATCGTCGACGACTTCCAATTCTGTCATTTCCCATTCGTCGAAGTTGATGATAGGGAAGTAGGTGTCAGCTTCAAAATCTTTCTCGACTCTTGTGAGATATAATGTCTCTGCTTTACTTAAGAATTGTTCGTATATCATTCCGCCACCCATGATAAATACTTCGGCTTCATTTTGGACGAGTTCCATCGCCTTTGGAATAGATGTCGCTAATTCAAAGCCTTCAGGAGCAGCGTCGAGTCTGTCGGAGATAATGACATTACGTCGGTTAGGCAAAGCCTTTTGTCCTGGCAATGAGACGTAAGTGTTGTGTCCCATGATGACGCATTTGCCTGATGTAACTTTTTTGAAATGTTTGAGGTCGTTGGAAATATGCCATAACAACTGACCGTTTTTACCGATGGCTCTGTTCTTTGCCATCGCCACTACTATAGAAATCTTGGGTTTCATTATTGTTAAATTTTAATTGTTCTTAAATAGAAACGTCTGCCTTGATGGCATCGTATGGATTATAGTTTTCTAATTTAAAATCTTCATATTTAAAGTCGAAGATACTCTTCACTTCTTGATTTAGCTTCATTGTTGGAAGCTGACGAGGCTCGCGGCTTAGCTGTAATTTTACTTGTTCGATATGATTATTGTAAATGTGTACGTCACCGAAAGTATGGACGAAGTCGCCGAGTCCGAGACCGCATACCTGAGCTATCATCATGGTGAGTAATGAGTATGACGCTATGTTAAAAGGTACTCCGAGAAATACGTCGGCGCTTCTCTGATAGAGCTGACACGACAATTTGTTGTCGGCGACGTAGAACTGGAAGAAAGCGTGACAAGGAGGGAGAGCTGCTTTGCCCTCAGCGACGTTCTTGGCAAAGTCTTTCGACCTCTCATCAGGCAGCACACTTGGATTCCATGCTGTCACTATATGTCTTCTGCTGTTAGGATTGTTCTTTATAGATTCAATAAGATCAGCAATCTGGTCTATGCCTTCGTTGTTCCAGTTACGCCATTGAGCTCCGTAGATAGGACCGAGGTCGCCGTTTTCGTCAGCCCATTCGTCCCAGATCGAGACTTTATTATCGTGCAGATATTTGATGTTGGTGTCGCCCTTGATAAGCCATAACAATTCGTGGATTATAGAACGAAGGTGAACTTTTTTAGTCGTGAGAAGCGGGAAACCTTCTTCCAAATTGAAACGCATCTGATAGCCGAAGACGCTCTTGGTGCCAGTGCCTGTCCTGTCTCCTTTCTGAAATCCGTTGTCGAGAATATGTTGTAATAAATCTAAATATTGTCTCATTTCTTTAATCCTTTTCTTTCGTTAATGATATCTCTCAACTTTGAAGCCTTGATATAATCCTCATCGTCGATGGCGTTTTGTAAGAATGTCTCGAGATCCACAATGTCGTAATAGTCGACCTCCTTTTTCTCTGATGCACTAATCTCTTGAGATTCTAAATCTTCTTCGACAAAGTCGTCATCATCTAAAAACACAGAAGCCTCTTCCATGACATTACTCTCGGCATAGATAGGTATGTTAAGACGTATCGCTATTGCAACAGCGTCGGAAGGACGTGAGTCTAAAATCGACTCCTCACCATCTTTCACGCAATGAAGCTCAGAAAAATATAAGCCGTTATTAAATTTGTTAATGACGACTTCTTTAATCTCAATGCCGTAAGTCTCAGCGAAAGTCTTAAACAAATCGTGAGTATGAGGACGTTTGTTAGAATAGCCTTCTAATGCTACTGCAATAGACTGCGCTTCTGCCTCGCCTATGATGATGGGAAGACAGTTCTTCTCGTTCTTTTTTCTCAAAAATAAAGCGTATGCGCCACTCTGTGAATGACTGTACGATAATCCTGCAACTTCCAATAAAATCTTATTCATGTTACAAAAGTACAGACAAACTTTCAATTAAACAATACAAAATTTTCTTTTTTGAAAAATTTTATTGTATACCTCTTTTTTTATTGAGAATTTATTTTGAAATTTGCATAAAATATAGATATATCATTGTATTATTAACAAAAATTAAGATTATGGATTATGTTATTTACTTGGTGTTAGGAGCTTCTGTCTTAGCACTTGCATTTGCTTTCTATTTTTATAAAAGCATGTTAAAAGAAGACGAAGGTACCGACTTGATGAAAAAGATAGCTCTTCATGTAAGGAATGGAGCTATGGCTTATTTAAAGCAGCAGTATAAAGTCGTTATTGTTGTTTTTGTGATACTTGCGCTTATCTTTGCCTTGATGGCGTATTTTGGATTACAGAATGAATGGGTGTGGTTTGCGTTTTTGACGGGAGGTTTCTTCTCAGGTCTTGCAGGTTTCTTCGGTATGAAGACTGCAACATATGCCTCGGCTCGTACTGCCAATGCGGCTAAGCAATCGTTGAATAATGGACTTAAGGTGGCATTTCGTTCAGGAGCTGTTATGGGTCTTACCGTAGTAGGCTTAGCACTTTTGGATATAAGTCTTTGGTTTATTATATTGACGCAGTTTACGGATTATAATATGGTCGTCATCACGACTACGATGTTGACGTTTGGCATGGGAGCTTCCACGCAGGCGCTTTTCGCGCGTGTCGGCGGTGGTATTTATACTAAAGCCGCTGATGTCGGAGCCGACCTCGTGGGTAAGACAGAGTATAATATCCCAGAAGACGACCCACGCAACCCAGCAACAATTGCGGATAACGTAGGTGATAATGTCGGCGATGTCGCAGGAATGGGTGCTGACCTTTATGAGTCATACGCTGGCTCTATCCTTGCCACTGCTGCTCTAGGTGCAGCGGCTTTCGCTAAATCGACCATAGATGGAATGCAGCTGAAAGCTATATTCGCACCTATGCTTATTGCTGCTGTCGGCGTGGTATTATCAATAATAGGTATCTTTATGGTTAAGACTAAAGAAGATACAAACATGAAGAAGCTGCTTGCAGCATTGAGCAGAGGTACTAACACAAGTTCCATCTTGATAGCAGTAGCGACATTCTTTATCTTGTGGGCTCTCAATATTCAGAACTGGCTCGGCATCTCGTTTTCTGTAGTGGTCGGTCTCCTCGCTGGCGTTATCATAGGTAAATTCACCGAATATTATACGTCACAATCGTATCGTCCTACACAGAAAGTAGCAGAGAGTTCCAATACAGGTCCTGCTACCGTTATCATCTCAGGTCTTGGTCTCGGCATGATTTCGACGGCAGTGCCAGTCATCACTATAGGCGTTGCTATTATCTTGGCATATCTCTGTGCTATAGGCTTCGATGTTAATAATTTCTTGACAGCCGAAAATCTTTCTTTAGGATTATATGGTATCGGTATCGCAGCTGTCGGTATGCTTTCAACATTGGGTATCACACTTGCAACCGACGCTTATGGACCTATAGCTGACAATGCCGGTGGTAATGCAGAGATGAGTGGACTCGGTGCAGAGGTTCGTAAACGTACCGACGCTTTGGATGCTCTTGGTAATACCACAGCAGCTACGGGTAAGGGCTTCGCTATTGGCTCAGCAGCTCTCACTGCTCTCGCACTTCTTGCCTCATATGTGGAAGAGATTAAGATAGCTCTTGTACGTCTCGCTGAAAATGCAAGCAACGGCTTAGCAAAAGTGACCGACACAATATCTCTTACAGCAGAACAGATAGAAGCTTCATCTTTGATAGACTTTATGGAATATTATCAGGTTAATCTTATGAACCCTAAAGTATTAATAGGTGTATTCATCGGTGCTATGATGTCGTTCTTATTCTGTGGTCTTACGATGAATGCTGTAGGTCGTGCTGCGCAGAAGATGGTGGAGGAGGTGAGAAGACAATTCCGTGAGATAAAAGGTATACTCGAAGGTAAGGCTGAGCCTGACTATGCACGCTGCGTCGGTATCTCGACAAAAGGCGCACAACAGGAAATGTTATTCCCTTCATTATTGGCAATTATCGTTCCTATTGCAGTCGGTGTGATATTCGGTGTTGCTGGAGTGTTGGGGTTGTTGATAGGCGGACTTTCTACAGGATTTGTCCTTGCAGTATTTATGGCTAACTCGGGCGGCGCATGGGATAATGCCAAGAAATATATAGAAGAAGGTAACTTCGGTGGTAAAGGCTCCGATCAGCATAAGGCTACTGTAGTGGGTGATACTGTCGGTGATCCTTTTAAAGACACATCAGGACCATCGCTTAACATCTTGATAAAGCTGATGAGTATGGTATCTATAGTGATGGCTGGATTGACGGTAAGTTTTACCTTGATATAGTCATTAGTGTGTTCCTTGTTTGTTTTTTAATTTGTACATATATCTTTTATGAGTCAGTTTGTCGACAAAACTAAAAAAATATTAAGAGTCTCTGCAAAGAGTGCGTTAGCGTTACCATTCTTAGCTTCTTGCGTAAGTGAAGAAAAACCGATGAATATACTTTTCATTATGTCTGACGATCATTCGTATCAGACGATAAGCGCCTACGACACCACTTTCATCCATACTCCTAATCTTGATCGTATAGCCAACGAAGGCGTACGTTTCAACAATAGTTTTGTCGCCAACTCCATCAGTGCTCCGTCGCGTGCTTGTCTTCTCACAGGAAAACATAGTCACGCCAACGGATTTACTGATAACAGCTGTACCTTCGATGGCAGTCAACAGACATTTCCAAAACTGATTCGTGACAAATACGAGACTGCTATCATCGGAAAATGGCATCTCAATTCTGACCCTACAGGCTTCGACCATTGGGATATATTGATAGGTCAAGGTGATTATTACAACCCGACTTTCATCCGTAACGGAGAGAAGATTCAGCGCGAAGGCTACGCAACAAATGTCACTACCGATGTTGCATTAGAATGGTTGGAAAATGAAAGGAACCAAGAGAAGCCTTTCTGCCTTTTGTTACATCACAAAGCTCCGCATCGCACCTGGATGCCCGACACCTGTGACTTAAAACTATTTAAGGATAGCGATTTCCCTCTACCAGAGACATTCTACGACGATTATGAAGGACGTCTCGCCGCAAAAGAAAATAAGATGTCGATAAGTAAGGACATGGACTTGGTTTATGACCTGAAACTCGCCGACAAAGACAGCCTCATCCATGGTCGCAGCGACTTGGAATATTGGGGACGTTATATGTATAATAACTTAAATCAAGAACAGAAGAAAGCCTGGGACGCACATTATGATGTCGTTATAGAAAAATTTAAAGAAGCTAATCTTTCGGGAGAAAAACTCGACAAATGGAAATATCAGCAATATATGCGTGACTATCTTCGCGTGATAACATCTGTCGATCGTAATGTGGGACGCGTATTGGATTATCTCGAAGAAGAAGGACTTTTGGAAAACACATTAATCATATATACTTCCGACCAAGGATTTTATATGGGAGAACACGGCTGGTTTGACAAGCGCTGGATGTACGAAGAGTCGTTCAAGACACCATTATTGGTACGTTATCCTGGAGGCGTGAAAGGCGAAATCGACGAGATGGTTCAAAACATCGACTATGCACCTACTTTCTTGGAACTCGCTGGAGTTGAGATTCCTAACGACATTCACGGTTGCTCATTCCTACCTTTGTTAAAGGGAGAGAAATACGAACCAAATCGCGATGGAATTTATTACCATTATTATGAATTTCCTGACGAACATAACGTCAAGCCACATCTCGGAATACGTACTGAGAGATACAAACTCATTCATTTCTATAAAGATGACGTTTGGGAACTATACGACCTTCAGAATGACAAAAACGAAATGAACAACATTTACGGCAAGGAAGGAACAGAAAATATTACAGCAGAGTTAAAAGATAAATTAGAGAAGTTGAAGGAACAATATGGAGAGGAAGAATTTTAGAATCTGAAAACCTGAAAATCTGAGAATCTGAGAATCTGAAGAGTTTTTAAAACAACACTAGACTTCAGCTAATATTTCTCAAGTTCTCAGATTTTAGAGTTCTCAGATTTTAATATAATTTCCATCGGATAGTTTGTCGTCTGTACTTTAACGAAACAATTCTTTCCGATGAATGCTTTTGGAATTTTACATTTTATAGTACCGCTAATATCAGTTGTTTTTCTTCCTATTTCGACATAATCTTTAAAATCTTCATCTAAAGAAATCGTCACGACGACTTCATTACCAGGCAGATTGAGATTTGGCGGCGACATAGTTCCTTTAATGATATATTCAATTTCAACTTCATCAGTTGAGCATTGTTCATTGTTAATTGAACATTGCAATGACGGATTATAAATCAGATATAAGTCATCGACAAGCATCTCATCTCCAGCATCGCCCTCGCCAGCTCTTTTGTTGGTAGTGAAAGAAGTAAGGATATAACGAGGCTCATCACACAGATGCGTGTAATCTTTAAACGGCAGACTCAGTCGCTTCCATTCCGTAGAAGGAAACTCATATTCGACCTGAGCACAAAGCATATCATAAGGTTCCCATCCTCCGGTAAGGCAGACAAAATCTGCGTCACCATGTACGTAACTCATTATCCTTCCATAAGATTTCTCATCTTTAGTCCTTAGACGGACCCATACTGTAAGCGAATCTGGGATTCTGTTTATCTCAGAGCAAAACTCCGAATCACGTTGAGTGTAGTTATTATTTTTCTTTCCAGCAGGAAACATACTACCAGCATTGAGGCGGCCATTGGTAAGATTGCCGTTTGCCGTGATTCCAACTATCGACCTTGAAAATATTCTCGCCGAGAATTTTCCCTTAGTTCCAGGACGTGTCTCTGTATGTCGTTCCACTTGTTGCATCAGCAGATGATGAAATGGACCTGTTGAAGTCTTGAAAGAATGCCAGCTGTCAGGCTCCTCGTTTCTGGTATCGACATTATTCCATTTCTCAAAATCATAATTCGGAATCTGAATATAATCATCACTTTGCGCCCTCAAATCAGAGACGACAAAGAGAAATAATAATATAACAAGAAGCCTCTTCATATAATTGCAAAGATAAAATTTTCTCCGCATATCTTTCATATATTTTTTAACATAACTTTTACTTCATTTCTTTGTTTGATGTATAAAAACGAAGTTATGAAAAAACGTCAACAGTCAACAGTCAACGGTCAACAGTCATCGTCCAAAACTTTAGCCTTTAGCCTTTTATCTTTAGTCATTATATTATTGTCTCCAACAGGCCTCTTCGCACAGAAAGATATTGAGTTGTATATTGATGTTCCTGAGAAATGGCAAATCGACTCTATCTATCTGACTAACAACATTACGCATTATGATTGGTGGAGCAGATTCAACGACCCGATGTTGGATTCTCTGATAAATGTCGCCTTGACTAACAATCACAATCTGCAATCTATAGAGGCAGCGTTAGATAAATCGGAATTAGTGTATCAGCAGTCGAAGTCGAATTTTTATCCAAGCTTAAGTCTTGACGCTCAGTATAATTTAAGTGAAAGCAGCTTGAACTATTACGAAGAGACAAGCAGCGACGCAAACCGCACCAACGGTTATCTCAACGCAGGACTTAACGCCTCATGGGAGATTGACGTCTTCGGTAAGAACAGAAATAACGTTAAATCAAACAAAAACACATACTTAGCGAATGAGGCTAATTATCAAAACGCAATTATGAACCTCTGCGCTCAAGTCGCTACGACATATTTCAACTTACGTTCTTATCAACAGCAGTTAATAGTTGCCAATCAGAATATTGAGTCGGAGAAAAACATCTTGGACATTACTATCGCACGTTACGAATCTGGATTAGGAACGCAACTTGATGTCTCGCAGGCGAAATCGGTTTATTATAACACTCTCGCCACGATTCCTCGTTTAGATGCTTACATAACACAATGTATTAATCAGTTAGCAATATTATTAGGAACATATCCATCTACATTAAAAGATAGTTTCGATGATGCAAGCGAGCTTCCGAGCATACGACATATCGTCAATGTTGGAATTCCTGCCGATGTGATAAGAAACCGTCCCGATGTACGTCAGGCTGAATATCTAATTGAATCACAGGCGGCTCTCATCGGCGCGGCAAAAGCTGAGTATTACCCGAAATTCACTATCAACGGTAGCTTCGGATTTCTCTCTCACGACATCGATAAATTTCTTGATAATGAAAGTCATATGTTTAGCTTCACTCCTACATTGACATGGAATCTCTTCTCTGGATTACAGACTCGTAAGAATGTTAAGATAGCAGAGATAGCACTTACAGAAAGCATCGACAATTATAACAATGTGATTCTTAACGCCATCCAAGAAGTCGAGACTGAGATGAGCAATTACGCCAACGCGTTAAAGACCATCGAGATGGGACAGCAAGTCGTGGAGCAAGGCAACAAAACTTTGGAACTATCAATAGACTTATATAAGAGAGGACTAGGCACTTTCACCAATGTCCTCGACGCACAACGTACCGTTCTCTCCGACCAGAATTATTTGGTAAGCGCATGGAACTCAGCCTTATTATCGTTAGTGAGATTATACACAGCATTAGGAGGGAATTGGGAATGATTATTTTCTCAATTATGTTAAAATTTCTTGAAGATACGATTTTATTTGTTATCTTTGTAGGAAATTTCTAACTATTCTAACTTTTATGCAAGAAAAAGACGGTAAATACATCTTC
>SUWV01000031.1 GCA_015061315.1 Lentimicrobiaceae bacterium
AGATAAAAGCGAACCTGCAAACCGAATACAGCATTACAGAAGTTGCTCGAATCTTGGGCGTATCAGCATTAGCTAAAACACCTATTCGAGAGTTGCTCGCAAAAGACCAACCAACAATCGAAAACCAAAATGTCAAAGAACTAAAATTATTTTAATAAAAATTTATTGCATCAGTAGAAATTGACAATTAACAATGTAGAGACGCGTCGACGACACTAATGAAATAAACAACATGTCGTTGACACGTCTGTACGCGTCGACGATACCAAAGATCGTTGACACGTCTCAAAAATTGATAAATAAAAATACATTAACATCATGGAAAAATTATTAGATAAATTTTTAAGATATGTCTCTGTCGATACTATGTCGGATCCAGAATCAGAGACACAGCCAAGTTCAGAGAAACAGTTTAATCTTCTCAGAATGCTTCGCGATGAGCTTGAAGCTATGGGAATAAAAGCCGAACTTGACGAATTCGGTTACGTCATGGCGACGATACCTTCTAACATTGATAAAGAAGTTCCTGCGATAGGATTCATAGCTCACGTCGATACATCACCTGACGCTTCGGGCAAAGATGTGAAGCCTCAAATCATTGAGAACTATCAAGGCGGCGACATCATGCTTAACGCTGAAAAAGATATAGTCCTTAAAGTGTCTGATTTCCCTGAGATGCAGAATTATATCGGCAAGACTATGATAACCACCGATGGAACTACATTATTAGGTGCCGACGATAAAGGCGGTGTCGCTGCTATCATGTATGCCGCTCAATATCTTATGGAACATCCTGAGGTAAAACACGGAGAGATTAAAATCGGTTTCACTCCTGATGAAGAGATAGGTCGCGGTGTGGCTAAGTTCGATGTCAAGAAGTTCGGTGCTAAATATGCATATACTATCGACGGCGGCGAGATAGGGGAGTTGGAGTACGAAAATTTCAACGCCGCTGTTGCTAAGATTCACATTCAAGGTGCTAACATCCACCCAGGTTACGCCAAAGACAAGATGGTCAATTCTATGCAGATAGCTATGGAACTCAACGCTATGTTACCTGTAAATCAACGTCCTGAGTTCACATGCGGCTATGAAGGATTTTATCTTCTTACCGAGATAAAAGGTACTGTGGAAGAGACCTCGATGCAATATATTATCCGCGATCACGACAGAGCTAAGTTTGAAGATAAGAAGACTTTGATAAATTCTATCGTCGAGTTCTTGAATAAGAAATATAATGACGCTGTTAAAGTTGACATGAAAGATCAGTATTACAATATGCGTCAGGAAGTAGAGCCTCATTATTTCATCGTGGAGAAAGCTATCAAGGCTATCGAGATGGCGGGTATCAAGCCAAAGGTACAGCCTATACGTGGCGGCACCGACGGAGCAAACCTCAGTTTCATGGGATTGCCTTGTCCTAACATCTTCGCTGGCGGACATAACTTCCACGGCAAATATGAATATGTGCCATTGGAAAGCATGGAGAAAGCATCAGAAGTTATTTTGAATATTATTAGTTTGTTTAAAGAGTAATTACATGTAGAGACGCACGGCCGTGCGTCTTTACTTGATTTTATATTAGTAACAAATATGAATCTATCAGAAGTATTAGTCGTTGGTGTCACAGCTCGCGCCTTGTTTAATCTTGAGGCGGAGAACGACATCTTCGAGAAGGAAGGTGTTAAGAAATACAGAGAATATCAGGATAAGAACCAAGATGTTCCATTGGAAAAAGGTACGGCTTTTTATCTTGTGAAGAGTCTTTTGGAGCTGAACAAGCAGGCTCATAAACCTGTGGTTGAAGTCGTGATTATGTCGCGTAACAGCCCTGAGACTGGCTTGAGGATTTTGAAATCCATAGAGAAATATGAGCTCGACATCACTCGTCTTGCATTTTCTGGAGGCGAGCCTATCTCACCTTACATTGATGCTTTTGGTGTCGATTTGTTTCTGTCGAAAGATGAGAAGAGCGTGCAGGCTGTAATTGACTCTCATAGTAACTGCGCGGCTGCTGTCATATATGAGCCGCCTACCGAGTTCAATCCCGATACTAATGTGGTTCGTATCGCCTTCGACGCCGACGCTGTCTTATTTAACGAAGACTCTGAGCTGAGATATAAACAAGAAGGAATAGACTCGTTCAGTAAGTATGAGAAAGAAAATAAAGACGTGCCATTGAAAGAAGGTCCTTTTGCTAAATTATTGAAAAAACTTTCTAAGATACAAGAATGTCTGCCTGTTACGGTGGAACTGTCTCCTTTAAGATTGTCGATAGTGTCGTCACGTAGCGCGCCGGCTCACATGAGAGTCATCAATACTTTAAAGAAATGGGGCGTCTATGTGAATGAGGTTTATTTCCTCGGCGGGATGCCTAAAGACAAAGTTCTCAAAGCCTTCGGTGCTCATATCTTCTTCGACGACCAAGATATTCATCTCGAGAGTTCAAGTAAAGTCGTTCCTTCAGGAAAAGTGCCTTATAGTTCAAATTCTCCATTGAAGAAAATGTGACAATAATTAAAAAATAACTACTTTTGCGTTTTAATCAAAATCATATTATAATGAAAAAGTTTATCATGGGTTTAAGTGTTATTGGTCTGCTATGTAGTTGTAACTCAAGCGACCAACAAGCTAAGAATGACGAGAAGGATTTTAAATATCTCGTCGATGAATTTGCCGACATCAAGATTATGCGTTACCAGATTCCTGAATGGGAGAATCTTTCTCTTCAACAGAAGGAATACCTTTATTATTTAGGTGAAGCTGCGAAATGTGGTCGTGACATTCTTGCTGACCAAAATTTCAAGTATAACCTCACAGTTCGTAAGACTAACGAGGCTATCCTTAACTCTTACAAGGGCGACCGTAAATCTGATGATTTCCAGAATTTCCTTACTTACGCCAAACGCGTCTTCTTCAGCAACGGCATCCATCATCATTATGCTGAAGATAAATTCGTGCCTGCAATATCACAAGAATATTTTGCAGAATTGGTAAAGAACTCTGATGCTTCACAACTTCCTCTCGCTGAGAATGAATCTGTTGAAGAGTTCTTGACATTCATAACTCCAGTCATATTCGACGAAAATCTTTACGCTATACGTCGCAGTGGGGAAGACGACATTATTAAAAATTCCGCTACCAACTTCTATAAAGGCGACATCTCTAAAGAAGAAGTGGAGAAGTTTTATGATGCTCAAAGAGATCCAAAAGATGCTACACCAATTTCTTATGGCTTGAACTCTCAATTAGTGAAAGAAAATGGTAAGATTTATGAAAACGTTTATAAGTCAGGCGGCCTCTACGGCGAAGCTATTGATCAGATTATCTATTGGTTAGAAAAAGCTAACGCTGTGGCAGAAAACGACGCTCAACGTAACTACACTAATTTGTTAATAGATTATTACAAAACCGGTGACCTCAACACTTGGGACGAATATAACATCGCTTGGGTTCAGGATTCAGTATCTATGATCGACTATGTAAATGGTTTCATCGAAGACTATGGCGACCCAATGGGAATGAAAGCTACTTGGGAAGCAGTAGTGAATTTCAAGGACTTAGAAGCTACAAAACGTTCTTCAATAATAAGTCAGAACGCTCAATGGTTTGAAGATAACTCTCCTGTCGATGAACGTTTCAAGAAGAAAGAATGTAAGGGCGTCACTGCTAAAGGTATCATCGTCACTACATTAGCCGGCGATTGTTTCCCAGCACCTCCAATCGGCATCAACCTTCCTAACGCTGACTGGATTAGAAAAGATTACGGTTCTAAATCAGTTACCATCACCAACTTGATGGAGGCTTATGACAAAGCTGCTGAAGAATCACCAAAGAGTGTCTTGGCTGAGTTCGCTTATTCTCAAGAAGAGATTGACCTTTGCAAGAAATATGGCTCACATGCTGACGTAGTCCACACCGACTTACATGAATGTCTCGGTCATGGTTCAGGACAACTTCTTCCAACGACATCGCCTAACTCATTGAAAGAGTATAACTCAGCTCTTGAAGAAGCACGCGCCGACTTATTCGGTCTTTATTATTGCGCCGATCCTATCATGGTGGAACTCGGTATCATGCCTGACATGGAAGCATATAAAGCCGCTTACGCTAACTTCATCCGTAACGGTATAATGAGTCAGCTCTCACGTATCGAACTCGGTAAGAATGTGACAGAATCACACATGCAAGATCGTAAGCTCATCTCTGAATGGTGCTACGAAAAAGGTAAGGCTGATAATGTCATCGAGAAGAAAGTTAAAGACGGCAAGACATATTTTGTTATCAACGATTATGAAAAATTACGCGGTTTATTTGGCGAACTTCTTGCAGAAATACAACGTATAAAATCTGAAGGCGACTATGAAGCTGGTAAGAAAATGGTTGAGACTTACGCTGTTAAAGTAGATCCTGCTTTACATAAAGAAGTGAAGGAACGTTATGATGCTTTGAACCTCAGACCTTACGGCGGCTTCATCAACCCAGACATCGTTCCTGTTGAGAAAGATGGTAAAGTCGTTGATTATGCCGTCAATTATCCATCAGACTTCGTTCAACAGCATTTAGATTATGGCAAGAAATATTCTTTCTTGAAAGAAAATCACGCCGCTCCAACACACTTGGTCGTTGATATGCTTTATGATTTCATTGATGGCTCATTAGCATGCGGACATTCTGAAGAAGCTGTTGAAGAAGCAATTAAATACATCAATGCGCATCCAGAACAAGAAGTTATTTATATAACAGATTGTCACCCAGCAAATCACAGCTCATTTGTTGAGTTCGGTGGTATCTGGCCTCCACACTGCGTGGAAGGAACACGCGGCGGCGCAATCCATGAGTCGTTCTATACCAAAGTGGAAAATCCAGCCAACCGTCCAGATCCAAATCGTAACATCTTCCGTAAAGGATGCAAACAAGACGAGGAACAATATTCTGGTTATGAAGCAGTCAACTCAAATGGCGTTGCTTTGAAAGATTATGCTAACAAAGATGTTGTTGTAAGTGGTATCGCAACAGAATATTGTGTTTACAATACTGTCAATGAATTTCTTAAGTCAGGACGTAATGTAGAGTTATTACACGACGCTCTTGGTTATGTTGATTACGAAGGTCACAAGAAGACCATCAAGGATTTGAGAAAGATGGTTACAGTTGTGGAATAAGTATTCCCAAGACCTTAATATAAAAGTCCTGCAAAGTATAAAGTAGTTCTAAACTTTGCAGGACTTTTTTTTATTTTAGGGGTTTTCTATAAATTGCTATGAATATTTATAGAGAAGATTTAAGTTTTAGAATGGCAAATCATCGCCATTGTCGGTCTCAAAATATTCTGTTACAGGAATATGATTTTGAGTAGGAGCGAAGTCTTGAACTTGCGGTGTTTGTGGTTGTTGAGCCTGATATTGTTGCTGAGGCATTGTTTGTTGAGGTGCTTCTAAATCAAATCTGAAAGGTCTGACATCTGTGTACCATTTGCCGTTAAATTCTCTTGATTCGATACTAATTTGAGCTTTGATAGTTTGACCTGGTGTGAAATTTTGAGCCTCAGCGACGCGATCGCCCCAGCAAACCAAACATACTTGTTTTGGATATTGCTCAATAGTTTCTATAATAAGTTCTTGTTTTCTCCATGCGCCACGAGCGCTAGTTCCTTCAGTTAAATTACCTAAGCGAACAACTTTACCTTGAATTTCCATTTTGTATATTTTTATTATTGATTACTAAAGAATTAAGAAAGTATTTTATTTCTGATTCTCATCAGCAAATTTATCAAAAAAATAGATACGATTATATAAAATATGGAATTTATTAGAGTTAAAAATTTTTAACTTCTTTTAGAAAATAATAAACATTATGTTAAATAGAATTTAAGCGTATAAAAAAAGACTCGATATGTCTTCTATATCGAGTCTCTTTATTCTGTGAATATATCTTATTCTAATTCCTTAGCTTTGTCCATCATTTTCAAACGAACGTATAATGTTCTTAAAGCTTGTCTGATTGCATTATCATCTGGAACTAATTCGTATGCCTTCTCAACGTATGGCAATGCTTTTTCATCAAATACTTTTGCTTCAGCAATTAATGCATCGTATTCTTTGAATTTGTCAAGTGGCAACTCATTAGCTTTGTTGATTAAAGCTGCTGATTTGTCGATGTACATACTGCCGACGTTGATATATGCGTTTTCGTCAGTTGGGTTGATAGTAATAGCTCTATCATAATATACTAATGCTGAATCAACATTATATAAATCAGACTCTTGGTTACTGTATATTGTACCGATAATTAAGCAATAAACTGAATTGTCATTATTTTTGTCTGCCATTTCTTTGATTTGGTCAATGATTTCAGCTTCTCTCTTCAACTTCAAATAAGCATTGATTTGTTCGTTGATAAGTGATTCATCTTCTGGGAATTTTGCTCTACCTTCGTTGATATATTTAAGCATTTCATCATTATTATCCAATTGTCCGTTTGCTACAGCCAAATATTGATATACTTTTGGAGATTCATATTGATCTGCTAATAATTGGTTACAGATTTCTATGGCTGTTTCATATTCTTTGGCATTGTATATTGCAATTTGTGCAGCAATTAACAAAGCTTCGTTGTCTTTTTGACCGATGATTGCCATTGATGCGTATGCAGTCATATAACATTCCATAGCCTTTTTGTAGTCACCATTTTCGTATGCAACAGCACCTCTATTAAAATAGTTAGATGTTATTGAATTGATATGCTGGTAGATGTCCATATAATTAGCTTTGAAATATTCCATGTCCAACATAGCGATTTGTACGAAAGCATTTAAGCTCTTCTCCAATGCTGCTGTGTCGATGTCATTAAATTCTGGATAAACTGCAATTTTGTAATAAACGGTTCCATAGTAATGCCATGTCTTTGCATCATTTTTGGTCTCTTCATTTTCTGCAGCCATGTCGATAGATGTCTTTGCTTTTGTAAGTTCTATCTTAGCAAAATCCATCTGTTTCTTAGCTTTTTCAGCTCTGTTTTGTTTGTTGAATTGTTCAGCTGTATTTATGTAACCCTGAGCATTTTTACTGTAATTGAACGCATTAACACGTTCTTTGTTTTGTGCCATAGAGATATTAGCCATAAATGCTAACATAACTATTAATAATGTCACTTTTTTCATTTTAATTTTATTTTAGAGTTAAATTAATTATTGATTTTCAATATTTTCACTGTCGTTGTTTAAAGCATCGTTTTCATTAGATGTAGTAATCTCATTTGATGATTCTTCAACGTTCTGATTTTCATCTTCCAACATTTCTTCCTCAGTTTCAATGATGTCGGCGCTAACCTTTGTAACAGCTGCAATTTCGTCATTGTTGCGGAGATTTATCAGACGTACGCCTTGTGTTGCGCGACCCATTACTCTTAATGTGTCAACAGCAATACGTATTAAAATACCTGATTTATTGATAATCATCAAGTCGTCACCATCAACAACATCTTTGATTGCTATCAAGTCGCCGGTCTTGTCGGTTATGTTGAGAGTCTTGACGCCCTTACCACCTCTGTTAGTGATACGATATTCATCTAATTCAGAACGTTTTCCGTAACCTTTTTCTGATACGACAAGAATATCTGATGAGCCATTAGGATCGACGCATATCAAGCCAACTACTTCGTCTTTTTCCTCATCAGCGAGTGTGACGCCACGAACACCAGAAGCGCCTCTACCCATTGGTCTTACTGTGCTTTCGTTGAAACGAATTGCGCGACCAGAACGAAGTGCCATCAACATTTCCTGCTGACCATTGGTGAGACATACTGAAAGCAATTCGTCACCTTCTCTCACCGTCAAAGCGATGATACCATTCTGACGTGGACGCGAATAAGCTTCGAGTGTGGTCTTCTTGATGATACCTTTCTTGGTCGCCATGATGATGTAGTTATTGTTGATAAAGTCTTCATTACTTAATGTTGGAACATTGATGAAAGCCTTGACTTTATCGTCTGGTTCTATGTTGATAAGGTTTTGGATTGCACGACCTTTACTTGTCTTAGTACCTTCTGGTATTGAGAAAACTCTAAGCCAGAAACACTTACCTTTTTCTGTAAAGAAGAGCATGTAGTTGTGGTTTGTAGCGACAAATAGATGTTCGATAAAATCTTCGTCGCGGGCATCGGAGCCTTTTGAGCCTTTGCCTCCCCTACTCTGTCTTCTGTATTCGCTGAGGTTGGTACGTTTGATGTAATTAAGGTGAGAGATTGTAACGACAACAGGATCGTCAGAAATCAAGTCTTCGATTCTAATATCGTCGGCTGAATGAACGATGGTTGTCTTTCTTTCGTCACCGTATTTTTCTTTAACTGCTATAAGTTCGGTTTTGATGATGTCGAACTGCATGCTTTCGTTTTCGAGAATTTCTTGCAGATGTTTGATGAGAGCATGAAGTTGATCTAACTCATCGAGTATCTTCTTGATTTCTAGACCAGCCAACTGACCGAGACGATAAGCTACGATAGCTGCTGCCTGAGGATCATCGAAACCGTATTGTTCCATCAAGGCTTGTTTAGCTTCTGATGAACCGCCCTTACAAGCTCTGATAGTAGCGATGATTTCATCGACGATGTCTATTGCGCGAGCAAGACCTTCTAAGATATGAGCACGTTTCTTAGCCTCGTTCAAATCATGTTGAGTACGGCGTATCACCACTTCATGGCGATGTTCAACATAATAATGAATCAGTTGTTTAAGGTTCAATGTTTGAGGACGACCGTTTACCAAAGCTACGTTATTAACTGAATATGAGCTCTGTAATCCTGTCATCTGGAACAACTTGTTAAGCACCACGCTTGACACAGCATCTTTCTTCAATTCATAAACGATGCGCATTCCGCTGCGGTCCGATTCGTCTCGAATATCAGCAATACCTTCTAATTTCTTATCGTTGATAAGTTCGGCAGTCTTTTTAATCATTTCTGCCTTATTGGTCTGATAAGGAATTGAAGTAGCTATTATTCTTTCATGGTTTCCGTGTTCTTCTATTGTTGTTTCAGCGCGTAATATGATTCTTCCGTGACCTGTCTCGAAAGCGTCTTTAACACCTTCATAACCGTAAATAATACCGCCTGTCGGGAAGTCAGGAGCTTTGATATATTGCATCAATTCGCTGACTGTTATATCTCTATTGTTGATATATGCTATGATACCGTCGATGACTTCTCCTAAGTTATGTGGAGCCATATTTGTTGCCATACCTACAGCGATACCACTTGCGCCATTGACTAAAAGATTAGGAATCAATGCTGGCAACACTACTGGTTCCTTTTCAGAATCATCGTAGTTGTTTTGAAAATCAACGGTGTCTTTGTCGATGTCGACGAGCATCTCTTCTGCAATCTTCCTTAAACGAGTCTCAGTGTAACGCATAGCAGCTGCGCTGTCACCGTCGATAGAACCGTAGTTACCTTGTCCGTCAACCATAGGATAACGCATGTTCCAAGGCTGAGCTAAACGAACCATGGCGTCATAAACAGAACTGTCGCCATGAGGGTGATACTTACCTAAAACTTCACCTACGACTTTGGCAGATTTCTTATATGGTCGGTTCGACAATAATCCCATATCCATCATACCGTATAAAATACGACGATGAACGGGTTTCAATCCATCTCTAACATCGGGAAGAGCACGAGCGACAATAACCGACATCGAATAGTCGATGTACGATGACTTCATGTGATTCTCAATGTTAACAGGAATTATTTTTTCTCCTCCTAATTGTTCTTCCATCTCTTATTTTTTAGAAAATTTTGTTTAATTTTAAGTAGCAAAAATAATAATTTTTTCCTTTGCTTTCGCCTGCTGAGAATTATTTTTTGAGTTTTTTTTATAACAAAATGTTATTTACTGACAGCATGGAAATTGGTTCGGATTTTGTTATTATCTTTGCACGAAATTTCATGTCATGTATGACAAATTTACAAATTGATTTTTTAAACAACTTAATTAATATGGATGCTAAATTTTCTCCAAGATCTCGTGAAATAATGTTCCGCAGTCATGAAGAAGCCGTAAGATTAGGCAATTCGTACATTGGATTAGAACATATTTTCTTGGGCATCATTGACGGAAAAGACAATAATGTAACTAATATTCTAGACGAATTAAAACTTGATATTGAGGCTTTTAAACAGAAATTAGTGGCTTCAATAAAATCAAATATTATCGACAAAAGCAATAGCGACAATATTCCGCTTACCAAACAAACGGAACGTGCGTTGAAGTTTACCTATATTGTGGCTAAAGAATTTAACTGTGAGCTTATAGACCCTGAACATCTTATGTTGGCGATACTTCATGACGACAATAATATTGTGTCACAACGTCTTGAATATGAAGGTATCAATTATGATATATTTAAAAGTAAGGTTAAAAAGAATAATGTTGATGGTGTCGTGAAAAAAGACGATGTTATTGAAGAACCACAGAACACTCTCTTCGATGATGATGATTTTGAAGATGTTAAGCCAAAGGAACCTACACAGCGTAAAACTTCTAACATAAAATCTAAGACTCCTGTTTTAGATAATTTCGGTCGTGATTTAACATTAGCCGCTGAGGAAAACCGCCTCGATCCTATCGTTGGTCGTGATAAAGAATTAGAACGTGTAGCTCAGATACTTAGCCGTCGTAAGAAAAACAATCCAATCTTGATTGGAGAACCTGGAGTCGGCAAATCTGCCATCGCTGAGGGTTTGGCGCTTCGCATAGTTCAACGTAAAGTGTCTCGCACTCTTTTTAACAAACGTATTGTCATGCTTGACCTAGCTTCTGTTGTGGCAGGAACAAAATATAGAGGTCAGTTTGAGGAACGTATCAAAGCTATTCTCAATGAGTTGGAAAAAAATCCTGAGATAATTCTATTTATTGATGAGATACATACTATAGTCGGTGCTGGTAATGCAAACGGCTCTCTCGATGCAAGTAATATGCTTAAACCTGCTTTGGCGCGTGGTGAATTACAATGTATTGGCGCTACGACATTAGACGAATATCGTCAGTATATTGAAAAAGACGGCGCCCTTGAACGTCGTTTCCAGAAAGTCATGGTAGAGCCTACTTCTCCTGCAGAAACCGTTGAAATATTGAACAATATTAAGAGTAAGTACGAGGATCATCATTTGGTAAAATATGACAATGATGCTATTGAGGCATGTGTCAAACTGACAGAACGTTATTTGTCAGACCGTCATCTTCCTGACAAAGCTATCGATGCTCTCGATGAAGCTGGCTCAAGAGTTCATATCAGCAATATCAATGTTCCTTTTAGAATTATTGAATTGGAGCAAAGATTAGAAGAGGTGCGTGAACAGAAGAAATTATCTGTGGCAGAACAGCGCTTTGAAGATGCTGGACAGCAACGTAATGAGGAGTTGGTGATTTTAGACGAGTTGGATAAAGAAAAGAAAGAATGGGAAAATACAACTAAAATACAACGTGAAGTTGTCACTAAAGAAGATGTGGCTGAAGTAGTTGCGATGATGACAGGCGTGCCGGTACAAAGAATTGCGCAAAATGAAGGTGACCGTCTTCTTAAAATGGATGAAGAATTGAAAGGTTCTGTCATAGGTCAAGATGATGCAATTAAAGATATTGTCAAAGCTATACGTCGTAACAGAGCTGGCTTGAAAGATCCTAATAAACCGATAGGAAGTTTTATTTTCTTAGGACCTACAGGTGTCGGTAAGACATATCTCGCAAAAGTTTTAGCGAAATATCTTTTTGATTCAGAAGATGCTTTGATTAGAATAGACATGAGCGAATATATGGAAAAATTTGCAGTGTCGCGTTTGGTAGGAGCGCCTCCAGGTTATGTCGGCTACGAAGAAGGTGGTCAGCTGACAGAGAAAGTTCGTCGTAAGCCCTACTCTATCGTGTTGCTCGATGAAATAGAAAAGGCTCATCCTGATGTGTTCCATCTTTTATTGCAAGTGCTTGATGACGGACAACTTACGGACAGTCTCGGTCGTAAGGTTGATTTTAAAAACACCATTATCATAATGACATCTAACATAGGCTCTCGTCAGTTGAAAGATTTTGGACAAGGTGTTGGGTTTAGTACGCAAGCAAAACAAAATGCTAAAGATGAACACAATCGTAGCGTGATAGAAAATGCTTTGAAACGTTCTTTCGCGCCTGAGTTCTTAAATCGTATCGATGATGTCGTTATATTTAACTCTTTGGAACGTAGTGATATTCATAAGATTATCGATATTGAGTTAAAGAATGTCTTTGAAAGAATCCGTGAGATGGGATACGAAATTGAGCTTACGGAAAAAGCTCACGATTTTATTGCTGAAAAAGGCTGGGATGAACAATATGGTGCTAGACCATTGAAGAGAGCTATCCAAAAATATGTCGAAGATATTTTAGCTGAAGAAATCATCAAAAGCAACATCAATATCAGCGACAAGATAATTTTAGATTATGATGACGAAAAACAAGACATGCAGATTAACATCATAGCTAATGCTGAAAGAATTTTGACAGAATAATCTATTGCTTCTCAATATTATAAGGCGCATCTGATGGTGCGCTTTTTCTTTTTTATCTTAAAGCAAAAAATTATTAACTTTGCAACACTATGGAAAATTTATCAAAATATATAAACAATAATTTTTTTAAGGTTATAACAAAAGCAAGTCGTGCGCTTAATTATGAGTCATACGTAATTGGTGGTTATGTACGCGATATTTTACTTGAACGTCCGTCGAATGATATTGATATTGTGACTGTTGGAAGTGGAATAGAATTGGCTAAGAAAACAGCAAGTTTTATCAATGCCAAGAAAGAAGTGAAATATTACGGACGATTTGGTACTGCTATGATAAGATTGAAAGACAAAGAGATAGAATTTGTCGGAGCACGAAAAGAATCATACGACCCTTCAAGCAGAAAACCTACCGTCGAAAATGGAACCTTAGAAGACGACCAAAATAGAAGAGACTTCACAATCAACGCCTTGGCAATAAGCCTCAACGAAGATAGTTTTGGTGAGTTATTGGATCCTTTTGGAGGAGTTCAAGATTTGAACGACAAGATTATCAGAACGCCTTTAGATCCTGACATCACATATTCCGATGATCCATTAAGAATGATGCGTGCCATTCGTTTCGCGACACAACTTCAATTTACTATTGAAACAGAGTCGTTTAATGCTATAAAAAGAAACGTAGAACGCATTAAGATTATCTCAATGGAACGCGTCAATGAGGAACTTAACAAGATTTTACTTTCTAAGAAACCGAGTATAGGATTTAAACTCTTAGATGCTTGTGGTTTGTTGAAGATTATCTTGCCACAGCTTTCCGCACTGAAAGGCGTTGAGGTCCAAGATGGAAAAGGTCATAAGGATAATTTCTATCATACTATGGAAGTGCTTGATAATGTTGCTGATGCTGGTGGAGATTTATGGTTGAGATGGACTGCTTTGCTTCATGATATAGCTAAACCTCTGACAAAGAAATACGAAAAAGGTATCGGATGGAGTTTTCATGGGCATGAGATAAAAGGTGCTAAGATGACACCTAAAATTTTCGCTGCATTGAAACTTCCTATGAATGAGAAGATGAAATATGTGCAGAAACTTATTTCTCTTCACCTCCGCCCTATCGCTTTGGCTCAAGATGAGGTGACAGATTCTGCTGTAAGACGATTGCTTTTCGATGCTGGCGACGATATCGACGATCTGATGATATTGTGCGATGCTGATATTACTTCTAAAAATGAGGAAAAGAAAAATAAGTATCATAATAACTTCCAGTTAGTTAGGAAGAAACTTAAAGAATTGGAAGAGAAAGATCACCTGAGGAATTGGCAGCCTCCTGTTAATGGTGAAATTATCATGACTACATTCGGAATAAATGAAGGAAGAAATGTTGGTATCATCAAGACCGCAATTCGTGAGGCTGTTTTAGATGGAATTATAGGAAACAATTTCAAAGAAGCTTACGAGTTCATGAAAGCTGAAGGCTTAAAACTTGGACTTACTGTAGTTCATGAAGTTACAGAACCAATTGAGGTAAAACATAACGGACCTGTTCCAAATAAAATCGAGAAATAATGAGTGATAAATATCTTATTGTAATCGCAGGTCCTACAGCCTCGGGTAAAACAGCTACTGCTATAAAAGTCGCTAAAGCCCTCGGCACAGTGATAATCTCTGCCGATAGCAGACAGTTTTATAAGGAAATACCTATTGGCACAGCAGCTCCTACCAAGGAAGAGCAGGCTGAGATTCAACATTATATGATTCATAATCTTAATGTTGAAGATAAATATGATGTCGCAGATTACGAAAATGATGTCTTATCTCTATTAAATAAATTGTTTTTAAATCACGATACTGTCGTGCTTACTGGCGGCTCCGGACTTTTCATCGATGCAGTATGTAATGGCATTGACGCTATCCCTGATATATTAGAAAAAAATCGTAAGTCAGTCAATGAGTTATATGAAAAAGGCGGACTAATAGCTCTTCAAAAAGAAGTGCAGCGTCTCGACCCTGAGTATTATAATATAGTAGATAAACAAAATCCTCGACGGCTGCAACGTGCAATAGAAGTTTGTTATCAGACAGGTCTCCCCTATTTTTCCTTTAGAAAAAATACAGTAAAACATCGTGATTTTAAGATTATTAAGATTGCTCTGCTTTGGGATAGAGAGGTTTTAATTTCTCGTATCAACAAAAGAGTCGAAATTATGGTTAATGAAGGCTTGATTGAAGAAGCAAAAGCAATGTATTCAAAACGCCACTTAAATAGCTTGAATACTGTAGGTTACAAAGAGCTGTTCGCATATTTCGATGGTAAGATTTCTCTTAATGACGCTATTGAGCAAATAAAAATTAACACTCGTCAATATGCAAAAAGACAGATGACTTGGTTGAGGAAAAACAATGACTATAAATGGTTTAGCATAAATCAGGAAGATGAAATGTTAGAATATATCAAATCTTGCATCAACGAGAATGATATTCAATAAGACCGTCAATAGGATTTTTTATCACTTTCCCTAACTTTAAACCTTGATTTTCAAGACATTCTTTTAATATATCTTGAAAATAGTATGCTATAGAGCCTATGAAGCTGACTTCCTTATCTTCTCTTGAATTATATATTAAGACAAAATGTCTGATAAATTCATCGAAACAATTTTTACAAAGATTCTTAATATATTCGTGATTTATGTTATCGAAGGCGAATTTACTAAATGACGCTAAGTATTTGGAAGGCTGACTGTTATGATATATTTTGTCGATTATCGACATTATCTCTATATCGTATTCTTTTTCAAATATATAAGATAACTCGTCTGGCATTTCTTTGTAGAAATACGCACGTAGAAGTTCTTTCCCTATATGTGAACCACTGCCATCATCACCAATGATATAACCTAATGAAACTGCTTTTTCAACTATGTTTTCACCATCATAATAACAGGAGTTTGAACCTGTACCTAAAATACAGGCAATGCCTTTGTTGTTTCCAAAAAGGGCATGACAGGCAGCCATAATATCGTGTGTGACAAAAATGTCTGCCTTGTCAAAAACCGATTTTAATAATTCATGAATGAGATTGCAGTTTTGCGTCTTTCCACATCCTGTTCCATAAAAAAATATTTCTGTAATATCTTGAATATAAGATTTATATCCTGCTTCATTTATAATTATACTTGATATGTTATTTTTATCGGTATAATTAGGATTAAAGCCTTCGGTCTGGAATTTTTTGATTGTCTTATCACCTTTTATAATAACCCAATCTGCTTTTGTGGAACCACAATCAATTATTAATTTCATTGTTAATTATTTTTTGCAAACATACAAAAAAGGCTGTTCAAAAAGAACAGCCACATTATGAAAAAAACATTAACTTAATTATTTTATCAGAAATTGTATTGTAACATGACTTGCAGCCTGTTAGCTTGTCCCCAGTTGTCATTTTGATCTGCGCGCTTGCCGTAAAGATATTCTGCTCCAAATTGAACATTAGGCTTTGCATACCAGAAAAAGTTTGTTGCTAAATAATATCCTTCTTTGTACAAATTTGTATCTTTGTAGTTATCAGGCACATCAATATCAACCTGACTGAAAGTACACGACATAAAGGCACGAGGTGTGAAATTATATTGCACGCCTGCATAGTATGACATTGAATTGACATGATCTAACTTGCCGGCATCTTTGTTTTCTATATCAATAATTTGATTTGCCAAAAAGTCTAATTTCAAACCGCTAACATCTTGAATATAACTTGTAATACCTGTTCCGTAAGCTAATTGATAATAGAAAACCAATTTTTCTTTAACTGTAACTAAACCACTTAATTGACATGCGTATGTTGAAATAATGTTGTTTTTGTCTTGAAGATTATTACGATAATTTACATTACGAATGATGCTACTCAATCTGACATGACTGCTATTGCCTTTTCCCCATGCATATTGTATGTAAGAAGGAATATCAGGAATAAATTGATTTGTAATGCTTTGATTGTTAGATACCGTAAAATCCGTAGTTGGCATTTCGAGACCTACACCAGTGCTGAAACGTTTTCTTTCGCCCCAATGACTTCTATAATTGATTACATTATTTGTTTTGTAAGTCAAGCCGTTAGGACCTTCTGCATCGATGGTTGGAGGTATTGCTGCCGCATCAGTGAAGATACTTGTCGTTCTACCAAGAAGCAAACCACCGTACGTGATATAGGCGTCTTGAATTTGAGGCGTATAGTTTTGACCTGAGAAATTCATGTTTACGTAAGCTCCAAATTTAGTCTTATTATCGGAAAGAGAGACGAGATTGTAGAAGAGCGATGATTGGTTTGCATTGAATTGCAATAACTTATCATTACCTGGAGCTGGATTTACTGGAATTGCTGATGTGGTGAAATAAGCGGGATTGTTGATAGCGCCGTTGAAATCCATTGATATAGTTCCTTTTACGTAGCCGCCGATACCCATCAAATATTTCTGATTTTTACTCATGAAAGCGAATGATGGAGTCTTGGGCGCGTTAAATCTTTCTGGTGCATTTTCCTCAAATATAATGACATACATACTGTCGTGAGGATGGTCGTTGTTGATAATCAACATTTCTCCATGATGATGATTGTGCTTTTTAGTGATGATGATTTCCTCTTGTGCATTAACAAAATGAGGGTACATTAACATTGCACTTAAAACTGCAAAAATAAATTTTGATCTTTTCATAATCTGTTGTTTTTTTCTCCTAAACAACGATACATAGTAATGGTTCAATCAATGGAAATTATTTTTTAATTTGATAACAATTTTTTGATATTAATATTAAGTATGTGTTTTTTTTATTAGATTTGCATTTCGTTAATTCTTAATACATTTTAACTAAAAAAGTAACTATAATTATGAGAAAATGGCGCATTGAAGACTCAGCAGAACTTTACAACATCAATAATTGGGGCATTAATTATTTCTCTATCAATGAAAAAGGAAATATTGTAGTTACGCCTCGTGAAGGTTGTGCTTCTGTTGATTTACGAGAATTGGTCGACGAGTTACAGCTCCGTGATGTTTCTGTTCCTATGTTGATACGTTTCCCCGACATCATCGACACTCGCATTGAAACCATCGATTCTTGTTTTAAGTCGGCAGCTCAGGAGTATGAATATAAAGGACAAAACTTTATAGTCTTCCCTATCAAAGTCAATCAGATGCGCCCTGTCGTAGATGAAATAGTAAGTCACGGAAAGAAATTCAATATAGGTCTTGAAGCAGGCTCTAAACCAGAGTTACATGCCATTATAGCTTCTAATACCGACACTAACTCCTTGATAATCTGTAATGGCTATAAAGACGAGAGTTTTATTGAGTTAGCTCTTCTTGCTCAAAAGATGGGTAGAACGATTATCATCGTTGTTGAAAAACTTAATGAGCTGAAGCTTATAACTCGTGTAGCAAAAAGATTAAAGGTAGTTCCAAGTATTGGTGTGAGAATTAAATTGGCGAGTTCTGGCAGTGGCAAATGGGAAGACTCAGGTGGTGACGGAAGTAAGTTCGGACTGACGACATCAGAACTTCTTGAGGCTCTTGAATATCTCGAGAAGAATAATATGAAAGATTGCTTGAGACTTGTTCATTATCATATTGGAAGTCAGGTTACAAAAATCAGAAGTATTAAGATCGCCTTGAAGGAAGCCGCTCAGTTTTATGTTCAATTGCATAAGATGGGTTTCAATATAGAGTTCGTAGATGTTGGAGGTGGCTTAGGTGTTGATTATGACGGCTCACGTTCGAGTAGTGCAAGTAGCGTGAATTATAGTATTCAAGAATACGTAAATGACGTGATATTCTCTGTTGCTGATGCCTGCGACAAAAACGATTTGCCTCATCCTAATGTCATTACCGAATCGGGACGCGCGCTGACAGCTCATCATTCTGTACTTATCTTTGAAGTTCTTGAAACAGCTTCATTGCCAGAATGGGACGACGATGAGGAAATTAATGAAGACGACCATGAGTTGATTCATGAATTAAATGAGGCTTGGGATAAGCTTACTAACAAACAATCGTCGATGCTTGAGACATGGCACGACGCTCAACAGATTAGAGAAGAAGCCTTGGATTTGTTCAGCCTCGGACTTTTAGACATTAAATCGAGAGCTAAAGTAGAGAGATTGTTCTGGTCGATAGCAAGAGAAATAAATCAATTGACTTCAGAATTAAAACGTATCCCTGAAGATTTTAATAATTTACCAAAACTATTAGCCGACAAATATTTCTGTAACTTCTCCTTGTTCCAGTCATTGCCTGATGCTTGGGCTATAGATCAGATCTTCCCTATCATACCAATTCATAGATTAGATGAACAGCCAAGCAGAATGGCTACCTTACAAGATGTCACCTGCGACTCTGATGGAAAAGTATCTACATACGTTACGACGAAAAATCAGTCGCATACTATGCCTGTTCATTCATATAACTCAAAAGAACCTTATTATATTGGAGTGTTCTTAGTAGGTGCTTATCAAGAAATTCTCGGTGACCTTCATAATTTGTTTGGTGACACAAATGCAGTTCACGTTTCTGTTGATGAGAAAGGTTATTACATTGACCAGATTATCGATGGTGAGACAGTGGCAGAAGTCTTGGAATATGTTCAGTACAGTCCTAAGAAATTGGTAAGAACTGTTGAGTCGTGGGTCACGAGTTGTGTTAAACAAGGAAAGATTACTGTTGAAGAAGGTAAAGAGTTCTTGTCCAACTATCGTTCAGGATTATACGGATATACGTATTTGGAATAATTAACTATCATAATTTACAAACACATTACTCATCGAATGTGTACAAAATAAAAAATGTCGTCTAAGATTTTAGGCGACATTTTTATTTGTTTTAAATTTTTATCTTCTCATTTGTTGTTGCTGTTGTTTCTGCATCTCTTCCAAGCGTTTTTGGAAGTTAGATTTCTTCACAGGTTTTTTCTTTGCTTGTTCAATCTTTTTGCGCAGTCTGTCCTCGTTGATAAAAATCTTGAAGAGATACATCTGTAAGAATGTGAACAAGTTTACTAAGAGGTAATAATAACTTAAACCTGCGGAGTAGCTGTTGAATATTCCAAGGAACATGATTGGCATAAGATACATCATGAGTTTCATACCTGGCATAGCTTGGTCGCCTTGTGCCTGTTGCATTTGCTTATTGTTAATATAGGTGTAAAGCAAAGTTGCTGCAGTCATCAATAATGTGAACAAACTGACGTGATCGCCATAGAATGGAATATTGAAAGGAAGATCCAAGATACTATCGTATACTGATAAGTCATCAGCCCATAAGAATGACTGCTGACGCAATTCTATACTTGAAGGGAAGAAACGGAAGATTGCGATTAAGATAGGCATTTGCAACAACATCGGGAGACAACCTGACATAGGACTTGCATCTGCTTTCTTGTAGAGATCCATGATAGCTTGTTGCTTCTTCATGGCGTCGTCTGGTTTCGGATATCTTGCGTTAATCTCATCAATTTCAGGCTTCAAGACACGCATCTTAGCTGATGACATATATGATTTGAAAGCGATAGGCATAAGGCATATCTTGATAATGAGAGCCAATATCAAGATTACAATACCGTAATTCCAGCCATATTGTCCTAACCAGTCGAATACAGGAATGACGATAAGTCTGTTGATCCATGCTACTAATTTACCACCGAGAGGAATTTGTTTTTCGAGATTAATGTCATATTGTTTTAATTCTTTGAAGTCGTTAGGTCCAAAATAATATGACATTGCGATAGTATTATCTTCGTTCAATCCGTCGAAAGGAATCTCAATATTTGCACTCATTGATTTTTGGTAACGACTATTTGAAGGTCTCGATTTGGTATGCATCTCAACGAAAACGTCATCAAAACTGTCTTTTGAGATAAGTGCATAGCTGAAGAATTTCTGTTTAAATGAA
Organism: Lentimicrobiaceae bacterium; assembly: GCA_015061315.1. GTDB lineage: Bacteria > Bacteroidota > Bacteroidia > Bacteroidales > F082 > Limimorpha. Next base: position 20,483 of record SUWV01000031.1, read on the forward strand.
ATCCATTTCAAGCCTGATTTTAATTCTTCTTCGGCTTCAGCGACTTCTGTCTGTGAAAGAGTTTCCACGTCATTATTGGAATACATATAATATATGGTCTCAACATTGATGCGGTCGCCTGCTTTCTCTTGTTTGAGTACGTCGACTGCCCAATCCATCGTCATGAAACGAGTGTTTGAAGGAATGATGCCTTTGAGGTTGTTTGACACAATGTCGAATCCTACCATGTATTGATCTTTGTACATTGTGTAACGGAATTCTAAATATTTGTTAAGATCTTTATTTCCGTTAGCGTCATCGACATAAGCGCGTAGCGACATCACAACAGAGTCTCTGCCGTTAATATCTATTGTCTCATCACCTTCGTAAGGGAAGCCGTTGAGATATGGTTCAAAGTAAAGATCGTATGAATTAATACCTTTACCGTCGGCTATAAATTCTAAGTTAAATCTAGAAGTCTCTTCGTCGAAGCCTATCAAAGGAAGCGAGTCGTAGGTCTTATAATTTTTAAGTTCAACGGTCTCTACGTATGCACCTTTAGATGAGAGTTTCATTTTAAGGACTTCATTTTCGAGAACGAAAGTCTTGTCGTTACCTACCGATGCATCAGCGAAAGAACCGTATTGATTGTAGCGAGCCGCGTATGATTCATCTTTTGCAGTGACTTTTTTCTCATCCATGATGGCATTAGCTTCAGCCATCTTTATTGAATCTTTAACGAAGCGTTCTCTGTTTGCTCTGTAGATAGAGTCTTGAATGTGACGTTGTTGTGCGAGTTCTTCTTTAGATGGAGTCATCCATACTGACCAACCGATTAATACTGCTAAAATGAGGATGATACCAATAAGAGAATTTTTATCCATATAATTTCATTTAATTTTTAAAGGTGCAAAAGTAATATAAAGAAATTGTTTTACATTATTTTGCACCTATTATTCGATGATAAAATTTAGTGTTTTATTGATTTATTTTTTATTATGATATTTCAACATTGCTTCAACAAATCCCACGAACATTGGATGAGGTCTTGCCACAGTGCTCTTATATTCTGGGTGATATTGAGAAGCCACATACCATGGATGATCTTCGATTTCTACCACTTCAACCAAATTTGTATCAGGGTTGATGCCAGTGATCTTCATGCCGTGTTTTTTGAACTCCTCTATGTATTTGTTGTTGAATTCATAACGATGGCGGTGACGTTCCGAAATCATGGTCTCGCCGTAAGCCCTAAAGAGGTTAGAGTCTTCGCTAACTTTACATGGATAAGCACCGAGACGCATTGTACCGCCCATATTGGTGATATTTTTTTGTTCAGCCATGATGTCGATGACTGGGTGTTTTGTATTAGAATCCATCTCACGTGAATGTGCGTCAGCATATCCGAGGACGTTTCTTGCGAACTCAACTACAGCGCATTGCATTCCGAGACAAATTCCCATGAAAGGTATTTTATTGACGCGAGCATATTCTACTGCATTGATTTTACCTTCAATGCCTCTGCTGCCAAAACCTGGAGCTACTAAGATACCATCGACACCTGCTAAAATATCCTTAGCATTTTCTCTTGTGATCTCTTCGCTGTGTATACTCTTGATATGAACTTTTGTCTCGTTTGCCACGCCACCATGAATCAAGGCTTCGCGTATAGATTTGTATGCATCTTTCAACTCTACATATTTTCCAACCAATGCCACTGTGATTTCATGTTTTGGATTATGGAGACGATGTAAGAACTCTTTCCAGTTCTCAATATCTACTTTCTCTGATATAGGAGTGTTTGTCTTTCTCAAAACCTCTTTGTCAAGACCTTCTTCCATCATTAAGATTGGCACATCGTATATTGAGTCTGCATCGATACATTCTATGACAGAAGTCTTCTCGACATTACAGAACAACGCAATCTTCGACTTGATTGATTCTGATATATGTTTCTCGCATCTGCATACGATGATGTCAGGCTGAACGCCTTGTTCTTGTAATAATTTAACAGAATGTTGTGTTGGTTTAGTTTTAAGTTCTTGTGCTGCGGAGAGATAAGGCACTAAGGTAAGATGTATCACTACTGAATCCTGACCCATTTCCCAACGCATCTGACGAATAGCTTCAACAAAAGGTAATGATTCTATATCGCCCACAGTTCCGCCGATTTCGGTAATAACGAAATCATATTTGCCGGTATGACCGAGAAGTTTGACGCTTCTTTTAATTTCGTCGGTGATATGAGGAACAACCTGCACTGTTGAACCGAGGTACTCCCCTTTTCTTTCTTTATTAATGACGCTTTGATAGATACGACCTGTCGTGATGTTGTTAGCTTGAGAGGTTGCGGTATTTGAGAAGCGTTCGTAGTGACCCAAGTCCAAGTCTGTCTCAGCTCCGTCTTCAGTTACGAAGCATTCGCCATGTTCGTATGGGTTCAAGGTTCCTGGATCTATATTGATATATGGATCGAGTTTTTGAATTGTCACTGAAAAGCCTCTTCCTTGTAACAATTTTGCCAAAGATGAGGAAATAATACCTTTACCTAAGGATGACGTAACGCCTCCGGTTACAAAAATGTATTTGGTCTTTTTCATTGAAAAAAGGGTTTTTATAAAAATTGTACACTATTAGACGGGTTGCAAAATTAGTAAATATAATTGACAAATGAAAGACAATTTATAGCTTTTTTTTAATGAAAAAATCCCGCATGATACGGGATAATATTCATAACTCATAATATAGTCTGTGAAGACTTTTGTTAGGATTTTGTTTTAATTTTTTCAATGCCTTATCTTTAATCTGCCGCACTCTTTCCCTTGTAAGGTCGAGTCGATATGCAATCTCTTCCAAAGTATAGTTATGCGAAACGTCAATGCCGAAATAAAGATTCAATATTTCGCGTTCTTTTTCGCTGAGTATCGACATAGAACGACGTATCTCTGCACCATCTATATTACGAATAAGATTTTCATCAGTTGATGTTGAACTTTCAGGAATGATGGTGTCAATCAGCGACATATCTTCGTCCTCTCCTATTGGCGCATCCATTGACAATTCTTTAGCATTCATCCTAAAAGCTGCCATGACTTTATGTTCTGGCAAGTCGAGTTCCTCAGCTATTTCTTTGGTAGTAGGCTGGCGATGATACAACTGCTCTAATCGCGTTGAGGTCTTTTTTATCTTCGACAAGGCTCCGACCTGATTCAATGGTAGACGTACTAAACGCGACTGTTCCGCCACAGCTTGTAATATAGACTGACGTATCCACCAAACTGCATATGAAATGAATTTAAAACCTTTTGTCTCATCAAATCTCTGAGCAGCCTTGATAAGACCGACATTGCCTTCATTAATTAAATCTGGAAGACTTAATCCCTGATTCTGATATTGCTTTGCAACAGAAACGACAAATCTTAAATTGGCTTTAACTAATCTCTCGAGTGCAATATCATCACCCTCTCTAATCCTTTGAGCGAGCAACACCTCTTCTTCTGGTGTCACCATCTCCTCCCTCGCTATATCAGCAAGATATTTATCTAACGAACCTAACTCTCTATTCGTTATTGATTTCGAAATTTTTAACTGTCTCATATCTATTCTTACTTTTACTCTAACAAATAACATTATAAATTGTTCGATCCGATTGTCCACTAAATTACACTAATCGAGCGCTAAATTTTTCGTGTATTTTTCGCGTAATTTCGTGGACTTATTCTTTCGCTGGTAATATGTCCACTAAATTACACTAATCGAGCGCTAAAACCTTTCGTGTATCTTTCGCGTAATTTCGTGGACTTATTTTCTCGGACAGATTCTTAGCGGTAGAACTCGAATGTGATGTTATAAGTTCCCGTAGAATTAGTGCCTTCAATACGAATCTTACCGTTTCTATCGGCGTTCAAGGCTTTTTTAAGATCATTTTCAGAGCTTACTTTTTGATAATTGACAGATAATATTATGAAATCGTCGGTAATACCTTTTTGTTTGAATACTCCTTCTTTGACTTCCACTAATTCTAAACCGTAATTAATTCCAAGTTCGCTCTTCGTTGATGATGACAGAGGTCTCACTTTGATACCTAACACTTCGTTATAGAAACTTTCTCCTTCTTTGTGCATCTCCTCTGTTCCTTCCAAATTCTTCAACGTCACTTCTTTTACCAAGATCTCGTCTTTACGTTGTACCTTTACTTTTACCTTATCACCTGGACGATATTGTCCAATGACACCTATCAGTTGTGAATTTGAATTGACTGGGATATTATTGACACTGAGCAGAATGTCATCTTCTTTGATACCAGCTGCTTTAGCACCGCCTCTTTCTTCAACATTCATGATGTATACGCCCGACATCTCAGTGATCCCTTTTTCCTCAGCAAGTTCTTCAGTTATCTCAACGATACTTATGCCAAGATATGCCCTTTGTAAAGATCCATATTGTAAGAAATCCTCAACAACCTTCTTGACTATATTAGATGGTATCGCAAAAGAATATCCTTCGTAACTACCAGTACGTGAAGCGATAGCTGCATTTATTCCAATAAGATTACCATCCATATCTACCAAAGCGCCGCCACTATTACCAGGATTTATCGCGGCATCAGTCTGTATAAAGGATTCAATAGTGCTACCATCACCTAATATATTTATGTTACGAGCCTTAGCGCTCACTATACCTGCAGTTACGGTAGATGTAAGATTAAATGGGTTTCCAACAGCAAGCACCCACTCTCCTACTTTCACTTCGTCGGAATCGGCAAAAGCAAGATATTCCAAATCAGAGGCTTCTACTTTTATCAAGGCTAAGTCGGTACTTGGGTCATTTCCTATTATGGTAGCGGTTCTCTTATGTTTATCATTGAAAGTCACTTCAATCTTACTTGCTCCTTCCACAACGTGATTGTTTGTTACAATATATCCATCAGGCGATATCACTACGCCAGAACCATACGCAACAGATACATTGTTGGGCATCTGCATTGGTCCTCCGTATAATTGTTCTAATAAAGAGCCAAAGAAATCATAATAGCTGTTGCCTTTTGAAACAACCTCAGTCTTGATGTGAACAACAGTGTTGACGGTCTTCTCAGCAGCATCTACGAAGTTGTCGCCATCTTCATACGACATATAGTTGGTTTTCACTGATGGAACTGTACTTTCGTTGTCGGAGCTCAGTCGCATCTCTGCATTTGCAATAGACTGTTTTATCTCCTTTTGAGATGAATAAAGATTGATTGTCAGGATACTTAGTGCTATCAAAGCAGCACATAATGTAAGAAATAACGCCTTCGTTTTATTCTTCATACTTTAAAAATTAGTTAGTTAATAAAAAATGATGTCTGTCATTGTTTTTAAATATATTCAGGAGACATCCTTCCTGATTTTAATTGGTAAAGATTATTGTTTCTATAATGGTTTGTTTTAAAAAAATCACTATTTTTACAATCAAAATTCTTGCCAAAGCAACAAGGTTTTAAAACAGAATACTTTTATGAAAAACTCTATAAATCAAAGCATTAAGTTTAGCAAGTTTCATGGTGCCGGCAATGATTTCATCATGATAAACGCAATAAATGACCAAATATTATTGACGGAGGAATTAATATATAATATGTGTGATCGTCGCACCGGCATCGGAGCTGATGGCTTGATAATATTACTACCTTCTGACAATTATGATTTTAAGATGAAATACTACAATTGCGATGGTAAGGAAAGCACTTTCTGTGGTAATGGAGGTCGCTGTATAGCTGCTTTTGCTCATCGTCAAGGCATAATAAACGATAAGGCTACTTATGAAGCCGTTGATGGCATACATAATGTCAGTGTCTCCTTAATTTCTTTTAACGAATATCATGTTGAACTGTCAATGTGTGACATTTTGTCTTATAAATTGGAAGAAAACAGCCTTTTAATAGATACAGGCTCACCGCATTATGTTAAAAAAATTAACAATTGGCATGACTTAGATGTCAATACTGAAGGTGCTAAGATTCGTTATGACAAGAATATCTCAAAAGATGGTGTCAATGTAGATTTCTTATTAAACGAAGATGGAAAGATTCGTATTAGGACTTATGAAAGAGGCGTCGAAAACGAGACTCTCGCCTGTGGTACTGGAGTAACTGCTTCTGCTATAGCCGCTTCGCTGTGGTTCGGCGGAAACAACATCGACGTTTATACTCAGATTGCTAAGCTTAACGTACGCTTCGATAAAATTGACGGTCAATTTAAAAATGTAATTTTATCGGGTCCTGCAACTCATGTCTTTGATGGAATATTTATCTTTGCATAATAAAATTTTATCATGTTCGCACAAAACGAAAATATCATCATAAGAGCAGCTGAACCTGTTGACGCTGAATTGATTTATAAATGGGAAAACGACCAAGAAATATGGAGAGTCAGCGAGACTTATATGCCATATTCCTTATATCAAATAGAACAATTTCTGCTTAATAATAACGACCTCTTCTCTATCAGACAGATACGTTTTATCATAGAAAAAAAAGACGACGATACAAATATCGGCTGCATCGATTTGTACGATTTCGATCCAATACATATGCGAGCTGGAATTGGAATACTTCTGCAAAAGGATTATAGAAAACAAGGTTATGCACACGAAGCATTAGAACTTATCCTCGATTATTGCTTTAACACACTCATGCTTAAACAAGTCTATTGCCTTATAGATGAACTTAATGCAGACAGTATCAATTTGTTTAAGAAAATTGGCTTCGTACAATGCGGCTTGCGAAAAGAATGGATAAGAACTACAAATGGATTTATTGACGAACTTGAATTTCAATATATTAACAAAAACTTTTAATGAAAACTATAAAATCATACTATAAAGAACATCTCGAAAAGAATAGAAAAGCTAAACGTCTGATATTCATAACTCTCAGCGTACTCATAATAATTTCTATATTCATATTCGCCAAAATGTATAAGGCTATCATGAATCCTAATGTCGAGACAAATGAAAATTACTCCTTATACATATATGAAAACGACAGCTTCGAGAACATAAAAGAGATACTCTATTCAGATAGCGTCATTATCAATAAAAAATCTTTTGAGTGGTTAGCAAAAAAGTTGGATTATCCTCAATATATCAAATCGGGGCATTACGTTATTAAAGATGGAATGAATAATAATCAACTACTTAACATGCTTCGCTCAGGAAGTCAGACTCCTGTCAGATTCACCTTTAATAATATAAGAACTCTAGAACAATTAGCTTCTCGTATCGACGAACAATTGGAACTCGATTCCTTGGATTTTATCAGTGCTGTAAATAACAACTATTCTCTCAAAGAGATGGGATTTAATAGTCATAATTACGCATCTTTATTTATTCCAAACACTTACGAATTATATTGGAATATAGATGCTGATGAGTTCGTTGAAAAAATGATCAACGAGTACAAAAGATTTTGGAACGAGGAACGCCGACATAAAGCCGACAATCTTAAATTAAAACCTATTGAAGTAAGCATATTGGCTTCTATAGTAGATAAGGAAACTACGAAAATCTCAGAGATGCCACGTATTGCAGGCGTCTATCTTAACAGATTAAAAAAGAATTGGTTGTTACAAGCCGACCCTACTCTGGTTTTTGCAATAGGTGATTTTGAAATTAAACGAGTGTTAGATGTTCACAAAGAAATAGAGTCTCCGTATAACACCTATAAATATATAGGACTTCCACCAGGACCTATTTGCATTCCATCTATTGCAGCCATCGATGCTGTGCTAAATGCAGAAAAACATAAATATTTCTACTTCTGTGCAAAAGACGATCTTTCAGGTTATCACGTGTTTGCAAGAAATATCAGAGAGCATAATATCAATGCTAATAAATATAGAAAAGCCTTGAATAAAAAGAGAATTTGGAAATGAAAAAGATAATACTCATATTATTGACATTCTTATCGTTGAATATTAAAAGTCAACAAGTCAATGACTCAACAAGTCAACAAGTTAAAAGGAATGTTGGCGTTGTACTTGGCACAGAGGCGGCTCTTTATGCAGGTTCAATGAGCGGACTCTATTTTCTCTGGTATGCTGGTTACGATCAATCCGCATTTCATTTTTATAACGACAACGCGGAGTGGCTACAGATGGATAAATTTGGTCATGCTATGTCGTCATATTATGTCGGAACTCTTGGTTATGAGGCGCTTCGTCTTGCAGGCTGCGACGAGAAACGTTCCATAATATATGGAGGTCCTGTCGGTTTCGTTTTTCTTACTACCGTAGAAATATTCGATGGATTATCTTCAGGTTGGGGATTTTCGTGGGGCGACATCGTTGCAAATGCTGTAGGAACAGGATTGTTCATGACACAGCAGGCTCTTTGGCATGAACAAAGAATATCAATGAAATATTCATATCATAACACAAAATTCCCTCAGTATCGTCCCGACTTGCTCGGAAGTAATCTGCCTGAAAAAATGTTAAAAGATTATAACGGACAAACGATATGGCTTTCCTTCAATATTAAATCATTTTTAAATGAAAATTCAAAATTTCCGTCATGGATAAATTTAGCTTTTGGTTATAGTGGCGAAGGCATGACAGGTGCATTCTATAATGTAAATCAGCATAATGGAAATATGATACCAGAATATACAAGGACACGACAATTTATCATTTCACCAGATATCGACCTGTCTAAAATACCTACAGATAATAAATTTCTTAAAACAACGTTAAAAGTATTGAATTTTATTAAGATACCATTGCCTGCTCTTATGTTTGATTCTAATAGAGATTTCACCTGGCATTGGCTCTACTTTTAATTTTTTTGTTACTTTTGTAAAAAATAAATTTATATGAAAAGACTGTTGAAAACTTTAGTATTTGCTTCATTATTATTATTTATCAGTTGTGGCAATAATCCTGAAAAATCGAGATTATATTATGACAAAGGTATGGATTATCTCTACCATTCTCAGTTTGAGGAAGCTATAGAATATTTCGATAAAGCGATAAAATTTAATGACAAAAACCACGAAGCCTACTTCTATCGCGGCTGCGCAAAATACAATATCTACCAAAAAGATGAAGCTTTAGAAGACTATAACAAAACATTAGAAATAGATCCAGAATATCTCCAGGCTTACTTTAATATTGGCTTATATTACAGAAGCATAAACGATTACGATATGGCTTGCTATTATTTTAAAATTGCAGAAGCCAAAGGTAGACCAAATATGGAAGATTATACAAAACACTGCCGTTGATGTACGATACAATTATTTGGGATTGGAACGGTACTCTTTTAGATGACCTCGACTTGTCAATCAAGGCAGTGAATGTCTTACTGAAAGAGAGAGACTTACCGATTTTAACATTAGATAGATATAAAGATATTTTCGATTTTCCCGTAATCAATTATTATGAGAAAGCTGGATTCGACTTCAGCAAAGAACCTTTTGAAATACCAGCTCGGCAATATGTCAAATTATATTCATCAGGCGAGTCTGACCTCAAGTTGTTCCCCGATGTAATAGATACACTTAGTTTTTTTAAGGATAATAATTATCGTCAGATAGTGCTTTCTGCAATGAAAGAAGACAATCTGAGAAAGATGATTAGCAATGCTGGAATAACACATTTCTTTGATGGCATCTTCGGAATTAAGGATAATTACGCTCGCGAGAAAATCAGCATTGGAAAACAAGTAGTTGAAAATCTTAACTTAAATCCTGAGAAATGCCTTATGATAGGCGACACCTTGCACGATGCGGAAGTCGCAGAGCAATGTGGCTTCGACTGTATCTTATTCAGCGGCGGTCATGTAGCAAAGCAGCGACTTGAAACAACAGGATTTAAAATCATAGATCAGCACAAAACATTAACAAGTATTATTTCAAACACTTGATTAGCAATGGCAGAATATTCATCAATATTATTAGAAAAAGCAGTCGATGAGTTATCGAAGCTGCCTGGAATTGGAAAGAAGACAGCCTTACGACTTGCCTTACATCTCTTAGGAGAAGAGAAAATTAAGACAGATCAATTGTGTAAGTCGCTGAGTGACATGAGGAATAATATTGTCTTATGCAAACGCTGCTATAACATCAGCGATGAGCCTCTATGCTCAATTTGTGCTAATCCAAAACGCGATGAATCGCTGCTATGCGTAGTCGCCGACATGAGAGACGTGCTCGCTATAGAACGAACATGCTCCTTCAACGGATTATATCACGTACTCGGCGGTATCATAAACCCAATCGAAGGTATATCACCTAACGACTTACGCATCAATGAACTTTTTGAAAGATCTATTAAAGAAGATATAAAGGAAATTATATTGGCTCTGCCAGCAACGATAGAAGGCGATACCACAAACTTTTATCTCTCAAGAGTGTTAAAAGATTTTAAGGGAAACATAACGACTATTGCGAAAGGAATCTCCGTTGGCGACGCCTTAGAATACGCCGACGAAGTGACACTCGGAAGATCAATAACTAACAGAGTACCTTATAATAATGTATAATGAAGAATGAAGAATGGAGAATGAAGAATTTTTAATTGTACATTCTTAATTCTTAATTCATAATTACTACTGATGCGATAAAATTCGCCAAGTAGTAGTTAAATTATTAAATATAAATTAATTACAAGCGTTCTTTGATTTTTTGATTTGAAATTGTTGATGGTAACTTTGCAGTCAAAA
>SUWV01000046.1 GCA_015061315.1 Lentimicrobiaceae bacterium
TTTGTAATTGTCAAACGTCTATCGCTTCCTTCATAAATGTATAGGTTATTGCTTTCAGACCAACCGTTACCATAGCCGCCGCCAGAAATATTCACGTAATTCATTATAGAAGCTTGTTTATTACTACTGTATCTAATACCATTCCAAAAACCTGGTTCATCTTCTAAACCACGAATTGTGATAGGAGCATCTATTGTACCGTCTGCTATAAAGGTTGTTGCTTCTGAAATTATAAATCCTTGATTGGATCCGAATAACATTGTAACACCCGGCTCAATGGTATATTTATATGCTTCTCTAATATCATAACCATTAGGGAAATAATAAGGGATAGACATTCTTTTCAAAGTAACATGATCTTCAAGAGTATAATAAGATGGATCTACAAAAATCATGTTCTCGCCATTAGCAATAAAAATATTATTATATCCAACGCCTTCATACAATGAAGCGTTATTTTCTGTTTTCCAAGCATAGTCAGCACAATTCTTAATAGTGTTGTTATCAAAACTATAGAAGCAACCGCTATATTCTGTTGTGATACCATTAGAAAGAGAACCATCAACTAAGCAGTTGTTCATGTGCACCTTACCTCTGATTTCTACTGGAGCTCTCCATTGTCCATCTTGAGAACCGCCTCTAATAAATTGAACATACTCTAAACGGTTGTCATTACGTACCGAATGAATCAAGATATTATCCCAAGAGCCATTGTTAGGATTATTTGTAGGACCGGTGAAAACGATAGGTTTGTCAGGTGTACCAACCATACTGATACCAGCGTTCTCTTCTACTGTCAAGCCGCCGTCGTTACCGTCGAACATGATAGTCACGCCTGGTTCTATAGTTAATAAAGCGTTGCCTCTAACATACATACGACCGCTTACCACATAGTCAACAGGGAGACCGAGGTCAGGCCATGTTGTATTGACATCGATGCTGCCGCTGAATTGTGTAGGGTCGGTGCCGCCTCCGCCACCAGGGACATCACCGCCGCCAGGAGTTTGTCCGGAACCAGGTTCGTTGCCCCAAGGATCGTCTGGGTCACATGAGGTTAAAGAAATTGTCATTGAAAGCGATAAGATCGCTAATCCTAAAAGATGAATAAACTTTTTCATAATAGTAAAATTTTTAAGTTAGTTAATGTATTTTTATAGTCAACAGACAACAGACTTTGTCCATATTTTAAATCTTTTATCTTTAGCCTTTAGCCCTTAGTCCTTAGTCAATCTCCACAAGTGCGTTTGTTGTCAGTATTTTTCCTTTTTTGTCGTAGGTTTCAGTTCTGACAGCGCCGTAGCCTCTGCCGTACCATATCTTCTGAGTTCCTTCCGATTTGATGCCTATGGCTTTTGTAGAAGTATGATTTTCTACCACCACACATTCTATATCGACGCCGTCGATGGTGAGAGTCTCTTCGGCTGTCACTCTGATGTTAGTCACGTGAGCAGTACTTTTGATGCCGCCCATGTTTAATAAGATGGAATAATCTTCGAATGTGTCGCCCACTTTGGCGTTAGAAGGGAGACGGAACAAGGTGCCGGAGATTTTCACATCCATGCCTTGCATCATCTGTCCTGCGAAGGAATTTTCGTCGAATGTTACGATGCCGTTTCTGATGCTATAAGACTGTACCATAGGCGTGATGCCGAGAGAGTTTTTCTTGTCATCGAGAAGTGTTACTGTATATTCTACGGTGCAGTTGAAAGGAGCTTCGCCTTCAAGTTTGGTAATCTCATTCATGGTATGAGCTGTAGGCTTACCTTTTTTATCTAAGTCGGCGAATGTTAGTTTCACGCCTTTTTTATAACCGAAGAAAGGATCGGCTACGAGTTCATAGTCGATAGAGAAGTCGTATTCGTCGAAATCGACAGCGTCTTTGAAGATAGTTTCTTCTTCATTTTCAATCTCTTCTTGAACAGCTTCAATTTCTTCAGCAGTTTCAATTATCTCTTTTTCAATCTCTTCTACTTCTTCTTCAATATCCTTTTCTATTTCTTCGAAAGCCTCGTCAACAGCCTTGTCGACAGCTTTCTCTACCTGTTTTGTAACATTACGTTCTATGGCATTAGATGCTGCTCTTCTTACGGCGCGACCTATGATGCCCTGCGCTTGCAACTCGGCAACACTTCCCATCATGAGAAGTGCTACCATAATTAATATATTTCTCATAGTTACCTAAGTTTAAATGTTAAACCTGCTGAGATGTAAGTAAAACCATAGCCTACCTCTGCGTTGAGAGCCATGGTTCTAGAGAAATAATAACGAGTTCCGACGTATGCAGAGAAAGCGATGTCAGAATGATTTAAATTGCTGTAATAATTTTTGTAATAGTCATCGTTATAATTATCTTTATAACTATAACTGTAGGTGTACAGGCCGAGCATTAAGCCTGCGTAAGTGTCTAATTTGTCGTTTAATTGATAATGGAAATTACCTCTTACACCGAAGCACATTCTTGTGACTGTGGCTTTGTAATAATAATTTGAGTAGTAGTTATAGGTGTAAGAATTAGTAGCGAAGCCTACATAACCACCAACACCTACACTTCCGTTGTCGCCGATAAGATTATCGATGACTCCGACATCAGCGGATAGGGATAGAGGCGGGATTCCCATGTTATAACCGCTGTAGTTACCTAATCCGATGCTTGCATTGACTGCGATAGCACCTTTACTGAACAAGTCTTGAGCTTTCACATTAGTTAGTCCGAGAAGCAAGACAGCTGCAATTAGCATTAATTTTCTTTTCATAGTTAATTTAGTTTAGTTGTACATTTATTAATTAATAACTCGCATAAAAAAGCGTGGTCATCATCTTGTTTTATGAAAGCAGGTTCTGGTAAAACTTACTTTTTATGTGATGCAAAAGTATGAAAAGAATAAAAAAAGTAAAGGTTTTATAGGCTTAAATCAGTACAAGAATCGGATGTTTGGACTGATTTATCTGTTTTCTAACCAAGAAAGTGGGGTTTTTCCTGTCATTTTTTTAAAAACCATATAAAAAGAGGATCGAGAGCGGAATCCGCAATCGGCATAGATGCTGTCAATGTTATAGTCGGAGGTGTCTAATTTTTGCATAAGATGCTTCGCTTCCTCTATACGCATCCTATTGACGAACTCAAAGAAATTACATTTTAAATAACCATTGATGGCTTGCGAGAGCTTACGTTGTGAGATGTTAATCTCTTTTGCAAATATAGCTAATGAAATATCAGGACGTAGATAAGCCTTAGACTCTTCCATATAATGAGATGCGTTTTCACAAATCTCTTTCATCTGCTGCTCATCGATAATCTGTGTAGGCGTAGTTTCTGTATTGACTGTCTCTAATATATCATCATCGGCGATATTCACAGGAATTTCTTTTATCGGCATCACAGGATGTGCTATGGTGTTATATACTAAATAGAACATGGCAACGACATTCAATATCTGGATAAGCCATGTACCTGTGATAGGCCAGATGAAAAAGCATACCATCACAATCACGAATAAGGCGGCGAAGAGATATTCAAATGTTGGAATCCAGCTTTTCTGTATCCATTCGGCATCGGAGAGCGTGTCGCCGATAGCTTTCTTCGTGCGATGTAAAAAACGGAAGATGGCTGCGAAATAAGCGATCATCTGTATGGCTACAAAAGCGGCGTTGACATCGTTTACAAAAGTGGTGTCGCCTGTCATTTCATATTCTATTGAAGCCAAGCGTTCTTCAGGTGTCATGGAGAGACATAACCCCAAACATATCAACGACGGAAGCAGATGAAGCAGATGAATAGGCTTTAATTTGAAAGAATTGTCAAAACTCTTTTTTGCGAACAACCATAACAGAGGCATCAATAAAAGATTGATGGAGCTGCTGATTGGAAACAAGAAGAGTGACAGTTTGTGCCAAGCAAGCATCACGCTTGTATTGTATAGATAAACAGGGACGTTAGGGAATACGATGATGGCTGCGGCGTATGCGTTCTCACCACGGAAACGTGTTGCGGTGAGAAGAATTAAAGCTAACACCATCAATATGATAACACTTGAAGAATTGACTGTAAGTATAAAGTTATTAAATTCCATATATCCTATTTTTTACGAAGCGCAAATATACATCCTTTCCAAGAATTTCACAAGATATTATTTTTATTTCACCCTCGAAACGTCGTTACAAAATTTTCTTCAAGTTACTTCTGACATTAAACAATGACTTTGGCAACAGACGCAACTGACAGATTGACAAGATAATCAAGTCATTGTAAAGTAATTATCACCCTTTCTTCAAATCATAAACTGGAAGATTGATCGCTTCCGATAGGGTTTTACATAATTTCTCGGAGTCTAAGACGATGCCGTTGGGTGATGTAGGGTTGACGCAGACTGCTATCAGCTTGCTTTTCTGCAACACGGTAATCTTACGTTTTCCGTTAACGAAAGTGTTGTAAGTCATTGGAGTAAGAAATATCTTTGTAAAGTCGCGGACTACAATCTCCGTCTCGTTGAAGATTTTATTCTGTCTGATATGATTGACGAAGTTGTCCGTCAAGGCACCGCTCACATAGAGAGTCTTACATTTCTTCAAGCCTTCGGTATTGATATTAATCGACAAAGACGAAGCCACCTTCAAATCAACCAAATTAACCTCGTTCCCAGTCCCCTGTTCCCCGTTCCCTGTTTCCTCATCAATCGCCCATACTCCACTGTTAATATCAATAAAGGTATCGTAATTTTCTTGTGAGGTGAGTTCCAAGTTTATCATCTGCACCACGAAAGCCGTCTTCTGCACTAAGGTGTTGATATTAGCCGAGTAAGCCGCTCCTGTTGCAAGTATCATCGACTCGCTCACGGCAGGCGACGCGAGACTCAAAC
>SUWV01000047.1 GCA_015061315.1 Lentimicrobiaceae bacterium
CTTGCGAGAGCTTACGTTGAGAGATGTTAATTTCCTTAGCGAATAAAGCCAACGAAATATCGGGACGCAGATAAGCCTTGGTCTCTTCCATATATCGTGATGCGCGCTCACAAATTTCTTTCATCTGCTCCTCGTCGATAATCTGTGTTGATGGAGTTTCTGTATTAACTGTCTCTAATATATCATCATCGGCAATATTCACAGGAATTTCTTTTATCGGCATCGCAGGGTGAGCGATGAGATTATATACCAAATAAAACATAGCAACGACATTCAATATCTGGATAAGCCATGTTCCTGTGACAGGCCAGATGAAGAAGCAAACCATCACAATAACGAATAATGCCGCGAAGAGATATTCAAATGTTGGAATCCAACTTTTCTGTATCCATTCGGCATCGGAGAGAGTGTCGCCGATAGCTTTTTTGGTACGATGCAGAAAACGGAAAATGACGGTGAAATAAATGACCATTTGTAAGAATACAAAAATAGAATTGACATCGTTTATGAAAGTGGTGTCGCCTGTCATCTCGTATTGTATTGAAGCTAAACGTTCTTCAGGTGTCATGGAGAGACCTAATCCTATGCATATCAACATCGGCAACAGATGGAGAATATGTATGGGCTTTAATTTAAAGGAGTCGTCGAAACTCTTTTTGGCAAACAACCATAACAGAGGCATCAGTAGTAGATTGACGTTGGTGATAGGAAATAAAAAAAGCGAGAGCTTGTGCCAAGCAAGCATCACGCTTGTATTATATAGATAAACAGGGACGTTAGGGAATACGATGATAGCAGCAGCGTATGCGTGCTCTCCACGAAAACGAGTCGCGGTGAGAAGAATTAAAGCTAACACCATCAATATGATAACACTTGAAGAATTGACTGTAAGTACAAAGTTATTAAATTCCATATATCCTATTTTTTACGAAACGCAAATATACATCCTTTCCAAGAATTTCACAAGATATTATTTTTATTTCACCCTCGAAACGTCGTTACAAAATTTTCTTCAAGTTACTTCTGACATTAAACAATGACTTCAGCAACAGACGCAACTGACAGATTGACAAGACAATCAAGTCATTGTAAAGTAATTATCACACTTTCTTCAAATCATAAACCGGAAGATTGATCGCTTCCGATAGGGTTTTACATAATTTCTCGGAGTCTAAAACGATACCGTTGGGTGATGTCGGGTTGACGCAGACTGCTATCAGCTTGCTTTTCTGTAGCACAGTAATTTTACGTTTATTGTTGACAAAAGTGTTGTAAGTCATTGGAGTAAGAAATATCTTTGTAAAGTCGCGGACTACGATCTCCGTCTCGTTGAAGATTTTATTCTGTCTGATATGATTGACGAAGTTGTCCGTCAAGGCACCGCTCACATAGAGAGTCTTACATTTCTTCAGACCATCGGTATTGATATTAATCGACAAAGACGATGCAACCTTCAGATCAACCAATCTCTTCTCAATGTCAAAGTCATTGTCAGCGTCAATCGCCCATACTCCATTGTTAATATTAATAAAGGTGTCGTAATTTTCTTGTGACGTAAGTTCCAAGTTTATCATCTGCACCACGAAAGCCGTCTTCTGCACTAAGGTGTTGATATTAGCCGAGTAAGCCGCTCCTGTTGCAAGTATCATCGACTCGCTCACGGCAGGCGACGCGAGACTCAAACGCGACAAGGCTCCGTCGATGATGGTAAGGTCGATGTCGTATTTTTGCATCTCGTTCATCCAGCGACGTAATCCGTTGGTCGATGACGGTCCCGACAGCAGCAGTTTTCCTGGAGTGAGCGCCTTCCCTATCACTATGTTACCGAGTGAGGTGTTTTCGTCGCTTATCTCAAGAAGTTCTGAAGTGAGCAGTTTTGTGAGATAATGTTTCTCCGACGTACCGAAATATACGCCTTCTCTCAGGAATATCTCAGGTTTCGCGGTTTTGGTAACTTGGTCTGTCGTCTCGCCGTCGATGCCTATAGAACTCACCGCCACGCGAATATTGTCGAGAGGAAGTCGCTGCATGACATAGTTGAAACACTCCGTCTTGCCGGTGTTCTTCTCCAATCCCACTATGGAGCAGCTTTTATATTTTATGAGTTCCGCAATGAAAGGCATTTTACAATTGACAATTTACAGTTTACAATTAACAATTAATAGTTAACAGTTTGAGAGTTGCAAATTTAAGAATTTTATGGTGATGAAATGATTTAATTATTGTTAGAGTTCAGGTATTTTTTAATTTCTCTATCGAAATCACTTTCAAGCATTTGCATTTCGCGTTTACGATATATCTCAAACTCTTTTTCTGCTTTTTCAATCGCTTGCTGATGCGATATATTTCCTTTGCCAACCAACAATTTACGTTTATGCGCAATAATTTGATTATCGAGAGCGTCAATCCAGTCTTTCATTGTCATTGGTTTCATTTCCAAGGCTTGAAATTCAGCAAAGTCAAGAAATCCCGAAACGAGAAGATTAAGTCGTTGGAGTTCTATCTCTGACAAGTAATTTTTTGCAATTTTCACATCGTCTTTGGTAACATAATTGCCCTTGAAATTCGTCATGCCAACAAAAGGTTTCTCATTATCAACACGATTATAAATCACTTCAGCAGCAGTGTTCTCATGTACCGCATAATGCAATTTATTCTGCACCGTAGCAAAAAATACCTTAGTCATTTCATTGCGAGGGTCATAATCTGTTGCTGTTGCATAAATATCAGTCACTTGTTGATAGAAATTTCTTTCACTGCTACGAATATCTCTGATACGTTGTAACAATTCGCGGAAGTAACGATTTCCACCCTGTTTCAAGCGTTCGTCATCCATTGCAAAACCTTTCTGAATATATTCATGAAGACGTTCGGTAGCCCATCGACGGAATCGTGTTGCCACCTGAGACTGAACCCTGTAACCAAGAGCAATGATCATGTCAAGATTATAGTGAGCGATGTTTCGTTTCACCTGTCGATTTCCCTCTTGTCGAACTAATAAGAAATCCTTATAAGTTCGATTTTCTTCCAGTTCTTTATCTGCATAAATATTGCTAATATGCATGGAAATATTTTCCTGTGTTGTGCAGTATATCTCTGCCAACTGATTCTGTGTCAGCCATAAGTCCTCGTCGGAGAATCTCACCGACACTCTTGTTATCTCGTTATCGTCCTGATAAATAACAATTTTATTTTCATCTTTCATCATCAACCTCCTTCTTTGCAAAAGTATAAAGAAAAATCTTCAGTTTTACAATTTTAACAATTTTTAACTTTTGACTGTACGGACGTGGCTCGCTGCGTCCATTTTTTTCTTTCTCCCGCAAAGGCACAGAGAAAACTCGAATAAACTTATCCGCCAATACTTGCCTAAAGGTATGGATTTCAATACAGTATCCGATGATTATATCAAATATGTACAGTATAAAATAAATCAAAGACCTCGACTAAAACTTAATTTCTCTTCTCCAAAGAAAGCTTTCTTTGATCATTTTTATTAATTTTGCACTTGCTCGTTGAATCTACCGTAGAGAACAAGAGCACTAAGCTCTGTTTATAATATATTAATTTTTTTTATCTTCTATAATTACTGCATTTTGATTGTCGGCAAAGATAAGAAAAGTCAACAGACTACAGACAACTGACAACAGATTTTTTTTAACATAATCATCATACATAAATTGTCACTTGTGAATTGTAAATTGTCAATTATTCATCAAGTCCGTATTTTCTCAGCAATCTGCTCCATTGTTCCGACTCTAAGAAAGCAAGAAGATAAGGATTTATCTTGTTAACTAAAAACGGGTCTGACGACATGAAACAATAATACTCTTTGTTGTTTGGCAGCTCTATGAGTTTTATCTTGTCGGAAAGCATCTTGTTTTTTTTATTGAAATAATAATTCAATGTTGCACCGTCATCAACGAAAGCGTCGATTTCTCCTTTCTTCAAAGCCTCAATTCCTGCTTCAACAGTTGAAAACTGTCGTGTTTTTATATGTTTGTAATTGAGATAAACATCGCTGCTCCTACCCTCGATGCTGCCGACTTTCAACTTGTGCAGGTCGTGAATATTGGTAATGTTGTTCTGAAGTCGATGAGTCGTAAGTTCGGAAGAGATTGTCGCGGTGAAGCCGCTGATGATAAGTATCGCGATGAGCATCCATATAGTTGCGAGTATCTTACCGTTTTTACTTTGCGGCGATTTGTCGCCATAACCGACAGTTGTCATCGTCACCCACGCCCACCAGAATCCGTCGATTATGCCGTTAATTTTTTTTGAGAATGCCGGATTATCATTCCTTTCAGCGAGCCATATCAATGTTCCTATGCTAAAATTTATTAACATCAGCAAGCCAATAGTTTTTAAGAAAGAAAGTGAAAACAGGTTTTTTACAACAGTGACGAACCCCGACTCGTGATGATCTTCAACGGCAACACAGATATTGGAGATGTAAAACGGCTGCGTGAAAAAAGTGCTGCTTCCAAACGCAGAAGAAACCATCATAGGAGCGATGGAAATATTGATTTCTCCTTCTGTGACATTCGCCATAACTTTATCGTTATCAGCTATTACGAAATCATAATCGATATTTAGCGAATCTGAGATGCTGTTCCATAAGTCGATTGTCAGACCGCTGATTTTATCGTTGTCGATAATGATAAAAGGCGGACTGTCGGTGACACCGATTGAAAGTTTCTTCTCGTCAGCGTTGAGAATAT
>SUWV01000048.1 GCA_015061315.1 Lentimicrobiaceae bacterium
CAAGAAACAACTTGAAATGCGGTGTCTGCGGTGAACACGGTGGCGACCCAGCATCAGTAGAATTCTTCTACAACACTGGTCTCAACTACGTTTCATGTTCTCCATTCCGCGTTCCTGTAGCAAGATTGGCAGCAGCTCAAGCAGCAATCAAAGCTGAAAGAAACAAATGATAAGAGACACTGATTATCAATAAACGAAGCGGTGAGTTTTTTAACTTGCCGCTTTTTTTGTCCACGAAAGTTATCCACGAAATTACGCGAAATTGCACGAAAGTCCACGAAAGGTCACGAAATAATTTATAATATTTCTTTCAAATAATTTAAATAATTGTATATCAACAATTACCCCCCCGAAAATTTTCAAAATCACTTGGAATTATAAAATAAAATTATAATCTTTGTGGAGGGAAATATTTTAGTTGTATAGTTATGGAGTTATGGAGTTGTGAAGTTATGGAGTGTTATCAATAAATTTGTTTTCGGAATAATTAAAATAAATAAGTTATCAAATGCTGTAAGCTGATAACTGACAGCTAATAACTTTAAATAAATAAACCATGAAAAAACTATTTTTAATATCCTCTCTCCTATTTCTCTACGGAATGACACTTTACGCACAGAATAGCGTTGATATTGAAGTTGAAATAATCAATGACAACGATGAGCCGATGCAAAGCGTCAGTGCTCGTTCTGAAAATGATTATCTTCTTGGTATCTCCGATTGGCGTGGCGAACTGACTTTACATTCCATGAATGTTGGAGATGTCATTTACTTCAGTCATGTGGCTTATCATGAAATGGAATATGTCATCAAAAAAGAAGATATTAAAAATAAATCTCTTACTGTCAAAATGTTCATGAAGTTTTACGAACTTCCGGAAGTGACGATAGTGGAGAACATTCCTCGTGTCGCATATAATAATAAGGTGGTTAGCGTCGCCGACTACGAAATGAATGAACAAGGTATTTATCTCCTCGCCCATAGGATGCGAAATTATTCGCTGCTTCATCTTTCTTATGACTTCGACACTTTGGCCGAGATAGAACTGCCTCGTAAATTCGACCATTTTTATAAAGATGTCTATGACCAAATTCACGTCCTGAGTCAGGATTCGGCTTATTGGGTAGGCACGATGATGCGTGGCGATGAATATGTCGGAATGATCCTCACGATGGGAATAAGGATAGAACAATTCGATTATATACACGCTCATGTTTCCGCAGCGACAGATCAAGTTATCATAACTCATTTATATTCAAATAGAGGTCAGGAACTTTTCTATTTCGACATCGGTGAGAACGAAGAAAAGAAAATTGACACAACGCTCCTTGAACACATCAGATGGGAAGAAGGCTGCATGTTGATGGAGAACGTAAGGAAGTTTGGTCCGATGGGATGGAGAGGCGAAGCTCAAGTGCTTTTCGAGAAACCAATTTATGACCCAGTATTTAATATGAATAACGAGATATTTGTATTTAACTTTGAAGACAATATCATCAACCATTATGACAACAGAGCTGAAAAACTGAATACTTTTCCTCTGACATTCCATAAACAAAACAGCTGGAACAACAAAGTACGTCTCGTTGAAGGCTGGAACAAAAAGGTGCTTATGGACGAGCATAATTCATCGTTTTATGCAGTGTTTCTAAATCAGGGAGTTACGACACTAAAGAAGATAGATGTAGCGCATGGAACAGTAAGTAACTCTGCCGTTTTAGGAGGATTTCCTTTCGTTGAGAAATTGAAAATATATAACGGCAAAGCATATTTTCTATATGCTAATGATTATACAAATAACAAAAGATTATATGAAGTGGCGATAGAATAATTAACAATTAACAGTTTACAATTTACAATTAGTAATTTTTAGGTTGTAACTCTTCATACTAAAAGCTATTGACTGTTGTCCGTTGACTGTTGACTAAAAAAATAAAACATTATGAAAAAACTACTTTTAATATCATCTCTCCTATTCTTTTGCGGGATAATGACTTTCGCTCAGGATAATAATTACTCTGTCGTTAAAGGAAACGTCAGGGAAAAGAATGTAAATATCTCTATCATCAATACCAATTTCGGCGTGAGTTCTGATGATAATGGAAATTTTATTATGGCGTTGCCGAAAACGGATAAACAAGTAGGTTTGCTGTTTACTTGCATTGGTTATCAAGACACTTTGGTAAGCGTTGTTCCAAATCGCGATACGATAGAGATTAATTTCAAGATGAAGGAAGCGTACTATATGTTGGAAGCTGTCGGCGTGAGTGCCGATAAGATAATAGTGAAAAGTGACCCTAAGTACGTGATGTTCGACTTCGAGATTTTTGACGATAAGGTTTTCGTCCTTCAGAGAAAAGGTAACACCTTGAAAGAATGCAGGATTTTAGTTCAGGATTTATGGTTGGATCCGATAGACACGATTTCCGTTCCAAAGCATATTGAAGCAACGGAAATTATAGTCGATTGCACTGAAAATTGCCAACTGATAGGAAAAGATTCTGTTTATCAAGTGGTGAAAATGAATTCTTCATACGAGCTTATGTTTCCTGCGGAGAAAGAACGTTATAATAAGGTGGTGAAAGATATAATTTTCTTTACTGATAAATATATTTATTTCAATAAGTTGAAGATTGACGGATATTATTCTGAATTCTTCAGGATTGGAAAAGAATCTAAAGAAAAGGAGATGATGTTTGTTTGTGATGATACGAAATCTTATCGTAATATTAAAGAAGAGAAACAATGGCATATAAATTATCTGGAACAACTTCCTCAATTTTTTGGAGCGTTCCCGAGTGCTGAAGATTGGGAAACCTTTGTTAAGGTAGCATGGTTTCATACCAAAGATAATCATCTTGATGTAATTGACAGCAAATTATATTATTTCGATCATTTTAACGGCAAGATTCTTACATACGATGAAGGTATGAATCTTCTCAATGAATGTGAAATTACTTATCCGACTGAAGAAGATTTCTGGCAACATAAGGTTTATAAAGACAAAGCATTCGGAAAATTCTATACGATATTTGGTTCTGTTGTAAATGAAATTGATGTCACGACGGGAAAGACGAGTTCGGTAGCAAATGCAGACCAGTGGATGACAGAAAAGATAATCATTTACAAAGGAAGTCTTTATGCCGTCACCAAGAAAAGAAACGCTTTGAATGTATTCGAGTCATATATTGAAAGGATTGAGCTATAGCAATGAGCAATGAGCCTCGAGCTTTGAGCAATCAGAATGGCTCACAGCTCATAGCTCATGGCTCACAGCAAAAAAATAACACATTATGAAAAAACTACTACTAACCATAACGCTTCTCCTCTGCGGAATAATAACTTTCGCTCAGGAAAATAGTTATTCTGTCATTAAAGGTGTTTGTCTCGACGACAGAAATAAGGCTCTTGAAAACGTCGGGATATATTCCATAGATTCTATATTACTGGCTGTAAGCGATGAGTCAGGAAGGTTTACTTTGTTTTCATCAAAAGAAAATGACTCCATATTTGCGTCTCATCTCGCATACAATACCGTAAATCATATCATTAAAAAAGAGGATTTTACAAAAGACCTTATCTTGAAAATGGAAATTTCTTCAACGATTCTGCCAGAAATTGAGATTATTGGTAACATTCCGCGGGTGGCTTACGATAACAAAGTGATAAGTATCGAAGATTACGAGATTAACGAAAAGGGAATTTATATGATAGCAAAACGACGTCGTAATGCCGCCTTGCTGCACCTTAACTTCAGCTGCGATACCTTAAAAGAAATTAAGATTTCAAACAAATTCTATAACATATATAAAGATATTTACGGAGAGATGCATCTCGTTTCTAACAAAGAAGTTTGGCAGATTGGTCATTTGATGAAAAAAAATGATTTTATGGAGATGAGATTGCTATATCATTCATCACTTGAGAATTTCCTCAAGGCTTTTTCTAATGTCGCCTGCGCCACAGACAGTATTGTAGTTACGGGACATTATTTCTTCTATAACACCGAGCTTTATTACAATTATTACAATACTGATGGCGACAAGAAACCGAATCTGCTACGACATATCGTCAACTATGAAGGACGCGACTTAGCGATTAATATGAAGAAGTTCGGTAGTTTTGAAAATGCCAGCGATATGTTCCAACGTCCGATCTACAATCCTATATTTAAGACAGATACCGCTTTGGTTTTGTTTTCTTTCGATGAAGACAAGACAATAATATATAATCATTTAGGAGAATATATAAAAGAAAAACCTTTGACATTTCATAAATACAAACATTGGAGCGGCAAGATGAAAGTCATTCAGAAATGGAACAGGAAAGTCATTCTCGATGAAGCGACTTCCACTTTCTACACTACTTTTTCAGAAGATGGAATCACAACGATAAAAAAGATTGACGTTAAAAAAGGAACTGCGGAAACCGTCTCCGTCTTAGGTGGATTTCCTTTTATAGAAAACCTGAGAATCCATAACGGCAAAGCATATTTTCTATATGCCAATGATTATACAAATAACAAAAGATTATATGAAGTGGAAATTAATTAGATGCAAGTAATTGATTATTGACACAAAATAATGACGATTTTTTGTATTTTTATTGTTTTTCGTCATTATTTTTATATCTTTGTAATAAAAAGTAATATGGTAGAAAGACCAACATATTTAAATCGTCTCAAGACTTTGAAGAA
>SUWV01000001.1 GCA_015061315.1 Lentimicrobiaceae bacterium
TGACCTTCGCTGTTAGGGATAACTACAGGTTCGTTACCTTCCATAACTGCTACGCATGAGTTTGTTGTACCTAAGTCAATACCAATAATTTTTGACATAATTTGTTTCTCCTATTTTAAGTTTAAATATTTGTTCATTTTTTCTGACAACGCTTTTGTCAATCATTATGCCAATGATTTTTTATGACAAAATGACAGAAAGAGTTTACAATTTACAGTTTACAATGTATAATTGTAAATTGCTAATCGTTAATTGTAAATTGTAAATTATTCATTGTCCAGGTAGCTTCTCAAATCCCCATTGAGGATAGTTTCTTATCAAAGCATTTATTGAATTACCATTAACATCTACCTTCTTTCTACATACCGAACGTGAGGAGAAAATTCCGACACCATTATTAATATTGGTATATTCAGGTGTATCCATGATGGCACTTCCTGAGTTTTGTATTAATATATAATTGTATAACTCTTCGCCAGTCGCGGTTATGACTATTTCAAAACCATCAACGAAACGACGTGTGTAAGTCTCAGTATTATTTACAATATTGGCATCAGCAGAAAGTTTTGAATAAAAAGTGTTCGGAGTGTAATTGACAAACATATTCAAAGTGCTGCTGTTATACATCGACTCGCCAGTCCCTGAACCGAGGAACCATCTCATCTTATGATATGTGGTGTCGGTAGATCCTGGATCTATCTGTTTATAATGAAAATATCCTATCACTTCATAATATGCTGCCAACTGATTGAACTTACTCGAACGCCACTCGATTTGATTCGTAAATGGCGAGTCAAAATTGATATTGAGCGTTGGCTTTCTGATAATAGAGCTACAAATCGTCTTGACTTTAGAAGTTATCACTTCACCGTCTTTACGGTTTATAACCAACTGATATTCCTCGTTATCTAACAATTTCTCCGTAGTGTAATAAAGCACCTGATCTCTTCCGCTATAAAATAACCCCTCAGGATCGTAAGGCTTATAAATCGATGTTGTGTCTAAAGTGACAGTCTGAACGAAATTAGGATTAGACGCAAATTTTCCTGTCAGCGTCACGTCTAACTTATAATCATAATTGCTTGCCGCATAATCTGGAGCCAATTCGGTAGCATTACCCGTAAACGACTTTGTTATCTTTAAATAATTGGTATCGGCATCAACATCAAGATAGCCATAAACTACTGTGACTTCCTCTCCTTCAGCAAAAATATTGACATCGTTATTGCATGAATTTAAGATAATTACAGAAAGTATGACGTATATAATTATCGCGAGTTTTCTCATAGCAAAAATAAGTTTTAAATATAGGCAAAGATACTATTTTTTTATATACTTTTGTTGTTTTAAAATAAATGAAATGTATTTATCGCATAACGTATCTTTAGTTACGACTCACGTGCTTCAAAACATGAAGAACAAAGGTGAGAAGATTGCCATGCTGACAGCTTACGACTATTCGATGGCAAAGATTTTAGACGAATCTAATATTGATATTATCTTGGTTGGCGACAGCGCCTCCAACGTGATGGCTGGTTATAAAACCACATTGCCTATCACTTTGAACGAGATGATTTATCACGCTTCTTCTGTATGTCGCGCCGTGAAACGTTCTTTCGTCGTCGTCGATTTGCCTTTCGGTACTTATCAAGGCAACTCGAAGGAAGCTCTTAACTCAGCCATTCGTATCATGAAAGAATCGGGGGCTAACGCTGTCAAGATGGAAGGCGGCCGCGAGATTTTAGAATCGGTGGAACGTATCATCAGCGCTGGCATCCCTGTTATGGGACATCTCGGCCTCATGCCACAAAGTATCAATAAGTTCGGCACTTATATCGTCCGCGCTAAAGAAGATGAAGAGGCACAACGACTACGAGAAGACGCTCTTCTGTTACAAGAAAAAGGCTGCTTCAGCATCGTACTTGAAAAGATTCCTGCAGCTCTCGCAACAGAAGTCACACAGTCGCTACGCATCCCTACCATCGGAATAGGCGCAGGTTCCGGAACCGACGGTCAAGTGCTTGTCTTACACGACATGCTCGGCATCAGCAACGACTTCTCTCCTCGTTTCTTAAGAAGATATAACAACCTCTACGATGGAATAAAAAATTCCGTTCAGGCTTATATCAACGATGTGAAAGACATTAACTTCCCTAACGAAAACGAACAATATTATTGATGAGAAAGCCGATAGAAGAAAGAATCTTATTCGAAGACAACCATCTTCTGATTGTCAATAAAGAGCCTTCGGAAATCGTTCAAGGCGACAAGACTGGCGACGTATGTCTTCTCGATGACGTGAAATCTTATATCAAAGAGGCGTATAACAAACCAGGTAATGTCTACGCTGGCTTGGTTCATCGCATCGACCGTCCTGTGAGTGGCGCTGTCATCTTTGCTAAGACAAGCAAGGCTTTAAGCAGAATGACATTGAAGATAAAAGAACG
Organism: Lentimicrobiaceae bacterium; assembly: GCA_015061315.1. Classification (GTDB taxonomy): domain Bacteria; phylum Bacteroidota; class Bacteroidia; order Bacteroidales; family F082; genus Limimorpha. Next base: position 2,448 of record SUWV01000001.1, read on the forward strand.
CGAATTTAGCAAGACGTATCTCGCCATAGTAAAGAACAAACCTCCTAAAGAAGCCGACGAGCTTTCTAACTATATGGTTAAGAACGAGGCTCAGAATAAGTCGTATATAGTGAGTTCAAATACTAAAGGTGCCAAATTGGCACAGCTGAGATACCGTCTCATCGGAGCTTCCGACTCATATTATCTTCTTGAGGTGGAACTTATCACAGGTCGCCATCATCAGATAAGAGCGCAATTGGCACATATCGGCTGCCCGATAAAAGGCGATTTGAAATACGGATTCCCTCGTTCTAACCCCGACGCTTCCATAAGCCTCCACGCTTATAAAATAAAGTTTGAACATCCGACGACGAAACAAACCATCGAAGTGACAGCACCGAAACCAGAAGAAAATATCTGGAAAGCATTTAGCTGATTAACAATTAACAATTAACAGTTAACAATTAACAATTACTCGTTGACTTGTTGTCTCGTTGACTTGTTGTCTTTAAAAACCGTGCAATATTTTCAATAAAATTTCGTATTTTTGTAAGCTAATTAATTAAAATATGTACGCATTATTTAAAAAAGAGATAAGCAACTTTTTAAGTTCCTTGATAGGAATTATGGTGATTGTCGTTTTCCTATTAATCACTGGATTATTCCTCTGGGTTTTTCAAAGCGACTTCAACATCATGACTTTCGGCTATGCCAATTTAGACAGTCTTTTCATTTTAGCTCCATGGGTGTTTTTATTTTTGGTGCCAGCTGTGACGATGAGAAGCTTCGCCGAAGAAAAAAGAACAGGCACCATAGAGATGCTCTTCACCAAACCATTGTCGGATTGGCAGATTGTTCTTGGTAAATATCTCGCAGGCGTAGTGCTCGTAATCTTAGCTTTAATCCCAACATTCATCTATTTCTTCTCCGTCTATCGTCTCAGTCAGCCTGTCGGCAATGTCGATATTGGAGGCATCTGGGGTTCTTATATCGGATTGTTTTTCCTCAGCGCTACATTCGTCTCAATAGGATTATTCTGTAGCTCAATAACCAATAATCAAATACTTGCATTCTTATTATCCGTTTTCTTATGCGGATTTTTATATATCGGCTTCGACATGATATATTCGATGGCATTGTTCGGCAAGGTGGATCTTTTCATTCAGCATCTCGGAATGTCGTCGCATTACAGCTCTCTAAGTCGTGGCGTCATCGACACTCGCGACATACTTTATTTCATCAGCGTGATAGTTTTGTTCTTGTCATCGACAAAATTAGTCTTGTCGAGTCGTAAATGGTAAAAGGAGGAATGATGAAAAACGAACGTAAGAATCTAAAGAAAAATCAGCTAATATCATTTGGCATCACATTGACAATTATCATTGTCGTTAATATCATCGCTTCTTTCGTCTATACGCGTTTTGATTTGACAAGCGAGAAACGATATACGCTTTCCGACACTTCTAAAGAAATATTAAGAAATCTCGACGACTATGTCTATTTCAGAGTTTATTTAGAAGGAGAATTTCCGGCAGGTTTCAAGAAATTAAGAAAAGAGACGAAAGAGATGCTCGACGAGTTCAGAGCTTATAGCAAATTCGTTGACTATGAATTTATCAATCCTTCAGAAAGCAACGACGCTGCCGAGAGAAACGAGACATATAAACTTTTATATCAAAGCGGTCTCAACCCTACGGAGTTAGCTATCAAGACTAATGCTGGTGCTCAGCAGTTGGTGATTTGGCCTTGTGCATTAGTGAGTTATCAAGAGAAAGAAAAACCATTAGATCTCCTCGACACAGGCGTGGGCGAATCGTCGAGTCAGGCCTTGAACAACTCGGCACAGAATCTTGAATATAAACTCATCAGCGCCATCAAAGAACTTTCACAAGAAAGGAAATCTAATATCGCTTTCATCGAAGGTCATGGCGAACTCAATGAGAATGAGGTGTATGACATCACACGAACACTTCAAAAGAAATATAACGTAAAACGTGTCACTCTCGATGAGCAGATCACTGCGTTAAACAGCAGAACCGAAACCAAAGACAGCAGCATCGTCATCAACTCTAATTACGATGCCATCATCATAGCAAAACCAACCAAACCTTTCTCAGAGAAAGATAAGTTTATCATCGACCAATATGTCATGCACGGCGGTAAAGTGTTGTGGCTCATAGATCCAGTATCTGCTACTATGGACAGCCTTCAAACTTCCGAATCGACGATAGGCAATGCCTTAGACATCAATCTCGATGATATGTTCTTCAAATACGGATTACGTCTCAACAAAAATCTTCTCCTCGACCTTAACAGCGCTAAGATAGCTTTAAGGACAGGACAGATGGGAGGACAAGCTCAGATAGAATATTTCAACTGGTATTATTTCCCGCTGCTCAACGCTGCTTCTGACAACAGCATCGTAAAAAACATAAACCCTCTGAAAGCAGATTTCGTAAGTTCAATAGATCCTGTCATCTCCGACTCCGACGTACAAAAAATACCTTTGCTTAAAACATCTAACTACACCAATATCGCAGCAGCTCCTGCCTACATCACACTCGGAATGTTGCGTCAAGCTCCCGACCAACGTATGTTCTCGCAAAAAAGCCAAAATGTGGCGTATCTCCTTAAAGGCGAGTTTGAGTCGTTATATTCAAACAGAATGACATCAGAAATAGTTGAGTCTAAAGAGATTGGATTTAAGACAAGTAGCGAGCCGACATCTATGATTGTCGTTGCCGATGGCGACCTCATTCGTAACCAGTTTCATATTCCTAAAGGTTATCCTCTCCCGCTCGGCTTCGATCAATATACACAGATCACTTACGGAAACAAGGACTTCATCGAGAATGCTGTCAGTTATCTCGTCGATGGCGAAGGTCTTATTGAAGTAAGAAATCGTGAGTTGAAGATAAGACTCCTCGATGCAAATAAAATCAATAATGACGCTCTTATATGGCAAGTCGTCAATGTTCTGTTGCCAAGCGTCGTGGTGATAATATTCGGTATAGTTCTCGCAATAATTAGAAAAAGAAGATTTACAAAATAAATTAAAAACATGAAAAAGAATCGTATAGCTATAATCATAACATCAATCTTGATAGTCATTGCCGTAGTGCTTTTGTGGAACAATCGTTATCTGACGACATTAAGAGGCGAGGCATACGACTTCACCGTTCGCGACACAGCCTCTGTGACGCGACTTTTCTTCGCCGACAAAAGTGGTAACCAGGTGCTTCTGAGAAGAACTGACGAAGGTTGGAAAGTCAACGATAAATATGACGCACAGCCTGTCATGGTCGATAATATGCTTTATACTCTCGATAAGATGAGAATCAAGATGCCTGTGTCGTTGGCTTCACATAATAACGTCATCACTCGTATGGCTGGAACAAATACTAAAGTGGAAGTTTATCAGATTGTCCCTCGTATCAATCTCTTCAACAAGATAAAACTATTCCCTCACGAAAAATTGACCAAGGTATTTTTTATCGGTGACGTGACACAAGACAATACCGGAACATACGTCCTTAAAGAAGGAGCCGACAAAGCTTATATCGTTCACCTTCACGGTTTCAGAGGATTTATAAGCTCACGTTTCAGCACCAATCAGGAAGACTGGCGCGATCATAAGATACTCTCACACGACATCAGCGACATCGCTTCTTTGAAATTAGAATTTAACAACGACCCTAAAAATAGTTTTGTGATAAATGAAAAAGGACGTTATTCTTACGAGATGAAACGTCTCAGCGACGGAAGTAATGTCGACATCGACACCATACGCGTGCTTAACCTCTTGACATCTTTCGGCGACGTCCGCTTTGAAGCATTTTTATCAGACATCACACAACAACGTCGCGACTCTATCATCAACTCGCCTTATCTTGAAAGACTTAGCATCACAACAAAAGACGGCAAAGAAGATGTCATCACAACTTATAATATGAGAATTGATGCTTCGGCATTTGGATTTACAGAGAATGACTGGGACGACGATCCTGACCATAAATACGCATATATCAAGAATAACGACGAACTCGTCATGATACAAGAATTTGCTTTCGGTAAGCTGTTGAAACCTGCTGAATATTACGATAAGAATTACGTTGCACCTAAACGTACAATCTATATAGAAGAGATGGAAGAAATCCCAAGTGGGACTCTTCCGAGGTAGGAGGATTAATTAAGAATTAAGAATTAAGAATGAATAATTAATAATGAAGAATGAAGAATTGTTGATTTTCAATTCTTCATTCTTCATTATTAATTATCAATTATAAATTAAACTTATTATCTGATAACTATCTTTTGTGTTTGCATTGTGTTTCCTAAGATCTTGACGAAATAGATTCCGCTTGAGAGATCTGAAACGTCGATGCTTCTGCTTCCATCGAAAGCAAATCTTCTAACTTCTTGACCTTGTGAGTTGAGAATCAAAACACTTAATTTGCCATTCTCATAATCTGATGAGAAGTTAAGTGTAGAAGAAGCTGGATTTGGGAAAATATCAACATTGTAAGTTATGAAATTTTCTTGCAAGTCAATGCTACCGCCTTCGAGGACTTCAACATTGTTACTGTAAGAAACCACCTTGCCAGACACTCTTAAAACAGGATTATCTGGAGCGTCGCATTTCACGCAGGTGACACCGTCTTTACAATCAGGGTGATTTGGGTGACATTCGTCTAAGTAAGAAGGATCGAATTGATAGAAGAGAACTGCGTTACCATCTTTCACATAATCTGTCAAATCAAAATCCCAAACCATTGCAATGCTACCTGGACACCAGCCAGAGCGATGGTAAGTCCATGTACCGTTTTGTGGTTGGCAACCTGCAGGATTAGGGTTACATTGTCTCCACAAATGTTGGTCGAAGACTTTTGTGCCATTAACTTTGATATTATGTGTTGCCTCATAAAATTCGGCTGCATTACCTGTATTATTGGTGTTATTAGAACCACTTGACCAGTTATGACCAGAGGTGACAAGTTTTAATTTAGCAGCTTCTGTATTTTCTGTGAAGATATAATCTACTTCAGGAACAGGCTGTTGGTTTGCATAATCGCCGAAAGGATAAATATCGAACCATATTTCATCGACATTGGTATAAGCATAATCAGGAGTTCCTTTTGTCATTTCAAAAGTAAGTGTTGGTTCATAGCCACTTCCGTCCCATGACTCAAAATAGAGTTCAAACTCTACTAAGCCTTGAAGTACTGATGAGAAGTCTGTCACGTCTACATTATCTTCACATTCAACGCCGAAAGGTGTTGTATAGCGGAAGAGTTCCATCCATTCGCCACGATAGTTTCTCACTTTCACGCCACCAACGCGGTCGTAAGGGTCACAGTTGCCATCGATACAATTATGTTCGTAATGAGCTTTGATGTTATTAAATGCGCCCACATGAGTTGGCAAGGCGTAGTTACCTTTTGCAGAATGGATTGAAGGAGTACATTGAAGGTCGCCATCAAAAGAAACGACATCCATGTTGTCATATTCATTAGTGATTGTAAATGTTGAGGATTTTTCTGTGACATTACCTCCAGAAGTTGTTACAGAGATAGTCATATTATGTTCACCATATCCAGAAGGAGTCCAATATCCATAGAAATAACCGTTATCTGCATCGTCTGGATAATCTGTTGTCAAAGTAATTTCATCACCATTTATCAAGCAAACTACTTTTTCAAAATGAAGAGCATCGGCATGTTCAATTTGAAGGCTTGCATTCAAAATGATAGGTTTCAATTCTGGCAGATATACGTTAGAGTTATCATAAGGACGACGTATTGTGATGTCAGTCTGATATGCTGTATGGTCGATGACTTCAAATGTTTTCACCACGTCAGGAGCAGGGAGCCAATTGTCGTCACCAGCTTGAGAAGCTTTTAATGTAACAGTACCTGTTTCACCTGTAAGAGTCAAGATATTACCATCGATGGTAGCAGGACCGCTGATTAATTCAAATGTAACAGGCAGACCTGATGTTGTTGTTGCTTCTAAGGTATAAGGTGGGTTGATAGTTAATTGTTTAGGGATGTCAGGCATATTGATATACTGCATATTACCATCAGGCATTTGACGTACGAGCAGATTATCGAAGCCTCCTGTTGCGCCTTGGCAGTGCATGAAGATAGCGTCCCACATCTTGTTATCGCGATAGTCGCCTGAGCCTGGTGTCAGACCCATGTTGAGTTCTGTTGCTTCTGCAAGTTGCATCCATTCTCCCCAGTTAGTGCCGTCGAAGTCTTTAACGAAGACTGTCAAAGAACCTGCGCCGTCGTTAGCTGCGAAGTTGAACGACATCTTATATCTTGCCCAACCGCTTTGTCTGTAATTGGAAATGACGATGTCGTTACCATTAGGAAGAACGATGTTTGGGTGGTTATCGTTGCCACTGCCTGCTATTCTGAGATATACACCACCGTCGCCTTCAGTCATGCCAGCGAGGACGTGACCGTCGCCATCAGCATCGTAGCCAACGCCTACATAGTCACCCCACCAAGCTGGAATGATGTCGAACTCGAGGTCGATGATACCACCGTTTTTAAAGTTGAAACCGAAGTTCTCGCTAGCTTTACGAGTGGCTGTTCTACCAACGCCAGCGCCACCGTAAGGATAAAAAACAGCGACAGTTTCATCTGGCGACAACAAACCATCTGCTGTATAATCGACATCAAAGTCGCCGGAAGTACCTGCTGTCTGATAATGTGTATTCCAATTGTCTTGTCCGTTAAGACATTGTGTTCCCGTTGTATAATCATTGAAATTGATTATATATTCTTCTTGTGCATTAACTGTTGTCAGGCACAAAACCAATGATAATGTTAAAAACAATCTTTTCATTTTATTTCAGTTTTAATTATTAATATTGTCTTCCATCCACCATACTTTAGTTTGTTTTGTATCACCATGACTCATTTTCTTAACTTGTTCGTTATAATTGTCATAATTATAAGTAACTTCCGATTGTGGATAAGGTAATCTGTAAGTAACGAGTTTCTGATGATCTATTGTTGTAGGTGTTGTTGCGCCAGAGTTCATTGTACGACGAGCGAGATTCCATGCTTCATTAGGCTGACGGAACAGGTCTAACCAACGTTGTTGATAAATGACTTCTAAGTAAGCATTATCATCGTAGGCAAATTCCGTATTGCTATAAATCATCTCGTTAAGTATTCTCGAGGCGTAAGCCGAAGATAATGAGTACAAGTCGCCTCCATCTAAAATAGTTTGAAGTTCTGGATATATGTATTTATAGGTAGCATCGGTTCCAAATATTGGAAGTTGCAACCACATATTGTACGACAACTCTATACCTTTAGTTAAGAGACCCTCTGCTCCAGCAGGTCCGCTGATACCACCAGGCACAATACCTTTGACTAACATTTCAGCTTTTACAAAACTTATTTCAGCAGGGCTTATCATGATTTGAGGTACGAAGACATGGTCGCGGATGAGATAGAAGTTGAATGGAGAATACAAGCAGGCAGGACCTTTGAAGCCATAGTTCTTGTCTCTTGCATTAGAGTAAGGTGTTCCGCCTTCTGTTGGTGTGTTCTTATCTCTTATTTGTGGGTAAGCTCTCCATGCGCCTTCTGGATAGTCAGCTGTCTTGTTGTTAGTATCGAAGAACACGAATACTCTCGGGTCGAAAATTCTATTATCGACAGAATCTGTAGCTTTCGACATCTGAGCGAAGACAGTCTCACCCATTCTCAAATTTCTATGCTCGCGGAAAGACCATCCTTGATCGCCGAACTGACTGCCGAGAGTTTGAGGCCATAAAGCGAAAGCTCCGTTGCCGCTGTAGTAATAATCATCGATGACAGGTTTGTTGAATGCTTCTACCAACAATGGTTTTGCAAACTCAGTGTCTTTGTCATACATTCTCATTCCATGACGTAAGATTAAGGAGTTAGCAATCTTAGCCCATTTATAATAATCGTTATGATACAACACATCGTATGCTCCGAGTGAATAGTAAGCGTTGCCTGATGTTGTAGTAGCTTGACCGTTACTTAAGACGTCTCTTGCCCATGCGAGTTCTGTCAATAAGCTTTTATAGATTGATTCTTGGCTATCGTATTTTGGTTTTCTGTTTTCAACAGTATTATACCAGATATAACCAGCTTCAGAATAAGGGATGTCGCCGAACATATCTGTCACCTTGAAAGTCTTGTAAGCCTCTATAACTATAAGCTGAGCTCTTACCTTATCATCTATTTCGTTGTCGGCTGTTGCTTCACACATCTCGTCTAATCTTCTATCGATGTCGTGGATATTAGCGAGGGCGAGATAATAGTTATTCCATACTGCATCGACGCCTATGCTGGTGTTACCCCATGACTCAGATATCAAAGCACCGAGTTCTGACTCTGGATAGAATATTTCATTGTTAAGATAGAACTGTTCGTCCCATGTCAAGGCGAGGCTGCTGACCACGCCGTTGAAGAGAGGTCCTATGTCGGTACCTGTCGGACTCATCGGGTTTTTATTCATTTCCTCGAAGCCTTTGGTACAAGAACCCAAAAAGAGAACTCCGATTATTGTTGATGCCAATAATATGTTTTTAAGATTTAAGATATTCTTTTTCATATTTATTTCTCCTATTTATTAAAGACCGAATCTAAGTGAGAATACGAATGAACGTGTCATTGGGAATGAGCCGTACTCGAGACCCTGAGCGTTACCTGTTCCGAGCGTTCCTTCTGGATTGATATTATCTGGCAATGACTTATAGAAATAGAACAAGTCGCGGCCTGTGATAGAGATAGAAGCGTTTTGGAACACTTTAAGTTTTTCAAGTATTCTGTTAGGGAAGTTGTAGCTGAGAGTTATCTCACGCATCTTAATCCAGGTGTTGTTCAAGATGCCAGGTGTTGAGATATAGTTGCCCCAACCGCCGAAGTTAGGCATGTAGTTATAATAATAATGTACTACCTTATCATTTTCTGTCACCTCACCTGTTTCTGGATTTACTTGCACGCCAGGTAATATTACGCCGTAGTTACCTAAGAAGTTACCTTCGTTATCGTAGAGAGGCATACCGTTACCTTCGCGTTCGTATAAAGTCTCTTTGCTTTGACCAGTCTGCATTGCGATGACGTAAGAACCGCAATAGACCTCGCCACCGAGTTTAGCATCAATCAAGGCATATAAGGAGAAGTTCTTATAGCTGTATTTCAAATTGACACCACCTGTCACCCAAGGAGCGCAGTTACCTACAGGGACGCGTTGGTTGGTCTTGAGATATTCTGTTCCTTCTTCGTTGAGGACAGGACGCATATTACCGTTTTTATCTTCGGCATAGACATAATCCCAACCGTAAATTGTTCCGTATTCTTCGCCTTCTTGAACAGCGATGGCAGGACCGTTAGAACCCCATACTTCCGATAAGATATACATATCGGCACCGCCGAGGTCAACGATGCGGTTGGTGTTTCTCGCAAAGTTCAAACCTAATTGTAAGTAGCTGTTTGGTTTCTGGAACACATTATAATTGACGATGGCTTCAATACCTTTGTTAGTTACGATACCAGTATTGATACGAGCGCTGCTTGAACCTGACGACACTGCCATTGGAGAAGCGAGGATCTGATCCCATGAGTAGATGTCGTAATAGGTGAAGTCGACATTCAATTTATCCCACAAGCCGAAGTCAAGACCGACTTCAAAAGAGCGTTGACGTTGAGGTTTCAATTGCAAAGGTGGCACCTGTGTTGGAAGTGTCGACATCAACTGACCGCCGAATGAGCCTGTGTTATAGGTGAAGTCTAACTGATATGGATTGTCGTCGCTTGCTGTCATAGCGGCAGAACCTCTCACTTTCAAGAAGCTGATAGGACCCCAGTTGATCTTGAAAGCTTCTGTAGCAATGAAGCTCAAGGTAGCTGATGGATAGAAGTAGCTGTTGTTATCCATCGGCAATGTCGATGACCAGTCATTTCTTCCTGTGAAGTCTAAGAAGAGGAAGTTTCTATACGAAATATTCAAGAAGCCATATAAGGAATTGACTTGTTTTTCATAACGTGACTCGCCAGGGAGCATATTCGTTGTGATAGGATTTGAACCACCGCTGAGGTAGTTGTTGAATGTATATAAATCAGGGAAAGCCCATTCGCCTGTGCTTGCCCACATTCCGTACATATTTCTGTAGTAACGTTCACCACCGAATGAGAGACGAGCATTGAACAAAGTACCGAATATATATTCTTTGTGAGCTGTCAAAAGGAAGTCAGCGTCAAGAGTATAGTCTCTCGATAAGTTTTGCTTATAATAGCCGCTTGTCATACCGTCGATGGTAGTAGGTTTATTTTTTGTTTCATATTGGTCTAAGCTGAAGTCAAGAGCTGCCTTACCTGCCAATGTCAACCAATCTGTGATGTCGTAGGTGAGACGGATAGAACCGTAAGCCTTGTCACGATCGAGAGTGGTGTTGTTATTATAGAAGCTCCACATCGTATTGGCATTGATATATTGGAAAGGATAGTTACCCCATTCTGTCATAGTTCCGTCAGCTTGTTCGTAAGAACTTGCTTCGATACCTTTCCAGCTTCTTGGCCAGCTGTAGAGAAGACCTTTGTTGAAGTTGCTGTACGACTCGCCGAGAACCGGTGAGTTGAGACGATGATAGTCGAAGTATGTGAAAGAGACGTCAGCTTTTATTTTCTTTGATACGTTAAGGACAGAACCTACATTGAATGTTGTCTGACTTAAGTTACAGTTGTCGATGATAGCATTGGAGCGGTCGTCGGTGAGGGAGACTCTTATAGAACCGAAGTCGCCTGCGTTTTGGAATGAGATGTTGTTAGTGAACGAGTGAGCGTTTTTATACAACATGCTGAGGTTGTCAGGCTGAGGTGTATAATCTCTCATCACGCTGTCCCACCAAAGCATCGTCGTTCCGTCCATGACAGGACCCCAGGAGACAGCGCCGCCGTAATAACCGAAAGTGGTATTCGTTGGCTCGCCTTCAGGACCGTTGTCGATGCTATAGTTGCCGTTATAGATATAGTTGCCGTTCTCATCTTGTGTTAATGTTGGTGTGAGGAAAGAGACAGGACCACCAGCACCGTATTTGTTTTGCACGTCACGGTAGCCGTATGGCGATGTCAGCTTATATGTTGATGAGAAGTTGATGCCGAGACCTTGTTGTTTCTTACCTTTCTTTGTTGTGATAAGAACGACGCCGTTACCGCCACGAGCACCGTAAAGAGCTGCTGCGGTAGGTCCTTTCAAGATGTTAAGGTCTTCGATGTCTTCTTGGTTGATATTGTTGAGCGCAGTACCCCAGTCTTGTCCGCCGTCCCAACCGGTGACGCCGCCCTCATTAGTCATAGGGACACCGTCGACGACGATGAGAGGCTGGTTGTCGCCGAAGATACTGTTGTTACCACGAATGACGATACGAGAAGAACCTCCCGCTACACCGTCACTGGTGATAATCTGAACACCAGCAGCACGACCGCTCAAAGAGTTAATAACATTATCGCTACCAGAACGTGTCAGGTCTTCACCGCTGATGTCTTCTGTGGCATAACCTAACTCTCTCTTCTGACGTTTGATACCTAAGGCAGTAACAACAACATTGTCTAACAACATAGCGTCGGTATTCATCACTACGTCAATCTTGTTCTTACCATTGACAGGAATCTCCTGCGTCTGATAACCTACATACGAAAATTGCAAGGTGTCTTTCGCATTGACAGAAATGACGTAATCACCGTCAATGCCTGTTACAGTACCATTAGTAGTACTACCTTTGACTAAAACCGTTACTCCAGGTAATCCATAGCCATCTTCAACAGATGTTACGAAACCTGAGACATTAATCTCTTGCGCTTTCAGGCTAATACCCATTGCAAGAAATAAAATCAAGAAAAAGTAAACCTTCCTCATATTTAATACATTTTAATTTTCAAAAAAAATTTCTACAAAATTATAATAAATATATATATAAGTCAATAAACTATTTCTTAATTTTGTAAAAAAATAATTCGATAAAATGACTAAAACTAAGACTGTATTTTTTTGTAAGGAATGTGGCAATGAGTCACCGAAATGGATAGGACATTGTCCTGGTTGCGGGGCATGGAATAGTTATGTAGAAGATAGCGTTGTGGTTGGAAAAGACAGCAAGTCATCGAGCAAGAATTTTTCTAGCGGTAACAAATCGAAGCCTGTTTCTGTTAATGATATTAGCGCTGCCAAAGAGCCTCGTCTTGACATGCATTGCGAAGAGCTTAATCGTGTGTTAGGTGGCGGTCTTGTGCCCGGCTCTCTCGTCTTACTCGGCGGCGAGCCTGGTATTGGCAAATCGACACTTTTGTTGCAAGTGGCTCTTAACCTTAATGATAAGAAAGTGCTTTATGTCTCTGGTGAAGAAAGCGCACAGCAGATCAAGATGCGCGCCGATCGCATTGGGATAACAAATAACGAATGTCTCATCTTGACAGAGACCAATACTTCCGATATTATCATACATATTGAAGAGACGAAACCCGACATCGTCATCATCGACTCGATACAGACCTTAGAGTCGTCAGCCGTCGATTCAACAGCGGGCAGCATAAGTCAGATTCGAGAGACTGCCGCCGAGATGAATAAGGTAGCGAAGTCGCTTCACATACCTACATTTCTCATCGGTCATATCACCAAAGACGGCACCATAGCAGGACCTAAAATACTTGAACATATCGTCGATACTGTCATTCAATTTGAGGGCGATCGTCATTATGGCTTTCGCATGCTTCGTACCATAAAGAACCGTTTTGGCTCATCATCGGAGCTCGGCATCTTCGAGATGAATGCCAACGGCTTACGTGAGGTCTCCAATCCAAGTGAGATACTTCTCTCCCAACGTGATGAAAACGTGAGTGGTATCAGCGTGGCTGCTACCCTCGAAGGGCTGCGTCCTATGATGATAGAGACTCAGGCTCTCGTCAGCACAGCGGCATACGGCACTCCGCAACGTAGCTGCACCGGCTTCGACACCCGCCGCCTTAATATGTTGCTCGCGGTATTGGAAAAAAGAGCCGGATTCCGATTGTCATCGAAAGATGTCTTTCTCAATATCGCAGGTGGTTTACGCGTTGATGATCCGGCCATGGACCTTGCTGTGGTGGCAGCGATATTGTCGTCGAACGATGATGTCGCCATCAGCAACAGATACGCCTTCGCGGCTGAGGTGGGACTCTCGGGCGAGGTGCGAGCCGTCAACAGAATAGAAGCCCGCATAGCTGAAGCCGACAAACTCGGAATGGAGAAGATCTTCATATCAAAATATAACCTCCGCGGAATTGACAAGTCGAAATACAATGTGGAGATAGTGGCGATTTCAACGATTAATGAGATGCTAAGATGCTAAGATGCTGAGTGTGCTGAGATGCTAAGTGTGTTGAGATGTTTTTTGTTTAATTTAAAAATCAAAGTTATGAAGCCAATTGAAAATATGTATATCTGGAGGGAGTCCAGAGTTTTAGTCAATATCATTTATGATATGATGAAAATGTGTAATGACTATAGTTTTAAAGATCAAATTCAGCGAGCTGCTATAAGTGTAATGAATAATATTGCTGAAGGTGCGGAATCAGGTAGTAATGCCAAATACGTTAATTTTTTGAATATTGCCAAAGGAAGTTGTTCTGAAGTCCATTCTATGCTTTATTTGTGCGAAGATTTCAAATATTGCTCTTTTGATGAAAGGGAACGTGTTCAAAGTATAATAAAACAGATCTCAGTCGGAATAGCACGACTAATAAATTATCTATCAAAAACTAAATAAAAAATTTAAAATCTTATCATCTCAGCATCTCAGTATCTCAGTATCTCAGCATCTCAGTATCTTAGTGACTTAAAAACCCTCCTCTCCCAAACCAACAAAAACGACATAGCCCAGCGGGAGAGCAGCATCCATAAGAAGGAGCCACCGACGGCTGCAAACAATAGCAGGTCTTCTAAGTTGCTGTGTGAGATTCCTATGTGATGGTTTAAGAGGTCGTTTTCTTCTTTCGTAGTGATGCCTTTCTCGGCTTCTTCTATCATGATGCCTGCTCCATAAGCCAATCCTAAGGTATTGGAGACTAACCACAAAAATGCTGTTTTTGGCGATAATCCGAAGAATATCATCACGGGCTTTAAAAATCGTGAGATATATTCTATGATGCCGTATTCCGTTAAAATCTTTTGTAAGACAGAAAGAAGATAAACCAAGACTGCCATGATAACTACGTTCTTCAAAGTCCTGAAGAACCAGTCTTTTAGCATTATCGCAAATGTTAATTTCTCTTGAATATTATTTGAAATCGAGGATGCTTCAAAACTGCCTGGCATTATTTTATTTAATACCCAAGCTAATATGAAAGCCGACAAAGTCCTAATTGCTACTATTCTTAATACTGAAGAACCTGTTTTGTGTTGCACCGTCGTCTCAACAATCATATTATGAGAGCATAAGACCATGACAGATAATATTGTAGCAGCTCGTGTGCCAAGGTCTAATGTCGTCATCACGGCAATAGCAGAATAACAATTTACGAAATATCCTGAGACGTAGGCGAGCGCCGCTTCTCCAGGAAGACCGAAGTGAGAGAAAATCGGTGTGAGCCAATACGAGAGCCATTCGATGATGCCAAAATATTGCAACAACATAATGACAAAAGATAATAAGGTCATTATCTTAGTGAGCCACCATATCGTCTTGAAAGCACTCGGACGTGCTGCTTTAAAACAACTTAATAACCTTGACATTGAACTTAAAACTTTACTTCATGACATGAGATTATAACATCTCGCAAATATAGATAAAAATAATATTCTTTCTTTAAATAAAAATAGGGAAAACTCCATGACAGAATTTTCCCCATTACAATTTATAATCGTTCTATATTAGAATGTTAATCCTAATTTTAAGAAGAATGCGTTATCGCCATCTTTATATTTTTTATCAGATAAATCATAATCATCTAAATATTCATTAACATCGCTACTTGTGTAATAATCTGGCAAATTATTGTAGCTGTAAGTCACAGAACTATGTGACTTATAGAACTTCCATTCAACACCCACGTGGAACTTACCGAAAGCCAAACCTAATTCAGGAGAGAATGCAAGACCTTTGAAAGAAGCAGAAAGATTTTGATTTATATATTCAGCTATGCCATAACTTCCCATTACTTTTTCAGATTTAGCTTTTTTGATAGGAAGTAAGAAACCAAAATCAACGCTGTAGTAAGGAGTTACTCCACTTTCAAAGAAATATCCTCTTACGTTTACAAACAAAGGTAGAGAGATAGCGCGTTCCTTTTCAAATCCATCGATGGCTGTTGTAAGGAAGCCCGTTCCACCTCCAATGCCGAGATAGTTGTTTATCTGTACGCCATATACTCCTTGCACATCTAAGACAAGGTTATCGCCACCAATTAATCCCAAGTTGGCGCCTGCCTCAATGCTAAAGAAATTTCCAAGTCGGCTCATCTTCTCTATTGTTTCCGATGTCTTTTTGTTAGTATGGGTTCTCACTTCTGTTATTCTCTCATAATCTGTGAAACCACCTTTAGCAATCTCTATGGCATGAGCTCTCATGGCAGCAGAGTCAGCGACAGATAGGCTTCTAAAGTTCACATACTTTGCAGGATAACCACTTATCTCCACAGTGATGTTCTTCATATCTTTACTTGTTGTAACGTTATATGTTGGAGCTACAATAACATCAGAATTAAATTCTCTCATCATCTTTGCAAGAGTAGCCTCTTTCCATGCCTCAACACTCTTATTATCAAACTTCGATTTTAAAGTCAGATCATTTTTAAAGGTTTCGTTTACTGTTTCTTTTGTTTCTGAAATATCCAAATCTGCTATTGTAGGAGTAATGTAAGGATTAATCATCACAGGCTCTGCTTGACGAGTCATGTATTCTTCATATGATATTTTCGTCGTTGTGCATGATGTAAAAATCATTACTGCTAATAACATAAAAGTAAATTTTAATGTCTTCATCTCTAATAGTTTTAAATGTTAATAAATTTTTATTACGCACCTCATTCTGACAACATACACAAAAAAAAGAGCGTGGTGCAATGTCGCCTAATTTGTGATCTTGAGGTTCTGGACTACCTAAAACTAATCAAATTAATCGAACAAAGCCCACGCATAACGCGTGAGCGTTTTAAAGCTTTGTCCTTGATTAGTTTTTTGAAATTGTCCAGATTTCAAGAATCACAAGTTAGCTAAAACGCCTTTTCCAAACTTACAATGTGTATATAATTACGATTATTTTTCTGTTTCTTGACTCCTTTTTTGGTTATTATCCCATTTTTTTCTTAATGCAAAGGTAATTTATTTTTCAATCAGTAGTGAAATTAACTTTGTCTTTTTCAGTTTTTCTTAAAATTTTTATGTAAAATTATCTTAATTTTCATTTACAATTGATTGATTTATATTGAAAAGAAAATTTTTTTCAAAAAAATGTCGAAATTACAATTTTTATTGTAGTAATTTTGCACGCGAGAAACGTTATTATTTCGTTATACTTTTTTTGAAATTAAACACATTATATATATGGTAAAAAACTTAGTAATTGTCGAGTCTCCTGCCAAAGCTAAAACGATAGAAGGTTTTTTGGGAAAAGATTATGTAGTGAAGTCGAGCTATGGTCATGTGAGAGACTTGAACAAATCGAATCTTAGTTTAGACATGGATAATGGCTTTGAGCCTATATACAACATTCCATCCGACAAAAAGACATTAGTTGCCGAGTTGAAGAAGATAGCAGAGAAAGCCGAGATGGTTTGGTTGGCTTCCGATGAAGACCGCGAAGGAGAATCAATATCATGGCATCTTTATGAGACCTTAGGATTAAAAGAAGATAAATATCGTCGTATAGTTTTTCATGAGATTACGAAGACTGCCATTGCTCATGCCATCGACAATCCTCGTAAGATCGACATGGACTTAGTATCTGCTCAGCAGGCGCGTCGTGTCCTCGACCGTCTCGTCGGTTATGAGTTGTCGCCCTTGCTTTGGAAGAAGGTGAAACCATCGCTCTCCGCAGGTCGTGTGCAGTCGGTCGTTGTCAGATTGATTGTTGAATGCGAGGAAGAAATAAAGAACTTCAAGCAGACGAGTTCGTTCCGTGTGACAGCGATATTCACTTTCACCGTCGATAATAAAGAATATTCTTTAGCAGCAGAATTACCATATCGTTTCGAGACAGAAGAAGAAGCTCTCGCTTTCTTACAAAACTGCAAAGAGGCATCATATAAGATAAAATCAATAGATAAGAAGCCTCTGTCGAAGATGCCAGCTCCTCCTTTCACGACATCGACATTACAACAAGAAGCTGGTCGTAAACTTGGATTCTCCGTGAGCAACACCATGCGTATAGCACAACAGCTTTACGAGTCAGGAAAGATAACTTATATGCGTACCGACTCCGTCAACCTCTCACAATTTGCCCTTATGTCGGCTAAGAAAGAGATTGAAAATATGTATGGACCTCAATATGCCAAGACACGACAATTCTCAACGAAATCGAAAGGCGCACAAGAAGCACACGAAGCTATCCGTCCTACATACTTAGACCAACAAACCATCAAAGGAACCGCCGATGAACGTAAGCTCTACGAACTTATCTGGAAACGTACCATCGCCTCTCAGATGGCAGAAGCTCAGATTGAGAAGACAAACGTAAGTATTGAAATATCTAATTCCGACAAAGAATTTACTGCAAACGGTGAAGTCGTTATGTTCGATGGCTTCTTGAAAGTATATACCGAGAGTACAAATGAAGAGCAGGGAGAGACAACGAGTGGAATGCTGCCTCCTCTCACAGTAGGTCAAGTACTCGACTTAGAGAAGATGGAAGCACAACAACGTTTCACACGCCACACTCCTCGTTATACAGAGTCGAGCCTTGTGAAGAAAATGGAAGAACTCGGAATAGGACGTCCTTCTACCTACGCCCCTACAATCTCAACAATACAAAAAAGAGGCTACGTGGAGAAGAAAGATATTCAAGGTGAAGTTCGTAACTATAAGCTTCTCACCCTCAAGAAAAATAAGATAACAGAAAAGATAGGAAAAGAGAATATCGGCAACGAGAAAGGAAAACTCGTTCCTACTGACATCGGCGTTCTCGTCAACAGATTCTTAACTCAATATTTCGACACTATCGTGGATTATAACTTCACCGCTAATGTAGAGAAAGAGTTCGACAAGGTGGCTGAAGGCGAGTGCAAATGGAACGCTATGATCGCCGATTTCTATAAAGACTTCCACAAGAAGATTGAAGAGACATCTGATAACTCAGGTAAATTCAGCGGAGAGAAATATCTTGGCATCGACCCTGAGTCGGGTAAGAATGTTTATGTGAAGATAGGTCGCTTCGGCCCTGTGGCTCAGATAGGCGACACCGACTCTGACGAGAAACCTAAGTTTGCTGGCTTGAAGAAAGATCAAAGCATAGAGACTATCACGTTAGAAGAAGTCTTAGGTTTGTTTGCCTTCCCTCGCACACTCGGCGAGTTTGAAGGTACAGAAGTACAGATTGCCATCGGCCGCTTCGGTCCATATATCAAACATAACAACACCTTCTATAGCCTCTCCAAATTGGATGACCCTGCAACGGTGACATGCGAGAGAGCTGTGGAGATAATAGAGACAAAACGTAAGACTGACCAAGATAATATCGTTTCAACATATCCTGAAAACGAAGACTTGAAAGTGCTGAAAGGTCGCTTCGGAATCTATATATCGATGAACAAACAAAACTATAAGATTCCAAAGACATACGACCCTACGAAGTTAAGCTATCAAGATTGCATGGATATCATCGCCAATCCAGATAATGCTTCCAAGAAAAGAGGGAAGAGTAAGTAAATTTACAGTTAACAATTTACAATTAACAATTAAAATTTTAGAGAAAAATAGTTTATAATAAAAAAATAATTATTTTTGTCACTAAGAAAATAAGTCGTAACAAAGACATTTGCCTATGAAATAAAAAAATCTATTTTAATATACACATCATAGAATAGAAGAAAGCGAAGTAGCTTAACACTGGATGCTTTGAAACTTGGACACTTTCAAATAACATCTCCCAGAGTAAGGCGACGTTCGCTCACGCTATATGCGTGGGCTTTACTCGTTGTAGTTGGGAGATACGGTAGTCCAAGACCTAAAAGCATCCAATGAAAGCGATAAAGTGCCACGTTTTTTTTATGTGTATATTTCTCATAATATCTCCCGGCACAAAAAATAAAACAATTATCCAAAACCGACGTGCCGATGGGATATAACTGGCGAAAATTGAAATGAAAAAAGTATTATTAGCTTTATCATTGGTGTTAGGATTATTTATATACTTAAATGCGGAAAATAATAATAACACCTTAACTACACAGAATGAAGTTCAAACAATATCTGGATTTTATGCAAGTGTCAGTGAAACTTTAGTCAATACAACATACCAGCAAGAAGTATATTTATACACTGATGGAACTTGCGTAGTAAGAACTACTGACGGAAGAGGAACTGGCAAATATAATTTATCAGGTGGAACTATCTATATCAATTGGGATAATGGTATTAATCAACAAGGTTCTTATTCTTCAGTAAAAGATGTTAAAAATAGAACTCGCATTAAAAGTATTACAATAGAAGGTGTTACTTACACAAACACAGAACGTTTTGTCGTTAGAAGAGGCTAATCAAATTTTGTTTAATTTAAAAAGTTATTAAAAATGAAAAAGATATTATTATTAGCAAGTTTAGCTATAACATCATTGTTAGCTTTCACAAGTTGTACAGCAGAAGAAACTGATGCATTTATTGATGGATTTTATCAAGGATATTATGGCACCTATGAGAATCATGAAGATGGAAATTGTCCTGAACTCAACTATGATTCAGAATATGTTGTTGAAGAGTCATATTCAGAATGATTTTTTAACAATTTAGAGATTTGACATTGTTATCGGCTCGAGAATTCTCGAGCCGATATTTTTTCTAAAATTAGAAAAGTGTATTTTTTTACTTGGTATTTTATAGGAAAAGTGTAAAAAGATATACTTTACAGGGGGATGGTTTAATTTAGAATCAATAGTTATAGTTGTTATAATATACAAATTAGGATAAGGATAATCTTGGAAAAACGGCAAAAAGGATGTAATTTTGCCATGGAAAAACGGCAATACTATGCTTAAAAGAAAGATAGACAATTATATAGGATTTTAACTATCAACCATCAATGGGCTTCCAACCAATTCTCTCCTGTATTAAGATTTACTTCTATCGGGATGCTGAGAGGTAAGGCATTGAGCATCTTGTCTCTGACAATCTCCTGTATCATCTCTAACTCCTCTTTGCATACATCGAAGACCAATTCGTCGTGAACCTGCAATATCATCTTCGACTTCATATTGCGAGCCGTCATAGCCTTGTCAATCTCAATCATCGCTATCTTTATCATATCAGCAGAGCTGCCCTGTATAGGAGCGTTGATGGCGTTTCTCTCGGCGAAGTTCCTCACCACGCTATTGCCAGAATTAATATCTCTGAGATAACGACGACGACCTAACATCGTCTCGACAAAGCCATTGTCTTTCGCGAAATTAACTTGCGAGTCGATATAACTCTGAATACCGACATACTCTTTGAAGTAACTCTTGATAATCTGCGACGCCTCACTCCTCGAAATCTTCAGCCGTTCCGCGAGACCGAAAGCCGACATTCCGTAAATGATTCCGAAGTTGACAGCTTTCGCGTTACGACGCATCTCTGGCGTGACATCTTCAATGGCTACATTATAAACACGCGAGGCTGTGTCGGCATGAATATCCAAACCTTCACGGAAAGCATTCTGCATTGCTTGGTCATCACTGAGATGAGCTATGATTCTCAATTCAATCTGCGAATAATCCGCCGCGAGCAAAATATGATTGTCGTCGCGCGGGACAAATGCCTTTCTTATCTCGCGACCTTTGTCGGTGCGAACAGGAATGTTCTGCAAATTAGGATTGTTAGAACTTAACCTCCCTGTTGCCGTAACAGCCTGATTAAAAGAAGTATGAATCAAACCGTCATCTTTATTAACCAAAGAAGGAAGCGCATCGACGTATGTCGATTTCAACTTCGTCAAGGAACGATAATCTAAAATAAGCTGAACGATAGGACTTTCGTCGATAATCTTCTGAAGAATCTCCTCGCCCGTTGGATATTGACCTGTCTTAGTTTTCTTCGCCGGAGCTTTTATACCCAACTTCTCAAAAAGAATCTCGCCTAATTGTTTAGGAGAACCAATGTTAAAGGTAGTTCCCGCAATCTCGTAAATCTTATTTTCAATCTCTTTAATCTCTTTCGCCTGCTCATCACTGATTTGTTTCAAGCCTTCAATATCGATTTTCACTCCGTTAGATTCCATCTTAGACAGAACTCTAACCAATGGCATCTCAATATTATAGAAAAGATTTTCTAAGTTATTTTCAATCAATAATGATTTAAACTTATCATAAAGCTGCCAGATCGCGTCACCATTATTTGTAGCATAGATGTCAACAAGATAATCCAAGCTGTGATTCAGTTCCGGCTCTATGAGATAATGAGCTATCATCACGTCCCATAATTTATTTTTCAACTCGATGCCATGTCTTGCGAGAAATGTGATAAGCGATTTTACATTATGACCGATGACAGTCTTGTTCTCATCAGAGAAGATTTCTTTGAAGGCTATTAGCCGTTGGCTGCCGGCTATTAGCAATTTATATACATCATGCAGATTGGGTGAAATTACCAATTCTGTTTCATCGACATGAAGAACGTAAGCATCAACTTTCTTTAAAATATCAATAAGTTCGGAAAGCTTTTTCTCATCATCAATGATAATTGACTCTATCTTATTTTCAACGACTTCTTGAGGCTCATCAAAACTACCAAACAAATCTAATTGGTTATTGTCTGTTGACTCGGTGACTCGGTGACTCGGTGTCTTATTGATTTGTTTAGACGTGTCAATGTTTTTTGATTGAATAGGTATCATTGACGCGTCTCTACTTTGCGACTCAGCGACTCGTTGACTCGGTGACTTCAAGAACCTCGTCATGAAAGTACGAAATTCCAATTCTTCAAAAAGTTCGGTCAGATATTCATAATTTGGTTCTTTCACTTTAAGATCTCCTTCATTGAAATCTATAGGAACATTAATATCTATTGTCGCGAGTTGTTTTGACATTATACCTTTATGAGCATTGTTAATTACATTCTCGCGCATCTTACCCTTGAGTTTATCGGCGTTGGCGATAACATTTTCTACGGAGTCGTATTCGGCTATGAGTTTAGAAGCAGTCTTCTCTCCTATTCCTGGTATTCCAGGTATATTATCAGAAGCATCGCCCCAGAGACCGAGAATATCGATAACTTGTTCAGGACGTGATATGCCGAATTTCTCGCACACTTCTTTCACACCGAGAACTTTTGCGGGCTCGCCACCTTTAGCAGGTTTATAAATAAAGATATTATCGCTCACGAGTTGACCGAAGTCTTTGTCAGGTGTCATCATATAAGTCGTGAAGCCTTCATTTTCTGCTTTCTTAGAAAGAGTTCCAATGATGTCGTCAGCTTCGTAACCTGCTTTTTCAAAGATAGGAATGTTAAAACCTTTTATGATTTCTTTGATGTAAGGCACAGAAATTTTGATGTCGGGTGGTGTTTCCTCACGATTTGCCTTATATTCAGCGAAGTTTTCTGTTCGGCGTATAGGTTCGCCCAAGTCGAAAGCAACGCCTATGTGAGTTGGGTTCTCATTTTTCAGCACTTCGTACAATGTATTAAGGAAACCCATTATTGCCGAGGTATTTAGACCTTTTGAATTAACACGAGGATTTTTATTTAAGGCAAAATAAGCTCTATATATCAATGCATAAGCGTCGAGAAGAAACAGTTTTTTCATCGTGAAAATTTTTAAGTAAAAGTAAGAAAAAAAAGCATACTTGAGGTAAATTTCATCACAATAAAAACATCTGTTATAAATAACTGATAATCAAATAATATTTTTTTATACTATCAAAATATTGAAAAAAAATGCTGTGATTAAAAAAAAAGGTTTAACTTTGCAACAAGTTTTTTTTCTTGAGCAGAAAATATTATTAACTTAAATTTTAAAATCATGGCAGACGTTAAAGAAAAAGTTGTGTCAATTATTGTTGATAAATTAGGTGTTAATCCTGAAGACGTAGTAGAAACAGCAAGTTTCACAAATGACTTAGGAGCCGATTCACTTGACACAGTTGAGTTAATCATGGAATTTGAAAAAGAATTTAATGTTACAATTCCAGACGATCAAGCAGAGAAAATCTCTACAGTGGGTGACGCTTTAAAATATATTGAAGAAAATATTGGATAAATAAAGAAATATGGAGTTGAGACGTGTAGTTGTAACAGGATTAGGTGCTATCACGCCAGTAGGTAATACAGTTTCAGAATTTTGGAAATCTATATGTAATGGTGTTAATGGTGTAGGTCCTATCACACGTTTCGATTCTTCGAAGTTTAAAACCCGCATAGCATGTGAGGTTAAGAATTTCGACCCGCTGCAATTCTTTGATCGTAAAGAAGCAAGAAAATTGGATTTATATACTCAGTTTGCTCTTGTAGCATCTGACGAAGCAATCCGAGATTCACAAATCACTAAAGACAACACTAATTTCGAGGAAGTTGGTGTTGTCTTTAGTTCTGGTATAGGTGGCATTCAGAGTTTTCATGAAGAAGTGACCGCCCATGCCTTAGGAGATGGGACACCCCGTTTCAATCCTTTCATCATTCCAAAATTGTTACCTGATTTAGCTGGAGGTCATATCTCTATCAAGAATGGATTTCTTGGACCGAACTATTCTACGGTGTCGGCATGTGCCTCATCAGCTAATGCTATCGTTGAAGGTTATAATTACATTCATTACGGTATGTTTCCTGTTATCGTTGTCGGTGGTTCTGAAGCTGCTGTCTCTGTCCCTGCTATGGCAGGTTTTGAGTCGATGCGAGCATTATCGACACGTAACGATGATATGGCAACAGCGTCACGTCCTTTCGATGGAGAACGCGACGGCTTCGTCATGGGTGAAGGCTGCGGATGTCTTGTCTTGGAAGACTTAGATCACGCTCTCGCTCGTGGCGCCAAGATTTATGGTGAGATAGTAGGCTGCGGACTCTCGAGCGATGCTTATCACATCACAGCGCCTCATCCTGAAGGCAAAGGGGCTATGCTGTGTATGGACCGCGCCCTGAAATCAGCAGGCTTGAAACCTACCGACATCGACCATATCAACACTCACGGAACATCGACACCAGCAGGCGACACCTCTGAAGCTATGGCTATCAGCTCGCTCTTCGGTGATCATGTCGCCAATATGCCTATCAACTCAATTAAGTCAATGACAGGCCACTTGCTCGGCGGCTCAAGCGCCATAGAAGCAATAGCTACAGTATTGACATTGCGCGACGGCATCATACCACCAACAATAAATCACTTCAACGACGACCCTTCAATAGATCCTAAATTAGACATCGTATATTGGGAAGCTCGTAAGAAAGATATGACATATGCTTTGAGCAACGCTTTCGGATTCGGTGGTCATAACGTAAGTGTAATATTTAAAAAATATCAATAATTTCAGTTTTGGAACTGCTCTCTTTCCTCAGATATAGAAACAAGTCTGATAGGGCATTAGCAGTCTCTATCCATAATATTTTCGGATTTTATCCGAAGAACATAGAGCTATATAAGTTGGCGTTTACACATAAGTCGATGTCGACAAAATTGTCGGGTTATACCGTAAGTAATGAACGTTTGGAGTATCTCGGCGATGCCATCTTGAGTTCGGTGGTAGCTGAGTTCCTCTTTAAGAAATTTCCAACGCGACAGGAAGGCTTTCTGACAGAGATGCGTTCTAAGATCGTCAGCCGCGCTTCACTGAATAAATTGTCGTTGAAATTCGGTTTCGATAATCTGATACATTATTCCAAGAAAAACGAACATAGCAAATCGAAGTCGATGGAAGGTAACGCTTTCGAGGCTTTCACCGGCGCTCTGTTCTTAGACTTCGACTACGACTTCGCTTATGAGGTAATAGTAAATCGAGTCATAAGACTTCATATCAACCTCGAGGAATTAGAGAAAAGTGAGAACAATTACAAAAGCCGACTCCTCGAATGGGCTCAACGTAAAAAACATCATGTGGTGTTCAATCAAGTTGATGTCAAAGGAACCGGCTATGAACGCTTGTATTATATTCAAGTGACAATAGATGAAAAAGAATATGCCACAGCAGCCGACCATTCTATAAAAGGTGCCGAGCAATTGGCAGCGGAAAAGACATGGCTGATGATGAATGAAATATCTGATCAATGAAAAAGAAGACTAAATTCGTTGTAGAACCTTTCGATGATATCAGAATAATTGGTATCAATACCGCCATGATCGATTATCAGTTGGCGTGGAATATTAATAAGGTGGCAAAAATGAATTTAGCTAAATATAAAGACATCTCTTCCGATGATGAGCATTTCTTCTCTTTCTATCTTTATGACGCTGGAGAAAATTCTAATACCTTCAATCTCGTAGCTTTATCAAATCAGGATACTAAATGGGTCGCTTTCTCGCCACAGACCGACTATCTGTTGATAATACGTAATTATATCAAGGAAACAGACTTCCAATCTCTTCTGAATAAAATCAAAGCTATTCCAAAAGTCGTTCATGCATACGTTGTTGATCTTGGTAAGAACAAGAAAATCGACACTATCCTTGAAGATATTGAACTTCATGAAATGAATATCTTCGACGAGATGAATTATCGACCAAAAATAAAAGGCGAAAGTTAAATCTTCACCTTCGCCTTATTATTGTCAGCAGACTGCAGACCGTAGTCTTTAGTCTCAAGCCTGTTCAAATTGTTTCAAGAATCTTAAGTCGTTTTCAAAATATAATCTTAAGTCATTGACTTGATATTTTAACATCGCGATACGTTCTACGCCCATTCCGAATGCGAAGCCTGTATATACTTCTGGGTCGATGTTACAAGCTTTCAAGATGTTAGGGTCGCAGATACCGCATCCTAATATTTCTAACCAGCCTGTATGTTTGCAGATATTACATCCTTTGCCACCGCAAATGTTACAAGAGATGTCCATCTCTGCCGATGTCTCTGTGAATGGGAAATAAGAAGGACGGAAACGTACCTTTGTCTCTTCACCGAAATATTCTTTTACGAAGTGGAAGAGAGTCTGTTTGAGGTCGGCGAAAGAAACGTCTTTGTCGATATACAAGCCTTCTATTTGGTGGAAGATACAGTGAGCGCGAGCTGAGATAGCCTCGTTACGGAACACTCTTCCTGGAGCTATGATGCGGATAGGAGGCTCGCCTTGTTCCATGGCGCGAACTTGAACACTCGAGGTGTGAGTTCTCAGCAAGACATCAGGATTTTTGCTGATGAAGAAGGTGTCTTGCATATCGCGAGCTGGATGGTCTGGAGGGAAGTTCAATGCTGTGAAGCAATGAAAGTCGTCTTCAATTTCAGGACCTTCGCTGATGACAAAACCTAAGCGCTCAAATATATTGTTGATTTCTTCTCTTACTATTGACAAGGGATGACGAGCGCCTTTCATGGCATCTACTGGCAACGACAAATCCTGGTCGTTGGTAGCTACATTCTGTGTCTCGAATTGTTGTGTCTGTTCATCGAAGATCTCTTGTGCTCTGTTTTTTAATTCATTGAGTTTGATGCCAAGCTCTTTGCGCATCTCAGGCTCCACCTGTTTGAAGTCGGCAAACAATGCTGGAATGACACCTTTTTTACTAATATAAGTCACTCTGAAATTCTCCAAAGCCTCTTTGCTTTCTGCTTTAAAAGAATTTATCTCTGCTAATATCTGAGCTATCTTTTCTTTCATCGTTACTTCTTTTTAAGTCTACAGGCTACGGTCTACAGACATTCTTAATTCTTAATTATTAATTCTTAATTATTTCAACTGTCATTGTTACAGCTTCGACAGGTACGTCCATATAGCCTGTTTTTACGTTAGCTATTTTGTCGATTACGTCCATGCCTTCAACCACTTCGCCGAATACTGTATATTCGCCGTCTAAGTGAGGAGTACCACCTACTGTCTTATAAGCTTCGATTTGTTCTGGGGTAAAGTTCAAACCATAACGTTGTTGATACATTTGGATATGAGCGTCTGTCAGGACGTTACCTTGTACGATATAGAATTGGCATCCGCTTGAAGCTTTCTTAGGATTTACATGGTCGCCTTGACGAGCTGCTGCCAAAGCACCTTTTTTATGGAAGTGATTTGAACGGAACTCTGCTGGAACTGTATAGCCAGGATCAACGGTGCCGTCTGCATTTTGTCCGCCTTGAATCATAAAGTCTTTGATGACACGGTGGAAAGGTGAGTTGTTATACCAACCTTCATTTATCAATTTGATAAAGTTATCTCTGTGTAAAGGAGTGTCGTTGTATAATTTAACGGTGATGTCACCTAATGTAGTCTTGATTAAGACCAATGTTTCTTTTTCTTGTGCTTGTGTTGTCATACCTAATAAGATACATAAAATTAAACAAATCTTTTTCATAAATTAATCGTCTATTTGTGAATAAATAATTTCCAATCGAAGTCTGTTTGTAGTGTCGGGACTTTCTGGTCCGTGATAGATCCAGCGTTTTGCATTGAAAGCTCCTGCGTATGTATAAACAAACAATCCGTAGTTTTCAGCTTCAGGACCGGCAAGCACGAGGTCTTGGACATATTCCGATATTCTGAACCATACCTGATCTGTCGTTGGGTCATACATGCCGTTGAAGTATTTTGTTCCTACTAACTGATCTGGCAGGATGCTGTAAGAACCATCTTCATTGGCTTTGACAACAACCAACTGAGCTGGCTGAGTGAACATTGCTGTATCGTTATTGACGCCATTAATCATGTCGTTAGCTCCTGTCATTATCAGTTTCGCCTCGTTGATAAGGACATTGGTATTCATATTTTTTGCCCATTGAGCGAGATTAGGGAATGTCAGTCTAGATCTTACACCAGCTGTCGATTGTACATATAAATATTCGTTGCTTGCTGTATCATCGAAAATTATCGGAGCCTGTGCCGTAGTGTAGTCATGTTCAAAATGATTAAATCTTACATATTTATCACTGACGTTGAAATCGTAGAAAGCAGTATCATAGTCGTTGTGATAATATATTCTCAGATAAGATTTTGTATTGAGAAGGTTGAAGTAACATATAGATCCTGTTCCTGATGCTGGTTCGCACGACACATTAAGTCCCTTGAAATATTTCATGAAGACATTGTTTGAAGTGAAGTTATTAGCATCGTTGATAAATCTCTCACCGAGAGCATTGTCGATTGGTATTCTTACGACAGCTGCTGTGAGTGAGTCGTCATCGACATTACTTTTGGTTCTCGGTTTCGGATAGAATGTGTAGTCTGCCAACAGATTGTCGTGACTGAAAGAAGTATTGGAATAATATTTCAATGAGTCGCCTGTCATATCTTCTGTGACTTCATAGACTTTCATTGTCAGCGGTGTCAAAGTGTCGCCGTAATATCCTGCGTAAATCATTTGCAGAACTATGGAGTCGGTTGTTGCGCCTTCGCCCCATATCAAGCTGTTACTTGTAAGACCAACTTGTGTATAGAAGCTCAGGTTAGAGTTACCGAAGAAAGGGTCGTTGAGGTCACCGACGAGTGAATATGATGCTGATTTAGTACTCAGAGAGTCGATGTATTCTGTCTCAGCCACAATATCGTGTTCGCCAGAGAAAGCAACTTTTATGTAGCTGCTATTAGGTTGTAAAGAATCGCCTATATGTTGTGGCATCTTCTTGCATGAAGCAAAAAATGTCAATGCTACGAGTATTGTTAATAATAAATTTCGTGTTTTCAAAATAACTACTTATTTTATATTGTCATAAAAATCGTTATAAGCATCAACGTAATTTTCCGGAGATTGGTATTCGAGCAGAGGTATATTTAATGACCTTGCATAATCTTCGAGTTCTGGATTTATCTTCTCGCTTCCCATAATGACACCGTCAGAGAAATCCAAGGCGGTCTTCATCAGATTAACATAATTAGCGTCTTGAAGATGAGTAACATCCTCTGGAGTTATGTTCTGAAGTTTCATTTTTTTGTCGAAGCCATCACGGAACGTCTCTGTAAAGTCATCATCATATAATGAATAAACTATCTTCGATTCGTTAAACAGAGGATTGTCTCTAAAGACCTTCTTGATATATATCGGAATGAGAGCCGACATCCAGCCGTGGCAATGTATAATGTCGGGCGACCAGTTAAGTTTACGTATTGTCTCAATCACACCTCTTGAGAAGAACACAGTACGATCGTCATTATCTTCAAAGAACACGCCGTCTTTATCTGTTATCGTCGACTTACGCTTTGTGAAGAAGTCGTCATTATCGATAAAATATATCTGCATCCTCGCTTTTTGGATAGAAGCCACTTTTATGATAAGAGGATGGTCGGTATCGTTTATGATAAGATTCATACCCGAGAGACGGATCACTTCATGCAGCTGATTTCTGCGTTCGTTGATACTACCAAAACGAGGCATGAAAATTCGTATCTCTTTACCTTTCATCTGAATACCTTCGGGAAGGTTTCTTCCTACCAATGAGATTGGATTCTCGTCCAAATAAGGTGTTATTTCTTGATGTACAAAAAGCACTTTTGTCTTTTCCATAATGGCATATTTTATATGTCGTTTGAAATACAAAAATAAGCAAAAATTTTTGAATTAAGGAAGAAAAATTTTAGTTTTTTGAAATAAAAAAGAAAAAAGCGAAGAGTTAAACTCTTCGCTTTCGTACTCCCTCAGGAAAAACAAAAATCATCTCAATAAAAATCTGTAAATAACTTGCAAGGATATTTGTAAAGATACCTTAAAAATCATGCGAAAAAAAAATTGATATAAAAGTAAATTTAGTATATTATTTGGCTTGTAATTTAGTTTTTTTTGTACTTTTGCAAAAAATTTAAAGTTGTATAAAAAAAGCATATAGTTCGCTTAACTAGAGATTGTTTTTGTAACACCAAAATCGCATACAATGACACGTAAGTTATTTACATTGTTCCTGATGCTATTTTTAGGCTCATATATTGGTGAGGGGGGGTGAAATCTATGGACAACGAGTTGCTGTCAAGAACAATATTTTATATTCCGCAACTGCAACACTAAACGCAGGAATTGAAGTAGGCATATCGCCACATTGGAGTCTTGACATTTCCGGCAACTTCAACGCATGGAGCACCAACAGCCAAAAAAAATGGAAACATCTTTTCATCCAACCTGAAGCACGCTATTGGTTCTGCGACCGTTTCTCACGTCATTTCGTCAGCGCACATCTCTTGGCAGGCTCTTTCAATCTTGGAGGATTACAAAATAACATTTCATTCTTAGGTACAGATTTTTCGGACCTTTCGACACGACGTTACCAAGGTTATGCTTTCGGAGGCGGAATAGGCTATGGCTATGCTTTCATGTTGAGCAAACACTGGAACTTCGAACTTGAAGGAGGCATCGGATATCTTTTCATTGACTATGAGAAATTCAAATGCGCAGGATGCGGCAAAAAAATAGGCGAAGGCACTCACAACTATTTCGGTCCTACAAAAATGTCTGTAAATATAATATATCTCTTCTAAGCATCACCACAATGAAAAAAGTATTCAGACTATTAACGTTAATGACGGCGATGACATTATGCATTCAAGTCACCTCCGCAAAAAATGAATCAGAAACAACTGGCATCCACGGCATCAAAGTCAAGAATCTCACAATAGAACGTAACGCCGACTCTGTCTTCATCGATATGACCATCGACTTTACCTCCCTCGACATCGCCACAACAGAACTTGCAGTATTTACACCTTACGTAAAAAGCGAGAAAGACTCATTGAGCCTGCAGGCTATCGGTGTGTATGGTCGTAACAGATACATATACTATCAACGTAATCCGGAGATGAATCCAATAGGAAACGATGATATGGTGTTTAAAGCAAATGAAAGACCCGACACCTTGAACTATCGTGCTGAAGTGGCTTTCTTGGAATGGATGGAACAATGTACCGTTGAAGTTAATTATTCCGTTTACGGATGCTGCGGCGATGTATTATGCAGCAATGAAAAGTTGCTGGCAGAATTCCCCCTTGAACCATATAAACCTGAACTTATCTATATTCGTCCTATTGCAGAAGTTATCAAAACACGAGAACTTAGTGGAACCGCATTTATTGATTTCCCTGTAAGCAAGACTAAAATATATCCCGAATATCGCAACAACACAATAGAACTCGCAAAGATTACTGGCAGTATTGATTCGGTTAAATCAGACCCCGACATCATCATAACATCTCTGTCAATAAAAGGTTATGCTTCTCCAGAAAGTTCCTACGCAAACAATACGCGTCTTGCTAGAGAAAGAACCCAATCGTTGAAACAATATGTCGAAGATCTATATCATTTTGAAAAAGGATTCATTAAAACTTCTTATGAACCAGAAAACTGGGATGGCCTTGAAGCTTACGTGAAAGAATCTGATTTGCCTCACAAAACTGAAATATTGGAAGCCATACGTTCTGATCGTGAACCAGACAAAAAAGAATGGTATATTAAAAACAACTGGAAAGATGACTACAAATATCTTCTTACCTATTGTTATCCAGCATTACGTCGTACAGACTATCGCATTGGGTATGTGATACGTGAATATGTAACGCCTGAAGAGATTGAGATTGTGATGCAAAATGCTCCGCAAAAACTCTCATTGGAAGAATTCTACGTCTTATCTCAGACTTATGAATCAGACAGCGAATCACATCTCAAGTTATGGGAAAAAGCAGCAGAAATGTATCCGCAAGATGAAGTTGCCAACCTCAATGCAGCAAACTCTGCAATAATAAAAAAAGATTATGAACGAGCCTTACTTCACCTTAGCGTAGCAGAAAGACTTGCAGAAGCGACGTATCTCAAAGGTGTTATAGAAGTATTACGCAAGAATTATGAGACCGCTAGGCCATATCTGGAAGAAGCAGCCTCAAAAGGAATAAAAGAAGCTCAGGAAACATTAGACAATATGCTCAAGCATTGGAAACTTATTGTTGAAGATGTCGTATATGATGAACAAAGTAGAAATCTATAATTATTTATTAACCATTAAAATAATTTATTATGAAGTTTAAATTTTTAACACTCGCAGTATTAGCAATGCTATTCACTGCATGCAAGCCAGAACCAGATGGCGGCGATGAAACAAACCCTAACAGCGGTGATGTAGAAAAATCTTATATCTCTATCTCACTTGCATCATCAGATGGAGAAAAACGTGGTGATGATGACAATGATGGTGGATATGAAGAAGGTGAAGCGAATGAACGTGCAGTTAAGACTGCTTATGCATTCTTCTTTACAGATGGCCAACCTTTTACAAATATAAATTCACAAACGAATTATCAGCTGATTGACTTAACAATGACAAGTGAAAATCAATTGGCTAATGTTTCTGACGTTAGTCAAGAAGTTCTTGTTATAAGTAATTATGAAGGTCAACTTCCAAATCAATTGATGGTTGTACTCAATTGGATACCTGAGAAAAACACATATACCATTGATGAACTCAGAAAATCAACATTTGTAAATCACATGAATAATATTGAAGGTACTGAATATTTCATAATGAGTAATTCAGTTTATCAAAGCGTAGCAGGTGATGTTTATGCAACTCCATTGGATATAACAGATTTCTATACAACATCTGATGCGGCAAAGACCAACCCTGTAACAGTATATGTTGAACGTGTGGCTGCAAAGGTAAGAGTCACAACTTTAGGAGATACAGATGGTGGAACTGATAATACTATAACTAAATATCAACTTAAAGATAATGAGGGAAACCCATTAACGATAAATGGAGAAAATATCTTCGCAGAAATTATCGGTTGGGATCTCTATAATGATTATGAAAAATCAACACTTCTTAAAGATATCGAAGGTATTGGTAATGATTTAGGTATCAATTGGAACGATCCTAACAATTTCCGTTCATATTGGGCTAAATGTAACTCTCTCCCGGAAGATGATGAGATTGATTATGAAGGTATTACCTCAAATATCCAGAATAATTTATATTGTGGAGAAAATACCAGAGGTAATGCAGATGCAGATGCATCAGAACGCACAAAAATATTCTTCAAAGCTCAACTTCAAAAAGAAGATGGTTCACCTGTAGAATATGCGAAATGGTTAGGTAATGAATTTATTGGAAAACAAACTCTTCTTTCAGCTGTAAAGAACACTCTTGCCTATACATATTATTATGGTATTACTGAAGCTGGTGAAACTACATATAAATCTATAGAAGTTAACGACTTAATGGTAGTTGCTGGCACAGGTAATGCTGGTGAACCTGCAGCATATGAAGTATATTTCCAAATCAATGAAGAGGTTAATAAAGATTGGTTCAAACTTGAGAATAATGCATTCGTACCTATTACTAAAGATGCTTTGAATGTTGCTCTCAAAGCAATTGAACCAGCAATATTATATTCAAATGGTTACACATACTACTACACAGACATCCAACACTTAAAATCAGCTACAGCTACAACTTACGGTATAGTACGTAACCACATCTATGAAGTAAATATCAAATCTATAACTGGTTTAGGTACACCTGTTAGTGATGTAACATCAGAAATCAAAGTTCCAGTAACACCAACAGAAGAAGATATCAAGACATATCTTGCTGCTGAAATCAACATCCTTTCATGGAAACTCATAACAAATGATATAGATCTTTAATCAAGATTTTTTCAGAAGTGACTTGGTTTTCAAGTCACTTCTGAAAAAAATATTATTCAAATATAAGATTAACAAATGAACGAAAGCGGCAAAATACATTATCGTAGTAAAGTCGTAGCATTATTAATTACATTAGTATGCCTATGTTCTTGCAGCGAACGTCTCATCTTTGAAGGTGAAGGCGATTGCGGTGTGTATTATCATATCCGCTTCAAATATGACTACAACATGAAGTTCGCCGACGCATTCGCCAATGAGGTGAACTCTGTTGAACTATATGTTTTTGACGATAATAATATTCTTGTTGATAAGGTGAAGGTTGACGACAAAGAATCTCTCTCGTCAGGAACATTTGAAATAAAATTAGAACCAAAAGCTGGAGATTATCAACTACTAGCATTGGGCGGAATGTCTGATGAAACATCTTTCGACCTTCTGCCAGAAACTAAGTTAGGAGAAACCACACTTGAAGAAATGCAGGTTAGAATGCACCGCGAGTATGACTATAACGGAAATGCATTCATTGAAAATGACTTGTTACCATTATTCCATGGAACCTTGCCACTGAATGTAACGGCAGAAGAAGGTACTTATACCGAGACTATATCGTTGACAAAAAACACCAATGTAATACGCATAATGTTACAAGAAATGGTAGATGAAGAAATTGACGCCGACAAGTTCATTTTCGAAATCACCGACCAAAGTGGATTATACGCATACGACAACACAAGGCTTGAAGATGAGACCATCACCTTTAAACCATGGAGCATCACAACTGGCACAGCCGATATTGACGACCCTAATGATGGAAAAGGTAAAAAATCGTCGGTAGCTGTCGCCCTAGCTGAACATACCATTGGACGTATGGTGCCAGAACAATCGCCTATACTTACCATAAAAAACCGTGAAAGCGGAGAGGCTATACTGACATTGCCAATAGCGGACTATGCGCTACTTACCAAAGGATTTTATAATCAAGGAATGAGCGACCAAGAATTTCTTGACCGCCAAGACGAATATACATTAGCATTTTTCCTATATGGAGGAGAATGGTTAAGCTCCATGATTTACATCAACTCATGGCAAGTTATAATTAATGACGAAGACCTTTAATCAATAAACTAAATATAAAATGAGACGCTGGATTAAATGTATTATGGCATTACTTATCGGCACTTTGCTTTTGTCGTGCAGAAACGGCGAATGCGGAAGTGAAGGTAGTACCGTAGAGACATCAGACCAGCATCACAACATAATCTTCTCAATGTCGTTAGACCATAACGTCGCAAGAGACGATGGCAACACTTGGAACGATAACAATCTAGAAGAATTAGGTAACTCTTTCGAGAATAGGATTCTCCCAAATGCATTACGCGTTTCAATATATACTATAGACAATATCAGACTTGGCGAGGTACGTGACCTCTACTATTGGCCAAGCAATGATGAAATGACAGAATTCAAGTTCGTGGGAGTAATGCCAGAAGACTTCACATCTCACTTCATGTCTGCAGTAGAAAATGGTATAAGTCTTACTTATAAGATAATGGTATTGGCAAACTGCCCTCAAGGAAAAGAAGAGAACCTCACATACAACTATACCTGCCTTGACAAAGAAAATGGAGCTATCCCAATGTGGGGTATCAAAACAGTTGATTTGAGTGAACTTGCAAATACACAATCGAAAGACGTAGGTACAATTTGGTTGTTACGCTCTGCTGCGAAGTTGGAAGTACTTTTATCGGATGCACTTAAAGATAAAGCTGTCATCAACAATGTATATGTCAATTACTACAATCAGACTGGATATTGTCTCCCCACAGGTTGGAACACCGTTGAACGTACCGAAGATTTGAACATGACGAATTGTTTCCGTCTATTTCGTCATACCGCCGTTAAGCACGCATTCAAGCCTGATGGAGATAATACTATATTCAACGCTTATGTATCTGAATATGATAATACCAACATCAACTATTCAGATGAAAAAGCAAAGATAAGTATCGACCTTACTTATAACGGACAGCAAAGATTTATTGAAGATGCAATATCATTCTGTCATTACAGCAACGGCTCTCCAGTAGAAAATAGCGACTATAATATTGTTCGTAATCATATCTATCAATACAGAATAGTTAAGATTACAGGAGACAATATCTTGCTTGAATATTCGGTAGCAGACTGGGAACTTGAAGATTGGGGAAATGGAATGGGTTATGAGGAACATGACCTCTCATATCCAACATACCATAATCCTGTAGTGCCTCTTTCTTTTTTCGATTTTAAACCTACTGATGAAACGCCTCATCATATCATAACAGAGGAACCTGTCATGTATTATAATAGCGCCAATCCAAAAGAAGGCGCCTTTGAGTGTTATTTCCAAATAACGGCCCCAGAGGGTGTACAATGGAAACCAAATTTTATGAATAGTACAGAAAACTATGCAATACATGTATATGACAATGACGGGGTATTGGTTTTCGACACAGATTCAGAATACGGTTATCTAAAAGATGATATCAATGAATGTGGCAATACAGAATGGTATAAGATATTGGTATATCCAAAAAACAATAACGGACTAGATGAAACTGTTGATTTTGGAATAGTATATTTTCAAAAATGGAGTATATCATATATCAACCTATACATTAATGGTGAATATGACAAGATTAGATGGCCAGAAAGTGGAATTAACCCCAAAATAATATCTATACGACACATAAACCAACCAATAAATAGCCAAAAAACAAAATGAATAGGAACTTAATTAAAATATTATCAATCTTGATGATGATTATAGTGCTGTCTGCTTGTAAAAAAACGCCTATAGATAGTACTGAAGTTAATGATGATGGATATATCATGCTTGTGTTTAACGAACCTAAGACAGGGAATCGCGACACTTCTCCAGACAGTGAAATAGAGTCGGCATTGACACATCTTGATGTTCTTATGTATAAAAAAGTAGGTTACAATTTTGAATCGTTCTATCATGAAAGAATTGATGTGACACAATATCCTGATGGAACGGCATACCTCAAGAGGAAGAAAGAAGACTTCGAACCTGATGCGGAATATAAGATATATGTCATAGCAAACAGCACAATGGATGATAATGTATTCAAGCCTGAAGGTAGCAGTGTAATTTCACATGACAAACTATTGGAGTTAGACCAGATAGATAAGAATATACATCTTTCAGGCATCGTAGGTGGTGACAATGTCTATCCTAAATTTTTCCTTATGGACGGTGTTGCTTATATGGGCGACATCGAACCAAGAGTTCCAGGAACAATAGTCATAAATAAAGATGATGTCGAAAATATTATTATTAAAGTAAAACTACGTCGAGCTGCGGCAAAGTATGTAATCAAGATATTTCCAAGTGAGAACGTAAGATTTAATAAACAGTTGTTGGCGCAATCTAAAGGATATATGATGAGAAACATGCCTATACGTACAAGAGTCGTTGCAGAAGGTAATTATCCTGACAATAATCCTGCTTATTGGGAGACATCAACAATTTCACAAAGTCCGTATTTTGAATTTGTGCAAGAAGATGAAAACAATTATTATCTTAGAATAACACTTTATTGCTATTCGCATAAATGGTTGGCTGAAGAGTTCTTTGATAAAGGTACGTCATTAGTATTCATGCTGCCTATATTTTATAAAGAAAATGATAAAGAAACCGAATATATAAACAACTACTATCAGATGGTTATGAATAAAAAAGAAAACGGTGAAGACTATAACCATAGAATAAAACGAAATACACTTTATGAATTGCACGTAAAAGTAAATGCTCCAGGAGCGGAAGACTATACAGAAGCTGAAGAATTGGAAGACATTAATTACTTTGCAGCTCCATGGACTGATGTGGATATTGACATTGAAGGAGGTTCAACGGTAGCTTATCTGAAAGTGAACAAGAATCTGTTGCATATGCATAACATTGAAGAAGACAATTTATCAATATATTTCTCATCCTCATCTTCTGTTACAACTCAAATAGTAAACGGCAGTGTTTATTATTACAACAAATATGGCGTAAAGACTTTGGTAGACCCAAACATACATCATATCAGTGCAACTACAAATACAAATAGTACTTCAGGAAATATTAAGATAAGAAGTGATATTCCT
Organism: Lentimicrobiaceae bacterium; assembly: GCA_015061315.1. Taxonomy (GTDB): domain Bacteria; phylum Bacteroidota; class Bacteroidia; order Bacteroidales; family F082; genus Limimorpha. The sequence goes on from SUWV01000001.1 coordinate 40,474, forward strand.
ACTAATAATACCATATTGCATTTTACTATAAGAGTTACCAATCAGGAAGGACTATACGAGGATATAGAAGTGGAACAATATCCTCTTGCTTATATCACTAATTCATTGCCTTGGTATTCATATAGAGAAGACTTTTATTACCGACAAGGCGAAGGCCACACATTTACGAACTGCAATAGCGACAGAGACGGCACCAACTTGCCGACAACATATAGTTATGCCGGCGACATGATTTCATCAGTAGCTGTCAAAAGCGTTAATACAACGACACATACAGTAACATATACATACAACCGAGACGCAGGCAGCAGCAGAGGATTCTTTACTTCTAAATATAGAGGTAATAATTATGGCAATAATAAATATTATAACAATTTCTATTATTGGGAAAGGGGAAGCAATTGGTGGGGAAGTGGAACCAGTTTAAAAAGCAGCCAATGTGAGAATAACAGTAACCTCAGAAACTACCATATACGTATTATGGCGACATCTGAAGAATATATATTGGGACGACCAAGACTTGACGAGAATGGATGCACAGCATCAGATCCTGAAAACGCCAAACTGGTATCTCCCTCTTTTGTTATAGCTTCAAGATTAGGAGCTGTTTATTCAACCAGCGGTGGTCTTGAAGGTCTTAGTGAAGAACAGAAACGAATAGTATTTGCTGATCATGCTAAGCACTATGTAGAAGTAGATGACATTGACGATGCAAAGGACCCTAACAGAGTTATTGTTTATGACGACTGGCGACTTCCTACAGAAGCTGAGCTTAAAATTATTATTGAACTACAAGGTTCAGAAAATCAGGACGCCGATGCTGTAGACTTCCTGTTAAATGGTGCTTATTATATGAGTGCTAGTGGCCCTGTATATAACCCAAAACACACTAATGGTAGCATTAATGATACTGATGACGTAGCTATCCGTTGTGTAAGAGACGTTTATTATTAATATTATGAAGAGAGTATTTTTATACATAATATCGCTTATACTAATATTATCATCTTGTCGAAAACCAGAGACAGACGAGAATAATGCGTATGATGGTTATACAACTATCACTTTCAAAACAAGAATAACAGATCTTGAAAATGTCAATATACGCGGTGTTGACCCTGATGGTCTTAGTGTTAACAATATGACTTTATTCTGCTTCAATGAATTTGGATTATATATATCTAAATCGGTAGCTACACTCAAGAAACAAGATGATGAGATGGGAACTTACGAAGCAGTTATCCCTAGTTATACCGAGATTATTCACTTCTTAGGTAACCATAGTGAAGGATTATATGACGACAGCAATTTCTCTGGACAAACAGAGAGTATGGTAATTGCTGATATGGAAGGAGGTTCCGGTATGTTGGTGTATTGGTCTAGATTCCAAATGGATAAAGAAAGCGCAGATGATATAAACACTCAGTTGGCAAACCTAAAATATGTAATAAACGGAACAGAATATAAAGGTGTAAAACTCATACGTAACCAGGCAAAAGTCAGTATCAGTAATTGGAGCAATAATGAATATATGGATATTTCTGGATTCCGTACAGTAAACATCCCAGCCTTCGGCACAGTGGCTCCCCATCATCCCGAACGTCATTTTAAAATAGTAGAAGAATGGGAAAAAATTGATGACTTCGTAACCTTGCCTAACAATAAAACCAAGATGTCTGACATCTTTGACATCAACACAAAGCAAGAAGACTATATATTCGAAAGCGATAATGAAGGTGCAGATTTGGTAAGTGTTATAATCAAAGGAAAACCTAAAGACTCTGCTGGAAAGGAACTATATTATAGAGTGGTCATGCAAAATAGTGATGGTAGCAGTTTTATGATTCGCCGTAATCATCATTATAGAATCAATATTAAGGGAGAATTGAGTTATGGCGTAGAAACATTCGAAGAAGCATTGAACTCTCCAGCTACAAACAACACTTGGATATCAATAGATGACTGGGTGAATGAAATTACAAATGGCATTGAGACATTATGGGTAGAAAACACAAGCTACGTTTTAAGCAGTGAGGAATATGCAGGTAAGAACTGGACAATACCATATAGGTATACTAATAGTAATGGAGACAACACTTCTCCTACCATAACATGGATAGAAAACAATGTCGCTTATACTAACATAAGCAACAGATACAATAGCTCTACAGGAGAAGGCGAGATAACTCTCAACCTTTATCCGATGTATGAAGGTAACGAACAGCAGTCGGGAACCTTACTTATAAAACACGGCAAATTGCAACGTGAAGTAGAGGTTATACTTATAAACACACAGAAATTCACCCCTGCATGGATTTCTGCTCAGGTGTATAGCGGTTCCGCTAATGAACATGTAACTTTAATGTTCACCATCCCTGAAACATGTCCAGAATCATTATTCCCATTTACAGTATTGATATCAACAAATCATCTCGATATACGTGCCGAGTCTGGTGACGAATTACCTGTGTTTATCAAAGGTGAGTCTGGTTATTTCGGAACAGATTGGGAAGGTATTAATTATAAGTATGCCTACACAGTGACAGCACCAGGAAAACATCGTGTCTTCTTCCAGACTATCTTGACTCATAATGACGGCGATACCGAAGAAGTACATCTCGAAGCTCACTTCTTCGAGACAATTACAAAGACCGTGACCTTTGCAGGACATAATAATCACAAGGCAATTCTTGTTGATGGATTGAACAATTATGGAACACACCTTGCCGATGACGAGATTCTGTATTATATGCTTGTACCACGGAAGAAAGCTTCACCTCACATGTTTACGATTTCTCTTAAAGAAAGACTTGATAATGGTGATTACATAGCCATAAATCATGCCAGCCAAAGTGATATAGAACAATGGAATAGAAACATTCGTGACGAATTTCTTTTCTATTCAAGATATATGAGTTTTTATGAGGAGTATTTAAGCGACCATCCTGAGCTTGGGATTGATATAGCAGAAATGATAGAATGTGAAAACAAAATTATCAATGAAAGCACATGGTCATCAAACGGACATGTCATGGGATTCCGCACATACGACAATGAGGACCCGAACAAATATGGTTTGCAGGAAGACGGAACTTATAATGTTTACATGTTGACTAATAGTACCAACAATGCAGACGTTGTAAGAATAGCTTCAAATAATAATATGAGCAAGCACGTATTCGATAAAGACAGAGCGGGAAATCTTTATGGAGATGTGCCTTATGGTGGTAACGAATACCGTTCATTCATATTCGACATCTCTCAATACAGACCATTCCGATTCGCCCCTCAAATAAAAATATATTACAACAATGGTCAATTAAAAGAAACATACGGAACCTTGCTGAGCAACGAAGTCGACAAAGACAGAGAAGAAGAGTTAGACGAGATTTATTTCTGCTATGAGCCAGGAGAGAAAGTAGATATTTTGCTAGACATCACTAGCTTCAAAGGCTCTGACGGAAAATCGGTACATCCTTTCGGAGAGATGTTCGGTGAGTCTTTCGATATATATATCGACGCTCCTATGCTTTCTATCGACATGAGCCGCGTCCCTGAAAACTGGCTGGCAAAAAACAATCCTAATCTTACAGAGGATAAGTTGAGAAGACACCCCACCATAGAAGGACGCTACATCTATACCGTAGATAAATATCGTGAAAAAGAAAGAAATTATGGACAAGAAGAAGCACATAATAATGATGCCTCTATCATTGAATACGACGATTACGGAAGAGTCGTTACTGTTAATGGCGAGGTAAATCAAAGCGGAGAACGTAAATGCCTGCCGTTCATAAAGTCAACAATCACTACCAAATATAATATCAATATCAGCTCAGAAAAAGACAAGGTGGTATTCTGGGACAAGACTTTCAAGGTAAAGACAAAACATATAAAAGGCGACATCCGATATAACAAAGCAGGCAGCAATTACAATATTCCAAAAGATTCGTTCGTTGCTTTCGTCAGACATCTTACAGGAGCACGTATAGGTGTTATGACAATATATGAAGACGGCAAATATGAACTGAACCTACGTCACGAATATAACTTCGACTGGAACGGCGACCCTATCGAATTATTCTACATCCAAGATGACAAGACTTATACAGTACAAATAGAAGACTTGGCAGAGCTATATCGTATGGCAAACAATAACGAAACCATTATACTATATTAACGTCACACCACAGCCATGCTATCATGTCTGTCATTATAAAAACAAGAAAACCTGAGCGGTATATCACATCTCAGGTTTTCTTGTTTTAGAACTTTACAGACTCTCAATCAACTTTCAAATTCTCATCTATAATCTTTTTCATATCAGCCTTTGGCAAAGCGCCCTGTGTCATCATAGGCTTGCCTTCCACGTAGTTGATAGTTTTTAGATAATTAGTTTCAAGTTTATTATTAGATATTCAGAATTGTCAATTGTTAATTGTTAACTGAATCAAAGATTCAAAGCTTCTTCCACTTTTTCTTTGTCTAGTTTCTTAGTGCAGAAGAACCTTAAGACATCTGAAGGAAAACAACCAACCGTCTGATAAAAATCAGGCGTTTTTTTATTTCGGATAAAAAATATTAGCAAAATTGGTAAAAAAATGACATATTTGTATTGTTATTTTCATACAACATTCAATTGACAAATGGCACCAGAACATTCCTGTTTTTGGTGCTTTTTTTACATAGCTAACGTATTACGGTGGACAAAATGTGGACAAAATGTGGACAAAAACTAAAAACGAAAAACGCCAACCATTGATTTACAACGAATTGGCGTTCATTTCCGTACTCCCTCAGGGACTCGAACCCTGGACCCATTGATTAAGAGTCAATTGCTCTACCAACTGAGCTAAGGAAGCATTTTTGAGACTGCAAAAGTACAACCTTTTTTTTAATTGACAAATTTTTTTTGACTTTTTTTTAAAAAAAAGGTAAAGGTTTTGGAGTTATGGAGTGATGAAGTGATGAAGTGATGGAGTGGTTGCACCAAGTAGCCCGAAGGACTTATACAGATACAGCGTATGGCAGAGCCGTACGAATTAGAAATTGCTCATTGACTTATTGACTTGTTGACTTGTTGTCTTGTTGTCTTGTTGTCTCGTTGTCTTGTTGACTCATTGACTTTTTTTCTTACCTTTGCCCTCACTATGGAACTACAAGAGCATTTTGAAAATCAGAAACACGAGTGGGAGTCGGCATTGCAAGTGAACGCTCCTGCTGAAGAGCCTGTTCAGGTCAACCCTAAGGCTTTGGAACGTATGATGGCTAAACGTCAGAAATTATTGTCGCTACAAGAATATGTCGATGGCATTCTCAAAGGCGACATTGTGATATTAAGCAAGGCTATAACTCTCGTTGAGAGTTCTTTGCCCGAGCATCAGAAGATGGCGCAGGATATTATCGCTGCATGTCTCCCCTATTCTGGCAATGCCATTCGTCTTGGCATCACCGGCGTTCCAGGTGCGGGGAAAAGCACTTTCATAGAAGCTCTCGGAATGGAGCTGAGTCGTAACGGTCATCGGCTCGCAGTACTCGCCATCGACCCGAGCAGCCAGCGTTCAAAAGGCAGCATCCTCGGCGACAAGACTCGCATGGAAGAACTCTCGCAACAACGTAATGTCTACATACGACCTTCGGCATCGGCTGGCACTCTCGGCGGAGTGGCACGCAAGACTCGCGAGGCGATAATATTATGCGAGGCCGCTGGCTTCGACACTATCTTCGTAGAGACTGTCGGCGTCGGACAATCGGAGATAGCAGTGTATTCCATGGTCGATTTCTTCCTCTTGATATTAATAGGCGGCGCCGGTGACGAGCTGCAAGGAATAAAACGCGGCATCATGGAGATGGCTGACGGCATCGTTGTCAATAAAGCTGATGGCGACAACATACAAAGAGCCAACCGCGCCATGGCAGAAGTGAAAAACGCCGTACACCTCTTCCCTATCGCCGAATCGCAACAGCCAGTGAAAGTGATGACATGCTCCGCACTCACCCATCATAACGTGCCTGAAGTATGGGATATGGTGACAGAACATGTCGAGAATATCCGTAAGTCGGGTTATCTCGCTGAGAAAAGAGCGCGTCAAGATGTGCAGACAATGTACGACAGCATAGAACAAACTCTTAAAGATGACTTCTATCAAAACTCATTGATAAAAGATATGATGTCGCTGATAGTAAGCGATGTGAAGGAGAAAAGGACAAGTGCCTACATGGCAGCAAATAAACTGTTGGAGACATATTTCAAGACTTTGAAAAAGTAACCTCTTTGTCAAAATTGGAAATAGATAAACTTCTGAAGGTCGGCTGTGACAAACTGATAAACGACAAAAATTATCACAGCTGTCACTACAATCATAATAGGGATAGGCATTTGCGCAAACCATAATCGATACCTTCTTTTGAAGTTGGTAGGCAGCCAATGTATTATCATTCCTACTATTATCAGAAGGAAGATATTTTTATATGCCATGACGATGTCGAGTATTATCTCCACATTCCACTTGCTTCCAATTTGCCCGACCATATCCTTAGCTGTATTCCAAGCTGTTTCGTTGGCTTCCGCAGGGTCGAGGTTTGAGCCTGCCCTGAAGAACAGTCGCGTCCATGTGATGAATACGAAGGTCTGCAACACAGCCCAACATTTGGCTACAAGTTTCATCTCCGACTTCCCTCCGAAAATATTATACAGCATACGGATGAATGTCCCTATGAAGATGACACCCGTCCATACCGTAACAATGTTCCAAATCGGCGCAGGATAATACTCTGCCATGAAATATGCGGCTGCTGTTACTAAAGCCATTATGCCAGTTCGTGCATACACGCCACGATCTTTCCAGAAACGATATACTATCAATCCTATTCCGTTCAAGCCGCCCCATATCATGAAGTTCCAACTCGCACCGTGCCATAATCCTCCCAATAACATCGTTGTCATTCTGTTCATATTAGACGTCAGCTCTTTTCTTTTCTCTGCCGATTTTCTGCATCTTAACGCCACTATCAATGCAAAGGACAATATAACGACACAAACCCAAACACTGCCAGAGAGTATCATTCCTATCAATGCTATTGTGATGATACATGCATATGTTCCAAACGTCGCTGTCCTATTTCCTCCTAAAGGAATATAAAGATAATCTTGCAGCCATTTCGATAAGGAGATATGCCAGCGTTTCCAGAAATCGCCAGGATTGGTAGCTTTATATGGAGAGTCGAAGTTTTTAGGAAGATAGAATCCCATGAGCATGGCGACGCCTATGGCAATGTCGGTATAACCTGAGAAATCGGCATAGACTTGCAACGAATAACCGAACAATGCGGCAAGATTCTCGAAACCCGAATACATAGTAGGATTGTCGAACACTCTGTCAATAAAGTTGACAGCGAGATAGTCACTCAAGATAATCTTCTTAGCCAAACCATTAATTATCCAAAACACTGCGATACCAAACTGACGCCGCGACAGCGAGTATTTTCTATACAGCTGAGGTATGAACTCATTTGCACGTACTATAGGTCCTGCAACCAACTGGGGGAAGAAAGTCACATAAAAACCAAAGTCAAGGATATTTCTCACTGGCTCGACTCTACGACGGAATATATCCATCAAATAACTTATACATTGAAATATGTAGAACGATATTCCAACGGGAAGGAGTATGCGGTCAACACTGAAGACAGGAGCTCCTGCCACATAATTTCCCGCCCACGCAAAAATGTTAAAGACTTCCATCTCAATGCCGAAGACATTACTAACCACATCGGCAAAGAAATAAGAATACTTAAAATAGCTTAATGTCATGAGATTGACGATAAGACCTGCAATCAGCCACGACAATCGACCTCCGTCTTTCTTACATCTATGAATCATGAAGCCGTCAAGATAATTAAATATTACGGCGAAACATAATATCAATGTAAACCAGCCGCTCGTCTTGTAATAAAAGAAAACGCTTACGAAGAAAAGAAAGGTGTTCCTGAGAAGTGTCTTGTTATGTATGAGGCTGAACACAGCGAATACTATCACAAAGAAAACCCAGAAGTAGAGCTGCGTGAACAACAAGGGCGAGTTCGGATTAAACGAGAATATGTCTTGCAAGAAATCGTAGAACATGTCAAATCCTTTCTGAATAAAAACGCATTAAAGCATTGAAAAACAAGTCGCCTATCAAGATGTAGCCTTTATTTGTGAAATGTATCTTGTCTTTTTTCGCCAATCCTTCTTCTTCCCATCTCATTATCGACTCCATACCTCCCATAATGTTGAATAGATCCCAGAGCGCGGCATCGTGTTTTTCTGCCAAGATATAAAAAACTTCGCGAGCGTTATCTCCGTTTTCATTTACATGATAATAAGTATGACCTTCTATCTTCTCCTTTCTAAAAGAGTCGTTGTTGGTGATAAATATATAGAAACAGTCAGGCGACACCTGCTCTATCATTGTGATAAGGCTGTCGTAGTTGGCAATGAAAGCCGAGTCGGAATATTCTTCAGCAAATGTGTCGTTGATGCCGATAGCGAAAACTGCTACGTCAGGTTTTATCAGTTCAAGGTCATTTACGAAATTTTCGCATGAGAGATACGAGCCTACCTCTGCGCCATTCACGCCTATGGAGTGATATATTATGCCATCGTTATCATTTTCCGGCAATATGCCCGTCAGGGTAAAATCATGATTGACAGTATCGTTTTGCTGAAACACTATTGAGAACCTATCATAATTGTCGGTCATCTTGAAAAGATATGATGAGGTGACGCTATCGAAGTCGGCTTCATGATATGATGTATCGTTGAGTTTCAACACTGGAGTCACATAAGGAGATGACGCATAACCAAGAATACGTAACCTATTGAAATGCCATCGTTTCACAGTATCGTTGGGATTTAAGTCTATCGTTATCTCAGCAGAAGCGTCGTTGGTAGTGACAGCGATACCTGTCAAGCCGAGAGCGGCGTTGCGTTCTTCGTTTACGTTGCGAGTGGCTCTCCATTCTCCTTTACTGCTTACTTTATAATTATGCGGGTTGTTGGTCTTAGCGGCGGAATAAGGAAATATCATGCCTCGACCCGAACAAAGTCCGTCATTCATCTCATTGAAATTATTTCTTATTCTGTTTGTAAAGACATCAGCCTGTACGTGCGAGCCTCCTATATGTAATATATTCAACTTTGATTCTTTGGCGGAAATAACAGAATCTAATTTACTGATAAATCTGTACATGCGAAGAGTATCATCGCCGAGGAACAATATTTCATTCAAGGAGTCGGAGACGCATTCATATCTTGCTGTTTCCTTGTCACGAAAATGCTGCGACATCGTGATCTTCGATGTGAGTAGTAATAATATTGTTATGATATAGTATCGTTTCAACATTTTATTCACAATTAGATTCTACATTTATATCATTGTTCCACTTTTGGTTACGTTTCATAAATTGATAATAATCGTAATATACCATAAAAGTCTGGACAAACAATTCTGCTATTCTATCGGCGCCGTGACGGGTGAAGTGGATATAATCGGAGCTTGCCAAAGGAGGCTGGTGTTCTACCCATTTTATCATAGAGTTCTTTCTTCCCATCACGTCATACATACTCCAAAACGCCGCATCGTTTTCGAGCGCTGCACTCTTCAGAGCCTCCGTCAGCATTTCAATATTGGAATAGCTTTGCAAAACGCCATTCACTTTATGCGACATATCGGCAGGTCCTATGAAGAGAATATCTGCATGAGGATATGTTTTTTTCATAAAGGAAATCTGTCGTGAGATTCTGTTTTTATAATTACGGATAAGTGTGTCGTTATTTATATATGGTGTAGCGTTACCCCCAAACTCGAATATAATCAATTTCACGTTCAGCGCATCCATGGCGGGAGCCAACAAGTCGCTTGGCATACGTGTGAAGAAAGTTCCGGAGCTTCCACGCAAAGGTATATTATCTACAGCCACGCCATAGTCGCCGTCCATGACAACACCGTATATCTCAGCATCGCCAGAAAGCTGCAAGGAAAATTTTGATATTGGCTTGTCTAAATTCCACGACAGCATGTCGAAACCAGGATTAGGAACTTCTATCATCTGCATACTATCGACATTATCATATTTTAAAGTAGCTGTAAAAGGCGTGTAGGTGTTGCCCACCATAAGGCCTATTTTAGAAAAAGTCCTTACATTTTCGTAAACGTTTTTTGTTGCACGTGTCATGAAGTTAAGAGTGACGTCACCGTCAAGATGAGCCATTTGTGCCATGACGCCATAACGATTGCCATGATGTTTCTGTCGGAAGTTGCCGTCAGCGATATAACGGCTCAACGTATCTGATGCCGACTGAGACACTGTCATTGACGGAATGGGCTGTATGGCAGGCACCATTCCCGGTCCCTTACCGCCGAACTTACTCTGAAGATGCTCGCGGATATATCCCGTAATACGGTCGCCCTCAATCTGCGAGTCGCCATAATGCAATATGTGCATCACTTCTGCATTGCTCGAATCGGAACATCTGTCCATAGATGCAAACAACTCATCAAACATCGAATGATTATCATCGGGGAAATATATTCGAGCTACGCTGTTCTTGAAAAAATTCTCATATACATTCAGAGTATCAATATATGCAAGAGAATCTGCTATGTTAGCCTGACGTACCTTGTCGAGAGAATCTTGCACAAATTGCAATCGAAGCTCTTCTTCCACTCTTGCCAAACTCTCCTCGACGGTCTCTACATCAATGTCATCTTTCGCAAAAATATCCTCTATAGTCGGGAAATTAAGACGTACTCCACACAATTCATAACCTTCTGAGGGATAGATATAAGCGACAGCAGCCAGAATAAGCATAACCGATAATAGAAAAATCAATATTCGATATGGTTTCATTATCCTTTACAATCGTTATCTCGCAAAGATACTTATTTACTGAACATGATAAGATAAAAAAACAAAAAATATCTCTTGACTGATTTAACTATTTACACTTAATTGAAGTTCTGATGTTTTATGCCTTTTTCTTGGGAAACATCTTTTTAATCCTTAGCAAAATCTTTCCGATATTGCCACCTGCCACTACGAAGGTGACCGATGTTATGACGAGTATCAATCCTAATACGATTCTCGGTGTTAATACTTCACCAAAGATGACGACGCCGAAGAATACCGCCGTGACTGGCTCAAGCACTCCGAGTATAGCTGTCGGCGTGGAGCCAATACATTGAATGGCTTCCGTAGTGCATATCAATGAGATGATAGTCGGGAAAATCGCCAATGCCAAGACGTTAAACCAGAGATACCATTGCTCCGATGATGGAGTATTCAGCTCTCCCGTCGCCAAGGCTCTTATGGCAAATATGAACCAGCCAAAAGTCAGCACATACATCGTGACTTTTATCGTCGCCATTCCTTTTATCCTTGACTTATTGATATATACGATATATATAGCGTAAGATAATGCCGAGCCGAAAACAAAAAGCAATCCCTTGACACTTATCATAGCGCCATCGCCGCTCTTACATAGTAGCGCTATTCCAATCATCGCGACGGCGATACATGCCATCGTCATCTTAGATATTTTTTCCTTAAAGAAAATAAACATAATGACCGCGACGATGATAGGATAAATAAATAGAATCGTCGAGGCCACGCCTGCGTCCATGTGATTGTAGCTCGAGAATAATGTTATCGACGACAAGGCAAACAAGACACCTAATATTATTAATGGCGTGACATCGCTTTTCTTTATTGAAAAATCACGACGACGAAGTTTGAGCATCACCGCCAAGATTGGTATCGCGAATAAATATCTAAAGAAAAGAACCGAGAACAAATCCATGCCACCATCATAAAGCGGCAACGCAAACAAAGGATTCATGCCGTAAGTGGCGGCAGAAATAGCCGCTAAGATATAACCTTTTACCTTAGTGTTCATGATTGCAAAATTTGTGGCAAAAATAAAATTTTAATATCGAAAAAATTGATACAGATATTAGTTTTTTTTATAACAAAAGTGTTGTTTTTCTTTGAAAAAAAATCCTATCTTTGTAAGGTAAAAAAAATATGCTAATGAAACTTAGAACAACATATTTAGGATTAGAACTCAAATCACCTATCATCGTAAGTAGTTCCACTTTGACAGGCAACGTTGAAAGCATTAAAAAGTGTGCTGATGCCGGAGCTGGTGCTGTGATTTTAAAATCTATTTTTGAAGAACAGATTTCTTCAGAGATCAAAAGAGAAGAAGGTTACAGCGAAGAGGATATTTACGACGCATATCCTGAAGCACAGGAATATCTCAATACTTTCATGCGAGGAAGCGAAATTGAGATTTACGAAAAACTGATTCGTGAGTCGAAGAAGGTTGTCGACATTCCAATCATAGCAAGTATCAACTGTTCCGACAAAGGCGAATGGATTCGCATAGCGAAAGAACTTCAAGATGCAGGCGCCGACGCTCTCGAGCTTAACATCGCGATAGCTGCTTTCGACAGAGACTTAGACCCTCGCAAAATTGAAGAGGAATATATCTCTATCCTTAAAGAAGTTGAGAAAAATATTAACATTCCGGTGTCGGTGAAACTCGGTGATCACTTCACTAACATCAGCCGACTCGCTTTCAACTTAACTAAAGCCGGAGCTAAAGGTCTCGTTCTCTTCAACCGCTTCTATAATCCTGACATCAACATAGAAAAAATGAAGGTCGTGACTGGTAACTCCATCTCGGCTCCAGAAGAAAATCATAACACATTGCGTTGGATTTCACTTCTTTCATCACAAGAAATTCCTTGTGAACTTTCAGCATCAAGAGGTGTTTATACTGGAGAAGACGTGATAAAACAAATCCTTGCTGGAGCTCAGACCGTACAGGTTTGCAGCACCTTATATCGCAACGGCATTGAATATGTCAAACAAATGAATGCCGACATCGAGGCTTGGATGGATAGACATAACTTTGATAATGTTAAAGATTTCAGAGGCATTGCTAATAAAAAAGAAGATATAAAAGTCGTAGAACGTCTTCAATATTTAAGAAGAAACTATGATATACATTAATACTATTGTTTAACTTTAAAAAATGACAAATATGAAAAAGTACGTATGTGACGTTTGTGGTTACGTTTATGACCCAGAAATCGGCGATCCAGATAACGGTATCGAACCAGGCACACCATTCGACAAACTTCCAGCAAGCTGGGCTTGTCCACTCTGCGGTGTAGGAACAGATAATTTCTCATTAGAAGATTGATGTTCGATTCCCTTTATGGATACTAATGCTCTTTTTAAGATAGGATACGGACTTTATGTCCTGACTTCTAACTATGAGAACATAGACAACGGCTGTATCATCAACACGGTGATTCAGATTACTGATGAGCCATTGCGTATAGCCGTCGTCGTCAACAAGAAAAACTATACGCACGAGCTTATTCTCAACTCGTGCGTATTTAATTTGTCGATGCTGACAACAGAAACGCCTTTCAAGGTGATAGAACATTTCGGATTCCAAAGCGGCAAAGACGTAAATAAATTCGCCGACTGCGAACAGGAGTTCCGCTCTAAAAACAATGTTCTATATATTCCTAAATATACCAACTCATACATCTCTTGCCACGTGGTAAGCCATCAGGATTTGGGAACACACACCATGTTCTTCGCTGATGTAATAGATTCTAAAGTGTTATCAGAAAAAGAATCATTGACTTACAGTTACTATCAGAACAACATCAAACCTAAGAAAGAGACTAACGGCAAAAAAGGCTGGTACTGCAAAATCTGCGGCTGGGTTCATGAAGACGAGAACCTGCCAGACGATATAATTTGTCCTTTATGCAAACACGGCAAAGATGCTTTCGAGAAAATTGAAGATGACAAAACAACTGAAATAGTAGAAACAAAACAAAGTATTGATATGTTAAAGATAAACTTGACAAACGACATTTACTATGTCGGCGTTAATGACCGCAAGACCGAACTCTTTGAAAATCACATGGAACTTCCTAACGGCGTTTCATACAACTCATATCTCATCGTCGATGAAAAGATAGCTCTCATCGACCCAGTGGAAGTCAGCTTCATGGCTGAATTTCTCTTCAAGATTAAAAGCGTCATCGGCGACCGCAAGATAGATTATCTCGTCATCAACCACGACGAGCCAGATCATAGCGGTGCTGTCCGCGCTATCGTTCAAGAATATCCAGATGTGGAAGTCATAGGTAATGCCAAAACCTTCGCTCCTCTTGAATCATTCTACGGACCTTTGAACAATAAGAAGATCGTTGCAGAAGGCGAGACATTATGCCTCGGAAAACACACGCTTCAGTTCTTCATGGTTCCTATGTGCCACTGGCCAGAATCGATGGTGACATACGAACAGACAAATAAGATATTGTTCTCCAACGACGCTTTCGGAGGTTTCGGCGCTCTCAACGGCTGCATCTTCGATGACGAAGCAAACCTCGATTTCTATGAAGACGATATGCGTCGTTATTATGCAAATATCGTTGGTAAGGTCGCTGCTCAGGCTGTCAAGGCAGTCCAGAAACTTGGACCATTAGAGATAAAGATGATTGCACCTTCACACGGCTTGGTATGGCGCAGCAACTTGAATTGGGTTCTCGACAAATACGTGAAATGGAGCACAGGTGAGAATGAAGAAGGTGTCGTTATCGTTTACGGTTCTATGTACGGCAACACAGCTTTGATGGCCGACATCATCGCTCGTGGCGTGTCGGAAGCAGGTGTCAAGAATATCAAGATATACGATGTCGCTAAGACAGAAGTCTCGCACATCATCAGCGATATATGGAAATACAAAGGCGCCATCATCGGAGCCTGCGCACACTACGGCAGCGTGTTCCCTAACATGACATTATTGTTGCACGAACTTACAGAGTTCAAGCCAAAGAACAAGATCTACGGCGTATTCGGCGGCATGAGCTGGGGCGGCGGTGGCGTGAAATACATCAACAACGTCATGGAAAAGAACCAATGGGAATGCCCAGTAGAATCAGTCGAAGTGCAAGGCGCACCATATCGCGACGAAGACGTGGAACGACTCTACAATATGGGAAAAACTATTGGAGAAGCGGTGAAGAAAATCTGAAAATCTGAGAAATTGAAAATCTGAAAATTAATGTAGAGACGTGACATATTACA
Organism: Lentimicrobiaceae bacterium; assembly: GCA_015061315.1. Taxonomy (GTDB): domain Bacteria; phylum Bacteroidota; class Bacteroidia; order Bacteroidales; family F082; genus Limimorpha. The sequence goes on from SUWV01000001.1 coordinate 55,636, forward strand.
CCATTGAAATAAAAAAAATAAGTAATTAGAGCGTCTTTCTATAATATTTATGACATCAAACTCCTTCGTTGAAACTAATCAGCGGAGGAGTTTTTTTATTGCAATAAAAAGCATATTAAAAATGTTCAATTCTATTTACAAAAATGTTCAAATCTAAACTTAAAACTTACGTTTTTTTAAAGTACAACTTTCGATTAGCGCAAGAGCTAAAGTCATCGTCTAAAATATTTCCAATATAAACAGAAAATATCCGTATCTTTGCTATAAAATAAAACTTTATCATTCTATGAAAACTATCGCTCTCGTTGCACACGATGCAAAAAAAGACGACCTTCTGCGCTGGGTCACAGAACACGCCGACAAACTTATCGGCAATGAATTTTACGCTACTGGTACAACAGGTAAGATTTTATCTTCAGTATTACCTAATATTAATAGACTGAAATCTGGTCCTCTGGGCGGCGACCAACAACTTGGCGCTCTTATCTCCGAAGGAAAAATCGATTATCTCATTTTCTTCTGGGATCCGATGACAAGCCAGCCTCACGACGTGGACGTGAAAGCTTTGCTGAGATTAAGCGTACTTTACGACGTGCCAACAGCCTGCAACCACGCATCAGCAGATTTCCTTATCAACTCGCAGCTTTTCGGAACTGAATATAAATCATCGCCAGAAGATTATTCGGAATACCTTAATAGAATCTGAAAGGGTATAAAGGATTAAAGGGTTAAGGTGCTATAAGACAATAAGTAGAGACGTGCCACATTACACATATAAAAAATAAACACGATATAATTGGTGCGTCTTCAAGAAATAAGTAGAGACGTACCAATGATTCCTGTAACATAAAAGAACATTGATACGTCTCTATAATTTAATAAAAATCTATAAATCTTTTTAGGTTTTCAAATTTTCAGATTTTCAGGTTTTCAGTTTCTTATTACCTTTGAGTCTTTACTCCACAATCGTCATCTCTTCTATCAAGCGTGTCGCGCCAGCATATTTGTCGATGATAAACAAAACGTAACGAACATCGACAGAGATATTTTTACAGATAGATGGATCGTAGATCAAATCGCTCATAGTGCCTTCCCAAGTGCGGTCGAAGTTGAGACCGAGAAGATGACCGTCGGCATTTAAGATAGGGCTGCCAGAGTTACCTCCCGTTGTATGATTGCCAGCGATGAAAGCAACGTGCATACTGCCGTCTTTGTCAGCATAACGACCATAATCCTTGTTCTCATAAAGCTCACGCAAACGATCTGTCACCACATAATCGTAGATGTCTGGATTTTCCTTCTGCATGATGCCGTCTAATGTAGTGAAGTGTTTGTAACGAACAGCGTCTCTTGGAGAGAAACCGCCGACTTTACCGTAAGTGACACGTAATGTGAAGTTAGCGTCAGGATACATCATCTTGTCAGGATTTTGCTCAGCATGAAATTCCATCTGTCCGCGCATAAACACTCTTTGCAACTCAGCGATCTGACCGTTCAACTCGACGCTCTTATTTCTTACGTTATCGAAATAGAAATCCATCACATTATTATATGCCATCAATGCTGGGTCTTTAGCAAGTTTCTTAGCTTTTGAAGGCTTAAACTCATCTAAAAATTTATTAACATTCTCTTCCGAAGCGAACATTGTCTTAGCGAAAAGCTCATCGACGTATGCTTGGACGTTGTCATATTTTTCGACTATAGTGTTCAAAAGTTCTGGACGGAAGTCGGCAGGCTGGTTGTTGATATATTCTTGAAGCACCATTGCAGCCACTTCTTCATCTATCGGCTGATGGTAGTCTTTGAAGAACACTTTTGCAGCCTCTTTTGCATTAGCGACGAGTTTGTCGATTTCCTCCTGAGGAGTGTCTTTAGTGACCTTTGAAAGCCTGTTGAAGTTAGCAGCGAATGTCAAGACTTCAATTTGAAGAGCTGTCTCAGAGAGATAAGTCGTTGCCAATCTGTAAGGTTCATATTCTGCATAAAGTTTTTCAAACTCTTTGATAAGTTCTAAGTAAGCGCCTCTAGCACGGCTTTGATAAGCCCATTTAGTAAATTGTTTATCGAAAGCATGTTTCTTTTCAACGCCTTTGAAGTTGTTGATACCTTCTGTCACGCCCATCCATTTTTTCCATCCGTTGCCGAGACCAGCATGTTTTGAAGCATATTGTATTCTCACCTTTGGATCTTTCTCTTGGTATTTATTATAGATGTCGAGGATCTTACCGCGGAGGTCGACGCTGACAGGATAGATGACGTTAGCTTCTTGATCGACAGCCACTGAAGGGAGATATTCGTTAGTACGAGCTGGATAGCCGAACACGAAAGTGAAGTCGCCTTCTTCAACGCCTTTCAAAGAGATAGGGAAATGATAGTTTGGTTTGTAAGGCATGTTATCTTCGCTATATTCAACGGCTTTGCCATCAGGAGAGACGTAGATACGGAAGATTGAGAAGTCGCCGGTGTGACGAGGCCATACCCAGTTGTCGGTGTCGCCGCCGAACTTACCGATATTTGAAGGAGGCGTGCCAACCATGCGGACGTCTTTGAACACCTCGTTATAAATCATATAATATTGATTGCCGTGATAGAACGACTTAATCTCGACTTCATAATCGGTATTAGCTTCAGCTTCTTCTTTGATTTTTTTGATGTTATTCTTCACTATTTCGCTTCTTTCTTCAGCCGACATATTACGTTCGTCGACGCCTTCGAGCACGCGAGCTGTCACATCTTCCATCTTTTTCAACATAACGGCTGTCAAGCCAGGACAAGGCAGTTCTTCTTCAAAGCTCATAGCCCAGAAACCATTAGTGAGATAGTCGTGTTCTACGGTACTATGATATTGAATCCAGTCGAAGCCGCAGTGATGGTTGGTGAAAAGCAGACCTTTGTCGCTAACGATCTCGCCGGTACAGCCTCCGCCAAAGAGTACTACAGCATCTTTCATACTGCTGTTGTTGATAGAATAGATGTCTTCAACACTGATGTTCATTCCCATCTCTTGCATCTCTTGTTCGTTGTTTTGCAATAACATAGGAATCCACATACCTTCATCAGCTCTAAGATTCAAGAAGAGCGATGTGGTAACAAATAAGGATAAAAGGATTTTTTTCATATTGATAAAAATTTGATTTATTTCAATTTGTGCAAAGATAAAAAAAAGTCTACAGTCTACGGACTACAGACTATCGACTTTGAATAATTTTTAAGAATAAAGATTGAAAAAAATTGAACAAAATACGTCATCTAATAAATAAATTATAGGTAACTTTGCAAGAGACAAAAAATCGGATTTATCATGAACAGAATACAAGAATCTATATTACAAAGCATTGAAGTCAAGAATAAGATTTTATCTGATGAGACTTTGATGCGTTCTATTGAAGAAGCTGTCGATGTTATTGTGGAGTCGTTGCGTAATGGAGGCAAGATTCATTTCTGTGGCAATGGTGGCAGTGCTGCCGACGCCCAGCATCTCGCCGCCGAACTCAGCGGTCGCTTCTATTTTGACCGTCCCCCGCTCAACGCCGAAGCCCTGCATTGTAACACCTCTTATCTCACAGCTGTCGGCAACGACTACGGCTACGACCATATCTTCAGCCGCCTCCTCGCAGCATCAGGGAAAGAAGGCGATGTACTCGTAGGAATATCGACAAGCGGCAACAGCCGTAACATCATAGAGGCTTATAAAGTATGTGAAGAAAAAGGTATCAAAATAATATCTCTCACAGGAGCATCTGGCGGACTGATGAAAGACTTCGGAGGAATACTGCTCAACGTACCTTCCACCGACACTCCCCGCATCCAAGAAAGCCACATCATGATAGGACATATCATCTGCGAACTCGTGGAGAAGACTACAGTCTACAGTCTACGGTCTACAGACTAATTCCAATAAATTATTAAGTTTAACTTTAACCAGAAAAATCATGAATTTAAGAAACTTTGAAAATCTAAGAGTATGGCAAGAAGCAAGATTACTTGTAACAGCCATTTACAAAATGATGCAGACTTGTAATGATTATGGTTTCCGCGACCAAATACAACGAGCATCTTTATCCATCATGAACAATATTGCTGAAGGCTCTGAAAGTGGTTCAGACAAAGCATATATCAGGTATCTTAATATTGCACACGGAAGTTGTGCTGAAGTAAAAAGTATGCTTTACCTTTGTGAAACACTTGATTATTGTAGCTCTGAAAAACGCCAAGAATTACAGTCAAAGTTATCAATGGTATCAAGTCAAATATATAAACTAACAGCATATTTAAAAAACAACATAAAATAACACACTGTCTACGGTCTATAGACTTAGGACTATAGACTGTAGACCGTAGTCCGTAGACTTTTACCATGGCAACTCATAATGAATTAGGCGCCTTAGGCGAGCAGATAGCTGTCGATTATCTCATCGAACGTGGCTATCAGATTATAGAAAGAAATTGGTCGAATGGCCATAAAGAAATAGACATCGTAGCAAAAGACGGCGACACCATAGTTATTGTCGAGGTGAAGACCCGACGTAGCACTTATCTCGTCGAGCCAGAAACCGCCGTCGATGTCTTTAAACAAAGAAACCTTATCTGGGCAGCAAATAGCTTCGTCAATCGTTTTCAATACGATAATGACATAAGGTTCGACATTATCTCCATCGTCATCGATAGGAACAACGAAAAAAGGATAGAACACATCGAAGACGCATTCTATCCTTCTCTTAGATAGTCTAAAGTCTAATGACTAAAGGCAAAAGTCTGTTGTTAATAACTTTAGACTTTATCTTACATTATTTTTTCACGATCTTAACCATCGTACCATTTACGCTTACGAAATACATTCCAGCGTTGAGGTTTGAAATATCGATTGTGTTGATACCTTCGCTGATATTTTGTTGTGAAAGCATCTGACCGTTGACAGAGTAAATCTTCACTTCTGCATCTTTAGCGCTTTCTATTGTGATATGATTTTCAGCAGGATTTGGATACATCATGAAAACTACTTCATTATTTTCATTCACAGAAAGCGTAACATTAACTGTCACTGGAGTTGTCTTTTCAGATTCACCGTCTTCATAGACTGCTGATACAGCGTAAGTATATTCTCCCGATTCAAGGTCTTCATCAACAAATAATGTTTGTGTTGTATTACCTACCAAAGCATCATTTCTGTAGACGTTATATTTTGTAGGTTCTGCAGAAATAGGTGCTTCCCATGTCAATTCAACATTTTCTCCATTGAGTTGAGCTTTGAGGTTATAAGGAGGGAATAAGAAGTCTGTAAGTTTATAATATTTTGCTGAAGGCTTATTGCTCATTGCGAGGTCTGTATAGACTACACAAGGGAAGTCGTTATGTAATGTCATTGATAAATAAGCGTCTGTTGCTGATTCTGAGAAACCTCTTTGACCAACGAAATTCCATTCTGTTCCATCATATTTCAAAACAGAAACCTTATCTTCGTAATTACCATCAGCGAAAGTCACATAGAAATTTTGGTCGCTGTCGATTGCCACATCAATACCCTTGATAGGACCACCTGCCAAGTTGTCGCCTAACAATTCCCAATCGGAACCATCATTACGATAGACCACGAGTTGATTTGAACCTTGTGCTGCATAAGCCACATAAACATTATTATTAATGTCAACAGCTACATCTTGATAACCTTTTGTGTTATCACCAATTATCTCATCTGACACAGCGCCGCTACCTATTTGCAACCATAATTCACCCACGAGTTTAGAAACGAACACCTTATTTTGATATTGATCGTAATACGAAACATAAGGAGTTCCGTTGCTATCGAGAGTCAATTTAGAGCGACCACCACCAGTAGCTGTAATATAGGTTGCGCCTACATTTTCCCAGTTACCGTTATAATATCTATTTACGAAGTGATGGTTTCCTTCACCAGAATCATTGAAGGCTAAATACACTGTGTTTTCTGCATCGACAGCTATTTTAAGAGCGTAACCTAACTTACCAATGTTACCAACATCTGACCATTGTCCGTCAGCATATTTCTTTACTTTTATCAAGCTGTTAGATTTTAATGCGTATGTGATGTAGATACCATCTGTACCTGCTGCTATACCGCCATCATAGTAATACATATCATCCATTGGAGATACAAGCTTATTCCATTTATTTTCTTGAGAATCATATTCGTAAACTGCTGGGAATTGTGATTCGTCCATGAACATATATATCTTGCCATCGTAAGAACATGTACCTAAGATTTGGCAGTTATAACCGAGTGTAGAGAATCCGCGCTCGCCTAATGTCTCCCAACTTGCACCCAATGGGCTTTCAACGACTATAGTATATGACTGAAGAGTTATTGTCTCGCCATCGCTGACGCTTAAAACGACTTCATATTCACCTTCTTTATCAGTAATACCATAGATAGAAGCTGACTTTCTGTCGTATTGTTCAAAGTTCAACCATTCAGGTTTTGCTTGTACTTCTATTTTGATATCCTTATCGTCTGTATCATGGACGTATATATTATAAAGGTATTCAACGGCAGCGTAATTTTCTGTTATAGGAGTAGATGTGAATTTTGGAGCCGCGTTATCTTGTCCGTTAGCATATTCACTTATACCTGCATTATCAACGATACCTCCCTCACCTAAAAGAATACCGACGACTCTTATGTAGTTGTGATCATATTCTTCTGGAATGTAATATGTGAATGTCTGTGCAAAAGACTGCCCTGCAACCAAGCCTGTTGAGAAAGCTGCTTCGCCTTCATAACCGCCAAGTAACTGACGAGCGACATGGTCGTAAGCTATACGTGATGCAGGAATAGGGTTTGGAAGATTTTCATAACCACCCATATAACCGTATAATGTCGCATAGATGTTTTGTTGATTGTAGTATGGAGCTGGACCTGTGACAGCATCTTCTGTAACGACAGCACTTATACGCCATGCGTCACCTGTAAGGTTTTCAAGAGCTGTAACGGTAACAACCGCTGTCAACAAACGTGTCGCTTCATCGAAAGTGGTTTCAACACTCACTGTAGATTTTGAAGGTTGATTCATCTCTGCTGCAACAGATTCAAACCATTCTATTGGAGCCTTATCATTATAACGACGACCGATATTGGCAGAAGGAGCTGCTGTCAAACCTAATTCATTGGCATATTCTTCATAAGCCATAGGGTCATTTCCATTATGAACAGCTATCGTAATGACATTGTCATATTCATGTTGCAATGAGTCAATGTGATAAATACCTGATGGACAGTAAGTACACCAAGTACCTGTTAACTCTTCAATAAGCACATTTTTTTGCGCTGTTAAAATGTTCAATGATAACATCGCGCAGATAACAAGTAATAATTTCTTCATAAGACGATTTATTGATTTAATTAAGGTCGCAAAGATAGTATTTTTAAATAAAACAGAGTAATATTTTTTATTTAATTTTAGCTATTTTAAAATTGATTTCTCTTAAAAATTATTAAGTTTGTAGACAAATTTTATGTCATGAAAAAAACTATCATCTCTATCTGGAACTTTTATTACGAAGGCTTCAAGAATATGACTTGGGGTAAACAATTGTGGCTCTTGATATTTCTCAAAGTCATCATATTATTTCTTGTTTTACGATTGTTTTTCTTTAAGCCAGCGATGGCAGGAAAGACTGATGAACAAAAAAGCGAATACGTTGGAACACATCTCATTAATAATAATTGAAAGTTAAAAGCAAATATTACCAACTTTAAACCTTTAATCCTTTAATCCTTTTAAACTTAAAAGATATGATTGAAAGTGCATTAGTTAATTGGTCGAGGGCTCAGTTTGCTCTCACTGCTGCCTATCACTGGATCTTTGTCCCGCTCACTTTGGGTCTCGCCGTGATAATGGCTGTTATGGAAACTATTTATGTCGTCAAGAAAGACGGGTTTTGGAAAAACACCGCCAAGTTTTGGATGAAACTCTTTGCCATTAACTTTGCTGTAGGCATCGCTACAGGCATTATCTTAGAATTTCAATTTGGCACCAACTGGAGTAATTATTCATGGTTTGTAGGCGACATCTTCGGCGCGCCGCTCGCCATCGAAGGCATCTTCGCTTTCTTCATGGAAGCTACCTTCTTCGCCGTGATGTTCTTCGGCTGGGAGAAAATCAACAAGAAAGTTCACCTCGCCTCCACATGGTTCGTTGCCCTCGGCTCTGCCATCTCCGCTTTATGGATCCTCATCGCCAACGCATGGATGCAGCATCCTGTCGGCATGGAGTTCAACCCCGATACTGTACGTCACGAGATGACAGACTTCTGGGCTTTGGTGCTTAACCCTGTCGCTGTATCCAAGTTCTTCCATTCTGTCTTCAGCGGCTGGATGACAGGAGCCATCTTCGTCATCGGCGTCAGCTGTTGGTACTTACTAAGAAAACGCGAGACTAAGTTTGCGCTCGCAAGTATCAAGGTGGCTGCCATAGTAGGCATTGTAGGAACATTCGCTGTGATGCTCAGCGGCGACAGCTCGGGAATACACGTCGCTAAATATCAGCCTATGAAACTCGCCGCTGCCGAAGGCTTAGAAGACGGAGGCACTCGCGCTCCTTTCTCAATAGTACCTGGAGTAGAAATACCTGGAATGTTATCTATCTTAGCCACTCACGACATCGACGGCTACGTGCCCGGTATCAATCAGATGCTCGACGGCTACACCACTCCCGACGGCGTACGTCATCTCTCGGCAGAAGAAAAGATGCAACGTGGCAAGACCGCCATCGATGCTTTCGCTAAATATAGAACATTGAAAGACAGCGACCCTCAAGCCGCTGAAGAAGCTCGTCAAATACTCGATGAAAACGTCAATTACTTCGGCTACGGCTATATCGACAGTCGCGAAGAACTCGTGCCTAATGTGACATTAGTATATTGGGCGTTCCGTGTCATGGTGGGCTTCGGAACATTCTTACTGCTTCTCATGATTGTTGTCTTGTGGATGGAATATAAAAAGAAACTCGTCAATATGAGATGGCTGCAATGGGTGTCGTTATTGTCTATTCCATTGGTTTATTTCTGCGGACAAGCAGGCTGGATCGTGGCGGAAGCTGGTCGCCAGCCATGGACGATAGAAGGCTTGCTTCCTGTCAAAGCCGCTGTCTCAAGTGTTAGCGTCGGTGCGGTACAAACAACCTTCTTCCTTTTCGTCGCCATCTTCACTCTCTTCCTCGTGATAGAGACGAGAATAATAATCAAAGCTATAAAACAAGGACCTAAAATCGAAGAACAGAAAGGAGAATAAGTCATGATAACATACGAATTTTTACAGCATTACTGGTGGTTTTTAATCGCATTACTCGGCGGACTCTTAGTGTTTCTACTCTTCGTACAAGGTGGCAACGCCTTGATTTTCCTTGCTGGAAAGACAGAAGACGAACGACAATTAATCGTCAACTCCACAGGTCGGAAGTGGGAACTTACCTTCACCACATTAGTAACATTCGGCGGCGCGTTCTTCGCCTCGTTTCCATTATTTTATAGCACCAGCTTCGGCGGAGCCTATTGGGTCTGGATTCTAATCTTGATAACATTTGTCTTCCAAGCTGTCTCTTACGAATTTCAAAACAAGGCTGGCAACCTTCTCGGTAAAAATGCCTTCCGTGCTTTCCTCACGATCAACGGTTGCCTCGCACCTTTATTAATAGGTACTGCCGTAGGAACATTCTTCACAGGCTCAGAATTTATGGTGAATAAAAACGCCGTTGCCGACATAGGAGCGCCTGTCATAAGCCGTTGGGCAAACAATTGGCACGGACTTGAAGCCGTCGCTAATCCATTCAACGTGGAGTTCGGACTGATGGTGATGTTCCTTGCTGTATGTCTCGGCGCCTTATATATGATTAACAATATCGACGATGATAAATTAGCGACACAGTTACGTAAGAGCCTTTTGATTTGTTTCGCTGGATTTTTAGTTATGTTGGTTCTCGTTCTTATCAACTTCATCACTATGGAAGGTTTCGCTGTCGATGCTGAAGGTAATGTCTTCATGGAGAAAGGTAAATATTTCCATAACTTGATTCAGATGCCAGCAGTGCTGATAATGTTCTTATTAGGAGCTGTTCTGTTAGTCACAGGTGTCATAATGACATTACTGAAAAAGGAATTTAGAAGAGGAATCTGGATCACAGGACCTGGAACTGTCTTAGCTGTGATGGCGATATTTATGATAGCAGGATATAACGGCACATCATATTATCCATCGACTGCCGACTTACAAGCATCGCTTACTTTAAGTAATAGTTCATCAAGCGAATTTACCTTAAAGACGATGGCGATAGTTTCGCTGATAATTCCTTTCGTTGTAGCCTACATCGCCTATTTCTGGCGTCAAATGGATAAGAAATCCTTGACGAAAGAAGAGTTAGAAACGGGAGAGAAATATTAAGAATCAAATAAAAATCTATCAATTATAAATAATTACTATTATGAAAAAACTAATCTTATCAATACTATTTACACTTTCGTTGACATGTCTTGCCAATAATGATGGCGACAAGACAAAATTATCATCTAACCTGATTCGTATATTGTCATCTCAAGAAGACAGTCAGACGCGTTCTGACAGAAGCATTCTCGCATTGGTAGCCTTTGTTGACAATAATGATGATATGTCATTATTTGAGAAGTACGACTGTGTCGTCAAGGCTCAGATTGGTCGTATCTATATAGTTTCAATACCGATAAATCAGATTATGCCATTATCGGAGGAGTCTGCTATAGAACGTATCGAAGCAGAGGAGATGCCGAAGCCGGCTATGGATGTGACACCACAACGCGTTAATGTTACGCCTATCTATGAAGGACAGGATCTCCCTCAGGCTTTCACCGGTGATGGCGTAATATCAGGTATCTTCGACTGTTATTACGACTTCACCCATCCAGCATTCTTTGATGCCGATGGCTCTACACGTATCAAATATTACTATGATTTCTTATGGAAGAATGCCGATGGTACAATGGGATACGCCATAGAATCGCCTGATGAGATATTAGAGCAGCAACATTCAAACAATGTCATCAATCACACTCATGGCACTCATGTGGCGAGTATCATGGCGGGGTCTGCCGTCGATGGGAAATATCAAGGCATAGCATACGAGAGCGACATATACCTCGTTGATTTCAACTCATATCCTGAAGATTTCGATAACCCTGATATACATACCTCTGCCACCGCGGTGTTAGGATTCAAATATATCTTCGACAAAGCCGACGAGCTTGGGAAACCCTGTGTCATCAATTTCAGTAGCTGTACGAGTGAGATGTTCACATCACAGCGTATATTAGAGAGCGAGGCATTGGAGTCGTTGGTAGGTCCAGGTCGTATTATCGTTGCAGCAGCAGGTAACTTTGGAACCAACGCGACATATCTGATAAAAGAAGATGATGAGCAATTTGCTGGAGCATATATCACCAACGGTATCAGTGGTGCTGGCATAATCAGTATGGACATAGTGACACCTGTTAATCAGAATATTCGTTTCGATTTCTTAGGAATGAAATTGACAGGAGACCAACAGATTGAAGGCACCATCAAGTTTGAAACAGACAGCATCGCATCAATGCAAGGTGACACCTGCATTCTAAGAACGACTGTCAGCATGGGTGATGTTGAGCTTAGAGTCTACAAGACAGACCATGAGGACGAGAGAGGCGATGTTTTTCACGTTGACGGCAGTCTGCCAAACATGACGTATCTGATATTATGTGGTGCCACATTCCTACTCGACAGCGATGGCCCTGCATGGGTGTATAGCGATGTCTCCTACTGTCCGCTTGCCAATATAGAAGGGATGCCTGAGTATAGCTGCGCTCAGCCAGGTTATACCGTCTCATGGCCTGCCACCTTACCGTTTATTATCGCGGTGGGCGCTACTGGTTATGAGGCGACATTCACTAACATCGACGGTAACACTAATGATGAGATGCTGATGTTTGAACCAGACGCACCAGGCTTACAAGCGAAGTTCTCCTCAATGGGACCTACTTACGACGGACTTATCAAACCTGATGTGGTAGCTCCTGGCATAAACATCAACGCGGCATATAACAGCTTCTATTCCGATTTTGAAGGTAACAGAAAATACCTTACTTATAAGACCAAATATAATGATAAGGATTATTATTATATGGCTCAATCTGGAACGTCAATGGCAGCCCCTGTAGTGGCTGGTGTCATAGCTTTGTGGTTAGAAGCTAACCCTAAACTCACACCTCAAGATATTCTGAACACAATAGCAGAGTGTTCTAACCACCCTGATAACACGCTGACATATCCTAATAACATTTACGGACATGGAAGTATAGATGCCTATAAAGGTCTGCTTCATGTCTTAGATATTGTGGATATACCATCATTGTCAAAGAAACACGCTCAAGATGTAAGATTCTATGTTGATGGCGATATGCTGAAAATTGACTTCGACGATGCTGATGCGATGAATAATAAAATATCTGTCTCTGTCTATACATTACATGGTATCTTGGTAGCAACAGGAAACGACACCTCTATCGATGTGTCACATCTTCCCGACGGTATCTATGCTGTTCAATTAAACACTGGCTCAGCAAAGACCTCAGGTTCCACTTTGATAAAGCTATAATACATTAAAAGAAAACCGTCTAACTTCTGATTCGACTCTAAAAGTTAGACGGTTTCTTTCTTTATAATTCTATCTCATCAATAAACTCTCAATTTATCGCCTGTCTGTTCGATGATAGCTCTGTAAAATTCTTCGTTAAATTCTGGTTGTTCAACCTTAGGAGCGAAGAACTTGTAGCTCTTAGGTGTTGGCTGAGCTGTCTTGATATTGAAGTCCATATATTTCACGAACAAATATTTGTAGAAATCTCTCCAGTCGGCTGTCAATTTCTCAGCTTCTTCATTTGAGAATTTAGTAAGATATTCCACTGCTTTCTTAGGGTCTTCTTTATAAAGCTCAGCGGCTTTAGCATCGACGTCTAACACTGTCTTCACCCAGCCTTGTTCGTAAGCTGCTTGTTTCTCAGCTATTTCAGGGTGTATGAAACTATATTTTGTATAAGCCCAGTTTGTCACTTGGTTGAAAGCCCAGAATGCTGCTGTCTCAGAATATTCCATGATGTCGCCATTGCCTTCTCTGAAACAAAGCGGGATTTCTGTCATACAGGTATACATAGGACAATAGACTGTGCTTGCTGCATCATCAACGCCGAACCAGATAATACCACCTATATTATTAATGGTGTTAGGACGACATTGTGCCACGAAAGAGAAGGCAGTCTGTTGTGTTGCTGTTGCGCGTTCGTGTACATATTCTACGCCATCAACTTCAAAACCCATAGGACGTGGTCTGTATGGACATCCGAAAGGACCAGCGCCAATATCCTGAGTCATATCGAGTTCTGTACCTTCAAGATGGTCACGCATAAAAGCCATCATGTCTAAGACAGAAACTTTCTCATTAGGTTTGACCCAGAGAGGCATTCTGTTGGTAGGGAAATTCTCAGGTGTCTGAGGCTCACCTTTGACGTAAGGTTTCGCACGATTGATATTTCTTCCTGTTGCATAATCCCAATATTGATCCATGCCATCTACGACTTGGTTAAACATAGCCCAAACACGAATCTCACAAGCACGAGCACCACTGAAATCTACTGGAGCGTAAACATCAGAAAATGAGAACTGTCCGTCAGGACCTGAATATAAATTGTTTTTCTTTGCAAATGAAATAACGTCTTCTGCATAAACACAGTCGATGTTAGGATTCTTCAAAAGCTTAGCCAAATTCTTTGAAGTGATGCTGTTTTTATTATGTTTATTAGCCAATGGGAAAGTAGTGATACGAGCTTGGTTAGCGTGAGCTGAGACATAGCCATCAGGGATACGACGAGCTACCCACACTGCACCTTTCTCCTGACCTTTACCTATGAGTTCCATGATCCATACTTCGTTAGGGTCGGCGATAGAGAAAGACTCGCCATCGCTGATATAACCGTATGTAGCAACCAATTCTGCCATTGTCTTTATAGCTTCGCGAGCTGTCTTGGCACGTTGAAGTGTAAGATAAATCAAGCTGCCGTAATCTATCAAACCATCAGGATTACCGAGATTTGGAAGTCCGCCGTAAGTTGTCTCACCAATAGCGAGTTGCCATTCGTTCATATTACCTACAACATTGTAAGTATGAGCCACTTCTGGAATACTGCCGAGGTATCTACCAGAGTCCCAATCCGCTATTTCTCTCATGGCACCGGCTGGGTGGTCGGCAGCAGGATAATAATACAATTCGCCATAAAGTACATGTGAATCAGCTGCATATGAAATCATAGAAGATCCGTCAGCTGACGCTCCTGGCGTGATCAAGAAATTTGTACATGCCATAGCAGGTCTCATGAAAGAGACTAAGCACATAACAACTAATAATGTCAATACTTTTTTCATATCAAATAATTTAAAATGTTAATAATCAATTTATAATAATTCTCTTATCTGTTTCTCATCAAGTTTCAATTGATTTCTTAGATCATCTAAGCTCTCAAATTTTTTGTCGTCTCTTATCCTTTTCACGAAACGCACTTTAATATCTTTATCGTATATATCACCGTCAAAATCAAAGATATGTACCTCGATATTCATGTCGTTACCATCACCTACAGTAGGTTTATTTCCTATATAAGTCATTGATTTATATTCTTTACCTTCAAAATCGACATATGTCGCGTAGACACCCGATTTCTCTATCAGCATATATTCTCTTCTAACTTCGAGATTAGCAGTACGATAGCCTATTTCTCTACCTATTCTATTTCCTTGAATTACTTTCGAGACATAAGCATATTGATAGCCGAGGAGCATGTTGGCATGTTCCACATCGCCACGTTGCAGAGAGAGACGAATTTTGGTAGAGCTAACAGCAATATTTTCGACATCATGAGCCTCAATACGTTGAACCTCAAATTTATAATGTGATGCCAAATCTTGCAAGAGCGAGAAATCGCCCATTCTGTTTTTCCCAAAATGATGGTCGTAGCCGATGACAATCTTAGCAGGATTGATATTTTCTATCACATAGTCACGAATGAAACTCTCTGAAGAAACGCGTGAAAACTCTTTAGTAAAATTCACAACAATAAGATTATCAATACCAATCTCTTCAAGATGTTTTATCTTTTCCTCTTGATTAGTGATAAAACGAAGATTAGAGCTGTCGATATTAAGCACCTGACGTGGATGTGGATAGAAAGTAATCACAACAGTCTCACCCTCAATCTCTTTAGCGGAGTTCACCATATCTTCAAGTATGGCGCGATGTCCTTGATGCACGCCATCGAAAGTGCCTATAGTGACAATAGCGTTAGGCACTTTTACAAAGTCGGTGAAATTGTTGTAAATCTTCATTTCTTAAAATTCTCGATAACATATTTAGCAATCTGCACTGCGTTAGTAGCAGCGCCTTTTCTGATATTATCAGATACAAGCCACATATTCAACGACTTATCTCTACTGAAATCGCGACGTAAGCGACCAACGAAAACCTCGTCTTTGTCGTATGCCATCACTGGTGTCGGATAAATATTCTCACTTGGATTGTCATAAACGACAACGCCTTCCGACTTCGACAAAATATCTCTAACTTCATCTAAATCAAAGTCATGTTCAAATTCAACATTGATACTTTCCGAATGACCACCATAAACAGGCACGCGAACTACAGTAGCAGTAACAGCAATATCAGAATGTAAAATCTTATTAGTCTCGAAAACAAGTTTCTCTTCCTCAGCAGTATAGCCATTATCTAAAAAGTTACCGCCATGAGGAATCACATTCTCGTGGATTTGGCACGGATATGCTGGATTATCCGACACTTCGCCTCTTTGTTCGCAGGCAAGCTGATCTAAACCTTTCTGTCCGCTACCACTCACCGATTGATATGTGGAAATCACCAAGCGCTTGGCATTGTACTTTTTATGTAATGGAGCTAATGCCATCAACATACAAATTGTTGTACAATTAGGATTTGCAATTATGTGATTATCAACATTTATATCAGAGGCATTGATTTCTGGTACAACGAGAGGAATTTCTTTATCCTTGCGCCAAGCTGAACTATTATCTATTACATAAGTTCCTTTTTCAGCAAATTTCTTAGCATATTGAAGCGACACTTCTGCTCCTGCCGAAAATATTGCAATATCAGGAATTTCCTCAACAGCTTGATCTACAGATATTATAGTTATTTCTTTATCTTCGTATTTAATTTTCTTACCTACAGATTTCTCTGATGCGGCTACGATTATTTCATCTACGGGCAATTTCTGTTCGCTCAAAACTTGTAACATCTTCTGCCCTACTAAACCCGTAGCTCCAATAACAGCGACTTTCATTTCTTAAAATATATTTACAAAATGTGACACTTTTTTACTTATCTCACACTCATTTTTAACATTTTTTAACACAAAAGTTAAAGTTAGTTAAAAATCAGTATTATATAAAAAATTTGTTATACTTTTACATGCAAATATACGAATTTATTACGAACCTTAAAAGCAAAACCTTAAAACTATGAAACATATATTTTGCACCTTATTAATTATATTTTACCTTACAGCGAGTCAGGCACAAATCATACAAGAAAACGATATTGTCATAAACGAAATCATGGCAGATCCGAGTCCGGCTGTTGCTTTGCCCGAATGGGAATATATTGAATTATATAACGTAAGTGAAAACACAATAAACATTCGCGACTGGACTTTAATTATAGGTAAAAAAGAATATATTTTTGAAAACGACATTGAAATTCAATCTGATGAATATCTTGTCTTATGTCATAACAATGCTGTTGAGGATTTATCTAAATTCGGTAATTGTCATGCTTTCTCTTCTTTTCAAATAACTAATTCTGGGTTAAATATATCTTTGATTGACAATAATGACAAGCTGATTTCATCGGTGAATTTTGATATTTCTTGGCATTCAACGTCTTATAAAGAAGAAGGAGGCTGGTCGTTAGAACAAATCGATCCATTCAATCCATGCGTAGGAAAAAACAATTGGGGAAGTAGCATTTCAAAAAACGGCGGCACTCCTTCTATGCCAAACTCCATCTTAAACAATAATCCCATACCGCCAAAATTAGATCACATAAATCTTGATTCAACTAACTGCATAGAAGTGTTCTTTAATCAGAATATGAATTTATCAACAATACAAAATATTGATAATTATAGAATTAGTGAATTAGATTTAAAACCACAAAAAATAGAGTCAGTAAAATATAAAAACAACTACGTCAAACTTTATTTCGATTTTATCTTTGAAGAAAATAAATTATACACACTCAATATTGATAATGTGACAAACTGTAAGGACATTCCTCCTGAAGACGAAATATTAGTTCAGTTTGGAATTCCTTCTTCTGCAAATCGTAATGATGTTATTATCAACGAGATTTTATTCAATCCTATAAATCCTGGTGTCGATTATTTGGAATTATATAATCGTTCCGATAAAGTAATTGACTTGAAAGAACTTACATTTGGGACAATAAAAATAAGTTTTCCAAATCCAGCAGATACTACACTAAAAGATATTATTAATGAAAGTCGATATTTATTACCACATTCATATACTTTACTTTCAACAGACAGCGAAATAGTTAAATATCAATATAATATAAAAGACAAGGATGATAATAACTTTATTGAAGTTATATCATTTCCATCATTACCAAACACAGAAGGAAGAGTTGTTATTTGCGACAAAGCATCGACAATTATTGATGAGATGTATTATTCAGAAAAGATGCACTACGAGTTATTGACTGTTACCCAAGGTGTTTCATTAGAAAGAATATCATTTGAGAAATCTTCATTAGATGAAAGCAATTGGCATTCTGCATCTTTTAATTACAATTATGGAACTCCGGGATATAAAAATTCTATGGCTGCTGATTCTAAAAATGAAGTCTCTGAAAATGAAATCGACATTATTCCAGAAATATTTTCTCCAAACGGCGATGCTTACGATGACATTTGCAGCATATATTATAATCTCGATAAAAACGGATATTCGATAAATATAAAGGTTTTCAATTCAAATGGATTGTTGGTAAGAAATTTATTGAACAATAATCTTACTAACAGTCAAGATGTTATATATTGGGACGGTTGCGACGACAATAATCGAATCGTCGAAGCAGGGATTTATATCATTATGATAGAAATCTTTGATTTGGAAGGAAATGTTAAAAGATTTAAGAAAGTGGTGACGGTGGCGATTTGAAGTCTATGAGACTACAAGACAACGAGACAACAAGTAGAGACGTGACACTAATATGGTTGATAAATCTTTATATGAAAATAACTAAAACATATTTCAACCATATTATGGTGCGTCTTAATTAAGTCTACGAGACAACGAGACAACAAGACAACAAGTAATTGATAATTATTAACTATTAATTCTACATTTTACATTGTTAATTGTTAATTGTCAATTGTTAATTGTCAACTATCAATACCCCTGTTTCCTATTTCCTGAAATCTTGAAATTCTGAAAAAAGCCTCTTCAGGATTATCAATATCTAGGCAAAGAGTTTCCATCGGGCATAAGCCATCGCCTTTTCTATTGATTATTCTATCGACTTCACTATCGAAAGTAATTTTAATATCGTGATTTTTAAACACTTCAACTGCTGGCGAACTTATTGTTGGAGTAAAGACTTCTTTAACACCAGCGAATACCATGAGCAAGGCTGCGGCTTTACCGATGACTTTATCAACAACTATTGAATCAAGGAGTTGCGACTTATCTTCCTGTAATAGTTTCATTAATGGAACAACGCCTCTGTCGTCAGAGACAAAAACAGAGGCGTCGTTTTTATATATCACAATAGTGTGATTATCATTTAACAAAATTTCTTTTAAGTCGTTAATATTCATCAAGATTTATTTATTATCGAAATGAGTTAAAATGAAATATACTCCGAGAATTTGTATCATCATTCCAGGAACTCCCAATCTAAAATCTTGAATAGCGATATAAAACGATGATGTCATCGCCCATTCTACCAAAGTTCCTACAACTTGATAAATCAAAACAATCATCAACAAATTAAGTATAGAAATCTTTTGAGTTTTATTTGCCACAAAAGATGCTGATAATGCCAAAACTATTGATTTTGTCAATATTGCAGGAAGCAAGTTCAACACTGGCATCCCGAATAATAACGAATTAATGACAGGAGATAATATCGCCGTCATAACACCCACTTTGAAGCCATATTTATAGGAAGCAACGAAAGTGAAGAAATAAATAGGCAGCAATATTTTTCCTCCATTAGGAATCAAGTGACACAGTTGAGGCAAAGCAATATTTCCTATAACAAAAAGAATTGCAAGGAGATATGTCTTTATTTCAGATAATCTGTAATTGTAAATCCTTATTTCTTTTTCCATAATCATTACTTATTCAAGATTTCTTCAACTTTATTTCTCAAATCTTCACCTCTTAAATTTTTAGCGATAATAATTCCATTTTCATCGAGAAGAATATTACTTGGGATAGATGAAATTGCATAATCTTTAGCGGCAGCATTATTCCAATATTTCAAATCAGAAACGTTATGCCAAATAAGTCCATCACTATTGATAGCTCTTATCCAGTTAGCCTTTTCCATATCCAAAGAAACTCCCAACACATCAAAGCCTTTTTCGTGATAATCTTTGTAAACAGACACAACATTAGGATTTTCAGCGCGACAAGGACCACACCATGAAGCCCAGAAATCTACCAATAAAAGCTTCGATTTTCCAACAAGTTCCGACAATGACAACAGATAACCATCTGGTGTTTCCTGCGTAAAATCCAAATATGGCTGACCAACATCAACACGTTGAAGCTTAGCTATATACTCGTTTAACAATTGTGTATAAACTGTTTCTTCCTTTAATTCAAAACTATTGACAAAATCTTCAAGTTCATTTAATTCATAATTGTAACGGTTATTGTACAAAATATAAGGTGCAACGATACTGCTTTTATTTTTTGTCAAGAAAAGATTTCTGTAGTTGGTCAGATTTTTCTCCATCTGTTCGTATGCAGTTCCTATTTTTTCCCTTGCAACTTCATCGTTATTCTGTGCAGACGAATAATATTTCTCTCTTACTTCATTAAACTGCTCATTGAGTTTTTTATACTCAGCATTATATTCATTTACAAGCTGTTGGGCATGTGAATCAGTTATAATATTAAAACTTTCTCTGCTTTTTACGTCTCCAACAATTTTTACGTCATTATTTTCAGCAAAAAAACGAATAGGATTTAGATCTTTGATTATCAAATAATAATGTATTGAAGGATCATCATTTTCCACAATGAAATTAACCATATTATCTTGCATCACTGCAGAATCAATGACAATCTTTTCATTCTTCAAAAATTTTTGCAAATAGATCTTTTTACCTTCTGCATTTTGAAGTTCAACCTTAACATTAAATGTAGGTTTACTACATGAAGCCATAGCTAACAAAGCTAAAGCAAATGATAACAATCTAATTTTCATAACTATAATTTTATATTAATTTCTTTTTATTTTTCTTGAATAACAAAAGTATAATAATTATTAACATTAAAGAACTTAAAACGCTCAATAATGTTTGCATCAATACTATTCCGAATAGTTTAAAACTAAATGCTTCCAACATGAATAACAGCATGTTATGAGCTAAAAGCATAAGTAAGGAATATACAATAAACCTTCCTGCACCCATATTGTCGAGTGAAGGTTCCTCATTTTCGTTAATATCATTTCTTCTTGTCATCGCATTAATCACAAAAGGTCTTATAAAAGCCATAAACACTGTTGCTGAAGCATTTAAGCCAGGCGTACCATTAAATAAATCGACGGCAAAACCCATTGCAAAACCTGATAGAAGCAGTTGCCAATTAGGAATGTTGAATGGCAACAAGAAGATATACAAGACGTAAACGTAAGGATGAATATAATAACCTAGACGAATATCATCAATCACCAACACTTGCAGGAGAAGCAAGCCAACGAAACGTAAAAAATTTATTATCAATCTATTGTTCATCGTATCATTGATTTATGGTGAGTGAATCTATTTCTGTTTCATGCAAATTCTCTATCACAAAAACGTGACGTAAAGTACTGAAGTTGGTCGAAAAACGAATTTTTGCTGTATTGAAATCCTTTGATTCCTTATTAAGCATTTCCTCAATAGTTCCGACCATAATATCAGAAGGATAAATATTTGAGAAACCACTTGTTACAAGAGTATCGCCATTATTTAAATGCAGATGCAATGGAATATCACTCACCGTTCCATAACGATAGTCAGTATTACCCCAGCTCACATTTGCAATATGCTGATTACCTGTAAATCTCGCACTTATAACAGAATATGAATGTAACATGCTCATCACGGATGCGTAATTCTCTGTCACATTTACGATTTTTCCGACAACGCCTTTTTCGCATATCACACCCATATCTTTTTTAAGACCATCTTTTCTTCCTTTATCGATAAGCAAATAATTATTAACATTATTAACACTATTGTTGATAACATTAGCTGGAATGAAGTTAAAATCGTGCGACAAAGAATCACATACAAGATTTGTGTCAGCATTGATTTTATACAACTCACTCATAAGCATAGCGTTATGCTCAAGCATCAACTTATTTTCTTCTTTAAGGGAGAAATAGTCAGTAAAATTGGTTTTTGTCTTAAAGAAACTGCCTGATATAGCATTTCCGACCTTAGTCAATTTACGTTTTTGATATGGAAGGTTTTTTATCAACATCGTGATACACAACACTTCCAATATCAAAAACAGTAAGATATAATGATATTTCTTTAAAAATTTTAGTAAGCTATACATGACTTTTCAATCCAGATTATTTAATCAGGAATGGGAATTTGTCAAAGTTTTTAAGAGCGATGCCAGTACCGCGAGCCACTGCTCTCAAAGGATCGTCGGCTACATGGATAGGCAATTTTGTCTTAGCATGGAGACGTTTGTCGAGACCACGGAGTAAGGCGCCACCACCAGTAAGATAAATACCTGTGCGATAAATATCTGCTGCTAATTCTGGAGGCGTTTGTTCCAAAGCATTAAGCACAGCAGTCTCAATCTTAGAGATGCTCTTATCCAAGCAATATGCTATTTCTGAATAGTTTACCTTTATTTCCTTCGGAATACCTGTCAACATATCGCGACCATGGACTGCATATTCCTCTGGTGGATTGTCAAGCTCTGTCAAAGCTGAACCGACCTCTATTTTAATCATCTCAGCTGTTCTTTCACCGACGTGCATATTATGTTGCTTACGCATATATTCAACAATCTCATCGGTAAAGTCATCACCAGCGGTACGAATTGATTTATTATTAACGATACCACCGAGGGCAATGACAGCGATTTCACTTGTGCCGCCTCCAATATCGACGATCATATTACCCATCGGTTCAAGAACGTCGATGCCGATACCGATAGCTGCTGCCATTGGCTCATGAATAAGACGAACTTCCTTAGCGCCAGCTTGTTCCGCTGAATCTTTAACAGCTCTCTCCTCAACTTCAGTAATGCCAGAAGGTATACAGATAACCATCTTCAAAGCAGGTGGGAAAATACTATTATGGAAATTAATCATCTTGATCATCTCTCTCAACATATATTCCGCAGCCTGGAAATCTGCTATAACACCATCTCGCAATGGTCTGATAGTCTTGATATTTTCATGAGTTTTTCCATGCATCATCATAGCACGTTTACCAACAGCCATGATTTTCTGTGTGTCCCTTTGAATTGCAACTATCGAAGGTTCATCAACAACCACCTTATCGTTATAAATAATAATGGTGTTGGCTGTGCCCAAGTCGATTGCTAATTCCTTATTGAAAAAAGAAAATAAACCCATTTTTGTTAATAATTTTTAATTAGTGTTTAAAGTGACGATAGCCAGTGAAGACCATAGCCATATCGTTAGCATTACAATAGTCGATAGAATCTTGATCTTTTATTGAGCCTCCAGGTTGGATAACTGTCGTAACACCTGCATTATGAGCAATTTCCACACAGTCTGCAAATGGGAAGAAAGCGTCTGATGCCATAACCGCTCCATTAAGATCGAAGTCGAAGGACTGAGCTTTTTCGATAGCTTGACGCAAAGCATCAACACGTGAAGTCTGACCTATACCCGAAGCATACAATTGTTTGTTCTTTGCAAGAACGATAGCATTTGAACGACTATTTTTAACAATCTTATTTGCGAAGATAAGATCTTCAACTTCTTGTGGTTCAATATTTTTATTTGTTACAGTCTTAAAATCTTCTGCTGTTTCTGTATGAAGGTCACGATCTTGAGCCAAAATACCGTTAAGAGCTGATTTATAAACCTTTGTTGGGAAATCGTTAGATTTAAGTTTCAAAACGATTCTGTTTTTCTTTGCGAAAAGAATATCCAAAACGCCTTCGTTATAGTCAGGTGCGACTATGACTTCAAAGAACATCTTGTTAATTTCGTTAGCTGTCTCAACGTCAATAGCTTTATTACTTACGAAGACACCACCGAAAGCCGAAACAGGGTCGCCAGCCAATGCTGCTTGATAAGCTTCTGCTATTGTAGGACGCGATGCTATTCCGCATGGATTGTTATGTTTCAATATCGCAAATGTAGGTTCATCAAACTCACGAATTAAGTTAAGACCAGCTTCTAAGTCTAACAAATTGTTGTATGACAAATCTTTACCGTGCAATTTTTCGAAGACGTCGTCAAGTTTGCCGTAGAACACAGCTTTTTGATGAGGATTTTCGCCATAACGCAATTCGCTGCGATTATCGATATGAATGTTCAAATCAGAAGCATCATCATCTTTTGCAAACCAGTCGTAAATCATTCCATCATAATGCGAACTTGTTGCGAAAGCATATTTTGCAAAACGTTTACGATCTTCAATGCTTGTGCAGCCATTTTGATTTTTGTAAAGCTCCATAAATTCGAGGTAATATTTTGAATCTGGAACGATGACGACTTCATTGAAGTTTTTAGCTCCGGCACGAATCAAAGAGATACCGCCAATATCTATCTTTTCTATAATCTGAGCTGGGTCGTCGGTTTTCTTCACTGTTTCTTCAAAAGGATAAAGGTCAACAATGACGAGGTCGAAAGCAGGGATTTCATACTGCTTCATTTCTTCGACATCTTTCTCATTTTGCAAACGACCTAAGATACCTCCAAATACTTTTGGGTGCAAAGTCTTAACACGACCTCCAAGAATAGAAGGATATGTAGTTAAGGATTCTATAGTCTTAACAGTATCGTCAAGTTCTTTAATAAAATCGTATGTTCCGCCAGTAGCGTAAATTTGAACATCATGCTCTTTCAACAAAGCAACTATTTTATCTAAATTAGTCTTGTAAAAGACTGATATTAAACAGGTTTTAATCTTTTTCAAGGGACTTTAATTTTAAAGTTAAACATATTGCAATAATAAGGAATATAAATCATTAATGAAAGTGTTTTCAAAATTTTTTTTAAGAAAAAAAGCTCGTTGATTAAATTAGACACATCTCTATTCATTTACTTGTTGACTCGTTTACTCATTGACTTGTCGACTTTATAATATCCTGAATATTAAACAATTATTTTTTTTATTTTTTTTGATGAAAAATGCTTGTAAAAAGGATTAATTATTTGTAATTTTACAAGTCAAATTTTTTTAAAGTGGAAACTCGTTGGATTATAAATAAAGATGTTGATAAACAAATTGTTGCTAATTTGTCTGATGCTTTAGGCATAGATGAAAATTTAGCTACTTTGTTAGTTCAACGTGGAATTAATAATTACGACGAGGCTAAAGATTTCTTCCGACCATCATTAACACATCTGCATGATCCTTTTTTGATGAAAGACATGGATAAGGCTGTGGAACGCATCAAAAAGGCTTACGAAAATGGTGAGAAAATCTTGATTTACGGCGATTATGATGTTGATGGAACGACAGCTGTCGCCTTGATTTATACTTACCTAAAGAATTTTATCAGTAAGAAAAAGATAGAATTTTATATTCCAGACAGATATGATGAGGGTTACGGAATATCTTATAAAGGTATTGATTACGCTGCTGAGAACGGATTCAGCTTGGTGATAGTCTTAGATTGTGGCATCAAAGCTGTCGATAAGATAGAATATGCCAATAGTCTAAATATAGATTTTATAATATGCGACCATCACCGTCCAGGTGACGAAATTCCTAATGCTGTAGCTGTCTTAGATTCTAAACGCCCTGATTGTCAGTATCCATATAAAGAGTTGTCGGGTTGTGGCGTAGGTTTCAAACTTATCACAGCTTTGTCGATGAGTTTGAATCGCCCTATTGATGAAGTTTACGAATTGCTTGATTTAGTAGCTGTTAGTATCGCTGCCGACATTGTTCCTATAACAGGTGAAAACAGAGTCTTGGCTTATTATGGCTTGCAACTGATAAACAAGAATCCTCGTCCAGGACTTGAATCTGTTTTAAGTCATGCCAACGTACATCGCGTTGAAGAAGAACCCGCTCCAAATTCAGAACATCCTCAAAATGTCCTTAATAAGGAAGTGACTATCAGCGACTTGGTTTTCATGATAGGACCTCGTATCAACGCTGCTGGTCGTTTGGAAAAAGCCAGCGACTCAGTGAGATTACTAATCGCTGAAAGAAAGGAACATGCCGAGAAATTGGCTTCTTCAATTAACGACTTGAATGTCAGACGCCGCGAATTCGACAATAAGATAACAGAAGAAGCTCTTCAAATGATACAACAAGACGAAAGACTTCTTCAGGCAAAAAGCACCGTCATCTTCAACGAAAATTGGCATAAAGGTGTTATCGGTATTGTAGCATCAAGATTAACAGATACTTATTATAGACCGACAATAGTTTTAACAAGATCAAATAATCTTATCACAGGTTCTGCTCGTTCTATAAAAAACTTCGATATTTATGATGCTATCGACAATTGTTCCGACTTATTGGAACACTTCGGAGGTCATAAATATGCAGCTGGCTTATCACTGAAACCAGAAAACCTCAGTGAATTTAGTCGACGTTTTGAAGAGTATGTATCAAATAATATTGATAAAGAAGAACTTATTCCTGAACTTAACGTAGATCTAGAAATAAACTTTTCTGACATCACTCCTAAATTCGTCAGGGTCTTGAAACAATTTTCTCCTTTCGGTCCAGGTAATATGGCTCCAGTTTTCTTGTCGAGAAACGTAATTGACTCAGGCTCATCACGTCCTGTCGGAGGTCAAGAAAAGAAACATCTTAAATTGTCGATGACTCAAAAACATGATAATAATTTGATTCTTCCTGGAATAGCTTTCCAAAAAGGAGCAGATTATCAAAGAGTTAATTCTAAAGAACCTTTCTCAATATGCTATTGCATAGAGAAAAACTTCTGGCAAGGAAAAACCAATCTTCAACTTAATGTCAAGGATATTAAGTTTGAAAACGATGGAAATATCTTAGAAAAATAATATTTCTTCGTTATAAAGACACAGGGAAAAACAAGACTCTGACTATCACAAAAAGTCCGAATAATATTAATGCAACTCCTGTAGCTTGATTCAATTTCTTCATCATTTTTTCGGTAAAGAATTTCTTGAGTGAATAAGCTCCTAATGCTTTTAAAACATCAAAGAATAATACTGTTGAAAAAATCCCAATGAAGAAAATCATCATAGAATATTTATTTCCGGCAAAATTACTCGATGCCGTAGCTACACATGTTATCCAAAAAATCCAGACAAAAGGATTGAAAATATTGATAATAAAACCTTTACTTATATAAACATACCACTTAGGTTCATCGTCGAACTTCTCATTCATCTTATCAATCTTCTCGTTATTATGCTCGCTGATATGAATAATCTTCTTAGGAGATAAGTTGAAAGTATAAATACCAAATATTATCAAGATAATACCTGCACTGATTCCAGCATATAAAAGATTATCTTTGTCAGTAATATTAAACTGAAGATTTGTCATCATCATCAAAACCACGACCATTATGTCATTCAAGATGATACCAATATCAAGAAGCATTGCCGATTTGAAACCTCTGTTGATACTGGTTTGAATCAGCGTAAAAAAAGCAGGACCGAATCCCATGACAAAAGTGAGAGACAGTCCTATTATTATACCTTCTAAAAATATCATTATCAATTATTTAATGAAGAAATAAATTGTTTCCATTCCTCATAACGTTTTCCTTTAAGAACACGAGGGAATTTCGTTGCTCCACCAATCTTTCCCGTCTTTTCCATAAAATCGTAAAAGACATGTGTCGGCAAAATGTCGATATAAAGATTTTTGAGAGCTTCTTCTCTTTCAACGCGATAATCGTCATTCAATACTTTCAAGTGCTCATCTATCTTTTTGATTGCTAAATCTTTATCAATATTTTCGTCACAAGCTAAATACCAATGATGAGAGAATGTGTTGTCTTCACGAAAACCAGCTACTGTAAACTCGTTAATATCGACATTCAACTCATTGGAAACATTTTCAACTGCTTGATTCATATTATCTTGTGAAAGATGTTCACCAACTAAACTCAAGAACTGCTTTGTTCTTCCTGTAATGATAATCTCACATTTTTCTTTATTGACGAATTTAATGACATCGCCGATGAGGTATCTCCACGTTCCTGCATTCGTTGATAACAAAATTGCGTAATCGACATTCTCTTCGATTTCTTTTATTGTCAACGACTTACAATTTTGTTTTATATTACCGTCTTCGTCAAAATTATTTTCATTAAAAGGAACAAATTCGTAATAGATGCCATTATCGACAATAAGCTGCATTATACGTTTGTTGAGATCTACTTGATAAGCGATATAACCTTCTGATGCTAAATAACTTTCGCTGTAAACCACAGGTTTTCCGAACAACTTCTCGAAACTCTTTTCATAAGGAGCAAATGAAACGCCACTATGAACATAAGCCGATAACGAAGGCCATAAGTCGTGGATTGTGTTTAAGTTATATTCTTTGATGATTCTTTCCAAGAGAATTTGTACCCAAGAAGGCACGCCGACCAAAACACCGATATCCCATGATGGAGCTTTCTTCACCATCTCGTCGAGTTTAGTATTCCAGTCTGTTGTTCTTGATATTTTTCTTCCTGGCTTGTAGAAATATTCGAACCAGAAAGGCAATTTTGCCGCTGATATTCCAGATAAGTCGCCGGAATAATAGGTTCCATTATATTGAAGATGAGTACTTCCGCCTATCATCAAGAAGCCTTTGTCATAGAAATCGAGAGGGAAGTCGTATTTTGTTGCAGCTAAAATCTGCCTGAGACTTGCCTTCTTGATTGAACTCAGCATGTTATTGGTGATAGGAATAAATTTACTCGATGCTTCCGAAGTTCCTGAGCTAAGAGCAAAGTATTTTATTTTTCCAGGCCATGAAACATAAGTCTCGCCATTCAAAGCGCGGAACCACCAATTTTTATACATCGAATTATAGTCGAAAACAGGCACCTTTTCTCTATAGGTGTTGAAAATATCATCTGAGTTAAGGATATCATCAAAATTATAATGCTCTCCGAAAGCAGTATGAGAAGCTTTTCTAAGCAGTTTCTTCAATTCTTTTTCTTGTGCCTTAATAGGATCTAACCTTCTCTGTTTTATGTCGATAGGAATATTTCCTACAGAATAAACAGTCTTCATTAAAGTTCCAAAAATCTTCGACATTTCTAATAAAATTAATTTCCTACAAAAATACGAAAAAAGTTACATTTTAAAAAAAAATGTTATTTTTGTAGTCATTAAAAAATTCATTAACTTAAAATTTACAATTATGAAGAAAAAATTATTCTTTTTAGTAGCAGTATTATGCTTCTTAGGTTTAGGTGCACAAGCTCAAGAAACAATGAGCAAAGGTCAATTAGTTGGTAGCCTTAAAGTTGGTTTCAGCGATTACGGTCTTCCATTAGGTCTTTCTGCAGATTACGGTGTAGTTAGCGGTTTCATTAATGGCAATGCTGCTGTTTCTGTTGGTGGTGAAGTTGGTGTTTACATCAGCGACGTTCATACACACTTATCACTCGCTGCAAGAGGTAACTTCCACTATGAATTTGTTGATAACTTAGATACATACTTAGGTTTGAATTTAGGTTTAGTTGGTAGAAGCTTTGCTCTTAATGGACATTTAGGTGCTCGCTACTATTTTGGTAAAGTTGGTGTAGGCGTAGAATTTGGTATGGGTAACCACGCAGCAGGTGGAACAATCGGTGTTTCAATGAAATTCTAAGTAATACATAACAACAATAAAAAAAGTCCGACTTCAATTTGAAATCGGACTTTTTTTTACTTAATAAATTTACTTCTTATACTCAAGCTCATACAAATCATGTAAATCATGATCACTCATTTTCATGATTTCTTTGTAATCCATTTTTTTGGTAACCAATAACCATTCAAAAAACTCATCTAAAAATGTTTCAATACCAGCTGCATGAGCCTTGTGATAAAATAAACTTAATTTCTTTTCTGCCTTGATGTCATCATAACCTTCTTGCTGCTGCTTCAGTAATTCTATTAAGTTTTCCATAGCTTATATTTTTAAAATGTTAATAAATTCTTAAAAGCATACAAATTTACAAAATTTGATTTTTTTTGTCAATAGTTTTTTTCAATTATTTACAATAATCAAAAATAAAACATCAAACATGATGATAAGGTTCACCTTTTATAATAGTGAAAGCTCGATAAAGTTGTTCCACAAAAATAAGACGTATCATCTGATGAGAAAATGTCATCTCGGAAAGACTTATCTTAAACTTCGCCTTAGCATAGACTTCTTTAGAAAATCCGTAAGGTCCGCCAACGACAAATATCATTCTCTTACTTCCAATATTCATCTGTTTTTCAATCCATTGAGAAAAAGCAACCGACGAAAATGTCTTGCCGTTTTCATCTAAAAGAACCAAATCGTCACCTATATTAATATTGGATAATATAAATTCACCTTCAGCCTTTTTTTGCTGCTCCTCCGTAAGCGTCTTCCTATTTTTTATGTCAGGAATGATTTTCATTTCAAAAGGCACATAATGCTCCAACCTTTTGATATACTTCAAAATACCTGTATCTAAATAAGATTCGTCTGTTTTACCAATAACAAGAAATACTATTTTCATAACTTAATGAGACTAAAGACTACGGACTAACGCCAACTGACTTTGTCAGTGTAATTGCAAATATAATAATAAATGATTTTTTAAAATTATTTTCAATAACAAATATTTTATAACTTTGAAGAAAAATAAAATAAAGTATAAAATAATGGAAATCAACGTTTTTCTTAATAATATAAAGCAAGAATTTATTGATAGTTGTAATTTATATCATCAGAGGCAAATCGGAAATAGCATTACAATATATAAAGAAAGTGAGGAATTTCCTGACTTAGATGATTGCCATCTTGCCATTATAGGTGTTGAAGAAGAACGTAATTCTTTTGACAACGAAGGTTGTAAAGATGCTCCTAATGCCATTAGAAAATCTTTGTATCAACTATTTAATCATTGGAACGATTTAAAAATCATTGATTTAGGAAATATAAAAACAGGTTTTGAAGTTGAAGACACTTATTTCGCTCTTAATAAAGTCGTTACAACTTTGATGAAATATCGCATCGTTCCTATCATTTTAGGCGGCAGTCAAGATTTAACATATCCAATTTATCAGGTTTACGAAAATACTGGTAAGTTAGTGAATATCACTTCTATAGATTCTCGTTTCGATATAGGTCAGGATAATGAAAAGTTGAACTCTAATTCTTATATGAGTTACATCATTTTGCATCAACCTAATTTTCTTTTTAATTATACAAATATTGGTTATCAAAGTTATTATATTGACAATCAAAATATTGAACTGATGAAAGATCTTCTTTTCGACGTTCATAGAATTGGTAACATAAAATCGAATATAGAAATTACAGAACCTTTATTACGCAATGCCGACATTATTTCTATCGACACTTCTGCTTTTTGTGCCGCCGATGCTCCAGGCGTGAAACATAATTCTCCTAATGGATTTTCTTCTGAAGACGGCTGCAAAATGACACGTTACGCCGGACTTAATGCGAAACTAACTTCAATAGGTTTTTTTGAATATAATCCAAAATACGATATTAACAACGTAACTGCCAACACATTATCACAAATGATTTGGTATTTTATCGAAGGTTTCAGCCTAAGAATCAACGATTTTCCAAGTCATGAAAATAAAGATTTCAAACGTTATATCGTAAAAATGGACGATGTCGACGACGAGATTATTTTCCTTTGTCATAAAGTGAGCGGTAAATGGTGGATGGATTTATCGTTCAAAAGCAAAAACCGCGAGAAATATGAACGACATCATTACATTCCATGTTCAAGAAAAGATTATGAACTTACGATGGAAAACGAATTGCCCGACAAATGGTGGCAGTTTTATCAGAAACTTATGTAGAATAATTTACAATTAACAGTTTACAATTAGCAGTTATTAATTACTTGTTGACTTATTGAGACGCATCAATTACATATCTTTTATTTTCATAGGTGTAATATGCTACGTCTCTACTTGGTGACTGTTGTCTTGTAGACTCGTAGACTTAAATTAAATCATCCTATCCGGATTATCGTTAATGAAAGAACTCCAACTGTTAAAAGATTTTTTGCCTTTTGGAATTTTAACAGTTTTGGTTTCGTCGTTATTTCCAACAATATTAAGAGAACGTTGAAAATAATGACATACAGCTGCTGCTGTTGCATCGGTCGCGTCTAAGAAATCTGGAAGATGATCGAATTTTATGATTTTCTGTAACATAAGAGCTACTTGCTCTTTAGAAGCTGCTCCATTTCCTGTTATCGACTGTTTAATTTTACGAGGCGAATATTCAAAAATTGGAATATCTCTATATAAAGCAGCTGCCATTGCAACTCCTTGCGCACGACCTAATTTTAACATCGACTGAACATTTTTTCCAAAAAAAGGTGCTTCTATTGCCAATTCGTCAGGATGATATTCATCTATTATTTCAAGAACTCTCTCAAATATTTTCTTTAACTTTAAAGCTTGATTATCATATTGTTTCAACTTTAAAATCCCCATTCTCAATAATGACAACTGCTTGTCTTTCTGTAAAATCAAGCTATATCCCATGATCATAGTTCCTGGGTCGATACCTAATATTATCCTTTCCTTTACCAATTTTTTTTATTTTTGTAATTCGTATTATGAATAGTAAAGCAAAAATAATAAAATTAACAGAAACAATAGTCAAAATAGTAATTGTACTATTAGGAATCTGGATTATATACAAAAAAATTATTCATAATCAAAATATTACACAACTTTGGAGTGATATTAAATCTTCTTTCACTTCTACTAAACACATTTATTTATTAATAGTAACAATTATTTTAGTTCCTATTAATATTTATTTAGAAGGTGTTAAATGGAAAATTCAATTAAAACCTATTGAAAATATAAGTTATTATAAATCATTTCTTTCAATTTTTACAGGTCTTACTGCTGGTATGTTTTTCCCAAACAGAATGGGAAATTTCTTAGGAAGAATTTTCATGATGGAAAACGGCGACAGAATAAAAGCCGCTATGGTGACTATTGTAGGAGGAATGGCTCAAATGATAGCTACTGTTAGTGTTGGACTTATAGCGACAATATTTTTTGTTAATAAATATTTTGTTTTACTGACAATATCGATCATTTTAATTGTTGCATTACTTCTGTTAATTTATTTTAACATACATGTCTTAAAATATTTTCAGTTTTTAATTCCAAAAAAATTTAAAGAAAAGACAAAAGAATATTTCGATGTATTTTCACTTTACGATAAAAAGGAATTGTTAAAAATTTTAATAATATCATTTTTAAGATATTTCATCTACACTTTCCAATTCGTGCTTTTAATTTGGGCTTTCAATATACCATTAACATATTTAAATGCAATGATTCCAATATCATTTACCTACTTATTAATGATGGTAATACCATTTATTACCATTACCGAAATAGCAATCAGAGGATCTGTTAGTATTTTAGTATTTGAAAAATGGTTTATAATCAATGGAATAAGTAATTCATTAGAATTGATGGTATTTTCAGCAAGCTCATTATTATGGATTTTAAACATTGCAATACCATCAATAATTGGATTGTTTTTAATACATCGTTTAAAATTTTTCAGACAAAAATGAATTTTGAATTATTACAGATATTACTTAATATCATATTGATAACTACAGTATTATACATTATTTGTATTATTGCATTCACTGTAGGTTTATATAATTTAAAAGAACGATTTTTTACTTTTAACAAAAAAATTAACGTCAAAGTTTCTGTTTTGATTGCAGCGAGAAATGAAGGAAAAAACATTTATAAATTACTTCAATCGCTTTATTATCAGACTTTTTCTAAAGAATTATTTGAAGTTATAATTATTGACGATCATTCGGAAGACGATACAAAAAATATTATTGAAAATTTTATTAAAGAAAAAGATATTAACATTAGAGTTTTTGAAGCAGAAAATATAGGTAAGAAATTAGCAATTTCACAAGCATTACATTTAGCTAATAATGAATTAATTATGGTTACAGATGCCGATTGTGAATTAGAAAACACCTGGATAGAAAGCGTTGTTAATTTTTATTATGAGAAAAAACCAAAAATGATACTATCGCCTGTTTTATTATCACCAGCTAATAATTTTTTTGAAAAGATTCAGGTTTTGGAACATCTGAGTTTGATAGGCAGCACTGCAGGTTCGGCTGCAATAGGATTTCCGGTGATGTGTAACGGCGCCAACATGGCTTATGAAAGAGAAGCTGCCTTAGAAGTTGAAAAGCAACGTCACGACTTCAATATTCCTTCAGGCGATGATATGTTCCTCTTGGAACAATTTGTCAGAAATTACGGTTATAATAAAGTCAAATTTTTATTGAGCAAAACGGCTATTGTCAAGACCAATACATGTAAAACCGTATCAGAATTTTTCCATCAGAGAAGAAGATGGGTTTCCAAGACCAAATTCTATACCAATTGGAAAATCATATCGACAGCCTTAACGGTTTTCTTTTTCAATTTAAGCATAGTTTCGCTGTTTGTAAGCGCATTTTTCATTCCAGCCTTATGGAGTTTATATCTTTTATTAACATTACTTAAATTTTTTATAGATTTCCCTCTTCTGAAAAACATAACGACATTCATGAACCAAAGTAAAATTTTGGTTTGGGCGTTACCTCTCGAATTTATTTATCCATTCTATGTCATTTTTACCGCAGTCAGCGGACTATTAATTAATGTAAGTTGGAAAAGAAACTAAGTTGTTTATTTATTCTTTTAAATATTTTTAGAATTAAAAATTAATAAGAATGAATGGATGAATAAGTATATGTTGATAACTTAATATATAATTTATTATCAATAATTTAAGTTAAAAATTTATGTTGATAACTTTGTAAAATTATATTAACAACTCGCGATAAATATTGTTCAAAAGTCGAAAATGTTAATTGTTAAAAAAGTTTTAAAATAAAATCAACAATATTTTAAGTTATTAACAATATAAATGTTGATAACTTTTAATAAGCTGAATTATAGTAAAATACGATTTTTAATTACAAATGAATTTTTTTTGTAAAATATTCATAATTAGTAAGAAAAATCATTTTTTTATCATGAAAATATTTTTAATTTTGTAGAAATTTATCAACAATTGTAATATGAAAAGATTAATTCCTATAGCTTGCGATCATGGTGGATTTGCCATGAAGCAATATATCATTGAAAGACTGATAGAAAGCGGTTATGAAGTTAAAGATTACGGCACATATTCAGAAGACAGTGTCGATTATCCAGATTACATTCATCCTTTAGCACAGGATATTCAAGACGGTGTTTATCCACTTGGAATAATTTTGTGCGGAAGTGGCAATGGAGCTCAGATGACGGCTAACAAACATCCAAACGTAAGAGCTGCCTTATGTTGGAATGTGGAATTAGGAAAATTGGCACGTCAGCATAATGACGCTAATATTTTAACACTTCCTGGTCGTTTCATAGAAAATGAATTAGCTTGGGAAATTGTTCAAGCTTATCTTACAACAGATTTTGAAGGTGGCAGACACTCTAATAGAGTTAAAAAAATTAACCTTTCTTAAAAAATTTTAACATGAATGATAATGGAGTGATTTTTAATCAGAATGCAAAGAAAATTGCTTTCGACGATGAACATCACGAGATGATGATGTCGCGTTACGATTTTTTTATGCAGAATGTTAAAAATCGTTCCAATTATTATTCAGACATTGAGTTAGAAAAACAAAGAGCCTTCAACATAAGAAGCAAGGCTTTTAAAAAATTAGATAAGTTGTTGGTCGATTTTGACACTAATTTTACAAATAATGGTGGCAAATTGTTGTGGGCTAACGATGCTGAAGAAGCAAAAAAGATGATTTATGATATTTTAAATCAAAATAAAGTAAATAAAATCATCAAAACTAAGAGTTCCACATTAGAAGAAATAAGACTGACATCATATCTTGAAATGAAAAAAATAAAAGTCGTTGATACTAATATTGGCGATTTTATTTGTAGTGTTTTTACCGAAAGACCTTATAGTTTCAAATCGTCGGCTGCTCATAAAAATACAGAACAAATTGCTGATATTTATACAAATCAGTTTGGAGTAAAAGAAAATTTAAATGCTAAGCAGCTGACTATTTACACAAAAAATATTTTAAGAAAAGAAGTTTATAATCCGGAAGCTCTTATTACCGGAGCTAACTTCTTGATTTCAAATACAGGCAGTATTGTTTTTACCGAGAATGAAGGTAACATATTGAAATCTACTTCTTTTGCTCCAATTCATATCATTGTTGCCGGCATCGACAAAATGATTACATCAATAGATGAATTGAGTGTTTTACTTCCTTTATCGTCATTATACGACAATAATAAAAATATTTCTTCCTTATATTCAATTATAAATTCACCTTCTATTAGTGAAGATAAGGTTCAAAATCTGTATTTGATTTTACTTAATAATAATAGAACCAATATCTTATCAAAAGAGAAGCAAAGAAATATTTTGTCGTGTATTCAGTGTGGAGCTTGTTTGGAAGTATGTCCTATATATAATGTTATAGGAGGTCATACGTACAATGAATATAATCCAGGACCTGTTGGTTCCATTTCTTTACCGATGTTAAAAAATATTGAGGAGACATCGCATTTTTGTTCATTATGTACCTTATGTGGCAGATGTTCAGAGATTTGTCCTGTCAATATTCCTTTA
Source organism: Lentimicrobiaceae bacterium (assembly GCA_015061315.1). Lineage (GTDB taxonomy): Bacteria > Bacteroidota > Bacteroidia > Bacteroidales > F082 > Limimorpha. The sequence continues at coordinate 92,047 of SUWV01000001.1, forward strand.
AAAGATTTATTTTTAGAGAACAGAAAAGATTTAGTTAAAGAAGATAAATCGCTGATAGGTGAGAGAAATTTTTTCAGTAATCTTATGAAAAAAATGATTAGCAGAAAAAATTTAGACAAATATGGAGCTAACTTTAAAGACATGGAATTAAGTTTTCATATAAAGAAGAAATGGGGTATAAGAAGAGAACTACCAAAATTTGCAAAAGAATCATTTTCTGAGTATTGGAAAAATATTAACAACATAAAATAAAATTAAGATGAAAAGAACATTATCACTATTATTAGCATTGTGTATCTCAACGATGTTATTTGCAGACAATTTTGTCATGATTAAAGTAAAAGATCAACAAAATTTAAGAGAATTATTTAGCAGACAAGACATTAATATTCATTACTATAATGATAATTATGTACTTGCTACAACAGAGACTCTTAATGAGGATATGATTTTGTTGGATGAAAATTCTTTTGAAGACAATGAATTGTATTTTATAGTTTATTGCGACAAATCGGAACAAGTAAATTATATTGATAGAGAAAGAGAAAATGCTGAAGTATTGTTTGCCGCTGACGATTATCTTATTGTTAAACAGTTAAGTTATGATTTGAAATCGGCTAAAAACGATGGCATGGTTGCCATTTACAATAAGACATCTAGATTGCCAAAAGTAACTCGTGATTTTCCTGTTGTTTCAGAAGAAGATGCAACTATTAAAGAATTGATTAATGAAGTTGATATTGAAAATCTTACTGCAACAGTTCAGCATTTACAAGACTATGAGAGAAGACAATATAATACAACTCAGGCAGAAGAAGCTGCTCAATGGCTTTATACACAATTTGAGGATTTGGGTTTAGATGTAGAAGAATTTCCTTTTGATTATTTAGGTAATCCTTCTTCACCTAATATCATTGCTACACAGTGGGGAACAAAATTTCCTGACAAATATATAATATGTGGTAGCCATTACGATTCACATAGATCGGGTGATGGTGACAAGACATGTCCTGGCGCTGACGACAATGCTACTGGTGTTGCTACAGTTTTAGAGACAGCAAGAATATTGTCGGAATACAGTTTTGAATATTCTATTTTATATTGTGCATTTTCAGCTGAAGAAATAGGTTTGATAGGTAGCGAGGCTTATGCTTCATATTGTGCTGAAATGGGAATGGATATTATTGCTTATTTCAACAACGACATGAACGGTTATCTTCATGAAGGCAATGAAATTCATGTTGATTTGATTTATCCAGAAACTGTTGCAACACTTGGCGACTACTACAAGAATGTGGCTGGAACATATTTCCCAGAAATGGAAGTCCGTCATATAGATTTTACAGCAGGTGACAGCGATCATACATCATTTAATAACAATGGATTTATGGGAATTTATCCTTTTGAAGATAAAGATAATTATAGTCCTTATATCCATACTAAAGACGATGTTATCGGTATCAGTGTTAATTCGTTTGAGCAATCGCAACGTTTTACTCAGATGAACTTAGCTTGTGTTGCACATATGGCTAACTTATCGACAGAGAATGTTATGGAAAATGTTTATAATAACGTTAAGATTTTCCCTAACCCAGCTAAAAACTCTTTAACATTACAAAGTGAAGACGCTACTAATGAAGTAAAAATTCTTAACTCAATAGGACAAATAGTTAAAGAATTTTCATTTGAATCAAATATTACTATTGATATAAAAGATTTGAATGAAGGAGTTTATTTCGTTCAGATAATGGGAGAAAATCCTATTACAAAGAAATTAGTAGTAAAATATTAATCATGTAAACACTTAATTATGAAAAAGATTGCATTATTATTCTTTTCATTGATAACGATGTGTTATGTTCAGGCACAGACTGTCATAACAAAAGATTTCAATGATTACAAAGAAGGAGAGATCTTGAACGGACAAGACAACTGGAAGGCGAGAGCGCACAGTGCAGGTGGAGGACAGTTGAAGATTGATTATTTGGGTGATGGTTTGCCGACAACTCCAGATGAGACATTAGGTGTGTTTTTTAATACAGGTAACACCAACTTCGGTGAAATTGCCACACACAAATCGACACCTGATTTTCAGTTTGATTTTTCTGAAGGTGGAACTATAGAAATAGAATTGGACGTTTATCGTAACTGGTGGGGAACACTTTTCGGTGTCGGTTATGATGCTGACGGTGATGGTGTTGTATTACCTCCAATGAATTATGAAACCACAAATCCTAATCCTAATCTTCCAAGTAAAGACGGTGGTGTTTATTTTGTAACGACAGGAGTAGATGCCAGACCAATGTTCTTCAACGGTATTGTGTTGCCTGACAATACAGTTCCTGTTGATTTCGATTACGATTATACAGGTTGGACACGTTGGAAGATAATGATTGACTTAGAAGCAAATGATAAAGCTGGTAGTGTCACTTTATTTGCCGATCATGGTTGTTTGGGTGAGTTTCAGCCAATACCAGAAATTCAGGGTATCAATGCAGGTCTCACTCCAGGCTCTGGCGATTGTAAAGACCCGGCTATGTGGGACGGAATATTTTTCTTAAATAGTTCCAAGGCTGGATACGATAATTTGTTAGTTCGTCACATTCCAGCAGGTTTATCATCACAATTCATTGATTTTGCATCTATTAGCGATCAACTTGTCTCAGCGGCTCCTATTACCTTGGAGGCTTCTGCAACATCAGGATTAGCTGTCACTTTTGAACTCTTGGAAGGTCCTGCAACATTGGATGGTAACATATTAACTCTTACCAAAGAACCAGGTGTTGTTAAAGTTAGAGCATCTCAAGAAGGTAACGATAGCTGGCAGGCAGCTCCTTCAGTGACTCGTACTTTTGAAGTTATTAACCCTGATGATTTCACACCTGAAATTACAATACGTCGTCCATACGATGGAACAAAAGTTTATGTAAATGATTTAGAATCACCAGTTATATTAGTATTAAGCGCTTATATTGAACATGGCGATGCTATTAAATTTGAATCTGTTACTTGCGACATCGACGGTGAGACTGTAGAACTTATGACAGCTTATCCTGATGATCCAGACAATGGTTATTGGTACGCTCAATGGACTCCTTCAAAATATGGCGCACATAATTTGACAGCTACAATTGAACAGTCGGGCGGTAAAGTGACATCGTTATCTAATAGTTTTGAAGTGACAAATACTTTCGATAACATCAGCGTCACAGCTTTCGATGGCGATTTGGTAGTATCTCCTCAAAAACAAAATGCTTTCGGCGACTATGCTTTCCCAACACATGTCAATGCATTCAATAATATTAAGTTGAATTATAGCCACAATTGTGCAGGCAATTGTGATCCATACGATAGAGTTGGCTATTGCCGCATTAAAAACTATCGCGGAGAATGGGTAGAGCTTTATCGTTATGTTACACCTTTCGGCGTGGAATGTGATGCTACTATGGACGTGACAGACTTCACCTCATTGCTTCAAGGTTTGGTTGAGTTTGAACTTTATTTCCAGACATGGGACGGTCAAGGTTATAATCCTACGGCAATTTTTGATTACACTAAAGGAACACCTGAATATAAATATGTCGATATGAAAGAGATTTGGTACGGTATCTTCGACTTCGGTGATTATGCCAACAAACAGCCTGTTCCTGAAAAAGTCTATTATTTTGAAGAGAATGTTGAAAAAGCTAACTTGAAGATTATCACTACAGGACATAACTGGAGCAGCGGTACCAACGACGCTTATAATACAGGAAATGCTGCTGAGTTCTATGAGGCAACTCATAACATTTATGTAGATGATAAAAAAACTTTCGATCAGCATTTGTGGCAAAACTGTAATCCTAATCCTGCAGGCTGCCAACCTCAAAACGGTACTTGGACTTATCAGCGTTCAGGATGGTGCCCAGGTTCTTTGGCAAAAGTTTGGGACTACAATATCGATAGTTATATTGCTAATGACAGCATTAAATTATTCTATGAATTTGATCCTTCCTATTTAGATGAATGTCATCCTAATCACCCTGATTGTAAAGACGGTTTCACTTGTAAGAAATGTTCTGCTGCCGACAATCCAATTTTGAGAGTCTCTGGCAAAATAGTTTCTTATAGTAATAACATTGAAGTTCTCAATGGTGGTGAAGTTGATTTACAAGAGAATACGATGGATTATAATGTTGATATGTTCCCTAATCCAGCAAACGATGTTTTGAGATTGACAACAGATTACGACAAAGGCAAGGTTTGTGTTCACATCTTGAATATGCAAGGACAAGAAGTTCGTAACTTTGTTTTCAGCGGCACTACAACAATCGACATATCCGATTTAACACCAGGAATGTATTTCGTTAATGTTATCGGAGGACATGTTGTGACGAAGAAACTTGTTGTTAATTAAGAATTAAGAATGAAGAATTAAGAATTTATAGTTATGAAAAACGCCTCGATGAAAAATATTCGAGGCGTTTTTTTTATGACACTGACTTATTGTCTTTGTGTCTCTGAGTCTCTGCGTCTTTAAATCCTATCAAAGAAAATGCTTTTTCCTTTTACTGCTAATGGCAAAGCTAAAACCATGCTGCATTCTGGTAAGAGGTTGAGAGCCAATACTGCTTGACCTACAGAGAACATCACGCGACTATCGACGCGCATATCTGCTGCGAGTGAGGCTGCCGAGCCAATGGCGATGCCTAAGTCGTTGGCGTTAAAGAAACAAGGCACGTTCTTAGGCTTGTCGCCGCAAGTCTTGAAGCCGCAGGCTCCGCAGTTCAATCCTAAAGGACTTATTTTCATTCCGAATAAGACTACGGCTCCACAGTTCAAGATGTTTTCCGCGTCTCGATTTAGAAATTCCATGTTACGTTCAACAGCGAGCTGCTTCATCTTTTCGGCTAACTTAACGATAGTGTCGTCAGTAGCGACAGCAAGGACTAAGTTGTCTGTTCCTCTTGCCTTCGGTGCGGTGCGAGCCGCTGTCATCAACATCTTCGCGATGTCTTTGATATTCTCGTTACGAATGTCTTGTTCAAAAGTTATCATGATGTTTGTTTTAAAGGATTACAAAAATAATGATTATTTCGTATATTTGCACCTTAATTTATAATTCATAAAACTTTATAAAAATGGAAAATAACGACAAACAATTCAAGCGTTATACGGTAACGACAGCTTTACCTTACGCTAATGGTCCTGTACATATCGGTCACTTAGCCGGTGTCTATATCCCTGCCGACACTTACGTCCGTTACCTCCGAATGAAAGGTGAAGAGGTTTTGTTTGTCGGCGGCTCCGATGAACACGGAGTGCCTATCACTATCAAAGCCGAAAAAGAAGGCTGCACACCTCAAGACATCGTCGATAGATACCATAATATCATCAAAGACTCTTTCGAAAAACTTGGAATAAGCTACGACATATACTCTCGTACTTCTTCTAAAACTCATCACGAGACAGCAGCTGCTTTCTTCAAGAAACTCTACGAAGACGGCAAATTCATCGAAAGAGAGACAGAACAATTCTTCGACCCGGAACGTAACAAATTCTTATCCGACCGTTATATAATAGGTACTTGTCCTAAGTGCGGCAACGACCACGCTTATGGCGACCAATGCGAGAAATGCGGTTCTTCGATGAGTCCTGAGGAATTGATAAATCCTCACTCAGCTCTCAGCGGCGCGAAACTCGTAAAGAAAGCTACCAAACACTGGTATCTTCCTTTAGACCAATATGAACAATGGCTTCGCGACTGGATAATTGAAGGTCATAAAGAATGGAAACCTAACGTATACGGTCAGGTGAAAAGCTGGCTCGACAATGGTTTGCAGCCTCGTGCTGTGACTCGCGACCTCGACTGGGGCGTGCCTGTGCCTTTCGAAGAAGCCGACGGCAAAGTGCTTTACGTATGGTTCGATGCCCCGATAGGTTACATCTCAAATACAATAGAACATTGCAGAGAAAAAGGTACCGACTGGGAAAAATGGTGGAAAGATGAAGATACTAAACTCGTTCATTTCATAGGTAAAGATAACATCGTGTTCCACTGTATCATCTTCCCTTGCATGCTCAAAGCTTACGGCGATTATATCGTGCCAGAAAACGTTCCTGCTAACGAATTCCTTAACCTTGAAAACGATAAGATTTCTACTTCTCGTAACTGGGCTGTATGGTTGCACGAATATCTTGAAGAGTTCCCTGGAAAACAAGATGTGCTTCGTTACGTTTTGACAGCTAACGCTCCTGAGACAAAAGATAATAACTTCACTTGGAAAGATTATCAAGACAGAAATAATAATGAGTTACTCGCAGTGTTCGGTAATTTCGTAAATCGTTCTTTGGTCTTGACTCATAAATATTTTGAAGGTAAAGTTCCTGCTTTGACAAATCTCAATGAGAAAGATAACGCAGCTATAGAAGAGATGAATCAATATCCTGACAAGATTGCTCATCTTCTCGACACATATAAATTCCGTGAGGCTTTGTCAGAATTGATGAATCTTGCTCGTCTCGGAAATCGTTATCTCACCGAAAACGAACCTTGGAAACAATTCAGGACAGATCCTGAAAGAGTGAAAACAGTCCTCGCAGTGTCGTTGCAGATAGTGGCAAAACTCGCTATCCTTTCAGAACCATTCCTTCCTTTCTCTGCTAAGAAGTTACAAGCTATGATAGGTTTGGAAGTAAGCGGATGGAATCAGGCTAAGGAGACAGTTTTGTTAAATGAAGAAAGTCAAATTGGTGAAGTCGAGTTGTTGTTCACAAAAGTGGAAGACGAGACTGTAGCAGCACAGATTAAGAAGTTGGAAGATACTAAGAAACAGAATGAACTCAACGCATGGGCTCCAAATCCTGTCAAACCTAATACTAATATTGACGAATTTGGTAAGATGGACATCAGAGTTGGTACTGTCTTAGAATGTGTCAAAGTTCCAAAAGCTGATAAGTTATTACAATTCTTGATTGACGACGGCATGAATAAACGTACCATCGTTTCAGGTATTGCGAAATATTATCCTAATCCAGAAGAGTTGGTTGGCAAGCAAGTTTGCTTCATTGCTAACTTCGAGCCTCGTAAGTTGAAAGGCATCGTCAGTGAAGGCATGATTCTTTCGGCTGAAGACAAAGACGGACGTTTGGTTGTCGTAACACCAAGTCAGCCTGTCGCTCCAGGAAGTAATGTAGGATAAAAGTCTAAAGTCTAAAGAAAGAGAGCGGCTATGAATTCATAACCGCTCTCTTTATGTCTACAGACTACGGTCTACTGTCTACAGACTACGGTCTACTGTCAACAGACCTAAGTCGAAAGTTCAATAGCTAAAAGCCAAAGTTTATTTTATCGCTGCTATGCCAGGGAGCTCCTTGCCTTCAATAGCTTCTAACAATGCACCACCGCCAGTTGATACGTATGACACCTGATCTGCTAAGTTGAACTTATTGACGCAGGCTACCGAGTCGCCGCCGCCTATCAATGAGAATGCTCCGTTCTTGGTAGCTTCCACGATGGCTTCTGCTATAGCGCGTGAACCGTTAGCGAAGTTGTCGAATTCAAACACGCCGCATGGTCCATTCCATAATATTGTCTTTGAATTTTTGATTACCTCGCCGAACAACTCTCTTGTCTTTGGTCCTATGTCCATGCCTTCGTATGCTTCTGGAATATCCATAGGGTCTACAATCAAAGTATTTGCGTTGTTATTGAAATCGTCGGCAACGACAGCATCGACAGCTAATACTAAGTTGACGCCTTTCTCTTTAGCTTCGTCTAATAACGACAATGCCAAATCTAATTTATCGTTTTCACAAATAGACTTGCCGATGTTACCGCCGAGAGCTTTCTTGAAGGTATAAGTCATTCCGCCACAGAGGATGAGGTTATCGACTTTTGTCAAAAGGTTTTCGATGATTTCTATTTTAGTAGATACTTTAGAGCCGCCCATGATAGCTGTGAAAGGACGTTTGATGTCTTTCATCACTTTGTCGACAGCAGCCACTTCTTTACCCATGAGGAAGCCGTACATCTTATGGTCGGCGTCGAAGTAATCGGCTATGAGCGCTGTTGAAGCGTGAGCGCGGTGTGCTGTGCCGAAAGCGTCGTTGATGTAATAGTCGGCGTAAGAAGCCAATGTCTTGGTAAATTCTTTCTGGCTTTCTTTGAGAGCTTTCTTAGCTTCGTCGTAGCCTTCTTCGCCTTTTTCTATGCCACGTACCTTCCCTTCTTCTTCAGCGTAGAAACGGAGGTTCTCTAATAAAAGGGCATCGCCGTTCTGCATGGCAGCGATCTTGTCGGCAGCTTTCATGCAGTCGTCAGCGAAAGCCACTTCCTTGCCGATGACTTGGCTTAGATAGTTGACGATGTGTTTAAGAGAATACTTTGGATCTGGATTTTTTTTAGGACGACCGAGGTGTGACATCAAGATGAGCTTGCCGCCATCGTTGATGACCTTGTTGATAGTTGGCATCGCTGCGCGGATGCGGGTGTCGTCGGTGATATTGAAATTCTCGTCCAATGGGACGTTGAAATCAACGCGAACTATAACGCGTTTGCCTTCAAAATTTACTTGTTCGATGTTTGCCATAATATTTAAGTCTTAAGTCTACAGTCTACAGACTACAGACATTGTTAATTGTCAATTGTTAATTGTTCCAAGGTTTCATATTTATGTTTTGTGGCTTTTGCTGCTACTTTGCACATTACGAAACCTTCTTTGCCATCTAAGAAACCTAATCGGAAGAAGTAATGTTGTATGAAGAAATAAATCGGTGAGATGATTTTCAACAAGGATGCACATTTCTTTCCTTTATCGAAATAATGCTGAGCTCTTAATTCGGCAAACTTAAAGACTTGTTTCTCGAAGTCTTCAGGTTTAGCATACGAATAATGTAGCAGATCGCCTTTAAGATGAACCTCTTTCACTTTTGTTGAAAACTTAATCACTTCATGAACTATTCCTTCCCACTTCCCTATCTTACGATTCCAGATTCTTATTTTCTTATCAGGATAAAATCCCGAATGATGAATCCATTTTCCACAGTAATTGTTCAATCTGTTAAAAGAAAAAACAACGTCGGTGTCAAAGTCAGAGTCTTTAATCTTAAGAATCGATTTCTTCAATTCATCAGAGAGCACCTCATCGGCGTCGATAGATAGAATCCAGTCGTGAGATGCGATGTTGTTAGCCAAGTTTTTCTGTTCTGAATATCCTAACCATTTCTGTTCAACGAATTTGACGGCGAACTCCTCGCATATCATTTTCGTGTTGTCGGTAGATAACGAGTCAACGACTACAATTTCGTCTGCCACGTCTTGAAGAGATTCGAGGCACTGACGTATTTTGTCTTCTTCGTTTAATGTTATTATGGTCGCGGATATTTTTTTCATTATGTTAAAAAATTTTAACGAAACAGTTTTTCTACCTCTTGTATTGTCTTAGGAAGCACGAGTACCACTACCCTATCTTCAGCTTGAATCTGGAAGTTGCCTGTAGCGATGAAGCTGTCTTCGCCTCTTATGATACCGCCTATGATAGCGCCTTCAGGCATATCGAGACGGTTGATAGGTTTGTTAGTCACGGCAGCACCGTCTAACACCACGAACTCCACTATGTCGGCGTCGATACCGCTGAGACATTTGAGCGAGGAGACGTTGCCACCGAGAGTGTAACGCACCATATAACTTGCAGCGATGAGTTTCTTATTGATGATGGTGTCGATGCCTATGTTCTGTGAGATGTCGATATAGTCGATGTTCTCAACCATGGCGATGGTACGTTTCACGCCGAACGACTTAGCTTGCAGACATGTCAAGATGTTGGTCTCGGTGTTGTCTGTCACAGCGATAAAAGCGTCCATGTCTTTGATGCCTTCGTCTTCCAAGAGGTCGACATTACGAGCGTCGGCATTGACGACTAAGGTGTTCGACAATACGTTGGTGAGTTCGAAGCTGCGACTCTTATCCATCTCGATGATCTTTATGTTGAGGTCGTTCTCGAGACGTTTGGCTGTGAGTTTACCCACACGGCTGCCACCAACAATCATCACATTATTAATATTGAATTTCGTCTTGCCACTAAGCTGCATCAGCTCTCTGATAGCATGAGGCTTCGTGATGACATACACAAGGTCGCCTTCAAGAAAGACGTCATCAGCTTTAGGAATAAAAGTGTTTTGTCTTCTATGTATCGCCAAAGCCCTGAAGTCGATGTGTTTGTAGTTCTCAATGATTTCCTCCAAAGTCTTGTTGATGGCAATGGCGTTAGGTTCCAACTTGATCATCAGAAGTTCCAACTTACCGCCTGCGAAGTCGTGAGCTTCAGTGGCTACATTCTGTTTCAGCAGGTTGATGATTTCCTGAGCTGCAATATCTTCTGGTGATACTATGCCGTCGATGCCGAGGTCTTGATAGATACGCCACGACTCTTTACTCAGATTCTCCATCGTATTGACACGCACAATGACTTTCTTCGCGCCTAATTTCTTGGCGAGTATGCCCGTCAGAAGGTTGATATGTTCGTCATGAAGCACAGCGATTACGAGGTCGGCTTTCTTCACGTTTGCCTGTTGCAGAACTTTTATCGAGGTAGAATCACCGATGATAGTCATGAGGTCAGACTGAGATTCAATCATTTTCAAAAGTTCTTCATGAGGATCGACGATGGTGATATTATGATCGCCATGTTCCAATGCCTCTGCTAAGTGCATTCCAACTTCACCGTCTCCAGCTATGATGATATTCATAATCTACAATTTGTGCAAATATAAAAATTATATAATATTAAAACTATCCCAGTCGCGATGTACTGTGAAATAATTTCTGAAACTCGTCAGCGACTCCATGTCGATCTCGACTTCCAAAATATCTTCCTTATCGCCTTCTATCTCAGCTACCGTCCTTCCTTTTCCATTCACGACTTTTGTCTCACCGATATAAGGTATCTTGTTATGGTCGATGCCAACTCTGTTGACACCGATGAAATAAGCCTGATTTTCTATTGCTCTTGCAGGGATAAGAGTGTTCCAGATATGAGACTTCTGCATAGGCCAATTAGCTATCACTATCGCTAGGTCGTATCCAAACACGCCGTCTTTGTAGCTGTTACGCAGCCATACAGGGAAACGCAGGTCGTAGCATACGAAAGGTCTTATGCGCCATCCTTTATAATTGATGGTGATAAGATTTTCTCCAGTGCATAACTGCTCCTTCTCGCCACCCATGAAAGTATGACGCTTGTCGTAAGTCTGATAACTTCCATCAGGATTCATCCAAACGAAAGTATTGTGGAATTTAAGAATCTGAGAATTTGATGGAGTCTGTAGACCGTAGACTGTAGACTGTAGACCGAACGCAGTGATAAAGCTTCCGCAGATAGCGCAGTTTTTTTCTTTGGCTTTCTCGCGGAGCCATGTCATCGTAGGACCGTTTTCGTCTTCGGCGAAGAGTTCAGGTTCTGCTGGGAAGCCCGTAGTGAAGGTCTCTGGCAGTATGATAATATCGGTATCATCTTGAATCTTCATAAAAAGATTATCAAGATGTTTGAAATTCTCTTCAGGATTACGAGCGATAATATCGCTTTGTACGCAAGCTATCTTCATTTTTTAAGCAGTCATTATCCACCATTTATTCTCAAGACGCATCAATTACATATCATTTATTTTCATTGATGTAATTGATACGTCTCTACAATTGTTAATTGTTAATTGTCAACTGTTAATTGCAAAAGCATATGCGCCGATACATACAGCTGATGATGTTCCGAGTTTCGTTGCTGTGATACCTATTTTCTTTGAAGGGTCGTACCACACTTCTTTATCGGAGAAAGGCACTTTTATCATCTTGCCCGATGAGCTGTCGCAGAATGCTTTTCTGTCGTTTTCATCATCTAAGTTATAAGCTGATATTTCCATGCGAGGACCTTTTTTGCCGTCCAATCCAGGGTAATCTTGGTTAAGGAGTTCGACTACTTTAGGGAGGAAAATCTTAGAAGCACCTGAGAGACCGCCGCCGAGTACAACGATGCCGTCGACCACTGTGGCGATATTAGCGATGATGTCGGCGAGCACTGTAGCAAATTCGTCCCAAGCCTTGAGAGCTGCTGTCTTGTCACCTTCTTTATTACCCATAGCAATCTCGTAGATGTCGAAAGGTTGAGGAGCGTCGTTGAAATTTATTCCGGCTTCGCGAGCATAAACGCGGCGCACGCCTCTGATGCTGATAGAATCCTCTGCGCATGTCTCTGGATATAATATGTTTCTCATGCACCATACCTCTGCTCCTGCCGAGTTGTCGCCTTCTAACAGCCTGCCGTTTAACACTACGCCTCCACCGAATCCAGTGCCGAGTGTCAAGCCGACGAGGTTCTTATATCTTTTCGGATTACCTTCTCTTTCTAACATGGCGTTCACTTCAGGAAGCACTCCGCCGAGAGCCTCACCGTATGCAAACAAGTCGCCGTCGTTGTTGATATATACAGGGACGTTGAACTCGTTTTCCAACATGTCTTTCAAAGCTACACCGCCTCTGAAGAGAGGAAGATTGACTAAGTCGCAGATGATGCCGTTAGGATAGTCTGCCGGACCTGGGAAACAGAAGCTGATGGCTGCAGGCTTGCTGCCACATAACTCTTCGGTGCGACGGAAGCCTTCGATGATTTTTTTAAGTTGTTCTTCTAAAGTGTCGGAAGCTGTCTTGATAGTGAAAGCTTCTATTATCTCTTTATAATCTTGAACAGCCGAGAACTTGAATCCTGTGCCACCGGCATCGAGGACGAAGATAATGCTTTTTGAATCCATAGTATTTATTTTTTAATTTTTTTCTTTTTTATGTAAGAACTTCTCCACCCATATTACCCACATTATAAATATGAAGAAGTAGAATAATACCTTGAAGAAATAATCGTGGAAGAAGTCGAAATGATTAGGAAACGGTATCATGCAGAGTGTTATACCTACGACTCTTACGACGTTGATAAATTCGATGATGACGAGACCGAGCGGTATGTACCATAGCTTATGTTTCCATGGTCCTGGGAATATCAGCATCAAGAAGAGCCAGTGCAGCCATTGCTTCAGACTCGTACATTCAGGTGCGACGTTAATAAATGAGTAGGTGTCATTTTTGTTAATGACGCCGATGGCATGATTATGAGTCACTATATCTACATTGAAGATATGTTCTAACACCCAGCAGCTCTGGTTGAATAATAAGGTAGAGGCTTCATCGAATAGTTTTGCTATGAGTCCTGCAATAGGGAAAAAATCTAAAGCCTGCCATCCTAAATAAATAAAATGGAAGCTGAAGATAAGTATTATGAACAAAGCCACATCGATAGTCGAAGTGTACTTCTTGTCTTTATAAAGTTCCTTAATATTCATTTTTTTAAGTCTAAAGTCTACAGTCTACGGTCTACAGTCCTAAGTTATTGTACATTGTTAATTGTAAATTGTTAATTGTACATTGTAAATTGTACATTGTTTAATCGTCAGAAATCTCTTTCAGTGTTGCTTGATAGGTAGTGAAAATGAGAGCACGTGATATATATCCTAGGTATTTCTTACCGTCGACGACGGCGATATTGTAGTTGCCTGAGCGTTCAAATTTCTTCACTACTTCCTCGGCGCTGTCTTCGGTAGTGACGAGATAATCGGGGAAGAGCATGATGTCTTCGATGAGAGTGTCGTATTGTTCTGGGTCGAAGATGATTTTACGTATTGAGTCGAAGAGCACGTGACCTTTGAAGTTACCGTTTTCATCGACGACGGGGAAGATATTTCTTGTTGAAGATGATATTACTGGCAACAGGTCGCACAATGTTTGTTCGGGGCGTATCGTCTTGAAGTTAGTCTCTATGAGTTTATTGACGGTAATCATATTAAGTATGCTGATGTCTTTGTTATGAGATACGCGCACGCCTTTGTCGCTGACGTCTTTGGTGTAGATAGAGTCTTTGAAGAAAGCTCTGTTGATGGCGTAAGAGAGTGCCGACACTATCATGAGAGGTACCATGAGCGAGTATCCGTTTGTTATCTCTGCGATGAGGAATATTCCGGTGAGAGGAGCGTGCAGCATTCCGGCTATGACGCCGCCCATTCCTACAAGGGCGAAGTTGGTGATGTTGAGATTACCTAAGCCGAGAGTATTGATGAGCAGTGCGAAGAACATGCCGGAGAAGGCTCCTATGAACAGAGCCGGAGCGAAGGTGCCTCCTACTCCGCCAGCAGCGAAAGTGAAGGAGGTGGCGAAAGCCTTAAGCAATATTATTATCAGAATACCGGCTAATATCACCCAGATGTTATTTTGAAAAGGTGAGAACAGCTCGTTTTCAAATAAGATGGAGGTGTCGCCGTTCAGAGCAGCGTTGATGGCTTCGTAGCCTTCACCATATAAAGCGGGAAAGATGAAAATCAAGATGCCGAGACCTGTGGCACCGAAAAGAAACCGTAGCCATGGCGATTTTATCTGCTTCGCCTTCTTGCCTACCTTGAAATAGACATACATGAAATAAGCCGACATCAAACCGACAAAAAGACCTAAGCCTACATAAAACAAAGAGTTCGATGGCATGAAGGCAGTGCTCGTCGTGATGGTATATTCAAAGGCTCTTCCTAAAAAATAATATGAAGTCAATATTGCTACGAACGAAGATACTATTATAGGTATCAGCGATGCCATGGAGATGTCTATCATAAAGACTTCAATGGCGAATATGATACCTGTGATAGGAGCCTGGAAGATAGATGCTAAAGCCGCGGCGCAACCCATGCCGATGAGCACGACAATATTTTTCTGGTTGAGACGTAAGAGCTGTCCTATGTTGGAACCGATGGCGGAACCCGTCGACACCGAAGGACCTTCAAGTCCGACAGAACCTCCGAAACCTACTGTCAATGAACTCGTGATGATGGAAGCGAAGGTGTTGTATGGCTTCACGGCTCCTTTGTTTTTCTGTATGGCATATAAAATTCCTGGAATGCCATGCCCAACATCTCTATGCAAAATGTAACGACAGAATATGATGGTAAGTAAAATTCCTATGGCAGGAAGGATGAAAAACAACAAGCCGTAATGGTCGTCGTGAGTGGCGATGTTATAGAAATAATCTCTGATGAAATGAGCTAATTTCTTGATGATTATAGCCGATAGTCCGGCTAAGAAACCGGTAGGTATGCTGAGAAGTAACATAAACTGTTTCTCAGAGATATGTGTCAAACGCCACCTGTTTATTTTCTGCGCTAATAATATGCTGCGAGCTTTTATTCTCATTTTCACGATATTCAAATTTCAGTCTTCAAATATAAAAAATTGTATCAATAATAGGGGCGTTTTAGAGTAAATATTTTTTATATTTGCAGAAATAATATAATAATGAGGATTTTCAGTTATAATGTTAATGGAATAAGAGCTGCTATATCAAAAGGCTTTCTACAATGGTTGGAGGAATATTCTCCTGATGTTATTTGTCTTCAAGAAATTAAAGCCACTCAGGATCAGATTCCTCTCATGGAGATAGAGATGCTCGGCTATCATCACTATTGGTTTCCTGCCAAGAAAAAAGGCTATAGCGGAGTGGCGATACTCTCTAAGATAAAACCTGATAATGTGGTTTATGGAATGAATAATCCTCTCTATGACGACGAAGGTCGTTTCCTGAGAGCCGACTTCGGAGAGCTTTCTGTGGTGAGTGTCTATCATCCTTCAGGAACTAGCGGCGACGAACGTCAGGATTTTAAAATGAATTGGCTCGACTTCTTCCATAATTATGTAAACGAATTAAGAAAAGAAAGACCTCAGCTTGTTATCTCTGGCGACTATAACATTTGTCATGAAGCCATCGACATTCACGATCCAATACGTAATGCCAAGTCGTCGGGCTTCCTCCCAGAAGAACGTCAGTGGTTTACAGATTTCTTAAACGACGGCTATACCGACAGCTTCAGATTTTTAAATAAAGAGCCTCATCATTATAGCTGGTGGAGCTACCGCGCTAACGCTAAGCAGAATAACAAAGGCTGGCGTATCGACTATCATATATTGACTGATAATCTTAATGAAAGATTGACATCGGCATCAATAATGCCAGAAGTGAACTTCTCAGACCATTGCCCAATAATTGTTGAAATTAACTAAAATTATTATGGATTTTATTAAGTATAATATTGAAGAAATTATGATGATAGCAGTTGCTCTTGCTGTCGTTTGCCTTTTGTTTTATATTCTAAAATCTAAAAAACGTCGCCGTAAGGTAGGTTTTTATATTAATTTCGTGATGTTTAAATTAGGCTTGGTTAAGCGAATGTCGAAGACTTACATAGGTATGGTTCATGTTACGGAATCGTATGAGCCTTTGGTAGAGTTGAAGCCTCATCATAAAATAATAATTAATGAGACTGCAGAACAACCAGTTATGTTGAGAAAAAGTGTAATGAATAGGTTGTATGATGTAGCAGACCGACTTGATGATGGTGTGTATATTAAGATTTATAGCGCGTATCGTTCGCGTATTAGATTGAATGAGATATGGCAGGAGGAAATAAGTAAAGCTGAGAAAGATAATCCAGGAATGAATAGGGCCGAACTGCTCGCTATGGTGAAATATAAGGTCGCGGCACCTAACATAAATATGGGAGGTCATGACACTGGAGCTGCCATCGACTTATCACTCTGCGATAAAAATGGTAGCGACTGGGATTTCGGAAGCAGGTATCACGAAAAAACAGGATCTGTGTCCTTATCAAATGAACAGAAGAAGAACATAAAGTATCTTAATAGATTGATGAGGTCGCAGGGGTTTGTGCAGCAACCTTCGCAATGGTGGCACTATTCATACGGTGATCGTTATTGGGCTGTATACAAAGGTCGTAGACGTGGAGCTGTTTATGGTTCTGCAGAAAAGGAGTTTGAGAATACAGGCTATGTGAGAGTAGTTAAGACTATTTCGTCAAAGGCTAATATAAAATGATAATATGAAAATAGCAGCTTTAGTATCGGGTGGCGTAGATAGCTCCGTGATGGTTCCTATCTTGAAAGAACAAGGTTACGACCCTCATATATTTTACATCAAAATAGGTCTCGAAGGTAAAGACGACCTGATGGATTGTCCTTCAGAAGAAGACATCGAGATAACGACATTCATCGCAAAGAAATACGGTTGCAAGTTCGATATTATTGATTTGCAAAAAGAATATTACGACAGAGTAGCTTCTTATACTATGGATTCGGTGCGTAAAGGCCTGACGCCAAATCCTGATGTGATGTGCAACAGAATGATTAAGTTCGGCGCTTTTGAGGAGAAGATGGGCTACCAATTCGACAGAATAGCGACCGGACATTACGCACGCCAATGGTACGACGAAAACGGCATTTCATGGCTCGGCACTGCAGTAGATACTTTTAAAGACCAGACCGATTTCCTCGCCAGAATAACTTACCATCAGCTCTCAAAAGCGATGTTTCCAATCGGCGATTTCCCAAAAGCAGAAGTGAGGAGATTGGCAGAATTTCATAAGCTTCCGAGCGCTCAACGTCACGACTCGCAGGGCATCTGTTTCCTCGGCAAGATAAACTACAACGATTATATTAAGGAATATGTCGGCGAGAAAGAAGGCGACATCATAGAACTTGAAACTGGCAAGAAACTAGGAAAACATAAGGGATTCTGGTTCCATACCATCGGCCAGAGAAAAGGCCTCGGCTTAGGCGGCGGTCCTTGGTTCGTCGTGAAGAAAGATACGGAAAGAAATCTTATTTATGTCTCAAAAGGCTATGACCCTATAGCTCAATATACCAACAATATTGATTTAGTCGATGTTATGACGATGAATCCAGCGATAGAATTTTCAGAAAATCAAAGGGTTCGATATAAGATAAGACATCAGCCTGGATTTAATCTCGGAAATCTGAAGCTCACCGAAAGTGGCTTAACCATCATCTCCGACGAGGCCATCTCAGGCGTCGCTGCCGGACAATTCGGCGTCATCTATCACGAGACAGAACCGGTGGTTTTGGGCAGCGGGGTGATAGGGTGATAAGTCCGCTAAGGTCCGAACCACACGAAACTTCACGAACAATTTTCGTGTCAATTTCGCGTTATTTCGCGAACAAATCTCGCGAACAAACTTTCGCGTCAAATTCGTGTTATTTCGTGGACAATTCTCGTGGACAAAAAAAACTCCCGTGAGGAAATTTCTTCGCGGGAGTCTTCGTATTTAGTGGAGATTTTATCAATCTTCGTCTTTCTTGCTTTCTTCGTAAGCTTTCAAGAGTTTTGTTTGAACATCAGTTGGAACTTGTGCGTATTCTGCATATTCCATTGTGAAAGTACCACGGCCTGATGTCAATGAGCTTAATGATGTTGAATATCTATCCATCTCTGCTAATGGAACTCTTGCGCGGATGATTTGGTAGTTGCGGTCAGCATCCATACCCATGATGATAGCACGACGGCTTTGGAGGTCTGTATTGACAGCGCCCATCATATCTTCTGGCATACGAACTGTTAAGTCGTAGATAGGTTCCATGATCTTAGGACCAGCGTTTTTAAATGCTGCTGAGAATGCCATACGGCCTGCGATCTTAAATGCCATTTCGTTTGAGTCAACTGGGTGCATCTTACCATCGTAGATGTAGCAGATGATGTCGCGAGCGTAAGAACCTGTAAGAGGACCTTCTTCCAAACGTTCGTTGATACCTTTCAAGATAGCTGGCATGAAACGAGCGTCGATAGAACCACCAACGATACAGTTGCAGAAGATGAGCTTACCGCCCCATGGGAGATCGTATTCATCTTTACCGCGGATTTGGAGATCTGATGGATCTGTGTAGCCTTCATAATAAGGAGCCAATCTCATGTGAACTTCACCGAATTGACCTGAACCACCTGATTGTTTCTTGTGACGGTAGTCAGCATTAGCTGTCTTAGTGATAGTTTCGCGATAAGGAACTTTAGGAGCTGCAAATTCAACAGCAATTTTATGTACGTTATCGAGATACCATTTAATTGTGTTGAGGTGATATTCACCTTGACATTGAAGGATATTTTGTTTCAACTCACGTGACATTGAAGTGATGACTGTTGGGTCGATCTTGTGGAAGTCGGCGAGGATACCACCGAGTTTTTCGTCTTCTTGTGAGTTGACGGCTTTGATAGCTGTTGAGAATATTGGAGCTGGGAATGGTACGCCTTCGAAAGCTGTCTCAGAAATCTTAGCATCGACTAAGCTGTCGTTTACGCGAACATCTTTCAATTTGATTGTAGAGATGATGTCACCAGCGCAAGCTTTCTCAACTCTTTCACGTGTTTTACCGTTAGAAACTAAAAGTTGTGATATACGTTCTTTGTTACCTGTACGTGGGTTGACAAGGTCTTGTGACTCAGCGATTGTACCGCCATAGATACGTGCCATAGCGACGTCACCGACGTTTTGTTCGTTAGAAATCTTGAAGAAGAACATTGCAGGAGCTTCTTCTGTGCTGTTGTGGAATTCTGTTCCGTTAGCAGCTTTTGTTGGGTGAACGTGAGCTGGTGAAGGACATGCGTTGATAAGGAACTCTAAGAGACGAGTTACGCCAGCACCTGATTTAGCAGCGCCGCACAATACTGGGAACATGTCGCGGTTGATGATGCCGAGGTGGAGACCTTTTTCCATATCTTCAGCTGATAATGTACCTTCTTCGAAGAATTTTTCCATGAGAGCGTCATCGCCTTCTGCTGCATGTTCGATGAGTTCGTTGTGTAATTCTTCAGCTTTGTCGGCTAAGTTAGCTGGAATGTCTTGTACTTCAGGAGCGCCGTTACCGTTTTTGAAGACTAACATCTTCATTGTGATAAGGTCGATTACAGAGTTAAAACCTTCGCCTGTAGCTACTGGGAATTGAACTGGAGTTACTTTATCACCGAAATATTCTTTTAATTGACGTACAGTGTCGTCGAAGTTAGCGTTGTTATGGTCTAACTGGTTCATGAAGAACACGACAGGTTTGTTGGTCTTTGTTGCATATTTCCAAGCATTTTCTGATGTTGCTTCAACGCCTGATTGAGCATTGACTGTGAAGACAGCCATGTCGGCAGCTGTTAAACAAGCAACGATGTCGCCTGAGAAGTCGCTAAAACCTGGAGTATCTAAAATGTTGATTTTTTTGTCGTTATAGATTGTGTATAACAAACTGGCGTTTACTGAGATACCGCGTTCTGTTTCGATTGGACGGTAGTCTGATACAGTGTTTTTACCTTCTGTAGTGCCTTTTCTGTTGATGAGCTTACCTTCGAAAACCATGTTTTCAGCAAGCGTTGTCTTACCGGATTTAGCAGCTCCTATGAGAGCAACATTCCGAATGTCTTCTGTTTGGAATATCTTCATGTTTGTTTAAAAATTAATTCTTTGATAATTTGCAAAGACGTGACTTGTCGCGTCCCTACGTATACTCTCCCAATTTGGAGTGCAAAGATACATATTTCAATTAAATAATCAAATAGTTTTCTTAAATATTTCCCAACGATTTTCATCCATCTTTGCGCCTATGACTTGAATGATACTTTCGGCAAGAAGATTTCCTATATTGCCGCATCTTTCTAAGTCATAACCGTTGATAAGTCCGTATAAAAATCCAGCTGCATACATATCGCCAGCACCTGTAGTATCAACGACTTCGACTTTGTTACAGCCAATCTTTACGACTTCTTCTCCTCTTTTTATTAATGAGCCTCTTTTGCCGATTTTCACAACAGCGATGTCTGTATGTTGAGCAATGTATTCTAAAGATGCTTCGGCGCTGTCGTTTGTCAATGCTTTTGCTTCTTCTTCATTGGCAAAAATGATATTGATATTTGGCAACAATTCGTTCAAGAATTCGCGATTGTCTTCAACAACATTATAACTTGCGAGGTCTAAGATTACCTTGCAACCGCATTCTTTTGCTGTATGAATAACTTTCTTGAAGAGGTTTTTGTTTGCGATGAGATAACCTTCAAGGTAACAATAATCCCAGTTTTTGAATAATTCTGGTGTTATTACGTTTTCGTTCAACTCCACAGAAGCTCCGAGGTTGGTGGCGAAAGTACGTTCACCGTCGGATGATATTATGGTGCGAGCCGTTCCTGAGGCTGTGTCGCTTTGAAACATCAGAGGCTTCACTCCTACCGAGTTCATCGAGTCTTCAAAGAACCTGCCGATTTCGTCATTGCCGACGTATGAGATAAATCCGCTTTCGATGCCCATTTTTGCTAAGGCGTGAATTGTATTCGCTGCTGAGCCGCCTGGAGCCATAGAACTCTCATAGCTTTCAAGTTTCTTTTCTATCAATGCAGAAGATGTTTCATCTACCAATTGCATCGAACCTTTAGGGATGTTAATTTCTTTTAATATATTGTCGTTATCGATACGTGTTAGAATATCGACTAACGCGCTTCCAATTCCAATTACTGATTTTTTCATGATGTGATTTCAGATTGTTTGTTGTTAAGGGTTAAAGGTATAAAGGATTAAAGGTTTAGAGTAAAAGTTCTTCGTACAAAGTACTGTATTCAAAGTATAATAAAAAAAATGACCGCTTGTTTAGCAATCATTTCTTCAATTAATAACATGAAACATAAAAAATTACACTTTGTAATCTCTCTCTTTGCGCCCCCTTCAGGACTTGAACCTGAGACCCCCTGATTAACAGTCAGATGCTCTAACCAACTGAGCTAAGGAGGCGTTTGCTACGTCTTATCTCCGTATTGCGAGTGCAAAGGTACATCTTTTTTCTTTACGCGCAAGTATTTTTTTTAATTTTTTGAAAAAATATTTTTCTTTATAGTTAAATTATTGATTTTTAATTCATTTTGATTTACGAGAATACTCTTCCATTCTTAAAATAGCCTTTACATTTCTGAAAGGAATAAGATTCCTGAACGGAAAAAGCAGTTTTACGACGACGCCAAACCACCATTTATAGTAAACATTGAGTTTGCAGTAAGCTTTTCTGAACTTAAAATTATATTCTAAAAAAGGCTGAATATTGGAATGTTCTGTTATGGAACGAGAGCCATCGCATACATATTTAAGTTTTTTTCCCCCAAGATAATACTGGTTCATAGTGTAGAACAGACCGTAGAATGGTTGAGAACAATCATGAAGCGACTCCCATTTACATTTTGCATTATCATATTCACAACTATCAGTCTTTATTGTATTGACCGAAAAACCGACTATCTCACCAGAAATTTTATTTTCAACACACCAACACTCTTTGTTACCATCATTTTTATATTCATCTATAAGACATTCTATGCTATCTTTCGTTGTGTGTCTTAATAAATTATCATAAGATTGTTCAGCAGATATTACAATATTATAAGCTACAGTTCTGAGTTCTTCAAGTGTAATAATTCTAAAATTGTATATCTTCAATGCTCTTCGAATCTTCTTACGCGTTGATGATGGCAATTCTGAGATATCTTCTAATTTATCTTTTATAATAAACCAAAATGATGTTTCTTCTTTTGTATCAAAATCATAAGTATTACGAATCATCCAACCTTTATCTTTCAGAATAGATTTAGCTTCTTCTTTGGGAAGTAGATTTTCCTTGCTCTCTTCTAAAAATATCCAAGCATTTTTATACAAACGCCACGAACTCTTTCTCTCTAAACCTTTCATCCTTTCATCCTTTCACCCTTTCAATCTTTCACCCTTACTAACTTTCCTGCGATATACTATTTTTTTATAAACACCAAAAATGAGATTTCCTGCGGTTAAAATTAATGAAGCAACGACATTATTATCTAATTTCCTAAACATCAGATAATGCCACTTTATTAATTTTAAGTAAGATTGGTGACTTAAAGAATTAGAATGTCTGCGATATTTTGCCAAATTTTCATCAAGCAAATAACAATCTGTTTTTTTTGAAACATTTATCCAAAGAGCATATTCTTCATTTATCCTTATGTCGATTGTTTGTATTAATCCTACAAATTCAGCGTCATACATTATTGTTAGACATCCTGGCCAGCAATAGGCGAGCATTTTATGTCTCGTGATTATTTTTGGACCTGTTAATATAACTCCTGTTTCATTAGAATTTTCGTCAATCTCAGAGTAGTTGGTATAAGAAAAATGACAATTGTTCTCTGTCATATATTCTATCTGTTTCTCGAGTTTATTTGGCAACCAGACATCATCGCTATCTAAGAATGCGATCCATTTGCCTTTAGCTTTTCTCAATGCCAAATTACGAGAGAATGCCGAGCCTTTATTAATTTCATTTCTCAAATAAATTATTCTGGAATCTTTTTCTTGAAAAGAAAGAATAATCTCCGCAGTTTTATCGGTAGAACAATCGTCAACAATTATCATCTCCCAATCTTGATAAGTCTGATTTAGAACAGACATAATTGTCTCAGCGATAAATTTCTCACTGTTAAAAGCTGGAGTTATTATTGAGACGAGGTTCATTTTTAAATCTGAAAATCTGAGAAACTGAAAGACTGAAAATCTGAGAAGTAGTCAATTCTCAACGAAATATTGTCTTAAAGATAATCCTAATATCTCCCCAGAAAGTTCTATTGTAATAGTATTCTAAATTAATTTTAACTTTATCGGGGTATATTATTTCGTCGTTATATTTCTGAGGGTTATCTACTTTTGCCAACAATTCTTCTTCATTAATATATTTTAGGGAAGCAGGTCCTGTTATTCCAGGACGGAGTTCGAGGATTTTTCTATCTTCACCTATAAGTTTATCAGCATAACCTGCAACATCTGGACGAGGTCCGACGAGACTCATCTCTCCTTTTAACACATTGACGAGTTCTACTATTTCATCTAGTTTCGTTTTCCTCAGAAACTTACCAAAAGGTAAAATCCTATCGTCGTTTGCAGTCGTGACAAAAACATCGTTATCGTCGCCATCCGATTTCATCGTTCTTATTTTATAAATCTTAAACGGCTTTCCATATTGACCTATTCTTTCTTGTTTAAAGAAAAAGCTCCCTTTTCCCATGACTATATTATGAATGATAAAGATTATCAGCATAAAAGGAAATAGAATTACTATTCCAATTAATGCCATTATTTTATCAAACAGATATTTTATGAAAAGAGACCCTTTACTCATTTAAAAATCTTTATTTTAAATTGGACAAAGTCTGTTGGCTGTTGTCAGTTGTCTGTTGACAAAAGTTCCCGTGGAATAACAAGAAATAGAAAAACACGAAGAACATAATTCCCATCTGACGTTCAAGCACCGACTCAAACAATGAGTTAAAAGCGACGATCAGCAATAATGAGAAAAATACAATGTCGAAGTTTTTGTTCTTAATCCAGAGAAAGATAGGATATATGAAGAAGGTAATCAGCAGAATCAGTCCCATAACACCGACAGCTATTATTGTGTCGGAGAATTGGTTGTGGGCGTTGCAATCACTATTTATAGCCACGTTTATATTTATATATGTTGCCAGATTTTCTCTAACAGAATTATAATCGCAATTATATTTCTCTGCCAGTTCTTCTGCATATTTGAATATTGAATTATTAAGGTTGCCTCCTGACTTCTTATCGATACTATCAAGGCATTTTCTTCTTTCCTGATCAAAATTGTCAGAAGTTTTTATTGGTTTTATCTTCTGTATTATTTCTTCTTTTTTTCTCAAATAACTATTTAACGTCTCTTCATTTCTGTCGCCCGCACCTACGCCAAACCAAAACTTATCCATCAGCAAATCTTTATATCCTAAGGTTATGCCGATTCTTCTGTCTTGTTTTTCAATGTTATCAAGATTTGTAATGGTTTCTGTAATTCTTTTGATGCTTTTATTGAAAACGATGGAACTGATAATCACTATACATATAATTGTTACACCGACACTTATTCCTAATTTCGTTTCTTTTTTAACGAAAGTAAGCCAAAACCATATAATGATAAAGATAATTGCGACACAGAGCAGACCTGCTCTTGAACTTGAAAGAGCAATGAAAAGTATCAATGTGACTACAGTAAGAATGTTGAATAACTTTAATCCTATTTTATTTTCATTAAATAATTCATAAAAACAGAAACTTATTCCTAAGCAGGAATATATAGATGTGTAAGAATGATGAATGTATCCAGTACCTTTTTTTAACAAATCTGGTTCATAAAAACGACTTGCTTTCGCTCCTTCAAATATCACATCATACACAGCCCAAATAAGATTTATCACGAACAATGTCAATATTCCTATGACAAAATAATACATCACGGTTCTGATTCTGTCTTTTGTTAGATATGATAAATTTGATGTCATGAAGAACAATGGAAAAAGCAAGAATGGCAGTTTCTTTCCTATCTGCACTCTTGCTTCGGCGGTGTTTTCTGAATATAAAAAACTTATCGCATAGATTACCCAAAATGCGATGAAGATAAAATATGCGAATTTGTTTCTGTATTGTAATTCGTTTTTCTTAAAACCTTCTTCAAAAATTCCTTTTAATATTGTACATACAAAAAGTCCTATCATGACGTATGTCGCGATTCGCCATGACATAGGAACGAAAAAAGCGAATAATACTAAAAAAATATATTCGCTTAGTTGAAATGGTTTTAAACCTTTAAATGACAATAACATCTTTTAAAAATCGTAATATTTTCTGTCTAATGTCGTTCTGATTCCAAAACTGATAATAAAGTCGTTTATATTATCAAGTCCTTCAATCTTCTGATTTCTATGTGTTACCTCAGCAAAGACATTGAGATTATATGAAGGATTAACTAACCACGATACAACAAAATTATTCATCATCAATGTATTCAGTTCTCCAGTTAGCATATAATGTCCGTAATATGGTTTGTCGTAGCCTTCAATCTGATAATAGTCGTAATAATTCTGATATATGTCGTGACCGTAATATTGGAACTCGCCATCTTCTGTTGTAATGTCATCACCCCATTGACCGAAGTTCATCTTATATTGGAAATAGAAACGCTTGTAATTGTATTGCGCTCTCGCTACTATTTCATAGAAGTTGGCTCCCCAAGGATGGGCGAGCGGTTGGTTGAGATGCGCATAATTATCTTCTCCATCATAATGTGAATACATATAAGGTCTTACCATATTAAACTCTCCCTGAAGGAAAAGATTCTTCACATTGAAACAATCGAAGCTTTTCACACCGAACTGATAAGATTGTTTATTAGCCCAATAGCCATTGCCTCCGATAAATTCCTTCACTGTCATTTCATCCAAAACGAATTGTGCGTAGAAGGTAGTATGTTTTCCAGCGATGAAACTCGCCGTTGCTCCGAGCAATGCGTTATCGGGAGAAGTACCGACGTAATAGTCTGTCGTTCTCAAGAATATAATTGGATTTATGTATTGAAAATCCAAACCTCTTCTCACGCCGTTCTCATCCTGACCTTTACAAACCATAGCGTCGAAAAGTCCTAAGTTGAGACGTTTGGTAACAGCCCAATCCAAATAATGTATCACAATATTTTTTCTCGCGAAAGTATCGTCGTCTAAAACGCGACGTTTGTCCGACATCTGAGAATATAGGCAGGTGTATTGAATATTCCAAATATCGGCAGTGAGTTTTACGTAAGGATAAGCGAAAGCATTGTCAGACAATATCAATGAACGATAGCCATCACCAATGAAATTCTTACCGTAGCCGAGAGTTCCATTAAGCCAATACATAGGACGTAATGAGATATATGCAGAAGCGTTGGCATAATCGAAGCCTGTCTCTTTAAATTTTCTGGCGTGACCTTGTCCAGGAATAACTTTATTTACATTCGCAAAATCTGTAATATAATCAGGGAAGACAGCTTGATTCTCTCTTAGGTTAGTATAAAAAGCAAAGTTATCTCCAATTGTTCCTTTCACTTCAGCACCGCGAGTATTTACCCAAGTGCTTTTGCTTCCGTCTTTACCGACTTGAAAATCAACGATGGGATTGATACCAATATAGAAATCGTCGGTTTTTGTTCCTATAAAATCTGTATTAAAGATAGAATTCCAAACTATGTTTTTCCACTTCTTATTATAATTCTTAACTATAAACTGTGATTTATTAAGGCTGTCTAAGTCAAGAATATCTTTAAACTGATATTCCGACCATGACTTCATCGAGGTATGAAAACGATAGTCTGAACTGTAGGCTGCCGTCTGTATCTCCATCTCATAATCATCGTTTAACGGAATGAGAAGTTCTTGTGAGTAAGAATATGTTGCAGTCAGCAGACATATTAATAGTGTGTATATAATTTTTTTCATAGTTTAATTTTCTTTCTTATCTAAGCAAGAGTAGATAGAATTATTGCTGATGAATTCAGGGACGATGTTTTTCATCTGAGCCACTATTTTGAAATCATCGCAGGTTGGTATCAGGTTGATGAGAGTGTCTATTTTTTCGTTCACTTCCTCTTCCGTATAGCGACGTACCTTTGCTCTCATGATTTTCGCATGTTCTGTCGGTATTGTATTTTCTTTGGTAGAGAGCAATTCTTCATATAGTTTTTCGCCAGGTCTCAACCCAGTTATCTCAATTTCAATATTTTGTTTATGTGAAAGTTTTATCATCTTCTTAGCGAGATCATAAATCTTAACAGGCTCACCCATGTCGAAAACGAAGATGTCTTCTTTTTCTCCCATCACGCCAGCTTCAAGGACGAGGCTACAAGCTTCTGGTATCGTCATGAAGTAACGTATGATGTTTCTGTCTGTAACAGTAAGTGGTCCGCCGTAAGCCAATTGCTTTTTGAATAACGGGATGACGGAACCGTTAGAACCCAGCACATTACCGAAACGCGTTGTAACAAATGAAGTCTTTTCAGCTTTACGGCTTTGAGTATATATCTCCGCAATACGTTTTGTTGCACCCATCACGTTTGTTGGGTTGACAGCTTTGTCGGTTGATACCATCACGAATTTCTCCACCTCGAACTCTATTGCCAAGTCAGCCACGTTTTTAGTTCCTAAAACATTGACGAATACGGCTTCGTAAGGAAATTCTTCCATGAGAGGAACGTGTTTGTAAGCTGCCGCATGATATACAATCTGAGGCTGATGTTTAGAAAACACCTCTCTCATCTTAACATTATCCTTAACGTTTCCAATTACAAATTCCATTGGGACGTTGAAAGAACGATAAGGTTCATTGTTTCTAAGTTCAAACTGAATGTCATATAACGGCGACTCGGCTTGATCTAAAAGGATAAGTTTCTTAGGTTTATAATGAAGAACCTGACGGCAAATCTCGCTACCTATTGAACCAGCAGCACCTGTCACCATAACGACTTTGCCTTTGAGACCTTCTGTGACATTTTCTTTACCAAGCACTATAGGCTCTCTTCCTAACAAATCTTCAATCTTAATATCTTCAATTTGATTAGCTGTAAGGTCGTTGTCGATCCAATTGTTAAGATGAGGAACAGATTTTATTACAAGTCCCAAGTTGATGATTTCATTGATGATTTTTGTTCTTTGTTCTTTGCTTACACTTGGTAAGGCGAGTATAATAGTTTGGATATTATTTTTAGATATATAATCTTGATTAAGTATTTTTGAAGGCTTATACACAGGTACGCCGTTAATTGTTTTTCCCACCTTACTACTAGAGTCATCGGCGAAAGCCACAATGTCGTAGTAGCAAGAAGTATCCTGTTTGAGAGCTTTTTTTGTTATTATACCGGCATCGCCAGCGCCGTATATTATTGTCTTTATAGGGTCTTGCTTATGACTAATATTCTCGTTATAGATACGTCTTATTATCAATCTGGAAATGGTCATGAATATAAAAACCAACATTGATACGAAGCATACTTCGGTGTGTGATAGGAACCATTTCTGAACAATAAACATGTTTGATGGATCAATAAAACGAACCACGATGGTTTTTGTCATGAAAGCTAAAATGAAAGTCCCCAAACAAACAAAACCTATTTTTTTAACATCTCCGAATCCGCTATATCTTACGAGACCTTGATACGAACCAAAAATAAATGAGTTGATTAAAAATGCTACGAATAAAGGTAACATGTGTATCAGCTCATATTGAAAATTAAGATATTCAATATTGTAAATATATTTTATAAGGACATATATCCAAAATGATATGAAAAATAAGAAGCAGTCAAACAGAAGTACTAACCATTTTGAAAATGACTGTGGAGCGTATCTGCCTTTAAATAGAGCCAACACCAATTTTTTTACTAATCTTTTCATATTTTAATCTTTGTTTTTATCGACAAGTATAACTTCGTAAATTTATTTTTGCCAGTCTTTAATATGCTGTTCTTCTTCTTTTTTACAAATCAGAAGAGTGTTGTCGCTTTCAGCAACGATGAAATTGTCTAATCCTTGTATCACGACTTTACGTTCTGAAGGTGTATGTATTACACAATTTTTACAATCAATAAGATTGATGTTTTGTCCAACCGAAGCGTTATTGTTTTCGTCTTGTTCGAGATGAGTGTAAAGACTTCCCCATGTGCCGAGGTCGCTCCATCCGAAGTCGGCCGGATAGACATAAACCTCTTTAGATTTTTCCATCACAGCATAGTCTATCGAGATATTAGGACATGTTGGGAAATATTGATTTATGATTTCCTGTTCTTTATCTGAATAGAAATAAGGTTCTATCTTATCGAAGACTGAAGTCAATTCCGGGACTAAGGCAGTGATAGTATTGACTACCATTTTAGCGTTCCAGATGAAGATGCCAGCGTTCCAATAGTAGCCGCCTTCAGCAAGATAAGATTTCGCGGTTTCAAGATTCGGTTTTTCTTTAAATGCCTCTACTTTATGAATTGATTCAGACGTTAGTCTCTGCGTCTCTACTTGTTGACTCGTTGTCTCGTTGCCTTGTAGACTCTTAATATATCCATACCCTGTTTCCGGACGAGTTGGCATCATTCCTAATGTAAGAATAGCTTCGCGATTCTCGGTAAATTCCAAAGAATTTTTGATGACATTTCTGAAAGTATTTACGTCGAGGACAATATGATCGGCTGGAGAGAACACGAGATTTGCTTCAGGATATTTAGCATAAATCTTACGGGCCACATATTCTATGCAAGGAGCGGTGTTTCTCATGCAAGGCTCCAAAAGTATTTGAGACTCAGGAATACATGGGAGTTGTTCTCTTACTATATTTTTATACTTCTCTGAAGTTACTATCCAAACGTTTTCAATTGGGATCACTGTCTCGAAACGTTCTACAGTAAGTTGAATAAGAGATTTACCAATGCCGAGAACATCGATAAATTGTTTAGGCTTTTCTGGTGTACTCATCGGCCAAAAACGAGAGCCGACGCCACCAGCCATTATGATAAGGTGATTTTTGTTCATTTTTTAAAATATTCTCTCCATCCTTTGCCATTTCTCATCGGAGCGAGCGTCGGCACGACATCCTTGAAACTGCGCCACGTATGCTTCCCATTCAGCCTGACGAGGAAGAGTAGCGAGTCGAGCCATATCACGTTCCCAATCGAAGTCATCGACAGTGTCGCATATCATAAAGAGCAGATTATCTTTAATAAAAATCTGCATATCTAAGATTCCAACCTCACGTTGACCTTCAATTATTTCTGGCCAAACATGAGAATGGACTTCAACGTATTTCTTTATCAACTCAGTGTCATTGACGAGCGTTAGGGTTTGGCAATAGCGTTTCATATTTTTAAAGTTTATAGTGTATAGTTGATAGTTTATAGTAGTTGTAAAGTTTATAGTTGATAAGTTGCTGCTAAGATAAACTTTTAAACTTAACAAATTTCAACTTGCGAACTTCTATTAACTATAAACTATTAACTATGAACTTTTCCTAAAATCCTGATCTTCTTATCTTTAATTTAATAACCTCATTATGTTTTTCGCAGAAAGCGTCTGTATCTTTCACAACGCAAGCCAAGTAACCACCGCCGCCTGCACCTGGCATCTTCCAAGCAAGAACATCATCCATAGCGGAATATTTATTAATATATTCTTGTACACAACCTTGAATCATTGCGGGGAACATAGCCACTTGTGCGTTAAAAGAATCCTTATATGCCTTTGCAAACAATTCTAAATCAGTATTCATTATAGCGTACCAACAATCATCGGCAGCTTTGGCAAGAGTTTCAACTTTTGTCTTTGTAATATCCATCCCTTCAATCACAGAACAACCTGGACGACGAGGATCCATAGGTATCATGCAAAGATGATTCTCTAACCAACACAATACATCCTCATCTTCACAAGTCTCGATTTTATCAGGCCAGAAGTGATTGTCATAATAATGGCGACACAAACCAGGAACACAGATACCTATTGCATCTTGAGCTCCGCTAATGATACCGTCTTCTCTCTCAGGATGATTTTCAAAGCAGAAAACCAAGCGAGCCAACGTCTCTGGATCCATATTTGGAAGTTGGTAAGGCCAAATGCGTTTTATGACATTACGTGTTGAAGTACTCAATCCACATCTGTCACGAATCTCGAAAGAAGGTTCGAGACTTATTGTCAAAGCCCAACCCGGAGCATGGCAGCTGACGTAAGGCTGGTCGATCCAAGTTCCTGCCAAATCCAAACGCGTTGGAATGAAACAAGGGCTCTTCTTCAATTCGGTGCTGCTACGAGCTTCGAGACCTTCATGAGGGTCGCGTTCAAGAACGATATATTCTATGCCTCTTTCTTCGCAGACTTTACGTTTAGAGTCAGAGCCGCCATCGCTATTCACGACAAGAATATCAGGTTTTACAATATCCAAAGTAGGAATAAAATCCAAGATGCCGCGACCAGAATTAATAAAAGCGTCTTTCACGTATTTGATACTCTTTACCATGAAAAGACGCTCCTGTTCCGAATAAACGGTCTTATGATTTTTATAATGTAATATGGTCTTATCAGAACCGATTCCGACATACAACTCACCATATTGAGCAGCCTGACGGAAAAACTCGACATGACCGCTATGAAGAAGGTCATAGCAACCTGAAACGAATACTTTTTTCATATAATACTTTCAATTATACACTTCACAATATATCTCACATCATCATCACTTACGCATGGTCCCGATGGAAGACATAATCCCTTTTTAAATAAATCTTCACTGACGCCATTGATGTATGCAGGATTATTTTTATAAACCGGTTGTTTATGCATTGGTTTCCAGAGAGGGCGTGCTTCTATGCCTGCTTTGTCTAATGCAATACGCATTGCCTCGACATTATTATTAGGCTGACAATCTGTCGTTAAAGTAGAGGCTACGTGAGTTACGTTATGTTTTATTTTAACCCAAGGTTCGATGGTAATTGTATTGAGCCAATAATTACTATCGTAATCTGAAGAAGGATTCTCTTGTAACTTAATTCCTTCAATATCTTTGAGTAACTCTCTATAAAGCTGACAAATATGCTGATGATGTTTGATATGCTCGTCAGCCACAGTCATCTGACCACGACCTATACCAGCACATATATTAGACATACGATAGTTGTAGCCAATCTTTTCGTGCTGATAATAAGGATAATTCTCGCGAGCCTGAGTAGCATAGAACATGATCTCCTGTTTAGCGGCATCATTTTCGCAGATGAGCGCACCTCCACCAGAAGTCGTTATCATCTTATTACCGTTGAAAGAAAGAATACCATACTTACCGAAAGTTCCAAGAACCTGACCTTTATATTTGGAACCGAAAGCATCAGCAGCATCCTCTATGATTGGAATGTCGTAACGATTAGCGATTTCTGCTATCTCATCAATTTTATATGGCATTCCGTAAATCGAGACCGTTATTATGGCTTTAGGAGTTTTTCCTGTTTTTTCTATACGGTCTTTGATAGCCTCTTCGAGAAGCTGAGGATCCATATTCCAAGTGTCGCATTCAGAATCTATAAATATAGGAGTCGCTCCGAGATATGTTATAGGATTTGCGGATGCACAGAATGTAAAACTTTGAGTTATAACTTCATCACCCGCTTTAACGCCACAAGCAACAAGAGCAAGATGAATGGCAGCAGTACCTGATGTCAAAGCAACCACTTTTTTATTCTCGCCTACATAATTTTCCAACTCTGTCTCAAAAGCATCAACATTAGGACCGAGAGGCACCACCCAATTGGTATCAAAAGCCTCTTGTATGAATTTCTGCTCGTTGCCACTAGTATGAGCGAGACAGAGGTAAATGCGATTTTGTGACATAGTTGTTTAATTTACAATTTACAGTGTACAATTAACAATTAGTTTTTGCACACGTGAATTAGACTTAATATTTGCAGGTTAAAATATAACTTCTATCTTTATATTCTTTTCAAAATTTCTTCAGGGCTAAATCCCAGTTTGATGACAGTACATAATCCTCTTCCCATATCTTTTACTGATGCTCCTAGAAGCCAAACAGTTTCATCTTCTATTCGCACCTCCAAGCGGATGCTTTCATCAGGCTGATAAAGAACTATCTCGCCTTTTTCGCCTGTCGGTAATAATGTGCTTTTATTTTTAGGTTCCATTGTTTTTGGGTTATAGTTATTAGCATTAGTTCAACTGTTTATATACAATTTAATTCTTTTAATCAATTCTATTGTAGGATAAATCAAAGGTTTTATTTCATCTTCGGATGTTTGATACGCACAATTATAATCACTCTTTTCTCGAATAGTCTGTAATTGCGAAAATAATCTACCGTCGTTTATATTAAATACACCTGTCTTGATGTAGAATTGACCAAATAAAACAATACTGCCTTTATGTGTACTTACATTATGTTTATCAAATATTAGAAGTGCTGATACTGCATGGAACAATGCATAATACAACCTGTTTGCTATGTTGTCCCAATAGGATAATTTTTCTAATTCATTGATTTGGGAGACAATATTCTCGGCTTTTTCTATCTCTAAGCCGACTATTATCTTGCGTTCTTCTTCATTGAGACTCATTGCAATAATATTTTATCTTTCTCAACATTCTTGTAGAATGGCAGAAAGGTACTATTCTCCCATTCCTCCTTGGTATATAATACAGGAATTACCGACTGACCATTTTCCCATCCTAACATGGTAAATGAGAACGACACATTGTCATAATCTGATTGTTCAATCTTAGATTTATCAAGAATTATCAACAAATCCCAATCCGAACCCTCATTAGCATCGCCTCTTGCCCTTGAACCATATATGAACAACTGACCACCAGAAGGTATAACTTCTTTGGCCACCTTCTTTATTTTATTTATAAAATGCTGATCATTCATATACAAATATGTTTACTTTCCTACAAAGATAACAAATATTATCTAAAATTTATTGGTAATGGAAAATATTTCAGCAATAACAGACATATCTTTATAACAGATGCTGAACTTTGAATCATATCCATAATTGCACACAACTCATAGTTCACAGCTGATAAAGAACTATCTCGCCTTTTTCGCCTGTCGGTAATAATGTGCTTTTATTTTTAGGTTCCATTGTTTTGGGTTTTGTTAATTCTCATATTCTTTTCAAAATTTCTTCAGGGCTAAATCCCAGTTTGATGACAGTACATAATCCTCTTCCCATATCTTTCACAGAAGCACCCAAGAGCCATACCTCATCATCTATAATAAGATAACGGTCATGGATAGCCTTAGAAAATTGAGTTACGACAATACGTCTGCATTGCTGTTCATGTTTCTGAAGGTCGAGTTGTAGTTTGTAGTTGAATCGGGTATATATATCACAATTCACGCCATCGGCACGTTTATCCAAGATCATCAGAGTGCGTTCATCAACGAATGAATCTATGAGAATTATTCTCTTTGTCGCAGAACGAACGAGATTAGAGACGAAAGTATAAGCGTCCCATACACAGCCCGTAGAAAAGAGTTGCTCTGTAACAGGTTGTTCTTTCTGGATAAGGAAATCTATTTTTTGTTCGTGATCATCAACGCGTGATTCAAGAGAATAGAAACGGTTGTCGATATGTTCTTGTAAAGATATAAGATACTGATTGACAGAGAAGCCTTTGAGCATAAATTGTTTTAGAACTTCTGAAGACCATCGTCTGAACATTATGCCTCTAACACTATTCACCCTATACCCAACAGAAAGTATCATATCAAGATTATAAAAGTCCAACTGTCTATTAACGTTTCTATTACCTTCTTTTCGAACTACTCTAATTTTTCGAGCAGTTGACACAATGTCGAGTTCTTTGCATTTATATATTTCCTTGATGTGGTATGTTATGGTATGTTCCTTTACATCAAACAACTCAGCCATCTGAGCTTGCGTCAGCCAAACGGTTTCGTTTTCTATTCGCACCTCCAAGCGGATGCTTTCATAAGG
Organism: Lentimicrobiaceae bacterium; assembly: GCA_015061315.1. GTDB lineage: Bacteria > Bacteroidota > Bacteroidia > Bacteroidales > F082 > Limimorpha. The sequence continues at coordinate 127,307 of SUWV01000001.1, forward strand.
TTGATAAAGAACTATCTCACCTTTTTCGCCTGTCGGTAATAATGTGTTTTTATTTTTAGGTTCCATTATTCTTTTGTGTCTGGTTTCTCAAATATATTTATGATATGCTCTTATCCTATTATCTCCACCAAATTAGTTACAATATATTCTATATCCTCATCCGACAAACGAGTGTGGAGAGGCAATGTTATTTCATTTACAAACTGATTATAAGCATTAGGATAATCTTTGATATTGAAACCAAGATTTTTATATGCTGTCATCATAGGAAGTGGTTTATAATGAACATTACATGCTATGCCACGTTCCGCCATCTTGTTTATCGCTTCGTTACGAAACTCCATATCTCTGTCCATCAAACGAACTAAATACAAGTGACCACTTGATGACTGCTCATCTGTATAATGATTTAAGACTTGAATCTTATGACCATTCACTTCTCCGTAACAACAACCATCTTCTACGCCAAGAGCCCTGTTATACATATTGATTATTTCACGGCGACGAGCAAGTAATTTTGGATAACGTTCAAACTGTGCGAGACCTATACCTGCCATAATGTCTGTCATATTACATTTGAAATTAGGAGCGATGATGTCATATTCCCATGCTCCGAGTTTTGTCTTAGCGAGTGCATCTTTATTCTGACCATGCAATGACAAAAGCTGGAATTGTTTATAAATCTCTTCATTGTCGACACCTTCGTGATTTCTCCATGTAAGAGCTCCACCTTCAGCTGTAGTAAGGTTCTTCACAGCATGGAATGAAAATGATGTAAAGTCTGCTATTGAACCACATCTCTTGCCATGCCATTCTGCACCAAAAGCATGAGCAGCATCAGCGAGAACTACTACACGACCGTATGCCTTTTGAATATCATTATTTGCTTTGAAAAGATGCTTCTTGCTTTCTACAGTTTCATAAATCTTATCGTAGTCGCATACAACGCCTCCCAAATCTACAGGAATTATCACTTTTGTATTCTCTGTTATAGCACCAGCAAGCTTGCTATAATCCATCTCAAAACTATCAGGAGCGGTATCAACCATAACCACCTTAGCACCGACATGACAAGTAACACTTGCTGTTGCGGTATAAGTATAAGCAGAAGTGATAACCTCATCGCCAGGACCTACACCGAGAACACGAAGAATCATCTCCATGCAAGCTGTTGCAGAATTTAAGCACACTGCCTTATCAGATCCGCAATATTCTGCTATTTTTCTTTCAAACTCTTTTGTCTTAGGACCTGTTGTTATCCAACCAGAAAGAATAGCTTCTGTTGCCATTCTTGCTTCTTCCTCGCTCATATCTGGAGGTGAGAAAGGTATATTACGTTTTTTTAATTCTGAACTCATATTGTTAAACTATGACTATTGACAATGACTTTGATTTTTTTCTATAACTTCTTTAACTACTTTAACATACTTGCTCGTTCCGATTTCACGAGTAAGATTCTCCATGATAAACTTACGACCGTTCTTACCGAGTTGTACAGCCTTTTCTTTATCATTATAAAGTTCTAAGATAGCATTCTTGAAAGCCTCTTTGTCTCCAGCTTTTGTAAAGATGCCGCAGTTGTTCTTTTCTATGATTGTTTTCAATTCACCTTCATCAAAATTTGCTATAACAGCTCTACCAGCGGACATTATACTCCAGGTTTTACTTGGCATAGCACTACCACCTAATCCTTTTTTACATGATACTATACATGCATCTCCTATACCATATACTTGTGACACTTTTTCGTATGGTTGTAGTGGAAAAAAAGAAACATTATTTAATTTTAAGGAATTCACTTTATCTTTGTATTCTTGTTCCAAACCACCTGTACCAAATATTATGAAATTAATATCTGTATTATCTTTTATTTGATTAGCAGTATCAATTATAATTTCTACATTCTGAGCATTTCCCAAATTACCTGCATAAATAATATAAAATTTAGTACGATCCAAGTTTAATTCATCAAATATTTGATTTTCTTCTCTTGGAATTGGGATTACCGCCTGCTCATCTACCCAGTTATAAATGACTTCAATCTTATCTTCAGGCACGCCTTTAGCCATGATATTACGTTTGAAGTCTTGAGAAATGACGATAATCTTATCTGCATTACAATAAGTGAAATTCTCTATAACTCTACCTATCTTCCACAGCAAACCATCTTTCTTAGCGAGACCTGTTCCTACAAGAGAATCTGGGAAAATGTCTTGGAGGTTATAGATGAAAGGGACTCTCTTTATTTTTTTCAATAAACCACCAAGAATGCCTTGAATAGGAGGAGTACTGGCTAAGAATATTACATCAACACCTTTAATCATACATCCGTAATAAAACTGCTTAACCCAACAAAGAACATAACGTAAAGCACGTATTATTGGATTTTTACCTTCTCTAAACATTGCAAAACGATGTATGGTTACCTTATCAAACATCGTTTCTGTCTTAACATACTTGTATTTATCATACTCCTTATCATCTAATCCACGAGTAGGTCTTGAAGCATATATTACCACATCAATATTTGCATTAGCAAAAGATTCCAATATATTTTCTGTTAAATATATACTAGCAGCTTTTTCTGGAATAAAATATCCTGTTAATTGTAGAATTTTCATCAATAATTATTTTATGCTCTATATACGTCCTTATGAGATAAAACCGTCTTTATTGTTAATAATATCACTTTACAATCAAATAAAAAGCATAAATGATTAACATAATATATGTCAGCTTGTAATTTTTCTTTAGTTCCGACAGAATTTCTATTGATTGCTTGATTCCATCCAGTGATACCAGGTCTAACTGTCAAAATTATTCTTTCTTCAGGAGTATAATGTTCTAAATAAAAAGCTGAATCTGGACGAGGTCCAATTAAAGCCATATCACCTAAAAACACGTTTAGAAGTTGTGGTATCTCATCAATACTTGTTCTTCTTAAAAATTTACCAACTTTTGTAACTCTAGGATCATCACTCGCATTATATGTGCTTCCGTCTGCCATTCTTAAATCAGGAGCGTTGACAATCATAGATCTAAATTTGAACATCTTAAATATTCTTCCGTTTTTGCCAATACGTGATGCCATATGAAAAATTGGACCACCATCATCTAACTTAATCGCAATTCCAACAAAAATACATACTATAACAACAAATGGCAATGCAATTGTTGAAATCATCAAATCAATAAATCTTTTAAAGAAATTTTTATACATAATTAATATTTGAATAAATCTCTATATAAATTATTGTCCCAATCTTTTTTAAAGTCTTCCATCATCATTCTGAATGTTTTAAATTTTGGTTCAAAACCAAAATCTTTTTTAGCTTTATCCATAGAGAACAAGTATGATGTTGTATTATTTTCAATTTCCGGCTTATGTAATATTTTGGAACGCCTACCATCAGTAGGACCAAATATATCTCTCATAACCTCGGCTTGTTCTTGAAGAGTAACTCCTCCTCCTGCAGTCATATTGTACAAACCATAAGTGTTTTCACTCTTGATGGCTAAATAAAATGCATGTGCTACATCTTTTACGTAACCAACGTCACGAATCATTTGGGCATTTCCAAATACTATAATATCTTCTGCATTTTGAGCTTTCTCCATAAATATTTGGAATCCTGACTTTCTCATTTCTCCATTCACATATAGTGACATATGTGGAGTAACTCCAAATATTGTTGGAAATCTAAAAACCGCATTTTTCATTCCATGTTGTTGGTTATAATATTCCATGACATCATTGGCTGCATTTTTTGAAATGGTATATACCGAATGGTCTCCTGTGAAGAAAAAATTACGTGGTTCATCTTCTGTAATACGCCTTTCACCATTCCATGCGCCCCTAACATCACCGTATGAACATGTAGAAATTACACGTATAATTTTGTTTTTACGACAATATTCCAAACAATTTATTGTACCTATTGTATTGATACGGAAATAATCAGCTGCATTTTCATCTTCATCTAAATTAACAGCTGCATTTGCTGGTAACAAACCTGCCAATAGAATAACACCTTCTACATTTTCTTTAGGTAACAGTTCGAAATCATTCTCATTTACAATATCCAAATTTATATAATTCACACCTAATTTGTCATAATGTTCTTTAAATTTATTATTACGACCTGTTACTAACACATCGCAACCTTGTTTGACCAATTCACTTACGGTATGTACACCTATAAAACTAGTAGCACCAATTACAATAATCATAATATAATTTTTTAGTTAATATTTTATTCAATTTCTATTTTAATCGTTTTCATTGCTTCTTCACAGATTGTTATAGATTCTTTAGCACTTTCAGCCTGTGCTATTACAAAACCTATTCTATCGTTACTACAATGTATAGGTGTTGATTTTTCTCCAATATTTTTAGTAAAACTGATTTGTTTTACGCCTTCTATCTTCAATGCTTCTTCAACACCTTCTATTGATTTTATTTCTCCAAAAGGAGCTTCAAAATATCTTATGGCGGAACCACAATTTAATGTAGGAATAACATCAACTGTCTCACCAAGTGCTATCTTTATTGTACATTCAACCATATCAATACCGGTACTTAAAGGCACTAAATGCGTAGTAATATTATCGCCTCCCATTCTGGCTCCGAGCTCAATCATTTTTGGTCCGTATTGTGATGTCACTTTCATCTCAACATGAGCAGGACCTTTGTTTATACCAATAGCTTTACATGCTCTTTCGGCGACATCTTTAATCTGGTTTTGGATATTTAGATCTAATCTTGATGGTTGGCTATGTCCCATCTCAACAAAATAAGGAGCTCCGGTTGTGAGTTTATCTGTTATCTGTAGAATATTTACTTTTCCATCAACAACCATCACTTCAACTGAGACCTCCTCACCATCTAAGTATTCTTCAACAATCACATTGCCACGACGTGAACAGCTGTGACTATATTCGTATTTTTCGATAAGTTCTTCGAAGGAATTTATTTTAACAACACCGTGACTGCCAGCATTGTCAGTAGGTTTCATAATACAAGGATAGGTAATCTTATCTTTTAGTTGGCTTAGTTCTTCTATATTTTTCACTAAATAAAACCATGGTGCAGGAACATTATGTTCTTCAAAAGCCTTAATCATATCATACTTATCCGTTGCTTTAACTGCAGTTTCGTATGATATACTATGTAAACCCAATGTGTTAGATACTTTTGCGACACCTCTCATTGGCATATCGGTTGCGAGAGTCATAATACCATCTGGCTGAAATTCCTTTGCGACATTCAACACTGCATTTTCATCCATCGTTGAAGCATTGAAATATTCATCAGCGTATGGAATACCAACTGCATTAGGATTGAAGTCAAGTACAGCGACATATAATCCCATTTCCTTCGCTTTTTTTATAGCGGGCAATTGAAGAATAGATGCGCCTATGATTAATAATTTTTTCATATTATTTTTTATAGCTTTGTTCTGTATTTATGTTTTTTCGAGCGATCACAGACCAGAATGTCTGAAAAATAATTTTTATATCCATCCACATACTAATATTATCAGCATAATAAGCATCCCATTTAATTATGTTTTACGCATAAACTTTCCGATAGGTGTAACTCGTGGGTCATTATCACTATTAAATGTGGAACCATCGGCATTTCTAATATCAGGAGCATTCACGTACATAGATCTCAACTTAAACATCTTGAATGGTTTATAATTCTTACCTGCACGTGTAGCATTATAAAACACAGGACCTTTATTAGTCAAATAGATAATTGGAGCAAATATAATCACCACCAATATAACGAAAGGCAGTGCAATTAAACCGATAATAATATCAATGATACGTTTAAAAAAGCAGGGATACATAATCTATTCTTTTCTCCACACCATCTTATTTACTACTCCGGTGTAGGATTGTATTAATTTAACAACTTTTGTTGAGACAATTTCGTCAACATAATTTGGAACTGGTATGCCGTTGTCTCCTTCTTTTACCATCTCTACGGCTGTGTCAACGGCTTGTAAGAGATCATGTTCGTTGATGCCTGCTAAAATGAAGCAGCCTTTATCTAAAGCTTCTGGACGTTCTGTTGATGTCCTTATACATACTGCTGGGAATGAATGTCCAACACTTGTAAAGAATGAGCTTTCTTCTGGTAATGTGCCTGAGTCTGAAACAACAGCAAAGGCATTCATCTGAAGACAATTGTAATCATGGAATCCTAATGGTTCGTGTTGAATAACTCTTGAATCCAATTTGAAGCCCGATGCTGCTAATCTGTTTCGTGAACGTGGATGACAGCTGTATAATATTGGCATATCGTATTTCTCTGCCATTGCGTTGATTGCATTAAACAGAGAAGTGAAATTCTTTTCTGTATCGATATTTTCTTCACGATGAGCGGATAATAGAATATATTTTCCTTTTTCTAATCCTAATCTTTGATGAACATCGCTTGCTTCAATGTCTGCAAGATTATTATGTAATACCTCTGCCATTGGCGAACCGCTGACATATGTACGTTGCGGAGCGACGCTGCTTGCATTCAAATATCTTCTCGCATGTTCCGAATAGCAGATATTTACATCTGAGATAATATCGACAATACGTCTGTTCGTCTCTTCTGGAAGACATTCGTCGAAACATCTGTTACCAGCTTCCATGTGGAAGATTGGAATATGAAGACGTTTCGCTCCAATTACACTTAAACATGAATTTGTATCGCCGAGTACAAGGACTGCATCTGGTTTTATCTGGACCATGAGTTTATAACTCTTGTCAATGATATTACCCATTGTAGCACCGAGGTCATCACCAACAGCGTCTAAGTAAACTTCAGGATCTGCTAATTTCAGATCTTTGAAGAAAACTCCATTAAGGTTATAATCGTAGTTTTGTCCTGTATGAGCTAAAACTACATCGAAATACTTACGACATTTATTTATAACTGCTGCCAAGCGGATAATCTCAGGACGTGTTCCAACTATAATGAGCAGCTTTAATTTTCCATTATTTTTAAACATGACATTTATTTTTATACTTTCTCAAAATAAGTATCTGGTCTATTCGGGTCAAATGCTTCATTAGCCCACATGACCGTAACTAAATTTTCTGTTTCTGAGAGATTAATGATATTGTGAGTGTATCCTGGAAGCATGTGGATTGCTTCTATCTTGTCGCCACTGACTTCAAATTCTATTACTTCGTCAGAATCAATCTTTCTTTCTTGTATCAAGCCATGGCCTGAAACGACAATAAAGAATTCCCATTTGGTATTATGCCAATGCTGACCTTTTGTGATACCTGGTTTTGAAATGTTTATTGAAACTTGTCCACAGTTTAAAGTCTTTATCAACTCTGTAAAACTACCTCTATCATCGACATTCATTTTCAGAGGAAATGAGACTTTTTCTTTTGGCAGATAAGATAAATATGTAGAATATAATTTCTTAGCAAAAGAATTATATGGTATCTCTGGAACAACGAGTGTATGTGGTTGCTCTTTGAAAGATTCTAATAAATCAACTATCTCACCGAGAGTTACCTTATGAGTAATAGGAGCAGCACAATATCTTCCATCTGTTGTTAATATTGTCTCAACACCCTCGAATTCGCATCTGTGTTCTTCACCTTTCAATGCAGCAATCATTTCCTCAACTAAGTCATCTATGTAAAGAAGTTCCAACTCGGTACTTCTGTCATTGACTTGTATTGGAAGGTCATTGGCAATATTATTGCAGAAAGTAGCGACTGCGCTGTTATAATTTGGGCGACACCATTTGCCAAACAAATTTGGGAAACGGTAAACGAGAACTTTTGCTCCTGTCTCTTCAGAATATTGAAACATCAGTTCTTCGCCGGCTTTCTTACTCTTACCATATTCCGATGTACCGAAACGACCTGCCAATGTTGCCTGAATAGAACTGCTTATCATAACAGGACATTTATTGTCATATTTCTTTAATGTATTGAGTAAAGTTGAGGCAAAGCCAAAATTACCCTGCATAAATTCCTCTTGATTCTGAGGACGATTTACGCCGGCAAGGTTGAAGACGAAATCACAGTCACGGCAAAAACAATCTAACTCTTCTATAGTGTTATCGACATCGTATTCATAGATTGCATCAATAGTTAGATTACCGTAGCAACGAGCCTTGCCGTCTTTGATATTTTTAAGTTGAGCCACGAGATTTTTGCCAACAAATCCCTTGGCGCCTGTAACTAATATTTTCATAATGTATCGTTTTCTGAAACTGGCTGATAAGGACCTTCTTTAACCTCAAAAATCACAGAACCACTCTCCATTATTTCTATTGTATGCCAAGTGCCTTTAGGTATGTGAACACCGAAAGTTCCTTCTTCCTGACACATGATAAATCTATCGATGACATTCTTGTCATCGTCATAGAATATAACTTCTATCTTGCCACGAATCAGGATATAAGTCTCGTCGGTATTCTGATGGCGATGTATCGGCAATACCGTTCCAGGTTCCAAAGCATTGAACAATCTCTGCACCTTACTATCCAACGAATCATGTAGATTATGATTCATTCTCAAACGCGGATTTTCCTTCGCTTTTTGAGTTATTGAGTCTAATAATTCCTTATCAAGTTTCATATTATTCTGATCTAATTTCTCTTGCTTTACTTCTTGGTTGAAGTCCTAAATCTTCGCGGATAAAACGAAGTTTAAGAAGAAGTTCCTTCATACCTTCCACATCCAAACGAGCGGTATTATGTGAATGATAATCTTCAATTTTTGCAATTTCCTCATTACCATCAGAGAAGAATTTATCATAATTAAGGTCACGATTGTCGCATGGAATACGATAATAGCCACCCATATCTATCGCTTTAGCCATTTCTTCACGAGTTACGAGAGTCTCGTATAATTTCTCACCATGACGAGTACCGATGACTTTCACTTCTGTCTCACCATATTTAGGATTGACTTTAGCGTATGTCTGTTTCAATGCCTCTGCCAAAACATCTAATGTAGCTGCAGGAGCTTTTTGTACGAAGAGGTCTCCATTTTCACCATGAGTGAAAGCATAGATAACCAAATCAACAGCATCATCTAAAGTCATCATGAAACGAGTCATGTTAGGGTCGGTGATTGTGATTGGTTTGCCTTGTTCCATTTGCTCAACCCAAAGAGGAATGACAGAACCACGAGAAGCCATCACGTTACCGTAACGAGTACAACAGATTGTAGTCTTGGCATTTGATCCAAGTTCACGACCTTTAGCTATTGCGACTTTCTCCATAAGAGCCTTTGAGATACCCATTGCGTTGATTGGATAAGCAGCCTTATCTGTTGAAAGCACTACGACATTTTTTACTTCATGTTCTATTGCTGATAGAAGCACGTTGTTTGTTCCAAGCACATTAGTAAGAGTAGCCTCCATAGGGAAAAACTCGCAAGAAGGGACTTGTTTGAGAGCAGCAGCAGCGAAGACATAATCGACTCCACGCATTGCCACGTCAACAGACTCACGATTGCGAACATTACCTATGTAAAACTTAACCTTATTAGCCTGCTCTGGATATTGAGCCTGAAGATGATGACGCATATCATCTTGTTTTTTCTCATCGCGAGAGAATATTCTAATTTCTTTAATATCGCTATCTAAGAAGCGACGTAACACTGCGTTACCGAAAGAACCAGTACCACCAGTGATTAAAAGGGTTTTATTGTTGAAGACGGACATAAATCTTTATGATTTCAATTGTATTTCTAATTCATTTAACATTTCGATTGTAACATCCTCAGACTGGAAGTATGATACACTATTCTTTAACTTCTCATCAGATGCATTCCACCATTGTAATTCAAGAAGTTTATTGATTATAGGTTGTTCAAATCTATATTTTATTACTTTTGCGGGAACACCTCCAACAACGGCATAAGGAGGAACATCCTTAACAACGACAGCCCCTGCACCAATGATTGCTCCATCACCTATTGTTATACCATCCTTTATAATGACATGTGTCGCAATCCAGACATCATTACCAATATTCACTTTTTTAACATCATTATTATGTCTAATACTTTCCTCAACCCAAGTTGTTGCTGTACCATTCTTTCTAAGTGTAAAAATTGGTGACGATGATAAATTATTTAAAGTGTGAGAAGCTGTTCCGATTCTGCAATTGTCTGCTATAGAACAATATCGTTTAATATTAGTATTTGTTATATCACAACTTGGTCCAATATAGGAATAATCACCAACTTCTGAATTCTTAATCTTAACAAAACGATTAATTCTTGCGAGTTTGCTTATCTTATTCGTTGATGATACAAAAGCAAAGTTGGAAATTTTTTTGTTCGCTAGATGTTTAAGCCAACCTTTGATAAAGTGATTCATGAGTATAAAGTATTAATTAGAAAGAGCATATTGGACCGCATCCCATAAGCCTTGTGCCATATGATATGGTGTTCTAAATTCATTATAAAATTTCTGGGCTTTCTCTCCCATCTTAATATATTTTTGGGGATTTTGGGAAATATCGACAATAACCTCTTCGAACTGTTTTTCTTCATCTACAATAATACCATCTATGTTATTATGAACATTGAACAACTCTCCACCAGTAATAGCATCTTTAGTTGTAATAAATGGAACCCCATATCCCATACTTTCTAAAACTGTTAACCCAGCTTGTTTTGGAGATATGCATGCCAATGCCTTTGCAAAATATTTTGCTTTTTCATTTATATCATATATCGCTCCCTTTAATTGTATCATATTTTGCAGTCCATTCTTATCGACCCATTCTTTTATATCATTAAATTCTGGACCATTCCCAATAATATTCAATACTGGTAATTGGTAATTTTGCTTCAACTTTTTATATATATTAAGTAATGACTCTATTCCTTTTTCTTTATATAATGTACCAATGAATAGTATAGTATCTTTTTCTTTCTCATGGTGGCACTGAGAAACAGCAACAGTATTGGGAGCTTCAAACATTTTCTCCCTTGGAATTCCCATTTTGGAATATTTTTCGATAGGATACATTGTGTAAAAAGCCAATGCATCGGCCTTAGAATAAAAGAACTTTCTAATCCTATCCCATCTCTTATGTTCATCGTAACCTTTTCCATAAGATGCAGATACACCCAACGTATGGAATATTACTTTAGTTTTATTGAACCATGGCAAAGTGCTAAATTTTATCCAAGCAATGTCTCCGTATGCAATTACAACATCATAATTTTTAGTAAGTTTACGGATATTACATTCCTGTATTACAAACTTACCATATTGTTTCTTCGGTAAATATATTATCTTAAATTTACACTCCAATCCTTCTGGAATTTTTCCATCACCATCACTATATGATACTGTTAGGTCACATTTTTCCGCCAAACAATTCCACACAGGCACCCTATAATGAAATATCTTATTATATAGAATAATAACCTTTACCATATTCTTTATTTCAATTTTTCCACAATTCTTCCACATGCCAATCCATCTCCATAAGGATTGACAGCCTTGCTCATTTTTTCATAATAACTCTCATCTTCAAGCAAGGCAGATACTTCAGAAACAATCTTGTCATAATTCGTTCCTACAAGTTTCACCGTTCCTGCTTCTAATGCTTCTGGTCGTTCTGTCGTGTCACGCATAACGAGAACAGGCTTGCCTAAACCAGGAGCTTCTTCTTGGATGCCGCCGCTGTCTGTCAGTACAATAGTTGATTTTTCCATCAGATAAACAAACGACAGGTATTCCAATGGCTCAATGAAGAACATATTTCCTAAATTACTTAAATCTTCACCAAACACCTCATGTATCGGCTTGCGAACATTCGGATTTAGGTGCATAGGATATACGAAGTCAACTTCAGGATATTTTTTTGTCAAGTCCTTAATGGCAGTACACATACTGATGAAGCCTTCACCGAAGTTCTCACGTCTGTGACCTGTAATCAAAACGAGTTTTCTGCCATTATCCAAACGATTGATATCATACCCTGCTTTGTTTAATACTCCTTTTAATTCATTATTTAATGCTTCGTCATTCTTTATTTTATCAACAACCCAATACAAAGCGTCAATAACAGAATTACCTGTGACGATTATAGAATCATCAGACACATTCTCTTTTAGTAAATTCTGACGGCTTAATTGTGTCGGTGAGAAGTGATAAGTTGCAATGCGTCCCGTAATCAAACGATTCATCTCCTCTGGCCATGGACTATATATGTTATGTGTGCGGAGACCAGCCTCAATATGGCCAACAGGAATCTGTTGGTAGAAAGCCGCTAATGCTGCGGCTGTGCTGGTTGTAGTGTCACCATGCACTAAAACAATATCAGGTTGAGCTTCTTTGAGGACATCACGCATGCCAACCAAAACACGTGCGGTTACATCATACAAATCCTGACCTTGTTTCATTATGTTAAGGTCATAGTGAGGTTTTATTTCAAAGAGATTCAACACCTGATCAAGCATTTCACGATGCTGACCTGTTACACACACCAATGTTTGAAAATCGTTAGGATATTTCTCAAACTCTTTTACCAATGGAGCCATCTTGATAGCCTCAGGACGAGTTCCGAAGACGAGCATTACCTTTTTCATAAAATTATTTTTTGAATGTTCCGCAGAAATCGAGAACCTTCACATCGTTACGATAGTTAAGTTCTGCAAATTCATTATGATTTACCAAGAATACAACTATATCAGCTTTCTCGTAAGCTTCTTTATAATTGGTAAGTTTGAAGACATTATGCTCAGGTACATTAGGTTCAACGATCATAATCTGAGCGTTGTTGCAAGATTGCATAACTTTAGTAGTAATACTCTTAGCAGGAGATTCTCTGAGGTCATCAATGTTAGGTTTGAATGCTAGACCCATCATTGCAACCCATGGTTTACGACCATGTTCAAGTTCAAACTTAAGCATCTCATTCTGTACTTTCTCCGCACACCAGAACGATTTGTAGTTATTTATCTCACGAGCAGATGCGATGATTTTTGACTCCATAGGGAAAGCTGCAGTAATGAAATAAGGATCAACAGCGATGCAGTGACCTCCTACTCCACAACCAGGCTGAAGTATATTGACTCTTGGATGCTTGTTTGCTAAATTGATAAGTTCCCAAACGTTGATACCTGCCTTGTCACAGATTAAGGACAATTCATTTGCGAAGGCAATCTGAACGTCACGTGATGAGTTCTCGGTAAGTTTACACATCTCAGCTGTTTTACAGTTTGTACGATGCAAAGTGCCTTTTACGAATTGGCTGTAGAATTCGATAGCTTTATCTGTTGAAGCCTCGTCAATACCGCCAATTACTCTGTCATTATTAACAAGTTCGTGAATTACGTTACCAGGAAGAACGCGTTCTGGGCAATAAGCTATGTATATTTTCCCTTCAAGCTCCGGTCTTTCCGCAAAGATAAGGTCTCTCATCTTTTCTGTTGTACCGACAGGTGAAGTAGATTCAATAACATAGAGGTCACCATCCTTGAGAAGAGGAAGGACAGCTCTGGTAGCTGCTTCAACGTAAGAGATATCAGGTTCATGATTGCCTTTGAAAGGAGTAGGTACAACCATAAAATAAGCCTCGCTCATTTCTGGAGTTGTAGATGCTTTCAAAGCACCTGATTTAACAACCTCTTGTAGATATTCTTCCATACCAGGCTCAATGATATGAAGCTTTCCTTGGTTTGTAAGTTCAACGACTTTAGGGTTGATGTCAACGCCTGTTACCTTTATGCCGTGTTTAGCGGCAATTATTGCTGTTGGAAGGCCTATGTAGCCTAATCCCATAAAACATGCTTTCATAGTATAAATATTTATTTTTAATTATCTAATAGTATTGTTAATTCTATAATAAAACTTAGGAAAATACACATTCAATATCCTACCAATATAAACCATAGGATATCTTAATGGCATATTCCTCTGGATGTATTTTAAATAATCTTTATTTGAGCGAATTGGATATGAGAAATACTTCTTTCTTTCCGATAATGACATACTCTTTACTATATCAGCAATTTCCTTTGAACTTTTATGATCATTATCACATCTACCACAGAAGTTTGCAGTTAATAAAACTGGAATACCTTTCTTTCTTGCTTGATTTGAATAATCATTATCAGCTCTTCCATGAATGTAGCCTTCCCAAAATATACCTATTTTGTCAACAACTTCTTTTGATACAAGCAAAATATTTGCATTGGTGATATCGCATAGTTGAGGTCTCCCAATAGGTTTCAGCCTCATGGATGTCCCTAAAAATTTATTTTTCCATATATCACCACCGTATGTCATCTTGTTATGATCAGATTTAGAACTCGTTATACCAGAATATATACCAGACTGCTTATAATTTTCAATACAATATTTATGTGTATTCAATAATTCCTCAAAAAGATTATCTAACAAATCTGTATCATCGTTTAGCAACAAGTAAAAATCCCATTCATTATGTTTTTTCAAGGCTTCATTCCAAGCAAATCTCATTCCTCCAGCCCAATACAAATTACCCGTTCCTTTAAGAATGGTAATATTTTTATTAGAGAAATTATCTCTTACAGCATCACCTGTACCATCTGTACAGCCATCATCAGTAAGATATATTGACAATTCTACTTTATCTTCTACTTTGTTATTATATATACATAACGCTTGATATAATGATGTCAAACAACTTAATGTTTTATCTTTACGATTAAAACATGTTAAAAGTACAGCTATTTTCATTATTCTTATCTAATTCAAAGTTTTAACTACACGTGCAGGATTACCGCACACTATTGAATAGGGAGGGACATCTTTTGAAACCACAGAACCTGCTCCAATAACTGCACCTTCTCCAACTGTAACACCTTTGAGTATTATACTTCTTGCTCCAATAAAAACATTATCTTCGATAACAATAGGAGCTTTACGTGTTTTCTCATTTCTATCATACAACCTATCTTCCCAATCAATAGGATGAGAATCAGTGTCACTTATCAAACACCCAGAACCTATCAAGACATTATTACCTATAGTAACTGATGTTGTAGCACATATTGTAGAACCAGAGATGCCAACATTATCACCAATAATAATTTTGCTATTTGGTGCATAAATATTAAATATACAAGGTTGAATAAGACCTATTGAATTAGATTTAATTTTATTGTTAGATTTAAAGTTATTACCAATAATCAATTCACCGTTTTTGCTTCTTGTCAAAAGACGAATTAATAAATTCTTTTTAATGATTATAATCCTTCCAACTAGTCTATTGCTAGTATTTAATTTTATACCGCTTATAAGTTGATAAAATAATGAAGGGATAAGTGAAAAGAAATAATTGTATATTATTCTTAGAACAAGCATTTCAAATTGAATATTTATTTATATCATTTAAATAATACAACGGCAAAACAAACATCAATACATTCGTAAATATATGTGGATTTACTACTGCCAATAGTATATATATAGTTAGTAATACACATGCATATCCATAAATATTACTATTATGAATGGGGGAAATATATAATCTATACAGTTTATATAACATTATTATTACCAAAGCAACTCCCAAAATACCAAACCTAGCCATGTTATCAAACACAAACGAATGTCCACCATTACCTCTATTATTCCATACTCCAAATGGATTATTCAGAAACGTATTTAGTGATGTCATATACGTATGTCCTCTTGCATCCAAATCTGAATAGTCAGAAGTGTACTCTCCCACTAAAAACCTAGACAAATCATATAAACGTTCTGAAACATCATAACTTTCTACTTTTTCGGATAATAATTCCATTTTTTCAGCAATAGGAGTTCTATAAACCAAAAAAATAATTATACCTATACAAATTAATGTAGTTATATATTTGAAATTGAATCTACGACCAGCAAGCAAAAATAGTAATGAAATAGAATATATTAAGATTGCAGTTGTATATTGTGATTTATAAATAACTAGTCCAATAATTATCAAAAATAAGATATTAAACATAGCAACGCTTATACCTTTTTTGAAAAGCTTATAATTTTTTATAGAACATATTACTAATATATTAAGTAATACCAATGTATAAATAAATGAAAATCCACCAATATTTAATTTCATATAGGTTCGGTAAACAGAAGAATCATTATCTAAAGACGCAAGTTCTCTGGATGCGTCTGGGAATACATCATAACCTATATACGTAGTAATACATGTTATAAGGGTCATTACAACATATATTACAAATAATTGATTTCCTAATTTTAATCTATTATATATACGTATATATATATATAACAATGGCAATATAAGGGATTGTAAAATACCAGAGATTCGCTCAGCTATGGTTACTACAGACATATTACCAATTATTACTATATTTAAAATAGGGATGATAAATATTGGCATAATAGAAACAATATTCTTTACACCGACTTTATATGTCAATATTAAAAATAGCACTACAACCAACAAAGCATATAATGAAGATGGATAAAGGATTCCTAATGCAGGAACTGAGTGCAATAAATATAATATTGATAAGAATGGAATAATTATATTATTTTTCATAATGAGTTATAAATAGAGACTAATTTCTCAAGATTCATTTTAGGGTTATGTCTTAAAATAGCATCTTCATTATTTGTATGGATATTACTCCCAGAAGAAAATATTTCACAAATTTTGTATGACAACATCTCTATTTCTTCGAAACGATATAAATATTTTTCCATCTCCTGCATAAAATCAGGTATACCACCAGCATAACTAGCCACGCATGGCACCCTTAATATTTGGGCTTCACCTAACGAATTGGGGGAATTTTCTATAGAAGACGGACATACAAATACATTACAACGAAGATATTCTTCCTTCATCTGTTCTGCATTTAGTGGTCCAAGAAATATCACTTTATTCCTAAGGTCATATTTTTTTATTAACTTTTTTATAATCTTGCCATATCCCGTAAAATGTAGCAAACCCCACAATCCTTTATTCTTAGTAATATCAACACCAGCTATACGTATGGTTGTGCTAGGATAATGCCTTAATATCAAAGGCATAGCTTTCAACACCTGATGAAGCCCTTTTAGTGGATAACCACCTTGTGAAAGGAATATGCTATATGGCACGCATTTGCCGAAACTCCACGTACTTCCTTTATAAAACTCACTTCGTAGTGTTTCATTACATACATAATAACTAGCATCTGGATTGATAGCCCACACATGAGCCCTATCCCATGAGGTGCGTCCTATAATATGATTAACCTTTCTGAGAAGTTCTTTCTCATATTTAGAAACATTATAAAAATTACGTTGTTCATTATACATTCCACCTTTTACAATATCATGGAATGTAATACTATTATATATTTCTCTACTTGATAATCCTGCACAATAATAGGGAACAATACCTGACTTTAATCCTTGTATTGATACTACTACATGCTCAGAACCACAAGCATTAACGTATGCCAATCCATGGGTATATTCTGTTCCATGTATATGAACAACATCAGGTTCTATCATTTTTTTTATATTCACCCAATGGGATTCATAATCACGATTGTATTTAAGATTACCTTTCCCATATGGCAATAAATAATACGTAATATAATTACCATTAATTATCTCAAGTTTATGTACAAGTCTTGACACGGTGGCAACAGAAAGTTGTACATTTTTTTGAGAAACCAACATTTCAGCACTAGCTAACATCCAACCGCCACTTCCACGCAATTCTCCTTTGCCTAATAGTTTCTGTTCTACTTCAGGAAAAAGTGTATTTGTAATCCAAAGAATCTTCATCTTCTATACAACCAGGACTCTATTAATACTTTTATTCTGCTCTTAAATGGAATATCAAAATATTTGTTCAGCTCTTTACGAATCTGTCTGTTTTCACACAATGGAACATCACCTTGAAAATCAAAATGCATTTCTCTACTTTGATGTTGTTTTGAAAATTTGTCATTCTTGCTATTGCCACAATTTACCCCGCTACCATCATGACCTTTATTTACAACAAGATTTTCTGTTGGGAAAACACAGTATGAATCTGTATCTATTAAATATAATGTCCTATTTAGATCACCATATAATTTATGTCTTTTAATGGAATCTATAATGATTCTGCGAATATTCCATGTTAATTTTCTCCAGTGCTTTTTTATGATAGTCTTACCATATTCAACATTCATAAAAATGTTGGCTTCAGAAATCCTTTCTTTTAAATAACCAGTACCCCAAGCACTAAATTCTTTTGCATAATAATAGTTATATTTATTGCAATATGATTGAGGCATAGTTATCGGATAATTATATCCACAAATGCCAAGCACATGCTTGTTATTGCTATGTTTCTCAAGACCTTTGTTTATATATTCCAGGAAACAAGGTGAAAAAATATTGTCATCTTCTGTACAAATTAATCTATCATATTTTGAAAATACAATATCTCTGAGAAAATAAAGATTTCCGCCAACTCCTAGATTCTTTTCTTGTATATATATATATACTTTCTTAAATCCTTTTATCCCACTATTTACAAAATCAATAATTTCCTTATATCCATTCATATATTTTTCTGATGGCGGATAATCAACTGATATGAATAAATCTGTCTTATCTGCACCAGAACAATTAGCCAAAGATTCCACACATGCTTTAAAATGTTCAAAACGATTTAATGTAGGAATAATTATAGGAGCATATATCATCTCTTCCATGATTATTTATGTATATAAGATTTTATTACATTAGATATTCTATTTCGTTCATCTTTACTAAGTCCCAATATCCAAATTAACAAAATAAGAATAATTTCACTTACAGATATTCCAACCAACACCATCCATCCATCTATTTGTATTTTAAAATAGATGAAAATTAGAAGAGACATTGGTATTAATACATATAGAATTCTTATATATGATTCTTTTATAAAATACTTTATGTCAAAATTTAATATCATTTTTAACAAATAAAGTCTAATACCTACATAAATAAGGGAACTAACAATGTATATTATTGTAATTGATTCCGGTTTGCCACCAAACTTATATGCAATAATTGCAATAGGTAAACATAATAATGACCAAATTGATGATACTATTTGAAACACTTTAATCTTACCAGTAGCTTGAGTTAATGCTGGAATACCAGCTCCTAGCGTATCAATTAATGCTAAAATGGTCATTAATCTGCAGAATGACACTGCATATTCTGGCACCTCTTTTAGCCATAAATTGAATATAAAGTCCGTCTCAATAAAAAAAGGCAAACCAATTACCATTAGTATAAATGCTGATATTTTTGAAATAACACAAGTGATGTTAATAGTTCTGTTTTGATTTCCGCCACTATAACTCTTAGTGATTTGAGGATTTGCTGCTACACTTATATTATTAGAAAATGTTTGTAGTACATGATTAATTTGATTTGCCACGGCAAAAGCAGCATTGAGTAAAGTTCCCCAAAAGAAATTAATTATAATTTGAGCACCTTGATGTTTACATATAGATGTGAATGCTCCAAGTAATATCCATGTTGAGAAACTTATCATTTCTTTATATTTATACCATTCCTTTTGTAAATTCCATTTAATTACATAATAATAATCCTTATAGCATATTGTTGCATACATAAGTAGAGGTATACAATTCATAATCATCATAATGAGACTGTATGCACTTAACGCATTCCCATTATAGTGCGTTAACCATAATACAGCTAATATTTTATATACATCAGCAACAATTGTAATTATTGTTGTAGTAGAAAATCTTTCATTTGCTGTTAATAATCCTTGGAAAGGGACGGAAATTGTAGATATTATAGTCGTAAGTATTGATATTTGCAATACAAAATTAGCGTCAGATAGTTTGTCCGGAGATATTTTCATATAATTGTTTAGATAAAATACTCCTAAAGATTCTGATAATAATAGTATTAATATTGCCAATCCAATATGCATAAGAAAACTCCTATTAAATACGGCATTTGTATTACCATCTTTACCTTTACCGATTTCAAATGCAATATAGCGATAAGTTGTAGTTATCATTGAAGTATTAATAACATTAAGGAAAATAACAATACTTCCAACTACATTATAAATACCGTAATCTTCAATACCTAAACGAGCAAGTACCCACCTTGATGTAATAATACTTACAACAGATGAAAATACAAGCTTTATAAAAACAAATATACTATTGACGGCTATTTTTTTATTATCAGTGATTTTACTTTGCATATATTGTTGATTTGATGCAAAAATAACATTATCTTACATTTTTCGAAAAAATCAATTTTTCTTCTATTTCTTCAGAAGAATATTGTTTATATTCAATATCTGAAGATAGTAAGACTTTGCAATAATCCGGAACATTACGTTTAATTACACTACATGCACTTATTAAACATTTCTTACCAATATTTACTTTATCATATACTATAGATCCTATACCAATAAATGACTGTTCTCCTACACGGCACTCTCCTGCAATCATTGTTTTCGCACCAACAAAACAATGATCTTCTATCAGCGTATTTTCGGCAATTGTTGCATTAAGTTTTATAAATACATTATTACCTATTATTGAACCAAAATCAACTATTACACCATCGTGAATCCAACAATTTTGACCTTTAATCTCCCCATTAATAACGGAATTTGGAGAAATAAGATTAACAAATTGAAAGCCTTTACTTTTTAAATTTTCATATAGCATTCTTCTATCAGCATTTAATCGATTCCATTGCACAGCTATAAACCAAAGATAATCACTAGGTTCTAAATCTTCTATTGCATATACTGGTAAATCACAATACCGATCACAAGTTATATATGATTTATTTACAGCAAATCCTGCTACATCATACAATCTATATTTTCTGATAAATAAATATAAGATCCTTGCAGTTGTACTTGTTCCGATTATTATTAATTTCAAAATCAAACCTCCTTTATATCTCTATTTATACCTACTAAATTTAACTCAAACTATAGTTATTTAGTAATAATAAATATATTTTCTACATAAGTTTAACTCTCATGGACTGATACATATTGCACATCACCTTATCCATATCATCTTTTGAATTAAAACGGCAGAAGTTTAATCCAATTAAGTCATTACAACGTTCAAAAGGATTAACATCCTGTCCTAGTTCTTTTTGAATGTTCTCGCGAATCAAACTTTGTTTTGCTAATTGTGAATATGCAATACCATTAAATCTTCCAGCCTTATCACTATGCAATACACCAAGTCCCCAATATCCTCTAGATTCACCATCAAGTTCAACATCAATTTCACTAACATCCCCCATTGCTACTCGTAACGTAGCTTCAACAATATCTTTACCTGAAATCATCGAAATAAATTCGGGCAACATATTACCTCCATTTCGAGGACCTGCATCAAGAAAAAATAGACGATTGTGCTTATCTATTATCATTTCAATATTAAATGCACCAGAGGTCTTGCCTGTTGTGGCAACTAGTCGAGAAACTTCGCTTTTTACTATTACCTTTCGTTCATCTGCTATATCGATAGGATAGCTATATGCTGACGGCAAAAGAGGATTTGATCTTAGATCGCGGATACTATTTATAATACCCCATGAAACAACTTTACCATTTATTGCAAAAATTTCAGCTTCAATAACGTGTGGGTGATCTCGAACAATAAACTCCTCGATAATAAGTGTTTGATTTCTAGAGTATTCTTGTGCATATTTCAATGCACTAGCGAGGTTGCTTGGATTCTCAAGTACTGTTATACCTTTACTACCAGAAGAATCCGTTGGTTTCACGATTATTGGAAATTGTAGATGTGAATAATCTATTAATTCCACATCATATGGAACCTTAACTTCTATTGATTTAGGTACATTAAAGTTATTTTTTATTAGGAATTCTCGAAATAAATGTTTCTCGCAAAAATGACGAACTACATTATAATCCATACCATGAAGTCCCATGACGTTAGCCACATATGCAGCTGTTGGTGCCGCAGGATCGGAACTATACGCAACAATACCTTCAATATTTTCCTTTTCTGCTATCGCTAGTACAGCATCTTTATCTGTAGTACTAACAAGATGAAAAGAATCTGCAATATATTGACCTGGATTATCTGGAAGATAATCACAAAGAACTGTGTAATAACCAAGTTCCTTAGCTTTTGTGATAGAAATTAATTGTGCTTCAGAACCTCCAAGTAACAAAATCTTCTTTTGTTTCATAATATTAAGTTTTTATTACATTTATTATTCTTTCAACATCTTCTTCACTTAACTCATGATGCATTGGTAAGCAAATTACTTCATTTGCAATTTTTGTTGCGTTTGGAAGATTTTCTTTCGCTGATGATGGCAATCCCCTGTAGGTTGAGAATTCGCTTATCAATGGATAGAAATATCTTCTTCCCAGAATGTTGTTTTCTTTCAGTTTGAGATATAATTCGTCGCGTGTCATACCGAATTTTTCAGCATCTATGAAAATTGGGAAATATGAGTAATTATGTCTTACTCCTTCCATATCATCGAAGAAAGTTATTCCTTCAACGTTTCTCAATGCTTCTCTATATCGGATAGCTACTTGATGACGTGCTTCAATAGCTTTATCTACTTGTCTTAGATTAAGTATTCCGTACGCAGCACGAACTTCGTCTACTTTAGAATTTATGCCTGGAGCTACAACTTCTGTCTCTCCTGCAAATCCAAAGTTTTTAAGATAATCTATTCTTTTCTTTGTTTGCTCATTGTGCGTTACTAAAGCACCACCCTCGAGGGTGTTATATACTTTAGTAGCATGGAAACTAAGCGTACTCATGTCGCCTGCTCTGAGAATACTTTCACCATCGACATCAACACCAAAGGCATGAGCTGCATCATAAATAACCTTTAATCCGTATTTGTCAGCAACTTCTTGTATTCCTTTTATATCGCATGGTTTACCATAACAGTGTACAGGCATGATAGCAGTTGTCTTTGGAGTTATTGCTGCCTCTATCTTATTAGGATCCAAACCACAATTAGATGGGTCTATATCAACAAATACTGGTTTAATGCCATTCCACCACAGCGAGTGTGTTGTCGCGACAAAACTATATGGAGTTGTAATAACTTCTCCCGTAATTCTAAGTGCTTGCAACGCTGTTATCAAAGGTAAAGTTCCATTAGTAAATAACGATATATAAGGAACTTTAAGATATTCTGCTAATTCCTTTTCTAACTGCCTGTGAAATTTTCCATTATTTGTAACCCATTTACTGTCCCATATCTCTTTGAGCATTACATTTAACTCATCAAGGTCAGGAAGTAATGGAGAGGTTACTGTAATTTGTTGATTATCCATTTTATTATATTTTACATATTACCTTCCCTTATACATCTCCTCGTAATACTTCTCGTACTCGCCAGATGTGATGTTATCCATCCATTCTTGGTGGTCTAAGTACCAGCGAACTGTCTTCTCAATTCCTTCTTCAAATTGAAGCGATGGCTCCCAGCCGAGTTCCTTCTGTAACTTAGTAGAATCGATGGCGTAACGTGCGTCGTGGCCTAATCTGTCGGTGACGTATGTTATCAAATCTAATGAATGTCCTTCCGGATTGCCGAGTATTCTATCAACGGTTTTAATCATAACTTTTATCAAGTCGATGTTTTTCCATTCGTTGAAACCACCTATATTATAAGTCTCTGCTATCTTTCCTTCATGGAAAATCAAATCTATAGCGCGAGCGTGGTCTTCAACATATAACCAGTCGCGGACGTTTTCACCCTTACCATAAACTGGCAATGGTTTGCGATGACGTATATTATTAATAAATAAAGGTATCAACTTTTCTGGAAACTGATAGGGTCCGTAGTTATTAGAACAGTTTGTCACGATAGTCGGCATTCCGTAAGTATCGTGATAAGCTCTCACGAAATGGTCGGAACTTGCTTTCGCTGCTGAATATGGTGAGTGAGGATTGTATTTTGTTGTCTCATAGAAAAACTCGTCGCCGTATGCCTTATGACCTTCAGAAGAAGCTACTGTCTTAAAAGGAGGTTCTATTCCTTCCGGATGGTTCATTGCGAGAGCGCCATAGACTTCATCGGTACTGATGTGGTAAAATCTTTTGCCTTCATATTTCTCTGGTAATGACTCCCAATAAAGTTTAGCTGCTTGAAGCAGACTTAGAGTTCCCATTACATTTGTCTTTGCGAAAGTAAAAGGATCTTTGATGCTTCTATCAACATGTGACTCTGCTGCGAGGTGAATGATGCCATCAACCTTTTCATCTTGCATAAGCTGATAGAAGTTCTCGAAATCGCAGATATCCATTTTCACGAACTTGTAATTAGGTTTATCCTCTATGTCTTTAAGGTTAGCTAAATTACCAGCGTAAGTGAGTTTGTCTATGTTGATTATATTATATTCTGGATATTTATTTACGAATAAACGAACGACATGATTTCCTATGAAACCTGCACCGCCTGTTATAACGATATTTCTTTTTGACATGATATTTCGATTTTTAGTTTTAAATATTTCTTTTCACTTCCTCAATAACCTGCAACAGATATTGTCCGTACTGATTCTTAATCATCGGTTGAGCGAGTTCTCTCATCTTTTCTTCTGAGATCCAGCCTTTACGATAGGCGATACCTTCGAGACAAGCGATCTTCAAACCCTGACGTTTTTCTATTACTTCAACGAATGTAGACGCTTCCGATAAAGAATCGTGAGTTCCTGTATCTAACCAAGCGAATCCACGTCCTAAAGTTTGAACCTTGAGTTGTTTATCCTCTAAGAATCTTTGATTTACAGTTGTTATCTCCAACTCACCGCGTGCAGAAGGCATGATAGTTTTAGCAACTTCAACAACCTTGTTTGGATAGAAGTACAAACCTGGTACGGCGTAATTTGATTTTGGATTCTTAGGCTTTTCTTCCAACGAGAGACAGTTACCATCTTTATCAAACTCAGCCACGCCATAACGTTCGGGATCGTTAACCCAATAACCGAATATAGTAGCTTTATTTTCTTCTTCAGCAGCCTTGACTGCATCTCTCAACATCTTCGTAAAGAAACTTCCGTAGAAGATGTTATCACCGAGGACTAAGCAAGCGCAATCGTCACCGATGAACTCTTCTCCAATGATGAAAGCCTGAGCAAGACCATCAGGTGAAGGTTGTTCTGCATAACTGAAGTTAACGCCATAATCAGAGCCATCGCCGAGCAAGCGCTTAAAACCAGGGAGATCATAAGGCGTTGAGATAATGAGAATATCTCTTATACCTGCCAACATCAAAACTGATATTGGATAATAAACCATTGGTTTGTCGTAAATTGGAAGCAATTGCTTACTTACACCTTTTGTGATTGGATAAAGGCGAGTACCTGAACCGCCTGCTAAAACGATACCTTTCATGATATATGATTTTTTAAAGTTTATAGTTCAAAGTTAATAGTTTATAGTAGTTTTAAAGTTGAGAGTTTTAAGTTGTAAGTTTATTATTTTATGTTTAAAATCTTTCAATTTTCAATTTTCAATTTTCAACTTCCACTATCCAGTTCTCAAGGTTTCTCTTTTCTCGTGATACGTTGGCTCCTATCTTGATGACCTGGCGGATGCCTGCTTCAAATGGCAGTGAATATTCCTTGTCGTTGATCTGCTTCAGGGCGTCCTCCGCGCTTCCGTCTAATTTTATCTCTATGACATAGACATATTTGTCCGTCGCAATGAGAAGGTCGATGCGTCCACGAGAGGTCTTGTACTCCGCCTGAACGTAAAGTCCCATCAGTTTCGTGAGGATGAACATAACGTTCTGATAATGGTTCTCCAAGTCTTTTATTATCTCGTAAGGAGTGTCTGCCATCATGCTCTGAAGTCGGCGCATGAAATCATCCACCTTGCCTGCTCTCACCTCCCTGACGAACTTGCCGATGAACGAGGGCGAATCCATCTCCGACACCGAGGTGTACATCGGGATGAGGAAGTTCACGAACCCTTCTTCAACTTCCTCGTTAGGGAAATCCAAGGTGTAAAGCCTCAGTTCCCTGTCATAGCCTTTTATCGTGAGATAACCGCTCTGATACAGAACAGGCATCGGATTGTCTACATTAAGTTGTATGCTGTCTAAAGTCGTTGCCGAGGCTTCGTATCCCGAAAGGTTCTCGAGACTGTAGTCGAAACGTTTCAGGAGTTCAACTAAATACGTCGGTGTTCCCGTGCTGAACCAATAGCTGCCGTAATTCGAGTTTTTAAGGGCGAGCAGTATGCTGAACGGATTGTATATCCCCACGGAGTTTTCACTGAAATGATAGCCGTCGTAACGTTTCTTCAATTCCTTGTATGCTTCCTCCTTTGTCTGCTCGTTATTTTCCGCCAACAACGCCACTTCATTGTCAAAGACGTTGTGCAGCTCTTCTTCAGTGATACCGCAGATGTCGCAATATTGCTTCTCCATCGAGATGTCCTCGATATTGTTAAGGTCACTGAAGATGCTGAGTTTGCTGAACTTGGTGACACCTGTGAGAAGCACGAACCTCAGATAGCCGTCGGCGCTCTTCAATGTGCCATAGAACGCCTTGAGCATGTTGCGGAACTGTATCTGTAGATCTTCGTTGCCTATGGCTTGAAGCATAGGCTTGTCGTATTCGTCGATGAGAACAACCACGTTACGTCCGGTCTTCTCTTTGGCGGATTTGATAAGTTGCTTGAATCTTCCCTCAATACTTTTATCGACAGCTACACTGTTATATATTTGTTCATACTCGCTGAGCTGAGCATTAAGAATCTCGTCCAGGTCTTTAGCCTGATCAAATTTCTTGGCATTGAGATCAAAATGCAACACGGGATATTCAATCCAGTCTTTCTCCAACTTCTCTATCGCCAAGCCTTCAAAGAGATGTCTCTTTCCCTTGAAATACGCTTCTATCGTCGACATCAACAAACTTTTACCGAAACGTCTTGGTCGGCTGAGGAAGAAATAAGTCCCCCTCGAGGCAAGCCGATGGATATGAGCTGTCTTATCTATATAGATCCAGTCCTCTTCCCGTAGCTTCTCGAATTGTTGTATGCCGATAGGGTATTTCATTTTTAAAGTTTATAGTTCAAAGTTTATAGTTTAGAGTAGTTTAAAGTTGGGAGTTTTGAGTTGTAAGTTTATTATTTTATGTTTAAAGTCTTTCTGTTTTCAATTTTCCATTTGAATGGTACATTTCCTCGTAATACTTCTCGTACTCGCCAGATGTGATGTTATCCATCCATTCTTGGTTGTCGAGAAGTCCATATTTCTTTCAAGACTCTTTCTTTCACATCACCCCATGATCTTTCATTAAGCATATATGGCATCGGTTCTACCTCAGCATCGTCAAAATACGCAACGCTCTTCATCGCCATGAAACGTGATGCTTCAGGATATTTTTTCTCGTAAAAATTCAATATTTCATCTAATGAAAAATAATCCAACAAGAAAGCTAAATCGATAAAATCTTTTTTTGTTCCTCTGCCTATAATTGCCGTTATCTTCATAGCTGCAACATCTTCCATATTGGCTAGTCTTAGATTGTCTTCAACAATCATAGGTTTTATCCATTGATATTTATAATTGACTATATCCAACTTTATTCCATTAAGCTGGAATACGTGAATGTTTTTACTCTCCTTTAGAATTGTTAAGTTTCCCAAATCGGATAATGCATCAATCAATTCATACTGGTCACAAGCTATCTCACCAAACAGATCAATGTCAACAGATTTACGATGACCTATTTGCAACGCTAAAGAAGTTCCTCCCACCAATCGTGTTTCAGACAAAAACGGAATTCTTTGCACCTGTTTCAATAATTCCAATGTTGCTGGTTCAACCACCTCGTAGTGTAACATCTGAAGTTTTCTCTTGGAGTTTTTGATATTACAGATAAAAATGCTAACGCCTTTGGGTCTAAACTACGGAATTGTAATGCTAATGATAATATACGCGTAAGTCCGTAATACGAAAGTATATAATTCCAATCTTCCGTCGTGCCATACTCAAGAACTCGCTGTACTATAAAAGAGGCATGTTCCTCCATGTCGACATCATCGGGATTTACGTCCCAAAAAAGATTGTTAGAGAAGTTTTTCATTTTTAAAGTTTAGAGTTCAAAGTTTATAGTTTAGAGTAGTTGAAAGTGGAGAGTTTAAAGTTGTAAGTTTATTATTCTGTGTTTAAAGTATTTCAGTTTTCAAATTTCCATTTGAATGGTACATCTCCTCGTAATACTTCTCGTACTCGCCAGATGTGATGTTATCCATCCATTCTTGGTTGTCTAAGTACCAGAGAACTGTCTTTTCGATTCCTTCTTCAAATTGAAGCGATGGCTCCCAGCCGAGTTCTTTCTGAAGTTTTGTAGAGTCGATGGCGTAGCGTGCGTCGTGGCCTAATCTGTCGGTGACGTAGGTTATCAAATCTAATGAATGTCCTTCTGGATTGCCGAGTATTCTATCAACGGTTTTAATCATAACCTTTATCAAGTCGATGTTTTTCCATTCGTTGAAACCACCTATATTATATGTCTCTGCGATCTTGCCGTTATGGAAAATCAAATCTATCGCTCTTGCGTGGTCTTCAACGTATAACCAGTCGCGGACGTTCTCACCCTTACCATAAACTGGCAACGGTTTGCGATGACGTATATTATTAATAAATAAAGGTATTAACTTTTCTGGAAACTGATAGGGCCCGTAGTTGTTAGAGCAATTTGTCACGATAGTCGGCATTCCGTAAGTATCGTGATAAGCTCTCACGAAATGGTCGGAACTTGCTTTAGACGCCGAATATGGTGAGTGAGGATTGTATTTTGTTGTCTCATAGAAAAACTCGTCGCCGTATGCCTTATGACATTCGGAAGAAGCTACTGTCTTGAAAGGAGGTTCTATTCCTTCTGGGTGATTCATTTCAAGAGCGCCATAGACTTCATCGGTCGAGATGTGGTAGAATCTACAGTCAACAGACAACGGACAACAGTCAACAGACCTTGGGTATGCAATTTTATATGGTTCAGGTTGGCTCTCCCAATAAAGTTTCGCTGCTTGAAGTAAACTTAAAGTTCCCATGACGTTTGTCTTGGCAAAAGTGAATGGGTCTTTGATACTTCTATCTACATGAGACTCTGCTGCGAGATGAATAATGCCATCGACTTTTTCATCTTGCATAAGCTGATAGAAATTCTCAAAATCGCAGATGTCCATCTTCACAAACTTGTAATTTGGCTTGTCCTCTATGTCTTTAAGGTTTGCCAAATTACCAGCGTAAGTGAGTTTGTCTATGTTGATTATATTATATTCTGGATATTTATTTACGAATAAACGAACAACATGGTTTCCAATGAAACCTGCACCGCCTGTTATAACAATATTGCGTCTCATCGTTGTAAAATTATTCGTTTATTAATTTAAGCAAGTATTGCCCATACTGGTTCTTCGCCATCGGCTGTGCCAATTCTTGCATTTTCTCTTTTGTGATCCAGCCTTGTGTATATGCTATTTCTTCAAGACAAGCGACTTTAAGTCCTGTACGTTTTTCCAACACTTCAATGTAGGTTGACGCTTCGGCGAGGGAGTCGTGTGTTCCGGTGTCAAGCCAAGCGAATCCACGGTCGAAGACTTGCACTTTGAGTTCTCCGTTATTCAGGAAAGCCTGATTTACCGATGTTATCTCAAGTTCACCTCTTGCAGAAGGTTTCACATTTTTAGCTATCTCGACGACTTTGTTCGGATAGAAATAAAGTCCTACTACAGCATAGTTGGACTTAGGATTTTTTGGTTTCTCTTCTATCGACACACAATTGCCGTTTTTGTCAAATTCAGCTACGCCATAACGTTCTGGATCGTTTACCCAATAGCCGAATACCGTAGCCTTGTTATTCTGTTCAGCATCGACGACTGCATTTTTCAACAAAGAGGATATTCCAGCGCCTTGGAAGATATTATCACCCAAGACAAGACAAGCGCAATCGTTACCGATGAACTCTTCTCCGATGATAAAAGCTTGAGCAAGACCATCAGGTGAAGGTTGTTCTGCATAACTGAAGTTTACGCCGTAATCAGAGCCATCGCCGAGAAGTCGCTGGAATCCCGGCAAATCCTGCGGTGTAGAAATTATTAATATATCACGTATACCTGCCATCATCAAGACAGAGATGGGATAGTATACCATGGGTTTATCGAAAATAGGAAGCAACTGCTTACTGACGCCTTTTGTTATCGGGTAAAGGCGAGTTCCAGAGCCTCCTGCTAAAACGATACCTTTCATTTTTAAAGTTTATAGTTCAGAGTTAATAGTTTATAGTAGTTTGAAAGTTGAGAGTTTGAAGTTAAAAAGTTTATCTGCTCATTGCTTGTAGCTCTCAGTCTCATGAACAGAGTTTGTTGATGCCTACTTATAGCTTCGCCTCCTCACTTACATACTTTGTTGTTAAATGGCTGACAACTAACGATATGCTTTCTCTGTAAGTGAGTAAAATTTACCAAAAATCTCAAATGACAAAGGTAGGATATAATTATTTAAAATACAATAATTTTCTTAAATATTTTATAATTTTTTGTGTTGAGAAGTATGATTATAAATTAATCTCTTCTGAAAATATCTCTGGTGTAGACTTTATCCTTAACATCATCTAAGCAGCAGTCGTATCTGTTGGCAATAATAGCATGGCTTTCTTTTTTGAACTTCTCTAAATCGTTAAGTACCAAACTTCCGAAAAACATAGTGCCGTCTTCTAAAGTAGGTTCGTATATGATGACTGTTGCTCCTTTTGCTTTCACCCTTTTCATTACGCCTTGTATTGAGCTTTGGCGGAAGTTATCGGAATTGGATTTCATCGTCAATCGATAAACACCAATTACTGGAAGCTGTGGGCTTTGGGCTGTTAGTCTTGAGTTATAGGTATTGTTGTTTGTATAATCGTACCAACCTGCCATTTTTAAAACTTGATCGGCGATGAAATCTTTACGAGTTCTGTTGCTTTCCACTATTGCCGACATCATATTTTGCGGCACGTCTTCATAATTCGCTAAGAGTTGTTTTGTGTCTTTAGGAAGGCAATATCCGCCGTAACCGAAACTCGGATTATTATAATGAGTACCGATTCGAGGATCGAGACATACACCTTCGATGATTTGTTGTGTATCAAGTCCTTTTAATTCGGAGTAAGTGTCGAGTTCATTGAAATAACTGACGCGCAATGCGAGATATGTGTTAGCAAATAACTTGACAGCTTCGGCTTCGGTGCTGCCCATGAACAAAACAGGCACGTCTTCTTTTATCGCGCCTTGCTTGATGAGCTGTGCAAACTGACGTGCTGCATCCTCCAATCGTTTGTCGTCTTGTTTGTAACCGACAATAATTCTCGATGGATATAAATTGTCGTACAATGCCTTGCTTTCTCTCAAAAACTCAGGAGAAAAGATAATGTTTTTACATCCTGTCTTCTTACGAATCGCCTCTGTGTAACCAACGGGAATGGTACTTTTAATTACCATTATAGTATTGGGATTGTACTTCATCACCTTGTCTATCACATCTTCTACGGCGGATGTGTCGAAGAAATTCTTGACGCTGTCGTAATTTGTAGGCGCTGCTATCACCACAAAATCTGCGTCTTTATATCCAGTCTCTGCATCTAATGTGGCACGCAGATTTAATTCCTTATTCTTCAGATAATCCTCAATATATTCGTCTTGTATAGGTGATATTTTATTATTCACCATCTCTACTCTTTCTGGGACAATATCAACAGCAACAACTTCATTGTGTTGAGCCAATAATGTCGCTATTGAAAGTCCGACGTAACCTGTTCCTGCTACTGTTATTTTCATAATACTTCTTATTTCCAGCCAAACGGGTGTTTGCTCAGTTCTAATCTAGCTAATGGATGATAGTCGCCTTTAAGTCCGATGGGCTGAGCGTTTCTTATGTCATAAACCATCTCTATGCAGTTGCGTGCCTCAGAGATTCTGAATCCTTCTCCATCCAAAATCTTCTTATAACTCTCGGTATGTAATTCCGTAAATCCTTGGCTGAATTCAAATTCGCTGCCGTCTATCATGATGGTTCTGTATGTCCTCTTCTCTCCTTGCACGGCATTATCAGGAAGCGTGTCGGCATTTATGCTTAGGAAATACCTTACTCGTGCTTTTTCCAATTCCAAATAACCCGCTACTCTGTCGTGACTCGAGACATGAACGACGCTCTTCGTTACCTTGCCGAAAATCCATTGAAGCATATCGTAGAAATGGATGCCGATGTTAGTCGCCACTCCGCCGCTTTTGTTGATGTCGCCTTTCCACGAGGTATAATACCAGTTGCCTCTCGCAGTGATATATGTAAGGTCTACATCATATATCTTATCCTTCGGACCTTCATCAATTTTCTTCTTTAAAGCCACTATAGATTCGTGAAGCCGAAGCTGGAGAATTGTATATGCTTTCCTTCCTGTCGATTTCTCTACTGCTTCAAGAGCATCTATATTCCAAGGGTTTAGGACGACCGGCTTTTCGCATATCACGTCGCAGCCTAATCTCAATCCATAACGAGTGTGCGCGTCGTGAAGATAATTAGGAGTACAAACCGACACGAAATCAATCTTCTGTCCTTTCTCGATGAGACGAGTGTTATGACGATCGAATAGTTCTTGTTCGGTAAAGAACGACGCTTGGGGAAAGTAACTGTCCATTATCCCGACGCTGTCGTTTTTATCGTAAGCGGAAACCAATATGTTTCCAGTATCTTTTATCGCTTTAAGATGTCGTGGTGCGATATAACCTCCGACGCCTATAATTGAAAAGTTTTTCCGCATTCGCATTTCTTTGTTTCATCTAATTTCTTTCCGCATTCGCAGACCCAGCCGATACGTCGCGCCGGGACTCCTGCCATCAGAGCGTGATCTTCAACATCTTTAGTAATTACAGCTCCAGCTGCTATCATGGCGTATCTTCCGATGGTATGCCCGCACACTATTGTGCAGTTAGCTCCGAGTGACGCGCCTTCCTTAATCAATGTCTTCTTATAAACTCCATGAACTGGGAAATTAGCTCGTGGGGCAGTCACGTTGGTAAACACGCAACTTGGTCCACAAAAGACGTTATCTTCAAGTTCAACGCCTTCATAAATAGAGACGTTATTCTGAACTTTCACGCCATTGCCAATCTTAACATTATTTCCTACATTGACATTCTGTCCGAAGGAACAATTACTGCCGATGATAGCTCCAGATTGAATATGACAGAAATGCCAGATCTTTGTCCCTTCGCCAATAGTCACGTTTTCATCAACGTATGACGATTCATGCACGAAAACATTGTCTGCAGAACTCTGTCTTTGTGTCTCTGTGTCTCTACGGCTCTGCATCTCTACTTGTTGACTCGTCGACTTGTTGACTTGTTGACTCATTATAAATTATCTTTTTCTATGTCTTTAAAATAATTAACAGTTCCTACCTTCAGTTCGTAGGTCGCTAAATCATCACAGACGATAATTCCCTTAGGATGCATCTGTAATGCGCTTACGGTCCACATGTGATTTACGCTGCCTTCTATAACTTGAGCTATCGCTCTTGCCTTGCCGTGACCGTTAGCGAGAATCATTACTTCCTTGGCATCCATCACTGTCCCAACTCCTACTGTCAAGGCTGTTTTAGGAACCTGATTAATGTCGTTGTTGAAGAATCTCGAATTAGCGATGATAGTGTCTGTGGTCAAAGACTTAACTCTTGTTCTTGATGTCAATGAAGAGCCTGGTTCATTGAAAGCGATGTGACCGTCGGGACCGATGCCTCCCATGAAGAGATGTATTCCACCATACGATTTTATCTTGTCTTCATAACGTTGACATTCCGCCTCTAAATCTTCGGCGTTGCCATTCAAAATATTGACGTTTTCTTTTTTCACATCAACATGATTGAAGAAATTGTTCCACATGAAGGAATGATAGCTTTCTGGATGATCTTCCGCTATTCCGACATATTCGTCCATATTGAAAGTGACGACATTCTTAAAGGAAACTTTACCTTGTTTATGTAACTCTATCAAAGCTTTATAAGTGCCGAGTGGCGTTGAGCCTGTAGGTAATCCCAAAACGAAAGGCTTCTCTTCTGTAGGTTGAAACTCGTTTATTCTTCTCACGATATGATTTGCCGCCCATTGCGACACTTTCTCATAATTAGGTTCGATGATAACTCTCATATTATTTCTTCTAAATTATTTACTATTGAAATTTGATATAATGTTGATAGTTCTAAGTTCAAGGCTCTATTATACAGCTTCGCCTTCTAAGTCACATATTTTCTTATGTAACTAACTTATTTTAATATGCTACAAATATAATTTATTTTTTTGCAGAAACGAAAGATTATCCTTGTTAATTTTATAACTTTGCAAAAAAAATATTAAGATGATACTTTGCATAGAAACTTCTACCGCTGTTTGTTCGGTTGCTCTTGTTGATAAGTCTAATGTTATTGCATTAAGAGAAAGCCTTGATGGTCAGAACCATGCTGAAAAAATAACTGTCTTCATCGATGAGATGATGAAAGAGGCTAACATAAGTTACAATGATTTGGATGCTGTTGCTGTTAGCATGGGTCCTGGCTCATATACTGGACTGCGTATTGGCGTAAGTACTGCCAAGGGATTTTGTTATGCAATAGAAAAACCGCTTATCGCAATAGATACTCTCGCTGCGATGGCGGAAGGTTTTAAAGTCAATGAGTCAATGAGTCAACGAGTTGACGGGTCGGTCGTTTTATGTCCGATGATTGATGCACGCAGAATGGAGGTTTATTCGGCTTTCTTTAATGATAAATTAGAGAGACTTTCCGAGACTAAAGCTATCATCATAGATGAAAATTCCTTCTCCGACTTAAAACAAAATAATCATCTTTATCTCTTTGGAGATGGTGCTGACAAGCTTACTTCTCTTTTTGAAAATGAAGATAATATAACTGTAATAGAGAAGTTTCATTGCTCAGCGGCATATATGGCGAAATTAGCCGACGATGCTTTTAATAATAATGACTTCGTCGATACGGCATATTTCGAGCCTTTCTACCTAAAAGATTTCGTTCCAGGAATGCCGAAAGTGAAAGGCTTAGATTGAATAGATGCGCATTAAACTTCGGAACAATTTGTAGTAAGTTCTTCTCTATGTTCTGTGCCGCTTTCTATTATTTCTTTTTTCAACTCTTCTAATTTACGGGCGTCCATGACGGAGAAATCGCCTATCATGGTTCTTCTCAATGAGATGAGGCAGGCTCCGTTGTTTAACTTCTTTCCAAAGTCGTTGACGAGCGAGCGTATGTATGTTCCTTTGCTACATTTCACCTCGAAATCAACTTTCGGGAAGTTGGTGTAGTCTAACTTAAAATCTTCGATATGTACGAGTCGTTCTTTGAGAGCTATCTCTTCATCGGAGCGGGCGTAGTCGAAGGCGCGTTTGCCATTTATCTTTATTGCAGAGAACTTAGGCGGGCGCTGCATGATGTCGCCGATGAATGTCTTCCTAGCTTCTTCCATCATCTCAATGGTAATGTCATCGGTAGGATAAGACGCATCAGCTTCACTCTCCATGTCGAAAGTAGGAGTTGTCTGTCCTAAAAGCATAGTGCCTGTATACACTTTCTCCTGTGCCTGGAAGGTGTCGATTTTCTTCGTCATTCTTCCAGTACATATAATGAGAAGACCCGTCGCCAAAGGATCTAATGTTCCGGCATGACCCACTTTCAATTTTCTTATTCCGTGATAACGTTTTATTACAGAACGTATCAGATTTACGGCATCGAACGAGGTCCAGTCTAAAGGCTTGTCGATGAGGAAGACTTCTCCTTCTTCAAAATGAAACATATTATAAAGCAAATATTATTGTTGTGATACCTACGATAGCGCAGTAGATAGCGAAATAAATCAGTTTACCTTTTTTCACTAAGTTAATCATGAACTTACAAGCGAGGCAACCCGACAAGAAAGCTCCGAGGAATCCTATTAATAAAGGTGTGAATCCTATTCCGCCGAGCAGTGCAGGTTCCTTGATGATGTCGATGATATTCAAGAATGTCTCGCCTAAGATAGGTATCAAGACCATGAGGAATGAGAACTGTGCTATGCTTTCTTTTTTATTTCCGAGTATGAGACCTGTAGCGATGGTGGTTCCAGAGCGCGAGAGCCCTGGCAAGACCGCGATGGCTTGTCCTAAGCCTATGATGAAAGCGTCACGATAGGAGATACTCTCTTTCTGACGAGGCTTGGCGTAATAGGCGAATGTCAGTAAAAGCGCCGTCAACAAAAGGCAGCATCCTACTACCAACAAGCCGCTGCCAAAGATAGCTTCTACTTGGTCTTTGAAAAACAATCCCACTATCATGACAGGGATGCAAGAGAGCAAGATCTTCGCGACATATGTCTTCTCATCGTTCCATTTCGTAGTGAAGAAAGTCCCTTTGAACAAATGTTCTATCTCTTTCCAAAGTATGACGATGGTGCTCAACACCGTCGCCGCATGTACTGTCACGGTGAATAATAAATTATCGGCTGCCGAGGTGTTAATGTTTAACAGTTCCTGACCTATCGTCAAATGGCCACTGCTGCTGACAGGCAAAAATTCGGTAAGCCCTTGAAGTATGCCTAATAATAAAGCTTCTAACAAGTTCATGTTTTATGTTTTATTATTCGTCTTTATTTTTATTTTTTTTCATGATGGCATAGATCTCTATGCCAAAGCCTGCCAATACTAAGATTGGTGCCAAGGTGATACGGCGGAAGCTGAAGATAGCTTCGTTGAAGACGTCTGGATCGTTAGAACCGCCGCCTATCATCAATATAAATCCAATGAAAATGAAAGCTATTCCAATAAGAACCCATAGATAATTGTCGCGACCAAAAGGCATTTTATTATCTTCCTTGTTTGGCTCATTCTTAGTTGTTTTGTTTTCTATCTTACTCATATTTCGATATTTATTTGTTATGCGTAAAACTTGTCAATGTCGGCGTTAAGATATTTCCTCATAGAGAATATCGTCGATAGCATAGTGAGAAGAAGACTTAACACTATCACCGACATATATATTTTAAATATGTAAAAATTGTTCTGTAAAAGATCGGCTTCTGGCAGATAGTCCTTGATTCCGATTAACGATATGGTGATGCATATCAATGCTATTATCGCGGCAATGAAGCCCTGTTTCATAAAGGTCTTAAGAAATGGTTTCATGATAAAGCCTTCCGTTGCTCCGACAAGCTGCATGCTTCTGACCACAAAACGCTTGGAATATACTGAGAGCCTTATGGTGTGACTTATCAATACTATGGCTATGAACAACAAGATTATGCTGACTATAAAAAGTACGAATTTAATCTTGTTGATATTCGCGTTGATGGCATTTGTCAATGACTTCTGATATATTACTTCCTTGACGATGCTTTTGTTACCCAGCCATTTTTCTACCATAGCCATGCTGTCGCTATTGGCATAGTCGGAGACGAAACGCACATCAATTGATGGAAGAAGCGGATTCTCCACATCGCCGAGCCACTCCAAAAAGTCTTCTCCTAAATCTTCTTTCATCTTGTTAATGGCGTCTTCCTTGCTGATATATTCCACCGACTTGATGTAGTCTTTCTTACTGAGTTCGTTTGTCAGGCTTTCTATAGAAGATGTCTTCGCATTGCTTTTTATGACGATCTCAAATCCTATGTTTTCCTTAACATGATTGAGAAGCTTGTCGGTATACGTCATCAAAAAAGCATACATTCCCAACACGAATAGCACCAAAGCGATGCTAATCAGCGAGACGAAATACGAGCCTGCGAACCTCCTTTGCGTTGATTTGTTTTCAGAATACATCAATGTGATATTTATGTGCAAAGATAAAATTTTTATGTTATCGAAAATCAAAACGCAAAAGTTTTATTGTTATGATATTTATAATTAAAAAAAATGTAATTTTACGTTTCAAAATAAAGATGCAATATGTTAAGGAAATTAGGTGATTATCTGATTTTGATGTATCAGGCTTTTTCTAAACCTGACAAGGCTCTTGTATTTAGAAAACGATTGCTTCACGAGTTTTACAATCTCGGTTTCACCTCGATAAGCATCGTCTTGATATTATCGGTTTTTGTCGGAGCTGTTGCCACTATATTGGTCGCGTATAACACCGACAGTCCGCTTTTGCCGGAGAAGCTCATCGGTTTCTCGGCGCGTCAGATGATAGTGCTGGAATTCTCTCCTACCATCATAAGCCTAATCTTAGCTGGCAAGTTAGGTTCGCAGATAGCGTCAGAGCTCGGTACTATGCGAGTGACACAACAAATTGACGCCTTGAAAGTCATGGGCATCAACCCAGCCAACTATCTCATACTTCCTAAAATAATATCAGGACTTTTGTTCATACCTGTCTTGATAGTATTCAGCATCGTAATCGGTATCTTAGGCGGCTGGCTTGCTTGCGTGCTCACCAACGTCATCACTCCCGCAAATTATGTCGTGGGCTTACGTTCCTGGTTCGAGCCTTTCTCATTAACATTCGCTATGATAAAAACTGTGGTGTTCGCTTTCTTAATAACATCAATATCGAGTTATATAGGTTATAACGTGAAAGGCGGCTCCGTAGAAGTAGGCAAGGCAAGCACACGAAGCGTGGTGATAAGCAGCATCGCTATTATTGTCTTCGACTTAATTTTAACTCAAATGCTCTTGACATGATAAAAATTGAAAATATATCGAAAAGCTTCGGCGACAATCTTGTCTTAGACGACATCAGCGCGACCTTTGAAAGAGGCAAGACTAACCTTATCATCGGTCAGAGCGGCTCTGGAAAAACGGTCTTGACAAAAATATGTATAGGGCTGTTTGAACCTGATAGCGGTATCGTCACCTTCGACAATCGTCCTTTTTCCAACACTAAGGAGAAAAAAAGAATAGACATTCGTAAAGAGATGGGCGTCTTGTTCCAAGGCGGCGCTCTCTTCGACTCTATGAACGTGGAACAAAACGTGATGTTTCCTCTCAATATGTTCACCGATATGTCGTATGAGGAGAAGTTAGAAAGAGTAAACCTATGTCTCGACAGAGTTGATCTTAAAGGTAAAAATAATCTCACAACAGCGGAGCTTAGCGGCGGTATGATGAAACGTGTCGCAATAGCACGCGCAATATCCAACAGCCCTAAATATCTGTTCTGCGATGAGCCTAACTCAGGCCTCGACCCTATCACATCTGAAATAATTGACGAACTCATCAGCGAGATTACAGCTGAATACGACATGACAACAATAATCAACACTCACGATATTAACTCCGTACTTAAAATAGGTCAGACAATTAACTTCATATATAAAGGTAAACTGTGGTGGACTGGCGACAATAAAACTATTATAAGCACCGATAATAAGGAACTTAACGATTTTTTATTTTCTACAGAATTGACAAAAAGAATTAAAAACAATTAAAATAATTATTATGAATATTTTAGATTTGATTATAGGCATCGTCCTGATTATCTTCGCTCTTTCTGGTTTAAGAAAAGGTTTGATAGTAGAAGTCTTCAACTTGGCATCATATCTTATCGGTGTTTATGGCGCTATGTATTTCTCTGAAATAGTGTCTAATAGTCTGTCGAAGGCTCTGCACGTGAGTCCTGAATATCTGATGATGATAGCTTTTATTCTGACATTTATCGTATTCGTGATAGTCGTCCGTTATCTCGCAGCTTTGTTAAGTAATTTGATAGAAGCTATTAATTTAGGACTCTTCGACAAGATAGGAGGCTTAGTGTTCGGCGGCTTGAAAGGCGCTTTGATTGTCAGCCTTTGTATCATGGCTCTTAATATATTCGGCTCAGGCGAGGTTATCGACAAGGAGTTAAGAGAACAGTCGTTACTCTACACAAGAACAGAGAATATCGCTAATGTCATTTACAACAATCAGGAGTTGGTGAAAGACTCAATGAAAAAAAGTTTTGACAAGGGCAAGAATATTTTTGACGATAGCGTTGATAAGATAGAAGATATTATAGAAAAGATTTAATAAGAATTAATATGAAGAAGATAGCTGTAATTTTAGGAGGATGCGGAACAAAAGACGGTTCCGAAATCAATGAGACAGTGACATTATTGTTAGCTCTCGATCAATTTGGTGTTAAATATCAATGTTTTGCTCCTGACAAGAATCAATATCAGGTCATCAATCACGTGACTGGCGAAGTGGTTGCGGAGAAGCGCAATATGATGGTAGAAGCCGCTCGTATCGTTCGTGGCGCCATTTTACCTTTGACAGATTTCAATGCCGACGACTTCGACGGCTTGGCAATACCGGGAGGTGCTGGCATCGCCAACAATCTCTTTACTTATTTCACTGACGGCTTGAATATGACAGTGCTCCCTGAAGTAAAAGACGCGATAGTAGCGATACATCAGCAGAACAAGCCTATAGCTGCTATGTGCATCGCTCCTGTATTACTCGCCAATGTGCTCAACGACATCACTGTCACTCTCGGCAACGACGACTGTGGTCCTGCAAAAGATATTCTTAAAATGGGAGCTCATCATCAGGCTACGACAAAAGGCGGTGTCGCTATCGATGCCGAAAACAAGATCTTTACCACGCCATGTTTTATGTTAGACGCCACCTTGAAAGACATCTACGACGACGCTCATAACCTCGTGGAAGCCTTTGTAAAGTCAATGAGACAATAAGTCAATGAGACAATGAGTTTTGGAGTTATGAAGTTATGGAGTTAAGAATTAAAATAACTCGTTGACTCGTTGTCTTGTTGTCTCGTAGACTTAAAATTCCGTATAATAAAGTATCATTTTTTCGATTGCCTTTTGACAGACTTCGCAGAAAGTATCGCCTTTAAAAGTCTTCATAAGGCAATCCATTTTAGGGCGGTACATGCCTTTTGGTTCATAGCCGCCACCTTCAAAGACACCGACTTCATCAACATATTTTTCTTCTTCAGGTGTTGGAACAGGAGTCTTCTTTTTCAACATATCTTTCCATTTACGGTCGAAATCGACTAATGTGGTGAGGTTTGGTTCCCATGGCTCTATGCTTAGATTGTAGAACTCTTCGTATGATGTTGAGCTGTCGTAATATTCGTCGCCCAAACCAGCGAAGCCATGTCCGAACTCATGAATGATGACATCGGAGGAGAAGCTATCGTCGGTAGAGCTTACGCAGTAGAAGTTATAAATACCGCCGCCTCCATATTTTGAAGTGTTGGCTAAGATATAAATCTGATCGTAAGGAACCATGCCTGCTAAATTTCTGATTGCCTGATTGTTAGTCGACATGCAATAACGTTCCGAGTCGAATGTATAGAAAGAGCAACCGACAGCGGTGTTTTTCCATACGTCATCAGCAGGAACACTTATGCCTGAATCTTTGGAAGGCGCCATGATAGCTCTGATGTTAAATCTGTCTTTGTATGTATTATAAGGTTCGTAGGAGAAAAGACATTCTTTAAAGAAGTTACAGTCGTTCACGAACTTGCCCATTTCATCTTCGCTGTAGCCATCAGGTAAAATCACAATGTCGACAGCTTTTTCTGGAGCATAATCGCCATAGACGTTGAAAACGGAATAATTATTTTCCGGAGCGTTTTGGATGAAATAATCATTAGGATTGACATTCAGACGCATCTTTTCAATGAACACTCCATCATAATTCCTCATATAAAATACCACATCGACAACTTCTTTAGGATAAGGTATAATTACAGATTCATTGAAACCTTTTATTACGCTCTGCGCTTCACTTGTCGACTGCCATTCTCCAAAGAGGTTGCAATAACCTCTTGAATATATTACGATGTCGGAGTCGTGCAACAATACCTCAACTAAATAATCTCCATAACCGAGACTATCAACGAGATGTTTTCTCGTTCCACCCCAAACAGGTTCCATCACATATTTATCTAAGGCATAATAGCAAGTGTCGGAATTGCCAAATATGTAGTAGTCAATCCTCAACTGTTGATCTGTAAAATAAAGATCATATTGAGCTTTTAAGTTAAATGATAATGTTGCTGTAATGATTAAAAGCAATGATAATTTAGATATAATTCTCTTCATGATGTAGTGTGTTTTTCTTTATGCAAAGGTAAACGAATTAATGTAAATTATCAACGATTTTTTCAAAATAAAAAAAGGGCGCGGGGAGCGCCCAATTGCATTAATAAACCAAACTACTTACAAAGCTATAGAGAATGTTTAGTACTTGTGTCTGCAAAGATACTACTTTTATTTATTTGTCAATACTGTTGAGGTGTATTTTATCTAATTACGAAATTTTTGCTATTTTTTATAGTATTAAATTATTTATTTCAATACTACAAGATTTATATATTTATATTGAAAATCAAGGTTATAATAATTATTTTATACTACACTATTCATTTTTTTTTTACTTTTTTGAAATTTTATGATTGTCGTATTTATTTTTAAGTAAGATTTATATTTTTTTCAAGAATTCTATTATATCTTCGTCTCTCGACAGCCCGAATTTCTTTCTTAATCTATATCGCGAAGTTTCAACGCTTCTTGTTGTAGTATTTGTCAAGGATGCAATTTCTTTGCTCGACATATTTATAACCAGCATAGTACACAATTTTTTTTCTGATTTTGTCAATCCAGGATATTTCTCATTCAATCTATCCAAGAAATTTTTGCAAACTGCATCTATCTGTCTATTTAAGTTATCTGTATTATTAATGGTTTGTATATTGTTTTGTATGTTATGATAAATAGTCTTGATTTTATTTTTCTGTTCTTGCTCTGGGAGTTCTATAGCAGCTCTTAATTCTTCTTTCAGCGGGTTGATGAGTTCGATGTACGACTTTAGATGCAAAGCAAAATTTATCAACGACTCTCTGTTATTTTTCAACTGATGTTCCATAAGCTCATTTTCTATCCTGTTGATTTTAAGTTCTTGCTCGTATGTCGTTTCTTTGTTTTTGTTAAACATAGTCTTATAATTCAAATATAAAATCACATAGGTTATTAATATTAATGTCAATACAATGATGATTGAAATTAATAGCCATAATTCTTTTTTGCCTACCTTGTTGCTGTTTTCTATTTCTTTATTTTTCAATTCTTTGATGCTTAATGACAAGAGGAAGCTGTTACGAAGTTTGTTGATTTTTTCTTCTTGGTCTAATGTGAATGTCGATTTGTAGTAATTATCGTATTTGTTAAACATATTATACGCTTGTTCATAGTTATATAGTAAAGCGTAACACTGAGATAATTGGTAATAAGATTGATAACATATATCATACATTTTATATCGTTCAGTGCTGTCACAGATTATTTTCAAAACATTAATAGCCTCATCGTATTTTTCATTTTTTTTGTATAGGTTAGCTAAGTTAAACATGTTTTTGCCACATTCGTTGAAATATTTTGTTGAATAAGCTAATTCAATTGATTGCTTATAATATTTCTTTGCAGATTCATAATCGCCGATTGAATCGTATATTATCGCTTTATAACTATAATTCTTAATTAATAGACTGTCGTTAAAATTTCTGATACATAAGTACAATGATGAATCAATAATGTTAATTGCGTTTTCATATTTTTTCTTTTGTATCATGATGTTAGCTTTATTTGTCAATGCTTTGGAAATGAAATGTATTGTGTTTTTATTTATTTCATTATTAATGACCAAATCATAATATTCAATAGCTTCATCGTATTTATATTGCGACGCATTCAGATCGCCTAACGTTAAATTTATTTCTGTAAGTATTATTTTGTTGTTACTTGTTTCTGCACATTTTATTGCTTTGTTTATTGCTTCGAAGCTCCATTTGCTTTCAAACTCGATGTTTTGGTATAGCTTGGCTATGTTGATATACATCTTACATGCGGCATTATATTCTTTCATCTTTATCAAGTCGTCGCAAACCTTCTCATAATAACTGATAGCAGTTGGAATTGAGTTGTTCTCTTTAAAAATATTGCCCATTAAGGTGTTACATTCTACCATTTTATTTAAGTCGTCATTTTCTTCTGCAATGACGTTGGCTTTATACAAACAGACAAAGGCATATTCCGTATTCTCTGTGAAATAGGTTTTTGCTAATTCAATGAGTTTTTCATATTGAGTTTCACTTACTACAAGTTCGTTGTTTGTATTATCTATATGATTGTTGCTTGCATAAGCATTGAATAATAATATTACATGTATTAATGTGAAGATGATTTTTTTCATGATTCTTATTTTACAACATGCAAATATAGGCATTTTGTTGTATATATCTTACAATTAAATT
This sequence comes from Lentimicrobiaceae bacterium, assembly GCA_015061315.1. GTDB lineage: Bacteria > Bacteroidota > Bacteroidia > Bacteroidales > F082 > Limimorpha. The sequence goes on from SUWV01000001.1 coordinate 171,613, forward strand.
CCAAATAATCATTAAGATATATTTTAAGATGTAGTATGATATAGAACGATTATAGTTCTTAAAACAACGGTTATATTTCTAGATAAATAAGTCAAAAACGTAGTATAATTTTTTTTCTCAAAAAACTATCACGAACGCGTATTTATTTTTATTTTTGCATATAAAATATAATGATATGAGTGATTTCAAAGAAATTGAAAAAGAAGAAAAAAAATCGCTGAACTTCATCGAAGCAAAGGTGGTTGAAGATTTGCAAAATGGCAAGAATGACGGTCGTGTTCAAACACGATTCCCTCCAGAACCTAACGGTTATCTTCATATAGGTCACGCTAAAGCCATCTGCTTAGATTTCGGTATAGCGAAAAAATATAATGGCGTTTGTAACCTTCGTTTCGACGATACCAATCCAACTAAGGAAGATGTTGAATATGTAGATTCAATAAAAGAGGACATCCAATGGCTCGGATTCCAATGGGCTAATGAATATTATGCTTCTGATTATTTCCAACAGCTTTGGGATTTTGCAATTCGTCTCATAAAGGAAGGTAGAGCTTATATCGACGAGCAGACCTCAGAAGAAATTGCTGCTCAAAAAGGAACGCCTACCGTTCCAGGAACTGAAAGCCCTTATCGTAACCGCCCTATAGAAGAGTCGTTAGAGCTTTTCCATAAGATGAATAGCGGTGAGATTGAAGAGGGTAAGATGGTGCTCCGCGCAAAGATAGACATGGCTAATTCTAACATGCACTTCCGCGACCCTATCATCTATCGCGTGGTGAAGACACCACATCATCGTACCGGCAACACTTGGTATGCTTATCCGATGTATGACTTCGCTCATGGACAAAGCGACTACTTTGAAGGCGTAACTCATTCATTGTGTACTCTCGAGTTTGTCGTGCATCGTCCTTTGTACGATTATTTCATCGATGAGTTGAAAGAACAGAAAGACTTAGACGATCATCGTCCACGTCAATATGAGTTTAATAAGCTTAACTTCAATTATACATTGCTAAGCAAGCGTAACCTTCTGATCCTCGTGAAAGAAGGTCTCGTCAACGGCTGGGACGATCCTCGAATGCCTACTATCTGCGGTTTCCGTCGTCGTGGCTACACTCCAGAGTCGATTCATAAATTGATAGATAAAATCGGATACACAACATACGAGGCTGTCAACGACTTCGCACTTTTGGAAAGCACCATACGCGAAGACCTCAACGCTCGTGCCACCCGCGTTTCTGCTGTCATCAATCCTGTAAAACTTGTCATTACAAATTATCCAGAAGGACAGTCGGAAGAGATGGAGGCTGTCAATAATCCTGAAGATGAAAATTCAGGAACTCACAATATCACTTTCAGCCGCGAGTTATGGATTGAACGCGAAGACTTTATGGAAGACGCTCCTAAAAAATATTTCCGCATGACTCCAGGCAATGAGGTCCGTTTGAAGAACGCTTATATAGTAAAATGTAAAGATTGCAAGAAAGACGAAAACGGCAATGTAGTAGAAGTCTATGCAGAATATGATCCTGAGACAAAGAGCGGCATGGCAGGAGCAAACCGTAAGGTGAAAGGCACCTTGCACTGGGTGAGCTGCGATCATTGCATTCAAGCTGAAGTGAGATTATACGACAGATTGTGGCTGAATGAGAATCCTCGCGAAGCAATAGCTAAGATTCAAGAAGAGCAGCAATGCTCGGCTCTCGAAGCAATGAAACAGGTAATAAATCCTAACTCCTTGGAAATAAGAAAAGAATGTTACGTAGAACAATTCCTCGCCGACGCTAAACCTCTCGACCACTTCCAATTCCAAAGAATAGGTTACTTCACAGTCGATAAGGAAAGCTCTGCCGAACATCTCGTTTTCAACAGAACAGTAACACTGAAAGATACTTTTCAACTTCCTCAGAAATAATTGACGAAAGAAAAGAAAAAAATTGTATCTTTGCAAAGATAAATAGAGACGTCACATGTGGCGTCTCTATTAAGCCACTTTAGCTCAGTTGGTAGAGCAACGCATTCGTAATGCGTAGGTCTACGGTTCGAGTCCGTAATGTGGCTCAAATATAAAGGCTATAAGACTGAGAGTCAATAAGTCTATAAGTAAACACTTCTTAGCTTATAGTCTTCTTGACTCTTTTTTTAAACTATATACTATGAATTACTATAAAGAAACTTTTTCAGAAAACACAAAAATGGCGGAGTTGGTAATTTCTAATCCTAAGCTTATGCTGACTCTGTCGCGCTTCGGAATTGAACTCGGCTTCGGCGATCATAACGTGAAAGAAGTATGCGAGAAAGCTAATGTCTCTCCTTCCTTCTTCTTGCTAATCTGTAATTTATATTCAAATCCGAATTTTATCCCATCGCAAGATGATATTAAATCTGTCGATACAAAGATATTGTCATATCTCTTGGAGTCGCATAAGTATTATTTGAAAGAAAAGCTGCCTCATATCGAATCACATCTCGAAAAAATCATTGAGGCTTGTCCCGAAAAATTTGCTAATACGATAAATCGTTTCTATAAAGAATATAAAAATGAGGTGACAAGTCACTTTAAATATGAGGAGCAGATAGTATTTCCTTATATCTATTCCTTGCTTGACAATTCATCGGAGAAAAGCTTCTCAATAAAGGAGTTTAAATCAAATCATACTAATATTGATGACAAACTTAATGATTTGATGAACATACTTATTAAATATCTTCCTGCCGACATCTACCCTAAGGAAAGAATAGAAATATCTCTTGATATTATGGAAGTCTTTTCCGACTTAAAATGTCATACCTTGGTAGAAGAGCGCGTGCTCGTTCCTTTTGTAGAATTATTAGAAAGACAACGTTATGAAAACAAATAAGTTGATAATCGTTGAACCTTCTCCGATAATTTCTGCTGGCTTAATCAGATACCTCGAAGATATTAATCAAATACAGATAGTATCGGTATTGGATAGTGCAGAGTCGCTGCAAGAAAAGATTGTAGTGCATAATCCGGATTTGCTGATAATAAATCCTTTGATTATTGGATATAATAATATCAATTTATTCAGACAATTTACACAGAACAATCCTAATATTTTGTGCGTCGCTCTTATCACGACTTATATCGACAGAGTTTTCTTAAAGAATTTTAAGGATACGATAGAACTTACTGATAGCAAGCAGAAAGTCGTTAATAAGATTATCAATCTTTTGAATAATAATGAAGAAACGACACAAAATGATACCGTAGAATTGTCGAATCGTGAGACGGAAGTCCTGGTTCGTGTTGCCAAAGGAATGACAAACAAAGACATTTCTGAAGTCTTGAACATATCAGTTCATACCGTTATCACTCACAGAAAAAACATCGTCAAGAAGACTGGAATTAAGTCGGTGTCGGGACTTACTGTCTACGCGCTTCTCAACAATCTTATTGATGAGTCTGACATTAATTAGATTAAACTTACGATAAGTACGGTGATTGCGAAAATCATTGACTCCATTGATGCCTTTCCTAACAACTCATTTAGCTGTTTTCCTTTGTATCTATTTAAATTTCTGAAAAGGATCAGTGAATAGATAACCAATGGAATTATAGCGATTGCCCATACCTTATAGTTGCAGATGTCTTTCATGAAATAAAATCCTAATCCGCAAGCAATCAATGGGTTTAATAAGAAAACGGTTTTCATGAACTTGCTTCCGAATATTCCAACTGTCGTGGTTTTATTGAATAACTTATCTTCTTCCTCGTCACGAATGTTGTTCACGATAAGTAACTCATCAACAACGAGTCCCATCGCGAAACCTGCAGCTATTATTTCCCAATTTATTTCTTTTGTTAAAATAAAGTAAGTAAAACTTACAGGGATAATTCCGAAGAATAATATTACTGCTATGTCACCTAATGCGTTGTAAGATAATGGTATTGGACCCATTGAGTAACAAAAAGCGGCTGCTATTATCAATAATCCGAAAGGTAATAAAATCCAGCCTCCCCAATATATTAATGGTAATCCAACAAATAGACATAAAGCTGCCGATATGAATATAGCGATGCGCATCTCTTTTTGCGTTATCTCACCGCTGACCAATTTTCTGTCCTTGCTGAGACTGTTCTCGTTGTCGCAGCCAGTCTGGAAATCAGCATAGTCGTTGACTAAATTTGATGTCGTTTGCGCTAATACAGCGAATAACAAACACAATGCTGCAGGTAACCATTTTACGTGACCCTCACTGAAAGCTATAGCGGCAGACATTATCACCGTCGACATTGATACAAAGAAAGAATACGGTCTGATGGCGAAAAACCATTTTTTAATACTTTTTAACATACTATATTTTTATGTTTTATATTTTATATTTATGAATTATATATAATCACTCTAAAACTTTCGTGAAATTTAGCGAGAGTTTAGCGTTATTTCGTGGACCATTCGTTGACCATTTCGTGAAATTTAGCGTTATTTCGTGGACTATTTCGTGGACAATCCTTCATACATTCTGCACAATCCGAAAGTCAGTGCTTTTTGACGAACATCTTTAAAGCCGCACTCTTCCATCGTTTGTAAAAAATCTTTAGGTTTAGGGAAGTTCATAACAGATTGAGGCAGATAAGTGTAGGCTTTATTATCGCCAGATATTTTCTTTCCGATGAAAGGCAATATGTGAAGGAAGTATAATTTATATAATGAAAGTAAGATTTTATTTTGAGGGACGGAGAGCTCTAATATTAATAGGAGTCCGTTAGGTTTCAAGACGCGATGAAGTTCTTTCAAGCCTTTCTTTTTATCTTCAAAGTTTCTGATGCCGAAGGCGATGAAAGCCGCATCGAAGGTGTTATCGTTGAAGCTAAGATTTTCGCAGTCTTCCACTTTTAAAGATATGACGGAATTTAGATTTAGCTCTTCTATTTTCTTTTCACCTACTTTAAGCATTCCCTCAGAAATATCGACTCCTACCACGCGAGGAACGCCTGCTTTTGCTAAGGCGATGGTAGAGTCGGCAGTTCCGCAAGCCACATCTAAAACCTCAGAATCTGAGAATCTGAGAACCTGAGAATTATTTTTCAGTTTTTCAGATTCTGAGTTTTTCAGATTTTTAACGATGCGTTTAACGGATTTCTTCCTCCATATTTTATCAATATTGAGTGAAAGTATATGATTTAATTTGTCGTATGTCGGGGCGATGTTATTGAACATCGAACGCACGAAATTCTTTTCTGCCATACCTATTAAAGTCTATAAGTCAACAAGTCAACGAGTCAACAAGTAGAGACGCGTCGATTACACCGATAAAATTAATAATATGTAATTGACACGTCTAAACAAGTCATTGTTCATTATAAATTATTCATTTCTTTTGTTGAGAGTAGTCCACAGGCGGCGTCGATGTCTTGTCCACGCGACGCTCTTATCGTTGCGATGATGCCTTTGTCGTTGAGGCGGTCGCGGAAACGTATCATATCTTCATTAGTAGGGCTTTGCAAGTTGACGCCTGGGATGTTGTGGAAACGAATGAGGTTCACTCTGCAACGGAGGCTGCCAAGTTGTTTAGCGAGTTCTTTGATATGGTCGGAAGTGTCGTTGAGACCTTTGAAGACGATATATTCAAAGAAGACGCGACGTTGTCCGCTCCAGTCGTGCTGACGTATCGCATGTATCACTTCGCGAATAGGATAAGCTTTTTCCACAGGCATGATCTTCATTCTCTCGTCATGGAAAGGAGAGTGAAGACTGACGGCGAGGTTGCACTTCGATTCTTCAAGAAAACGTTTCATATAAGGTATCACGCCTACTGTCGAGACAGTGATGCGAGTTGGGCTCATGGCGAGACCCCAGTCGGAAGTCATGACGTTGAGCGTACGCATGAGGTTGTCGTAGTTGTTCATCGGCTCGCCCATTCCCATGAAGACGAAGTTAGTAAGCTTTTCGTATTCAGGGAGGTTGAGAATTTGATTTAAGATGTCGCTTGCTGGGAGATTCTCTTGAAATCCTTGTTTACCTGTCTGACAGAAGAGGCAGTTCATTTTGCAACCTACTTGCGAAGAGACGCATAAGGTGGCACGTTCTTTATCAGGGATGTAAGCCGACTCTATGAAGTTATCGCCGCCAGGGAATAGATATTTCTTCGTTCCGTCTTTCGACTCTTGGACGGTGATGTGGTTTCTGTAGCCAGTAGTATAATTTTCTGATAATAATTGGCGTGTTGATTTAGAGAGGTTTGTCATCTCATCGAAGCTGCCGCAATGTTTTTTATAGAGCCATTCGGTGAGCTGTTTGGCTGTAAACTTCGGCAATCCATGTTGATTGACGATCTCTTGTATTTCTGATAAAGATAAACCGAGTAATGATTTCATGATTGTATTATTCCTATTCTAATATTTTACGCAACAAATATACGCAATATTATTCCTATTTTGGAGATTTGGGGAATAAAATAACTCGATTTTAATGTAGAAAGATTGTAGGGACGTATCAATGATACCTTCAACATAAACTCTCATTGATGCGTCTAATAAAATTAGGAATTATATTTTGTCATTAACCTTTCGTCAAACAAAAAAAGCAGCCTCGATTTTCGAAGCTGCCTTTGCAGTACCCAGGGCCGGGATCGAACCGGCACGAGTGTTACCTCATCGGTTTTTGAGACCGACGCGTCTACCAATTCCGCCACCTAGGCTTAAAATTTCAACGAACTACTGCGTCTCATTTGCGAGTGCAAAAGTAATAATTTTTTTGTTACGGCAAAGAAAAATTTTATATTTTTGCAAAAATTTTAAAATCAATTAAAATTAATGTCATGAAAGAGCCTTTGGTATCAATCTTTTCAGGTAGAGCCACACGTTATTTAGCTGAAGAAATAGCTAAACATTATGGCAAACCTCTCGGTCAATCAAGTGTTTTGGTATTCTCTGATGGAGAATTTCAACCAAGTTTCGAAGAAAATTTACGCGGTAGAGACGTATTCTTAATTCAATCAACATTCCCACCAACAGAAAATATGATGGAGTTGTTGTTGATGGTTGACGCTGCAAAACGTGCATCAGCACGTAGAATCATTGCCGTTATCCCTTATTTCGGCTTCGCACGTCAAGATAGAAAAGACCGTCCTCGTATCAGTATTGCAGCTAAATTGATGGCTGACTTATTGACAACAGCAGGCGTAACACGTATCATCACTATGGATATTCACGCCGACCAAATCCAAGGTTTCTTCAACGTTCCTGTTGATAACATCTTCGCTTCAAAGATTTTCGTTCCTTATATCGAAAGCCTTAAGTTACCTGAGTTGATGATTGCATCACCAGATGCTGGCGGTACTCGTCGTGCTGCTTCTTACGCTAAGATGTTGAACACAGTATTTTCAATATGCCACAAGCAACGTTCAAAACCAAATGCAATTGAACAAATGTTGCTCATCGGTGATGTTAAAGATAAAGATGTTATCCTTATCGACGACATGATCGACACTGCTGGTACAATCACAAAAGCTGGTAAGTTGATAAAAGACAGCGGTGCTCGCAGCGTACGCGCTTTTGCAACACACCCAATATTATCTGGCGAAGCAATGGAAAGAATAGAAAACTCAGTATTCGACGAAGTAGTTGTTACAGACACTATTCCAATTGCTAACCCAAGCAGCAAGATTCACGTTCTTTCAACAGCACCTCTCTTCGCAGAAGTCATCAAACGTGTTGAAAACTACGAATCATTAAGCGATTTATTCAAGATATAAATGTACGTACGGACGTGGCTTGCCGCGTCCATACATTAAAATAATTATTAACAAATTTTTAAAAATTAAATTATGAATTCAGTATCATTGAGCGGTTCTCTTCGTGAGAACGTAGGGAAAAAAGATGCTAAAAAATTACGCGCACAAGGTTTAGTTCCATGTGTTATTTACGGTAACGGCAGAGAAGTACGTTTCTACACAGAGGCTAAGAGCTTCAAAACTATCCTCTTCACTCCAGAAACATACATCATCGACTTCACAATCGATGGTCAAGTTTATCGTACAATCCTCCAAGACATCCAATATCACCCAATCAGCGACGAAGTTCTTCACGCTGACTTCTTGGAAGTAACAGAAGAAAAAGCTATCACTGTAACTCTTCCAGTTCGTACAGAAGGTACATCACCAGGTGTTATGCGCGGTGGTAAACTTAAAGTTAGAATCCCACGCCTTAAAGTTAAAGGCTTAATCAAAGATCTTCCTGCTTTCGTTATGGTAAACATTTCAGAATTGAATGTCAACCAAGCTATCAGAGTAAAAGACCTCGTTATCGAAAACGTTACTCCATTAGTAGCAGCTAACAACATCGTTTGCGACGTTAAAGCTAAGAAATCAGCTATCGCTGACGAAGAAACAGAAGAATAATAAAAAAATTAAAATGCTGAATGGAAAAAGAGGAGCCAGTTTTTTGGTTCCTCTTTTTTTATGTATTCTTTATATACTGAGTCGTTGATTATTACTGCGATTCTGATTTATCCTGTACATGCTGCTGTAGCAACGCTCATTCTGATATTATTGATTTGTGATAAGATCTTCCCAGCAGCCAACAATGTTGCTCCTGTAGTCAGTACATCATCTATCAGTAAAATATGTTTGTTTTCTAATATTTTATAATCTTTAATATCGAAGATGTCTTTCACATTGTCCCAGCGTTCTTCTCTCGATTTCTTAGTCTGGGTTGAAGTAAATACCTTTCTGTAAAGGCAGTCCTTTGCTATGGGTATATTGGTTCTATCTTCTACACCTTGTGCGATCACTAAACTCTGGTTGTAACCACGCATAAATTCTTTTTTGGGATGAAGCGGGATGGGAACTAGATAATCAATGTCTTGGAATAATTTAGCGTTTTTAATACTTTCTCCTAATTGTTTCCCGAGGAAAATGCCAGCCTCTTTATTCCCTTGATATTTCAGTTGGTGCAGCAGATGCTGAACATTGCCCGTCTTGCTGAAAAAATACTCTGCCGTAACAGCTTGAAAATTTACTTGTCCCCAAAAACTCTGAGCTAAAGGGTTTTCAAGATTGTTTTCATAATGTGTTTTGGGTAATAGATGACGACAAGTAAGGCATACCGTTTCTTCGCTATGTGTTAGAAGGTTGCCACAAGCAGGACAAACTTGTGGATAAATAAGATTGATTAGATGCTTTAAAAGTTTCATTTTTAAGGTTTATATGGTTTAAGATGATTTTAACTTAGTCTCGGCAAAGATAAAAAGAAAATTCTTAAATCATTAAAAATTAACATTTTTTAACGTATGTTAAAAAATGTTCTAACAAAAAAAAGACGCCACATTGTGACGTCTTCTGCTGTTGAGGTACCAGACGGAGTCGAACCGCCGTACAAGGTTTTGCAGACCTCTGCCTAGCCACTCGGCCATGGTACCTTTTTGAGACTGCAAAGATACAATATTTTTTTAATCTACAAACGTTATTTTAAATTTTTTAACAATTATTTTTTTAAGTCTACAAGTCAACGAGACAACAAGTCTACAAGTCAGCGTCAAAGAGCCAATTCCAAAGACACGAAATCCATTTTTCCTCCCAATGGCGGGTTCATCTTCCTTATTTTAAGCTGTGCGTCGGTCACGTCAGAGAAACGCTCTTTAACCGTATTTAAAATACGTCTCCCCACATGTTCCAACAGCTTCGACGGAATCATCATCTGCTCCTTGACAACCTGATAAACCGCTGAATAATCTACAGTGTCTTCTAATTCATCGGTAAGTTCAGCTTTGCTTGTATCGACTTCCATCGTCAAATCCAAACTGAACCAAGTGCCTATCTTCTGCTCTTCTTCAAAATGACCATGATAGGCGTAAAACTCCATATTTTCTATTGTAATTTTTGACATACTTATAAAAGTCTAAAGGCTAATGTCTAAAGTCTAAAGAAGTTTGATATTAACCTTGTTTATTGTTTAAAAATTCAATTAGTTTGTATAACTGAGACGATATATAAACAGTCTGCGATTTTAATGAATCGAATTGTTCTTCTGTACAAAACTTCCTATCTAAGCAAACATACAACATCGACCTCACTTCAGAACAACTTCCCTTTGCAATATTCAAGAAATTCATATATTTAGCATCGGAACCAGATTCAAAACCCTCTGCAATATTATTCATTATACTAACAGCCGCTCTTTGAATCTGATCCCGAAAACCATAATTCTTATTCTCATCCATCAAGTCATAAATAGAATTGACTAAATTCCTCGCATTCTGCCACACTCTTAAATCCTCAAAAGTACCTCTTCCCATGATATCCTTCCACTCTTATAAATCTTCAACACCCCTTAATCTTTCGCCTTTAATCTTTCGCCTTTAGCCTTTAGCCTTTAGTCTTTAGTCTTTATCCAAGCACCTCAAGTCCTTTATCGATTCTCTTAACAGCTTCTTCTTTGCCGAGAAGTTCTAGAATCTCATGAATATGTGGTCCTTTGCCGGCACCGACAAGCATCAAACGTAATCCGTTCATCACAGGTCCCATGCCGAGTTCGTTGGAAGTAATCCATTCGTTCAAGACCTTCTCAATATTTTCTGCTGAGAAATCATCAATGCTTAAAATCAACTCTTTCGCCATTCTCATCAGCTCAGGTGAGTTTTCTTTCCAGCGTTTCTTAACAGTGACTTCGTCGTAAGTCGTTGGCTCCTCGAAGAAGAAGAAACTCTGATCCCATAATTCCTTAACGAAGTTGACACGGTCTTTTACCAAGCCTGTTACTTTCACAACATAATCTTTATCAGCCTTTATGCCTTTCTCTGTCTCAAGCCATTGGAGATATTCCTCGCCGACTTCTTCCTTCGATTTTTTCAAAAGATATTCGTGGTTAAACCATTTTGTCTTATCCACGTTGAAACGTGCGCCAGATTTTGTACAATGCTCAAACGAGAAAGCCTCGATAAGTTCTTCCATAGAGAAGATTTCTTGTTCTGTTCCTGGGTTCCAGCCGAGGAGTGCCAACATATTGATGAATGCCTCTGAATAATATCCAGATTCTCTATAACCTGAAGAGACTTCACCGCTCTTAGGATCGACCCAACGAAGTGGGAAGACAGGGAATCCGAGACGATCGCCGTCGCGCTTGCTGAGCTTGCCGTTGCCATCTGGTTTTAACAACAATGGAAGATGTGCGAACTTTGGAGCTTCCCAACCGAAAGCCTGATATAAAAGAACATGCAATGGCATCGATGGCAACCATTCTTCGCCTCTGATGACATGCGAAATCTTCATCAAATGGTCGTCGACGATATTTGCCAAATGATAAGTAGGCATTCCGTCCGACTTAAACAGAACTTTATCGTCTAATGTATTTGTATTCACTTTGATATCGCCACGAATGATGTCGTGCATTCTAACTTCGTAGTTTTCTGGCATCTTGAAACGCACTGTATATGGCACGCCCTCAGCAATCATTTTCTCTACTTCTTCAGCAGCGATTGTCAACGAGTTACGTAAGGTCTTACGGCTTTCGGCATTATAAATAAAGGTCTTCTTCTGGCTTTCAGCTTCAGCGCGATATTTGTCGAGTTCTTCGGCTGTATCGAAGGCATAATAAGCAAAACCTTTTGCTATCAGCTCATCGCTATATTGTTTGTATAAAGGCTTGCGGTCACTTTGTCTGTATGGACCATATTCTCCACCGACGATGTCGCTTTCATCGAATTTGATGCCGCACCAGTCTAATGATTTCACTATATAATCTTCTGCGCCTGGAACGAAACGTGTCTGGTCGGTATCTTCGATGCGAAGAATCATCTTACCGCCATTTTTCTTGGCAAAAAGATAGTTATATAAAGCTGTCCTGACGCCGCCTATGTGAAGCGGACCTGTTGGACTCGGAGCAAAACGTACGCGTACTTCTTTCATATAAATTTATTTTTTTGCAAAAATAAGATTTTTTTGCTTATCAATAAAACCAATTCTACATTGTCAATCACAATCCATTATCTGTTAATTGTCAATTGTTAATTGTAAACTGTTAATTGTAAACTGTTAATTGTTTTTGGGCGTTCCGGCTACGCCGTCGGGCTTTCCGCTCTATCTTTGCTCGCTCCGTAAACTGCGCTCGCAAAGGATGCCGCTCCAATCCCTAACGCGGTCTTTAAGTCAATGAGACTATAAGACTATGTGTCTATAAGTTGATGCTAAAAAAAATTGTACGGACACATTGAATGTGTCCACCGTAAAAATGAATGTATCCTTTCATACGTATGACGTTGCCATACGCTGTATCTGTCATTGCCCTTCAGGCAATTCCTGATTCATAACTGCTAACTCCTAAATTAAAAAAATCTTTAGCCTTTAGACTTTAGCCTTTAGACTTTTATTATATTTGCAGGTTATTAATTTAGGTGTAATGTTTTCTGACGGAAAAGAGAAATATAATCACGTCTTAAAAGATAAAATCGAGTCTTTCATAAAGAAATTTTATCTTAACAGACTAATTCAAGGCGCTCTTATAGGCTCCGTGATTCTCATTGCATCTTTCCTTATTTTCAACGGTATAGAATATTTCTCATGGTCGTCGGCAAAAGTCAGACTGATACTTTTCATCAGCTTGGCTTTCATATTTTCAATAATAACAATCTTTTATTTCATCATTCCTATCATCAATCTTATCCGTTTTAGAAAAAAGATGTCCGACAAAGAAGCCGCAGTCTTGATAGGAAGTCATTTCCCCGAAATAAAAGATAAACTTCTTAACACTCTTCAACTCTCTGAAGATGTTGCCATTAATTCAGAGAACGAGCTGCTTCTCGCAACAATCGAACAAAGGACCAAAACCCTTCAGCCTATCAAGTTCAGCGATGCTGTTAATCTTAAAGAAAATTATAAATATCTGAAAATATTTGGCTTAGCATTTATAATCCTAATCGCTCTTATCATTTTCTTCCCCGACTTCTCCCAAAGACCTGTCGAGAGAATTATCAATTACGATAAGATTTACGTAAAACCGCTTCCTTTCAAAGTGGAGCTCCAAGCCGAAAGAATTGAGGTAATTCAAGGCGATGACATAGATTTTAAAATTCACGTTACTGGCGAGATGATTCCTGAGAAATTTCATGTAATCACTTCATCTGGGACTCGCATGATGACAAAAACGACTAACAACGACTTTCATTTTGTTTTTAATAATATCTATCAATCGGAAAGTTTTCAGATTGTCGGTGGCGATTATATAAGTCCAGAGATTAGCATCATCGTAAATCCTTCACCTACATTGCTTTATTATGAAACTGAGATTACATTTCCTGAATATATTAACAGAAAGAAAGAGACATTGTCGGGAAAGACACGACTTTTACTTCCGCAAGGTTCTGAAGTGAAATTTATATTTCACACAAAAGATGTGACTTCGTTAAACATACTTCAAGATTCTATAAATCATAATATTAAATCAGATAATAATAATTACGAATATAGTTTTAAAGCATTGCTCAATACAAAGTTTTACGTTAATATCGCTAACGAATGGCGCGAAGACAACAATCCGATACCTTTTACCATCGAGGTCGTTCCAGATGCATATCCAGAAATTCAGGTTCAGCCTTTCAACGAAGATTTTTCAAAACAAACATATTATTCCGGTCTCATCGCCGATGATTACGGTTTTTCTAAACTGCTTTATCATTTTGAAGTTGAGAATAAAACTCATCAGTCTTTCATAAAAGAAATTAACATCAACAAAAGAGAAGTTCGTACTTCGTTCTATTATAGCATTGATTTAGACACACTTGAAATATATCCAGGTGATGAAATCAAATCATATTTTGAGATTTGGGATAACGACGGAATCAATGGAGCCAAGTCGAGACGCTCTGAGTTGTTTTATATAAGTATGCCAACAAAAGAAGCTCTCGACTCGATTGCTGAATCTTCGGAAAACAATATAATTTCTAAGTTAGAAGACAAAACCAATGATTTAGAGCAGCTTCGTAAAGATATTGAAGAAATGCTTAAAGATCTGATGTCGAAGAAAGAGTTAGATTGGACCGACAAGGAAAAGATGAAGCAGCTGCTTGAAAAACAGAAGGAAATTCAAGAAGAATGGGAGAAAGTCCAAGAGGAACAGAAAGAGCTTCAGGAATTTATGGAAAATAACGAGCTTACTTCAGAAGAGTTGTTGAAGAAGCAAGAGCAGATAAACAAATTGTTTGAAGAGGTCATTCCTGATGAGATGAAGAAAATGATGGAAGAACTCGAGAAAATGCTTGGTGAGATGCCGCGTGAGAAAATGCAGCAAATGATGCAAGACTTGAAGAACAGCAATAAAGAACTTCAAGAGATGATGGACAGAAATCTCGCCTTGTTAGAACAGCTTAAAGTCGAGAAAGATCTTAACGAATTGATTGACAAGATGAATGACTTATCAGAGAAGTTGGAGAACATGAATGAATACAACAACGACTCTTTAAGTTCGGAAGATGCTAAGAATCAATTTGATGAGTTGTCGAAAGAGTTAGATTCCATTATGGAAAAGAATAAAGGTCTACAAGAGCCTTTCAACATTTCCAAAGACGAAAAGACTGAGGAAGAAATCAACAGCGATTTGGAAGAAGCCGGCGAGATGGAGAAAAGCGGCGATGATTCCGGAGCGAGCCAGAAGAAAAATGCGGCTGGCAAGAAGATGAAGGAGATGGCTGACAAGCTCTCAATGGATATGATGATGGGAGGAATGGAACAACTTGGTGAAGATGCGCATTTAATTCGTATTCTGTTAGAAAACGTCGTCCGCTCATCTCATGATGAAGAAAAGTTGATGAATGAAGTCGGCAATATGAAGAAAGATGATCCGACACTTTCGGAAAAGATAAGTCGCCAGAAAGAAATCAGCGACAATTTTGCAATGGTTGAAGACTCTTTGAGAAAGATGGCGATGCGTCAGCCTAAGATTAAAAACTTCGTATTCAACGAATTGCAACTCATCGACCAGCAATTAAATCAGGCGATGAAAGAAATGAACGAGATGATGTTAAGCTCGGCAAGTTCTCGTCAGCAAAGAGCTATGATGTCGATGAATAATTTGGCATTGATGTTGGCAGAATCTCTTAACGATATGAATGAGAGCATGATGGAAGCGAGCGGCTCATGTTCGAAGCCAAAAAACAGCAAAAAGCCAAGTCAAGGGAAACAGAGCATGAAGAAGATGAAAGACTTGCAGGAGCAACTTGGCAAGCAGCTGGAACAGATGAGGAAAGAGATGCAGCAACAACAGAAAGAAGGAAAGCCGCAACAGTCGATGAGCGAGGAATTTGCTCGTATGGCAGCCCAACAAGAAATGCTGCGCGAACAGATGCAGAAGATGTTAGATGAGATGAAGAAAGAAGGAATGACAGGCGACGACGGCGTCAACCAAATCATAAAAGATATGGAGAAATTGGAAGAAGATTTGGTGAATAAAAAAATCAATAATCAGACAATTAAACGCAATCAGGATATTTTGTTGAGAATGTTAAAAGCACAGAATGCGCAAGAAGAACGCGAGAAAGAAGAGAAACGCAAGTCGGAGGAATTTAAAGGCACCTATGAAAAACGCAAGATTGACGAGATAGAATACCAGGAAAACTTGAAGAAACAACAGGAATTTTTAAGAATGAACAGCATAGAATATCAACCATTCTATAGAACAAAAATCAACGATTATTTCTTCAAAAAGAATTTAAATAAAGAGAATACAGATGATAAAAATTGATTTCATAGATACTGACATTTTAACCGAAGAGATGTTTGGCGTGAAAGAATGGATAAGAGACTTTGTCAAATCTTACGGCAAGGAAGTTGGAGAATTGTATTATTCATTTTGTAGCGACGAATATCTTTATAAGATGAATGTAGAGTTATTGGGACACGATTTTTACACCGACATTATCACTTTTCCTTTGAATGAATGCGAGACGATTTTGTCGGCAGAGTTTCATATAAGCATTGATCGAATCAAGGAAAATGCTGTCACTTTCAATCGTAGTTTCAGAGACGAATTACATCGAGTCATGGCACATGGAGTATTACATTTAATCGGCTTTGACGACTTATGTGAAGATGATGAGAAGCAGATGAGAGAGGAAGAAGAAAAATGTCTTATGATGAGAGTTAAATGATGATAATTAGAAAGTTATAAAATACGTTTCACGTGAAATAATAAACAAAAGATATGATATTCGACAAATACGATGTTATTGTTGTAGGCGGAGGTCACGCCGGATGCGAGGCTGCAGCAGCTGCCGCAAATATGGGAAGCAAGACACTTCTCATCACAATGAACATGAACGCAATGGCAGCCATGTCGTGTAACCCCGCTGTTGGAGGAATAGCCAAAGGTCAGATTGTTCGCGAAATTGACGCTCTCGGCGGGCAGATGGGTATTGTTGCCGACAAGACAATGATACAATTTAGAATGCTTAATAAATCAAAAGGACCAGCAGTGTGGAGCCCACGAGTCCAAAGCGATAAATTTGAATTTGCAGCAGAATGGAGAAACGTACTTGAAAAGACTAATAACTTAGAATTTTGGCAAGATCATGTCGATTCTCTTATCGTTGAAGGTGACATTATTCGCGGCGTACACTGCCAGATGGGAGGCGATATTTATTCAAAAACCGTCATTTTAACCAACGGAACTTTCTTGAATGGAAAAATATTTATTGGAGAAAAATCGTTTTCTGGTGGCAGAATATCCGAAAGCGCAAGCTACGGAATTACAGAACAACTCGTCTCTTTAGGATTTGAAGCCGACAGAATGAAGACGGGGACTCCGATGAGAATAGACGGAAGAAGCATCGACTTTAGTAAACTCTCGGAACAAAAAGGCGACGATGACGTAACAGGATTTTCATATTTAGAAATAGAAAAGCCTAAACAACAACGTAGCTGTCATATTGCTTACACTTCATTAGAAGTACACGATATTTTAAGAAAAGGATTTGAAAAATCTCCGCTGTTCACAGGCAGAATAAAAGGAATAGGACCAAGATATTGTCCAAGCATCGAAGATAAAATAGAGCGCTTTGCCGACAAAGATTTTCATCAGTTGTTTGTCGAGCCAGAAGGCAGGACAACTGTGGAATACTACCTTAACGGATTCAGTTCTTCCCTGCCTGAAGATATACAATATGAAGCATTGCGCCATATAGAAGGTTTTGAAAACGCTAAGATTTTCCGTCCAGGTTATGCTATAGAATACGACTTCTTCCCTCCTAACCAGCTTTATCATAGCTTAGAAACACATCATATTCATGGCTTGTTTTTCGCAGGACAAATCAACGGAACTACGGGTTACGAAGAAGCCGCTGCTCAAGGCCTGATGGCTGGCATCAACGCACACAGATCTATTCACGATTTAGAACCTATAGTTTTGCGCAGAGATGAAGCTTATATCGGAGTTTTAATTGATGATTTAATTACAAAGAGCGTCGATGAGCCAT
This sequence comes from Lentimicrobiaceae bacterium, assembly GCA_015061315.1. Classification (GTDB taxonomy): domain Bacteria; phylum Bacteroidota; class Bacteroidia; order Bacteroidales; family F082; genus Limimorpha. Next base: position 189,039 of record SUWV01000001.1, read on the forward strand.
ACAGAATGTTTACAAGTCGCGCAGAATATCGCATCTTATTACGTCAAGATAATGCAGACGCTCGTCTTACAGAAAAAGGATATGAGATAGGTCTCGCAACAGAAGAACGCTTGAATCATTATAAAAACAAATATGAAAGAATTAACGAATTAGTTGATTTCTTAAAAAACACCAATATCAGTCCAGACAGAATTAATGGATTGTTAGAATCGAAAGGCACTCCTGGCATTGCTAATAAAATGCGCTTGGCTCAGATCCTTACTCGTCCTCAAATAAGTCTAACTGATATGATAAATGTTATAGACAATCTTAAAAACGAATATGATTTAAGCAATGAATCTATAAGAAACATTGTTGAAGAGGCTGAGATTATAGTCAAATATGAGGGTTATATCGACAAAGAAAGAGAGGTCGCTGATAAGTTAAACAGACTCGAAAACGTAAAACTAAGTCCAGATTTCGATTACTACGCCTTAAATTCATTAACAATGGAGGCGAGAGAAAAATTGACAAAACATAAACCACAGACTTTAGGTCAGGCAAGTAGAATTAGCGGCATCTCTCCTGCTGATATTTCTGTTATCGCTGTTTATCTCGGCAGATAGTTTCACGTGAAATAGAAGTATAAATTATTGAAATAAAATATTATGAGCAAAAAATGTCTATGGTGCAACTCAGAAAATAATCATCAATTTTTACAACTTAAAGATTATTTTCTCACACAAGAAGATTTTGAAATCCTTGAATGTAATGATTGTAAACTTTTGTTTACAACCCCATGCCCTGCCCCAGATAAAATCGGAGATTATTATAAATCGGAAGAATATCTAAGCCATAATGATGAGAAAAGAAGTTTGTTTGCAAGGATATATAATATCGTAAAAAAGACTAACATCAAGAACAAATTTAATATAGCAGTCGGCAGTCAACAGTCAGCGGTTAAAATATTAGATATTGGCTGCGGTGTAGGTGATTTCCTTAACTATGCAAAAGAAAAAGGCTGCGATATAATAGGTATCGAACCAAACGATGATGCAAGAAAAATTGCAGAAAAGAAATTAAATACTGAAGTCCTCTCCCCTGCCGACTTAAAAAATCTACCCGACAATTCATTTGATATAATTACAATGTGGCATGTTCTCGAACATGTGGCAGATCTCAAAACAGAAATTCATCATCTACAAAGATTACTCAAAAATGACGGCAGACTAATTTTAGCTCTTCCAAACTATAAATCTTACGATGCAGAATATTATAAAGATAAATGGGCGGCCTACGACGTTCCACGACACTTAAATCACTTCTCAAGAACATCTATTGAAAATATTTTTAAAGAAACTCAGTTTCAACTCGCTGATATTAAACCACTTAAATGGGATAGCTTCTATATATCAATGCTCAGCGAACAATATTTAGGTAATGGCAATTCGTTTATAAAAGGTGCAATAATAGGCTGGAAATCAAATAGAAAAGCCAAAAAATCAGGCGAATATTCAAGCTTGGTGTACATATTAATTAAGAATGCATAATTCATAATTAAGAATTAAAATTATCAAAAAGTGAAAATAAGCAATTTTAAGGCGTTTTAAGCGATTTTTATACTTTAATGAAGTAAGAGTCAGAAAAATCAAAAAAGTCGATTAGAACGAATGAAATTTTAAAAGCTGTGATTTAATGCTAAATGGTTGATTTATAACAGAAAAACTAAATAACACTGATTTTATGAAGAAAAATAGTATTTATAAGGATTACGTAAGCCTATTTTTACTTGTCTTGATATTTATTTCAAGCAACATTATCATAAAATCAAAAAATAGCAAAGAAAGAATAGCTGACGAAATTTCATCGTCACTTATAACATTACAAAACAAACACGACAGCATAGCATCTTACTTTAAGCAACATTATGAAATAATCATAAAGGATCCTAAAAAATTCTTTCCGACAAAAGATGAAAATAATATAGCGGCTTATTTCTTCAAAAACGACAGCCTTATATACTGGAATTCCGACATAAACGACCCAAGGTCGTTACTGCAACTCAACTCAAAAAATAATATCTACAAACAAGGTCATTACGATTATTACGTCGCAATGTCTTCCTGCGATTCATTAAAAATTTTCACCTCTACCCCACTCTGCCATCACAATCCTTATTTAGAGAAGCACGACAATTATATTCCCGAGAAAATTAACGGCTCTTATAATATTAACTTCTGCCTCGAAAATGAAAAATTGTCGTACCACATCGATTATCACGCAAAGATGAACGATTTAGAGTCGTATATCTTAGGATTATTGTTAATAATAATTTTCACAAAATCGCTTGCATTATTATGGTACAAAATATCAGATAAAGCCAAACATAAATATCTGATGTTTTTAATCACCAGCATAGGCTTATACTTTATAATCATATTTTTACAGAAAAATCTATTTATTTCAACTTCCAATTTATTCGGAAAGTCGTGCCTGATAGAAAGCTGCAGATATTCAATCAGCCTCGGCTCGCTTGCGGAATTTGCAATATTATTCTTTGGCAACAGCATCATCTTTTCTTCAACAATCAAAGAAAAATCTACATTAAAACAATCGTCTCGAATATTTATCAGCTCAGCTATCTTAATAATATTCATACTCTTATACACCTTTCTCATATTTGAACTCATCTCAAATATCAACATTCCATTTTCATTCCTTCAAATATATAACACCACTACAGGCAGCTACATCTTTCTATTCATAATTGTAGTATTTACGTGTGCTATCATACAGATGCTCAATAATATAATGAAAATTATCATTACAGAAGAGCAATCTTATATGTGGTCGATAATATGTCTGCTTGCACTCGGTGCAATATTTGAAATCATATCAAATCAATTTATCGAACTGCATTATTCCATTCTTACAAATATTGTTTGCTTAACTTATTATCTAATAACTATTTGGGAGAAAAAAAGTAAAACAAGAGCAAAAACAATCATTAAAGAGCTGTGCATCATAACATTGATGTCGATACAATTGACTTACATACTTTATCTCATTAATGAGACGAAAGAAAAGGAAGAGATGGAATGGTTCGCAAATGTTGTGGGCGACGAATCGGACAAGACTTTTGAAAAATCGATGATAAATATTTCCGAGAAAATTAAGAATGACGAGTATATTATCAATTGGCAGAAAGACAACAATTTCCCTTCGGACGACAGTATCTTAAATTATCTTAACCAAAAATATTTTAACACAAAGGAGATCAATGTTTATAACAAAGTCGTTACGTTATGCGACACAAATACGATATTGATTTTAAAAGATATAGACGATTTTGAGATTAACTGTAACAATTTATTTAATGAAATATTAGAAGTAAATAACACAGTGAAAATCAACGAGGAGCTAACATTAGTCGATGACCCGACAACAGACAGCTATTATATCTTAAAACTCGACCTCTCCCCTATCGACTCCACGCATCGGAACATAATGTACATCGAGTTCTACAAAGAATACATATTATATTATATAGGTCTGCCTGAGCTTGTAAGTTCGCACGAAAATATCATAATGCCGAATCTCGTGAATTATTCGTTCAGTAGCTATAACGGTGATATTCTGCAATATAAATATGGTTTCTATAACTATCCGAGCGAGCTTAGCAATTTCAGATATAAGAACGAAGAATACGTAAAAACAAGAATTTTCAAACATCTGACAAAAACCTTTGGCGACAAAACTATTATAGTCACCATCGAGAAACCACGTTTCATCGACATCGTTGCTCCGTTTTCATACATATTTCTGATACTATCTCTGATACATTTCTTCATCTGGAAAGTGTCTAAAAAACGAGAAAACAAGATAATCAAACAGAGCTTCCACGGAAAAATGCAGATGACAATCATCTTGACTTTGAGTTTCTCATTTATGGTTGCAGGAGTTACATCATTCTTGTTTATGAGAAATTCATTGAATAAGAAGACATTTGAATTTCAATATGAAAAGAATAAAACTATAGTTAAAAATATCGAGGACGATTTTAAACGTAACGACATCAACGATACAGATTATCTTAAAAATTATAAAGAAAACTATTTTACCGATATCAATATTTACGATTTAGACGGTAATTTGATAAACACTACACAGCCAAAACTTTTCGAAGAACATAAGTCAAAAATTATTAACAGAAAGGCTTATGAAGCGATTAAACTGCGAAACAGATTGTTTTATTCTTGCGAAGAAAAGATTGACGAGACGACTTACAACTCGTCATATTTCCCACTGAAAGACAATGACGGAATCACTTACGCCATCATCAATATTCCGTATTTCGACAATACGATGACCAACAAAAGCAGTATGTCGAATTTCGTCATAACTTATCTTAATATTATTTTAGTTTTGATGGGATTGTCGGCATTGATAGTAATTTTGATGACGAGGAAGACAATAAAGCCTTTAGAGATAATACAAGATAAGATGCAGAAAATCAATCTTGGAGAGAAAAACGAGATTATAGAATGGAAAAGCAACGACGAGATTGGGGATCTGATTGAGATTTATAATAAACTGATTAAGGAATTGGAAATCAGCGCCAACAAACTGATGCGTTCGGAGAGAGAGACGGCTTGGAGAGAGATGGCACGTCAGGTAGCGCATGAGATAAAAAATCCGCTGACACCGATGAAACTCAACATTCAATTTTTGCAGATGGCGTGGGACGAGAAAAATCCTGACATCGACAAGAAATTGCGTGAGACGACAAAATCGACTTTAGAACAGATTGAAATACTTTCAAATATTGCAAGCGCGTTTTCAGATTATGCGAAACTGCCAAAGAAAAACATCGAATATTTCAATCTTAAAGAGCTTATTCTTAACACTATAAATCTTTATGACAATAATGAAAACATAAAGATAAAGCTCGTTGTGGAAAACGAAAGCGATTTCAATATCAATTCAGATAAAAACAATTTAGGCATCGTTTTTGGTAATATCATCAAAAATGCAATACAAGCTATTGGCAAAAATGACAATGGTGAAATCTTAATTAAAATTAACGATTGGGAAAATTCATTTAATATTTCAATTAGCGATAATGGCTGCGGAATTGCTGAAGAAGAAAAGAAAAAAATATTCATGCCTAATTTCACCACAAAGTCGAGCGGTATGGGAGTCGGATTATCAATAGTTTACGATATTTTGGAGACATTAGACGGCAAGATAAACTTTGAAAGCGAAGTCGGGAAAGGAACGACGTTTATAATAAATATTAAGAAATGAATAAAGAGTAAATTATTATATTTGCAAAAATGAAAATCCATAAATTATGAAAAGGAATATTTTAACATTAATCCTAATTTGCATTATAGGAACAGCAGCCTTTGCGCAAAATATCATCGAGCCAGAATTACAAGAATTTATGAATCAAAACAACGACGAGAAAATCAGCGTAAATATAATTTTCAAGTCGCAGTTAGATGTTAAGGAACTAAGAACAAATTCTAATAATTATTTAGATAAAGAGACTAAGCGACAAGCTGTGATTAAAGAGTTTAAAGAATTCTCAGAAGCATCGCAACAAGAAGTCGTTTCCTTTATCAAGTCGCAGGAAAGCAAAGGAGCTGTCACTGATATGGTTTGCCATTGGCTTTCAAATTCAATCACTTGCACAACGACAAAAGACGTTATCGAGGCATTATCGAAACGCGATGACATTCTATTAATAGGATTGAATGCTGAAAGAAAAGTGATTTTAGGAGACAACAAGTCAACGAGTCAACGAGACGACAAGATGGAAATCACGTCTAACGTATTGCAAGTCAATGCTGACAAAGTCTGGGATTTAGGATATACGGGAGAAGGCGTTTTAGTCGCGATATTAGACTCTGGTGTTGATTATGAGCAAGTAGATTTAGCAGATCATCTCTGGGACGGTGGCGTAGAATTTCCAAAACACGGATATAACTTTGCCGATAACAACAACGATCCTATGGATGGAACAGGACATGGAACTCATTGTTCTGGAATTATTTGCGGCGATGGCAGTAGCGGCACACGAACAGGAGTCGCGCCAGACGCCACATTGATGTGTGTGAAAATCATAAACAGTACGGGCAACACCGACGCTGGCAAAATCGTCTCGGGAATGGAGTTCGCCGTAGAACATGGAGCCGATGTTTTGAGCATGTCGGTCGGAATTGCCAGTTCCTCGACATCAGAAAGAGAGATGTTACGAGAAGCTTGTGTCAAGACATTAGAAGCTGGCGTAATTGCCGCAGTGGCAGCAGGCAACGATGGTAATTCACTTAACAAGAATCCGATACCAAACAACGTCAGAGTGCCAGGCAGCTGCCCAGCTCCATGGATTCACCCTGACCAACAGGAAAATAGCGGAGCTACATCATGCGTCGTTTCGGTCGGAGCCGTAGATAAAAATGATAAACCTGCCGCATTTTCGTCACAAGGACCAGTGACATGGCAAGAGACTTCTTACGCCGACTATCCTTATGATCCAGGCATCGGCTTGATACGTCCCGACGTCTGTGCTCCAGGTGTAGATATTATCTCGTTAGGGAACAACAGCGAAGATTATGTAAAAATGAACGGTACATCACAGGCAACTCCTTGCGTAGCAGGTATCATGAGCCTCATGCTGTCGAAAAATCCAGAATTGACACCAGAACAAATCAGCATGATTTTAGAGACGACAGCAGTAAAATTAGAAGAGAAGAAAAATAACAAAACAGGCTCGGGTAGAGTAGACGCTCTCGCTGCAATAAATGCCATCGACATGGGCGATATCATCTTTAAAGAATTGACATTCACCGATAAAAATAATAACAACAAGATAAATGTTGGCGAAGAAATTGAACTCGACATCACTTTTGAAAATATTTCCGACGATAGTTTCGACAACGTGAAAGCTGTATTAAAATGCACCAACGATTTAGTTAATATCACTAATGGAAATGTCGAAATAAATAACATAGCTGCAAATCAAATATTTAACATCAATGAATTTAGCTTTATAGCCGGTAATGATATTAAAGACCAAACCACATTGTTCTTCGACATAGAATTTTACAAAGACGATAATGTTATTTCCACTACGAGATTTTCCGTCGTGACATTCGACAAAGACTTATTGTTCTCGGAAGTCATTGTGAAAAACGACGACAATAACAACGGCATTCTCGAAGCAGGCGAGACGGCAGACTTAGGCGTTGTCATAAATAACAGAGGAAGGGAGATAGCATTAAATGTTAATGGAATTTTAACAAGTAACGATAACAACATCACGATAAATAAAAGCGAAGCTGAGTTCGGTTCAATAGCTCCAAATAGTTCCGTTACAGCATACTACAATGTCACATTATCGAATAACGTATCTGATAATAGCGACATCACTTTCAATCTTGAGATAAAAGATAAATATAACTTCACAAAAGCTTTTAACATAAATTATATTAACACTTGCGATATAATTTACAATTTAAAAGACGATTTCGGTGATGGCTGGGGTGGAGCTAAAATCATCGCAAATTATAATGATGGTTCAGAATCTGACAGTTATACAATAACTAAAGGTAAATCGGAGACCTTCACAAAGACATTGAACACTGGAGTTGAAGTGTCGTTGGAATGGAAGAAAAGCTATGCTGACGCTGAATGTAAATATTCTATAAACTATGATAATGGCGTCGAGATTTTCAGTGGTTCTGGCTCTCAAAGCGGTACTTTCTTCAGCTGGACTCAGAATTGTTCTACACAAGATATGATTATTGAGACATGCGAAGGCGTGAAAAACTTCAACGTGAATGTTGGCAGCAACTCAGTGAATCTATCTTGGGAAGCTCCAGAAAAAGAAGGCGTTATCAATTATGAAATATATCGTGAGACAACACTCATCGCCACTACAGAAGAGTTAAGCTACGTGGATAACAATCTCATCAGCGGTTCTTATACCTATAGCGTGAGACCTGTTTATGAAAGTTGCAATGGTAATACTTCTTCAGAAGACATCGCTATTTGCGTTGGCGTTGCGGAGAATATCATTCCAGATGTGACTATTTATCCTAATCCTTCGAAGGGAATCTTCACAATAAAACATGATAACATAGAAAGCATCACATTATATAATGTTGTTGGAGCTAAGATTTTTGAAGCTAATATCGATGACAGAGAATATGTCATAAGCGATTTAGAATCGGGAATATATTTCGTTAATATCAAGACTAACGAAGGAAGTGTCATCAAGAAAATAGTTAAATATTAAAAGCGATGAAGAATCCTATCAAGGCGTTAGCGGGGCAGACAGTGATTTACGGTCTCGGCACTATAGTACCGAGGCTGCTAAATTATTTACTTACGCCTTTTTATGTGCGCGTCTTCGTCTCGGGAGAATACGGACAGATCTCTGAGCTTTATGCTTGGATTGCCTTGCTGCTCGCCGTCTTGACATTCGGAATGGAGACGACATTCTTCCGTTTCTCACAAAAAGAAGACAGCAGCAAAGTCTTTAACAATGCCGAGACGATAGTGCTTTTAATCACAACGCTTTTCCTTTTGTTTTACTGTTTCTTCTACAAGTCGTTCGCTGCCTTAATACATTACGAATTTAACACTCATTACGTTCTTCTGTTAGGAATTATAGTAGCGATTGATGCAGCAGCGGCTATTCCTTTTGCGATGCTGAGAAAAGAAAACAAGGCAGGACGCTTCAGTTTGATAAAGACAATCAACGTCTTGACAAACATCTTCTGCAATATCTTATTCTTAGTCATCATTCCAGAAAAGTCGATGATGATAGCAGAGAGCATCTTCGGAGAACAAACGTCATTGCTTATCTGGGTCTTCATTTCCAATATCATAGCAAGTCTTCTAAATCTGATATTACTTTTCCCTCAGCTTTCAAAATTAAGATTAAGTCTGAACAAAGATTTAATCGTCCCGATGCTGAGATATTCATTTCCAATATTGTTGATAAGTTTGGTCGGCATGGTGAATGAAGTGGCCGACAAGATTTTAATCAAGTATCTTGTCAGCATTCCTGATGAAGCTACGTTGTTGAGCATGAATATAACAGGCGAGGAGTATGCCATGCAGCAGCTTGGTATTTATTCTGCTAACTTCAAGCTCGGCGTACTGATGACGATTTTCATACAGATGTTCCGTTTCGCCTCGGAGCCGTTTTTCTTCAGTCACGCCAAAGACCGCAACGCTCCCAATTTATACGCCAAAGTCATGACATACTTCGTCATCTTCTGTCTGCTGATTTTCTTAGGCGTGATGTTTTATATGGACATATTACAGCATTTCGTCGGAAGAAACGGCAGCGACTATCGCGAAGGTCTCAGAATAGTCCCGATAATCTTAATCGCCAATATGTTATATGGCATCGTCTTCAACCTCTCTATATGGTTCAAGCTGTCGGACAAGACATATTATGGCACAATCATCGCCATCATAGGCTCCATCGTAACTTTGATATGTTTCTTCACTTTGATACCGAAAATCGGTTATATGGGAGCTGCCATCGCGCATCTCGCCTGCTACATCGTCATGATGCTCGTTTCTTATTTCTGGGGACAGCGCGTCTTGCCGATACCTTATCAAATAGGCAGAATAACAATATATTGCATAATAGCTTTCGCTTTATTTATCGTAAGTAATATGATAATAGATTTTAACATTGTCTTAAAACTTACAATAAATACTTTGATGTTAATATCATATATCGCGATAGTTTACGTTTTAGAAAGAAAAAATCCACTAAAAATAGAATAATTATGACAGTAAAAATCGTTAATAAATCTGATAACAATTTACCTGTTTACGAGACAGCGAGTTCGGCAGGCATGGACTTAAGAGCTTATTTACCAGAAGGTTCGATAACTTTGAAACCAATGCAGAGAATGTTGATTCCAACCGGACTTTTCATGGAGATTCCTGAAGGCTATGAAGGACAAGTGAGACCACGCAGCGGCTTGGCAATAAAAAGCGGCATCACTGTCTTGAACACGCCGGGAACCATCGACGCCGACTATAGAGGTGAAGTTAAGATAATACTTATCAACTTATCTGACAGCGACTTCGTCATCAACAGTGGCGACAGAGTAGCACAGATTGTCTTCGCCAAATGCGAACAGATGGAAGTAGTGAACGTGGAGATGTTGAGCGACACAGAAAGAGGCGCCGGCGGTTTCGGACACACAGGGAAGAATTGACAATTAACAGTTGACAATTTACAATTAACAGTTAATAGTTATTTATTACTCGTTGACTTGTAGACTCGTAGACTTGTTGACTTTAAAAAAATCGCAATGAATAGAAACAAATTATTTTTCTTGACATTATCATTGTTCTTGACAAGTTCTATTGCATTTTGTCAGGATACGATACAGCCTAAGATGAGCTTGGCTCAGAATGCGGAATATTTCTCGAAAGGCATTGAAAATAAATACAACGAAAATTACGACGTGGCGATAGAATGTTTCGAGAACGCATTGAAAGCATTTCCTGAAGATCATGCGAGCATGTATGAACTCAGTGCGCTTTATGCTAAGAAAGGCTTGCAGGAAAAAGGATTTGAGATGATAGAGAATGCCGTCGCTCTCGACAGCACCAACAAATGGTATCAGATACGACTTGCAGACTTCTATAAACAAAGCTACGATTACGAGTCATTCGTGAATATCTACAGCAAACTACTCGAGAACGAGCCAAATAACCTTGAATATCTTGAAGTATATATCGACGCCTTGCTTCATCTTGAACGTCATGAAGAGCTGATAGAAAAGTTGAACGTCTTTGAAGATAATGTCGGCGTGAATGAATATCTCTCTATGATGAAAATAGAGATTTACAATATGCTCGGCGATGGTGATAATGTGATAAAAGAACTTGAGAAACTGTCGAATGCTTTTCCTTATGAGACGAGATATTTGTCGATGTTAGCAGAGGTTTATAATCAAAGTGGCAGAGAGAAAGACGCATACGAGAAGTATCTTGAAATTAAGGAGTTAAATCCTGAAGACCCATATATCAACACTTCCTTGTTAGAATATTATCAAAAACAAGGCGAACTTGACAAGGCTTTCGAGGAGTTTGTCCTTTCGATAAAAAACAAGAATTTGGATTATAACACCAAATTGCAGATTTACGAATATTGGTTCAACGATAGAGAAGATAACGAGAATACCATCAGAGAAGCTGAAGTGGCTGGCAAGACTTTCATCGAGGTGCATCCCGACAAGGAACTTGGATATTATGTTATTGGCACCGTGCATTATAACAATGAAGATTATGCTGAAGCCAAGAGATATTATTCGGAGGCAGTGGCGAGAGACAGCAGCAGCTTCATGAGTTGGTATCAGTTAATAATCACAGATTTAGAACTGAATGCTGTTGAAGATTTATATGAACATACTGTAAAGGCGCAGCGATTTTATCCTGAGCAGCCGCTGTTTTATCTCTTCAACGGATTGGCTCTTATCGATATGAAAAGATATGAAGAGGCTATAAAAGTCTTGGAAAAAGGAAGGTTTATGTCGGCTGACAAAAAACTCACCGCCGACTTCGACACTTATATCGCTGACGTATATCATGAACTCGGTAATAAGGAGATGATGTATAAATATTACGACAGAGTCCTTAAAAATAATCCGGAAAATGTTTACGTGTTAAATAATTACGCTTACTTCCTTTCTGTTGATGGCGCGAGGTTGGAAGACGCATTGAAAATGTCGGCGATAACGATAGAGAAAGAACCTAAAAACGTCACTTTCTTAGATACTTACGCTTGGGTGTTATATAAATTAGGACGCTACAAAGAAGCAAAGAAATGGATGGAAAAAGTCTTCTCCTACGATAAAAATGCTGGAGGTGTCAACTACGAACATTACGGCGATATTCTGTATAAATTAGGTGAAAAAGATAAAGCGGTTCAGAATTGGAAGAAAGCTAAGAAGTTGGGAGATGCTTCGGAATTTATCGAGCAAAAGATTAAAGATGAGGAGATTTATGAATAAGTGTCAACGGTCTACAGTCTATGGTCTACAGACTTTTTCCAGAAAAGTTAAAACATGGAAAAAGCCTTTACTCTTTTGTCTTTTGTCATTAATCTTCATAATAAGCTCATGTTCTACGAATAAGGAGATTTCAAGGTCGCGACTAAAACATTATTCTGCCAACCATATCATCAGAGAAATCGAAGACAACAATTTCGAGTTCGACAACTTTGAAGCTAAGTTCGATGTGAAGATGAAAGGCGATAATAAATTTGGATTGAAAGGACAGCTCAGGATGCAGAACGACAGCCTGATATGGGTTTCACTTTCACTGAAACTCGGCATAGAGATGGCAAGAGTGATGATTACTGAAGACTCCTTAAAATTTATCAACAGAAGCGATAAAACATATATAGCAGAAAACCTTGATTATGTTAATGAGATTTTACCTGTCGAGGCTTCGATAAAAATCCTGCAAGATATTTTAGTCGGCAACAACAATCACATCGAAAGAAACGACGACTATAGAGTCGCGATAGAAAACAACAGCTACAAATTGATGTCTAACGAAAATTCTGTTCTGAGAACTGACATCTGGGTGATGCCAAAGACATTCAGGATAAGCGGATATGAGATAAGATTATTTGACGATGACGTAAATAAGATAAAGCTTCAATACGATAACTTCCAAAAAATCAACGGGAAGTCTTTGCCTACGAAAATCAGTGTCAAATTAAATTCAGGAGACGACATAAATCTTGAAATAGATTATTCAGAAATCAAAGTAGGGGAGAAGCCGAGCTTTCCTTTTAACATCACAAAAAAATATGAAAGGAGGAGGTTATGAGGCGTAAAGTCGTAGAGTCTAAAAGTAGAGACGCGTCAATGATACCTATAAAATCAATAAACATTGACACGTCTCAACAAGTTCAACGTTCAAAGTTTTTAGTTCTATTATTTCTCCTGATGATAAACATCGCGGCTTGGAGTCAGAGCACTGAGTCATTAGAGAAGAAAATCAATTCTATTCAGAAGGACATCAAGCTTGCGGAGAAGTTGTTGAAAGAGACTTCCAAAAACAAGGAGACGACTATAAATCAGGTCAGCCTGCTTCAGACACAAATAAAGCAGAGAGAGAGTCTGATAAGGACATATCAGAATCAGGTCAATGCTTTGAACAGAGATATTCAGAAGAACAAGAACGAGATTGCGGCTTTGAAAAAAGACCTTACACTTTTTCAAAAAGAGTATGCCAACTTACTATTGATAGCTTATCGTAATAAAGGTAAGACTAACAATTTACTTTTTATTTTTTCTTCGGAGGATTTTAACCAGGCGATGCGTAGAATGCGTTACATACGCGAACTCAACGATTTGGTGAAGGTTAAAATTGAAGAGATAAAAGACACTCAGGAAAAAATCAACGAGCAGTTGGAGAAAAATGAATCCAATAGGAGAGAGATTGAGAAGGTCATGGCTAAGGAAAAAGAAGAGAACGCCTCGCTGAAGAAAGACCGCGACAAACTCAACAAAGATGTCGCTTCGTTGAAGAAGAAAGAAAGCCAGATACAAAGCGATATCAAGAAGAAGGAGAACGAGACGAAGAAGCTGAAGAAACAGATAGAGAAGATTATAGCAGAAGAAATCAAGAAGGCTAAGGAAAGAGAAGAGCTCGCCAAGAAAAACAACACTAAATCTGTCGATTATAATCTGTCGAGCAACTTCGCGCAGAACAAAGGCAAGCTGCCATATCCTGTTGAACAAGGTATCATTACGGGGAAATACGGTCTGAGTCCGCACCCGACACAGAAGAAAGTCACTGTTAATAACAATGGTGTTGATATAAGCACAACAAAAGGAGCTAAGGCACGTTCCGTATTTGATGGTGAAGTCAGCTACGTCATGCTTCAAGGCAACAACAACGTCATCTTGATACGTCACGGATTGTATTTCACCTTGTATTCAAATCTTGAAAAAGTCTTCGTGAAGGCAGGGGAGAAGGTGACGACAGGGCAGGAGATAGGACGTGTCCACACCAACGTCAGCGACGGCAAGACGATACTGCATTTTGAGATATGGCAAGAAAACAGAACGACAGTAAACCCAGCACTATGGATTAAGAAGTAGAATCTGAGAATCTGAAAAAAATATTGAGACGTATCAATGTGTATTTATGTTTAAGGTGTCATTGACGCATCTCTACTTGATGACTGGTTGAACTCTGAACTTTAAACTTTAACCCTATATAACTAACCCTTTAACCCTTTAATCCTTTACACCTTTAATCCTAAAAAAATGAAAAGCAGAAAAATAATATTAGCATTGATGGTCATAGCGATATTGCTATCATCATGTTCGAGGGCATATCAGCCGACTAATGTACAGAAAAGAAAAGGCAACTGCGGAACCTGCTCGAGATGGTAATTCGGGACTCTGAACTCAGAACTTTGGACTCTGACATGTTTAGACGTGTCAATGTTGTTTGATAGGGTAGGTATCATTGACGCGACTCTACTTGGTGACTTGTTGTCTTGTTGTCTTGTAGACTCAAAAAACCGTAGACTTTTGACTTAAATTAATTCTTTGTAGTATGAATTAATTTCATATTTTTGCATCATTAGAAATTACAAACAAAAAAAATCATAACATTATGGCATTCAACTTAAGAAACAGAAGCTTTTTGAAGTTGTTAGACTTCACTCCAAAAGAAATTCAATACTTTTTAGATTTAGCTCGCGACCTCAAACGCGCTAAATATGCAGGTACAGAACAACAAAGATTAAAAGGCAAGAATATCGCTTTGATATTTGAAAAGACTTCAACACGTACACGTTGTGCTTTTGAAGTAGCTGCTTACGACCAAGGCGCTCATGCAACATACTTAGGACCTTCAGGCTCACAAATCGGTGTTAAAGAATCAATGAAAGACACAGCACGCGTTCTCGGCCGCATGTATGATGGTATCGAATATCGTGGCTTCGACCAAGCTACTGTTGAAGAATTAGCAAAATACGCTGGCGTACCAGTATGGAACGGCTTGACAAACGAATTCCACCCAACACAAATCCTTGCTGACTTCTTAACAATGTCAGAACACACCGACAAACCTTTGAACAAAGTTACTTTCGCTTACGTTGGCGACGCTCGTTTCAACATGGGTAACTCTTTGATGGTCGGTGGCGCTAAGATGGGTATGGACGTAAGAATCGTAGCTCCAAAAGAATTACAACCAGACGCAGAACTCGTAGCAACATGTAAAGAAATAGCTAAAGAAACAGGCGCTATAGTAACAGTTACAGATAATGTTGAAGAAGGCGTTAAAGGCTGCGACTTCATCTACACCGACGTTTGGGTATCAATGGGCGAACCAGCAGAAGTATGGGCTCAACGTATCAGCATGTTGAAACCTTACCAAGTAAACGCTGAAATGATGAAGATGACTGGCAATCCAAAATGTAAGTTCATGCACTGCTTGCCAGCTTACCACAACTTAGAAACACAAGTCGGTCGTGACGTTCACAAACAATTCGGTCTCGATGGCATCGAAGTAACAGAAGAAGTTTTCGAATCAGAAAATTCTATAGTTTTCGACGAAGCAGAAAACAGAATGCACACCATCAAAGCTGTTATGGTTGCAACATTAGGTGACTGATTTGACAATTGACAATTAACAATTTACAATTGACAGTTAATGGTTAAGAATGAGGGACGTAGTTTGTACTGCGTCCCCTTTTTATATTACCTAGTAGCCTGAAGAGCTTATACATATATAGCGTATGGCGCGCCGTACTGATTAAGTATAAAAAATTAAAAAAATAATTGGAATTTTGAAATAAATACATTAAAATTGCAAGCATGAAACTGTAATATTTTTATGTCATGTTTAAACGTTTTTTCTTCATTCTAACTTTATTTTTTGCAACTGCTTTTGCAGTAATGGCACAAGATTTTAAGAACCAGATCAATGTAATTAATCCCGAAACCATAGCATACGATTGGGACTTCAATGTAATTCCCGATGGAACCACACTCACGGCTTGGAACGGTCCTGGCGTTAATGGTAATGGCATCGCAACTTATTTCAATATTCATGATAAGGACGGTAACAGTATTTTCCCTGATGGCGCAATGCTTGTCGATGAACTTCCATCAAAGCTTTATACTACGGCAAAGCAGCTGTCGCTCATAGACAGAGATAACAATACCATCATTGCATACCAGACTCTCGATAATGCTGTCGATGCTGGCTTGGAATCGAATGTGAACGAGAATTATCGTCTTTATAAAATATCTCCTGAAGGTGAAATGCTTTGGGGTGAACATGGCATCGACCTTAACAGAGGAAAATATTCGGAGGCTACACAAGGCTGTCTCTCGATGGTGCAAATAGAGGACGGCTCTTATTATTTTGCTTGGGTGGAGTATACATGGAACGGCGATTATGAGATAGGTACCATTCATTTAGAACGTGTTTCGCAAGATGGTGAAATGTTATGGGATGAACCTGTCATATTGGGAGATGGCGTCACTCCTATGACTTTCCCTTATCTCGTCAATGCTGGCAATAATCAAGTTATTATGGTTTATGCAAAGGGTTCGGGACAAGAACTTAATGCCAAGAAACTCGATTTCGACGGCACTGAAGTATGGAACAGCGATACTCGTATTTATAGAAACGGCTTCGGCTCAATACCGATCTGGACTTTCCTGAAAGTGCAAGCTGATGGCGAGGGCGGCGTTTTTGTTGGCTGGTATGACGACCGTAACGGAACAAATTTTGAAAGGACTTACCTCGCTCATGTCTTGTCAAACGGAGAACATGGTTTCGTATCTGAAGAAGGTGGCGAGGCTATCGCTTATACCGACACTTTGAGAAGCTTCGCACCTTCAATATATTACGACAAAGAAAATCAATATGTCTATGTGCTTCGTCGTGAGACGTCTTACGGACAAGGCTACTCCAGACTGATGCTTCAGAAAATGTCGATGTCGGGAGAATTGCTTTGGGACTCGGAAGGCGTGGAAGTGTATCCTTATGAAGAGACATATTTAGGCTATGAAAATATCAGCGACGACGGCGAAGGCAATATCGCTATCTTCTTCATGAAAAACAAAAAGACTTCCGATAGTGATAACGTTGTGAACCTGTTTATGAAGGTAAGTAAAGAGGACGGCTCTGTGGTATTGGATCCGATAGCATTCTCTCCAACAACAGAAAACAGAGCTAATCTTAAAATCAGCAAGCTCATCAATAATGAATATTGGATCGCGATGTGGGAAGACAAGAGAATACTTCCAACCGACGACACTAATGTCGATATTACTGAGTTGCCAAGCCGTTTGTATATGCAGAAGATTTTAAAAGACGGAACTGTCGAAAGCAATGATTTCAACGTAAGCACAAAACCAGAGAATAAGAAATTCTTGATAGAAGAGTTTACGGGAATACAATGCGGCAACTGTCCCGATGGTCACGCCATGGCGAAAAATCTTAAGCTTGCAAAAGAAGGCGAAGGCTTCATCATAGCTATTCATGCTGGATATTATTCGAATCCAGCTCCCGATCAAATCAATCTCAACACCGATGACGGCTTGACGATTCACAACTTCTATGGCGCCAACAGCTATCCTTCAGGAATGGTGAACCGCAGAGAATATTACGATAACATCATTGTTGGCAGATCGTCGTGGGTGATGATAGCGAGAGAGACAAACTCAGAAACTGCTCCTGTAAACCTCTGGCTCGACTGCCAATATGATGATTTCTATGAAGAACTGACGATAAATGTTGAAGGCTACTGGACAGCCGATTCGCCGAGCGATGAGCCAAAACTTTCTGTGGCATTACTGCAAAATAACATTCAAGGCTATCAGGCTGGCAGCGGTGTCGGCGATGAATATATGCACCAACATGTGCTCCGCGATTATATCACCGATGCCTTGGGCGATACTATCAGCAAAAACAAAAAAGGAGATTTCTTCAGTAAAACATATAAATACGTTTTGCCTTCCGACTATAATGGCGTTGTAGTAGTGCCAGAACAATTGGAAATAATAGCTTTCGTTTCGGAAACAGAATCGAATATCCTTAACGTGACAGGAAAGAAACTTACGCATCCTTCCTTCGAGCTTCCTTTAGAAGCCACAATATCGGAACCTAAAATTCCAATCAGGAAAAATTATTTCTATTCTTTCGTGGAATTATATCTCGATAACAAATCGACAGAGACAATAACAAAAGCAACCTTCGATGTGGAACTTAACGGCATTACAAAAGAAGTGGAATGGACTGGTGAAGTCCCTGCTTTATCAATGAAACAAATTGCTGTTCCTGTCGATTGGACAACGACGCAAACAGAAGAAAACGACTGGTCGGTGACACTCGCTTCCATCAACGGAGAAGAATATAAGGGCAATAAGATAAAAGGCTCGTTCAACAAACCGACACTCGTCACAGATAATGTCAGGATAAAGATTAAATCAGACAGCTATGCTGACGACAATCGTTTTATGCTTAAAGATCAAGATGGAAACATAGTTGAAGAATTTGAGGGTTTTGTCAATGGCGAGGCTAAGGAACTGGAGTTTGAATTAAGCCTTGATCAAGGGAAAATCTATTGCTTTGAAGTTACTGATGTCTGGGGCGACGGAATAACTTCGCCACGCGGTCATGTTAAAATTTATTCAGATGAAGACAAGCTTCTCACTCAGAATATGGAAATCAAGGACTTCGGATGGCGAGTTTTCCTTGAAGTAGAAAAAGGAGAAAGCATAGATGAACTCAGCGATGATGAGATAAAAATGACATACATCAACGATTGTATCATTATTGACGAAAGCCGTGATTTCAAAGTGGCAATCTATGACCTCGCAGGAAGATGCGTCTTGAAAGCTGAAAATGTCAATAATATCAGTACGGCAGATTTCAGCAAGGGAACGTATCTCGTCAATGTCATGACATCTGAATCAAATAAAACTTTTAAACTAATCAAATAAATTTTATCCTTATGAAAAACTTAGTCGTTACACTATTTTTATTTTTCGGTATGCTGAGCGCATACGGACAATGGATAGAAAATCAAGGTATTCCTATTGTCACAGAAGGAACTTCTATCTACGACAATAAAACTGTTGTCGGGAAAGACGGTACTACTTATTTCCTTGGTTATTGTCCTAACTTAAAGGAAGCAGAAGATGAGTACGACACCGATAATGTTGTTTATGAATATCGTCTTCAGGCGATAGATAAGAATGGCGTAAGGAAATTCGGTGACTTAGGTCTGTTGATTTCCGATTATCCAAATCGTTCTTATTGTGTTGTGAACGATTATCTCTATCTCGACAAAGAAGGCAACATTATTGTTGTGGTTTTTGATGCACGTGCTCATGAATATGAAGACCTTATGGGAGCATACGCCTATAAGATTTCTCCAGAAGGCGAGAAGCTTTGGGGAGAAGACGGCGTTTTGCTTGGTAACGGAAGAGACTTGGTTGCTGCCATGAGAATGGTGGAGCTCACTGACGGAAGTATCGTATTCGCATGGATGCGTTCTCACGGACAGCTCTTGGCTATCGACCTTCAACGTATCACAGCTAAAGGCGAACCTCAATGGGAACCAACAGAAGTAGGATTGAACGATGAAACAATCACTTACCAATATCCGTATTTGGTCGATGCTGGCATGAATCAATTTATTCTTGTTTATGCTAAAGGCGGCGCTCAGGATTTATATGCCCGCAAGATGGATTTCGACGGCACCTCGGTATGGAGCGAAGACACCCGTATCTATCGTGGCGGCTGGGGTAGCATCCCATTATGGACAATCTTAGATGTGAAGCCTTCGGGCGACGGCGGCGTGATATTAGGTTGGAACGACGACAGAAGCATGACAAATATTGAAACAGCATATATGTCTTACGTTACCAAAGACGGAGAAATAGGCTTTAGCGGAGCATCAGATAATGGCGACGTGAAATTAAACTACAGTGAGTTTAGAAATTTCAACTGTAAGGTCATGGCAGACCCTGCTGGCGACGGATTCCTCGCATTCTGGAGAGAGACAAGCGAAGGTCAGAGCTGGCAAAGAATGGTGATGCAGAAAGTGTCGAAAGAAGGTGAACTTCTTTACGGTGACGAAGGCGTCATGATAGCTGATTTTGAAGAGACAAACTTCGGATATAACTCTATACAGCCTGGCAATGAAGGCGAAGCAGCTTTGTTCTATATGAGACAAAACGCTGGCTACGGCGATGTCGATGTCCTTTATATCACATTCAAAACAGAAACAGGTGAATTCTTAATGGAAGAACCTCACCGATTGATAGCAGGAACAAAAGAACGCTCAAGTATGACATCGCACGTATGCCAAGAAGAAGGATTCTGGATCCTGAAATGGAAAGAAGATTATAAAGACGAAAATAATAACACTCAAGAAAAACATTTACTCTATCGCTTAGACTATAGAGTGAACGACACTACAAGTGTTGAAAATATAATAACTATATCAGATAACTTCTATCATTCAAACGAACAATTTATGGTAAAGGTCGCAAATGCAGGCAAGGCGCAGATAGAAATATTCGACCTTATGGGAAGAAAGATAGACGATATTAATAATGTAGAACTTAACGCAGGTTTAAACACCATCGCTTGGACTAACAAAAGCGGTGCTTATATCGCTAAAATGACTGTTAATAACGAAGTGTTGAATTGCAAAATTTTAATCAAATAAATCTAGGCTTATGAAAAAATTTTTATTATCGCTCGCTACGGTGCTATGTCTCGCCGTGACAGCAAACGCACAGGCAATTTTCGGCTATGGTCTTTCTCTTAACGAAGAAGGTACATATACAGCCATCGCTGATGGAACAGTAATCGCATCAGGAACCAATGAGGCTATTCAAACCTCAGTCGATGAATGGGGCGATCCTCAGAACAATTTTAACGATAAAGTGATATTTCCTTCTGGTATCTTTGCCGAAGAAACAACAGCAGAAGCTTATCCTATCGGTTTCGATTTCACTTACAACGAAAAGACTTTCACATCTTTCGCTGTTGCTACAAATGGCGTTATCTACTTAGGTAATGAAACAGTTACAGCATATACCGACGGCAGATACACATTTACAAGCGGTAGCGGCAGCAATCTCATCGGATTTGTCAGCAATCGCGGTAATATTTGTAATGATGAAACTGTCATAAGTTATAAAACAGAAGGCACAGCTCCTAACCGCGTGCTCGCAGTCGAGTTCAAAGAATTGGGTTTCCTCCAAGGATATTGGGGAACAGAAGCTTATTTCTTCGATGTCCAATTACGTTTGTATGAAGGAACTAATGCTATCGAATTTGTTGTAAATAACGCTGATGAAGCAATGACAAGCGTTGACGACGAAGGCAATACTGAAACATATAACACTCTCGTCACTATCGGTATCAAAGGCGAAGGCGATGATGTTACAAAAGTATTTGCCGGCGAATTAAGCGAATGGAATGCTGAAAACGCTACATCAAATGAATTCTCTATCGACAGCAATATCAAAGACGGAACAACTTTCACTTTCGCATATCCTCAAGATGTGGTAGCTCCTACAGCGCAAGCAACAGAATTTGTTGTCAATAACTTCTCTACAGAATTGAAAGGTTCTTTCAAAAAAGTTGAAGGCGTAGATACTTATCTCTTGGTTTATCAAGAAGGTAAAGAAATAACAACACTTCCTGTCGACAAAACATCATACGCTCCTGAAGATAAAATCGGTGAAGCAACGGTAATTGAATACAACGAATCATGGGAATATGAAGACGTATATGAATTTGAACTCTGGGATCTTCCAACTGCAACCGACTACACATTCGCTGTTTATGCCGTTAATTCTTTTGGCTTGAACGGACCTCTTTACAATACCGTCGATGTTCCTACTGTAGTGACATTTACCAATCCAGCAGCTCCTGCTACATTCAATATCGTTAATACAACAGATTCGACAGCAGTTATAAATCTTGAAGCAAACGATAAAGCTAACAAAATATTGGTCGTCTATAACACAGAACTCGTTCGCAGCATATATGGCGATTATCCTCTCATCGGCGAATTGTCGGGCGAATATGAAGCTGGTCAGAAAATAGATACTGCAGGTTATGTGGCTTATTTCGGCGAAGCTAATGAGAATATAGTAGTGACAGGTTTAGAACATTCTAAAGGCTATTTCTTTGAAGCTTACAGCTATGACCCAACATACGGTTATTCTACAGATAAATTATCAGCCGACGCAGCTACAATAGCACATCTTCCTTATACATTAGATTTGAATGCGGCAAAGACATACGGACTGCCAGCAGGCTGGACAAAGAATGAAGACGGCAGATTTGAACTTCCTAGCTCGGTGCCTGGCTATACCACAGAAGACAATCCTCATGTCCTATGGTGTAAAGAAACTCGTAAAGATGCAGAAAATGGTGTGATAAATCAACTTACAAGCTGCCCTATTGTCGTCGATCAACGCGATGCTGTCGTGAAATTCGACTTCGCTATGTATTATCAACCAAGCCGTTTCGGCACTGATGCTTACAACGATTGGGCTGAAGGCGATGTCTTCGCAGTGCAAGTAAGTACCGATGGCGAGACTTTCACAGATTTGGCAACATATACTCCAGAAAATCATCCTGAATTTATTTACAATGATACTGTTAAGTCATTCGCTCAGTTTGAAGGTGAAATAGCACAATATGAAGGACAGCAAATTTGGGTTCGTATCCACTGGCATTTGTTCAGTACAAGCTTCGTACCTGGTATTCTCGTTCTCGATAATTTTATCGTTGAAGGTCGTGAAATTCCAGTGATACCAGTCGTGAAAGTGGAAGATATTACACATGTCTCAGCAAAAGTGGCATGGCGTGGCGAACAAGAAAATTATGAGGTGGCATACGCAAAGACAGGTGAAGAATTTACAACTCAAGTCGTTGAAGCTGCTACTGAGTTAGAACTTGCAGAACTCGAAGCAGAGACAGAATATCAAGTGAAAGTACGTGGCATCGTTTCTGAAGAAGAGTATTCAGATTGGTCAGAAGTCGTTACATTCACAACAACGGCATGGCCTAAATGTGAAGCTCCTGTAAACCTTGTGTCTGAAATAACATTTACTCCGGGAGAAATTTCAGCTACACTCACTTGGGAACTCAATGAAGAACATCTTACATGGGAAGTGAGATACCGCGACGGTAACTCAACAGAATGGACAACAATAAATAAATTGGAACAACCAGGATTGATACTCAAAGGTCTTGAAGAAGGCACCACATACTTATGGAATGTCCGCGCTAACTGTACTGCAGATAGAGTGACAGACTGGTCGGCTCAGGCTTCATTTGAAACTCCGGTAACACCAGAAGCTCCTAAAAACTTGGTGGCTACTGCAACAAGCTCAAGTGCTATTACATTGACATGGGATCCTGTTGAAGGCGCTATAGCTTACGGAGTCTCAGTATTCGGCGAATATGTAGGTGCTGTCGATAAACCAACAGCAGGCTTTACAAAAATGGATCCTGATACTGAATATTGCTTCTCGGTGTTCGCAATTATGGAAGTTAATGCTGAAGGCGTCATAACACTATATTCTGAAGATTCTGAAGAAGTCTGTGCTACAACATTACCAGATGCTGTGGAAGAAATTGAAACTGCTTTCAACATCTATCCAAATCCTGTTGAAAACGAATTATTCATCGAAACAGAAATGAAAGTAAAAGAAATCTCTATTTACGACATCTACGGACGTCAGACTTTGATTCAACAAGTTAATGAATCAATGAGTCAACAAGTGATAGATGTCGCTGATTTGAACAGTGGCGTCTACTTCGTAATGATAGTTACAAGCGAAGGTGAAGTTGTGAAGAGATTTATTAAAAATTGAAAACCTTAGAAATCTAATTTAAATATTATGGCACATACATATTCTATAGGCGTTGATATAGGCGGCACAAATACCGACATCGGATTGGTTCGCGAAGACGGCAAAATCGTCGCTCGTCATAACATTCCTACTAACAAATATTTCGACATCGAAGTCTATCTTAAAGATATTGTCGAGCATGTCAAGGCAATGATGAAAGAAAACGAAGTCGAGACGATTGATGGTATCGGCATCTGCGCTCCTAACGGCAACACTTACAACTGCACTTTCAGTGGTGCTACCAACCTCAATTTCAAAGGCGAATTCAACGTACAAGAAATCGTCAATAAATATATGGACGTGAAAGTCGTTGTCTCTAACGATGCTAACGCCGCTGCTTTTGGCGAAATGATATACGGTGGCGGTAAGGGTATGAAACATCTCATCATGTTCACCTTAGGAACAGGCGTAGGGACAGGCATCATCGTTGATGGTAAGTTGTTGCTCGGTGCTACAGGCGGAGCTGGCGAGTTGGGACATTCTATCGTGATTCCTGGCGGACGTCAGTGCGGTTGCGGACTAAAAGGCTGCTTAGAGACTTACACCTCTGCTACAGGCATTCGTCGCACCGCGATAGAGATGTTAGAGAAAAACCCAGAATATGACGGCGTGCTTTCTAAGATTCCTGCAGAAGAACTCACAAGTAAGGCTGTCGGCGACGCTGCCAACGCAGGCGACCCATTAGCACTTAAGATATTTGAAGAGACAGGTTATATTCTCGGCTTAGCCATGGCTAACGCTTGCTCTTTCTCATCACCGGAAGCTGTCTTCTTGATGGGCGGTCCTGTCAAAGCCGGCGACGTGCTCCTCAACCCGGTGAGAAAGTCTTTCGCAGAAAATCTGCTCTTTGTCTACAAAGGCTCCGTCGATGTGAGAGTGTCAGAGCTCCCAGATAATGACGTGGCGATTTTAGGTGCAGCAGCGACGGTTAATAATTGACAATTAACAATTGACAATTAACAATGTACAGTTGATAATTAACTACTAATAAAATAATTATTAATTGTTCATTGTTAATTGTTAATTTTTCTTATCTTTGCACTCGCAAATGCCCAATGGTGTAATTGGCAACACGACTGACTCTGGATCAGTAAAGTCCAGGTTCGAACCCTGGTTGGGCAACTTTTTGGAGTGTCGATTGTTATTCAATTGACACTTTTTTTTATCTTTGTAAATTCCAAAACGATTATGCATTATGAATTATGCATTGTGAATTAAAAAAAATCTACTATGTCAAGAAAGAAATCTAAAAACAGCCTCAGTACTTTTGTAAATACCATACTTGCTATATTTGGGGAACATCCTTTCAAACCTCTTAATTATAAGCAGATAGCCAAGATGATGTCGGTGCGCGACGCCGCTGGCAAAGATGTGATATATCAGATTCTCATCACTCTTTTCAACGAAGGAAAACTCATTGAAGATCGACCGTATCGTTATCTTCTTCACCCTGATTATATACGCGAATACGGTCCTAAGCCTCAGTATGTCATCGGCACTGTCGATATGAAAAATACGGGCAAGGCTTACGTCATTCCTGACGAGGAAGGCGAGGATATTTTCATCGCTGCTAACAACACAGGCAAGGCGCTTCATGGCGATAAAGTCAAGGTCTCGATGTTTCCTAAACGTAAGAGCAAGAAAAACGAAGGCGAGATCGTCGAGATTATCGAGCGCGCCAAGACCGATTTCGTCGGTATCTTCAGCCTCTCTCACGGCTTCGCCTTCGTGGTGCCTGACCGTGTCTCCATGCCTCTCAGCATCTATATCCCGAAAGGTAAATATAAAGGAGCTAAAGACGGACAGAAAGTCATTGTGCATCTCACCGACTGGCCCGACAACGCCAAGAATCCTTTCGGCGAGATAGTGAAAGTGCTCGGCAATCCAGGAGAAAATAACGTAGAGATGCAGTCGATTCTCGCGGAATATGAATATCCTCTCGACTTCCCTAAAGCCGTAGAGAAAGAAGCAAGAGCCATCTCAGATAAGATAAAATCATCGGAGATAAAGAAACGCCGCGACTTCCGCAATGTCTTCACCGTCACCATCGACCCGCACGACGCCAAAGACTTCGACGACGCTCTTTCGTTACAATATCTGCCAAACGGCAATTATGAAGTGGGCGTCCATATCGCCGACGTCTCGCATTACGTGCAGCCAGGCTCCGCCATTGATGTCGAGGCTCAAGAACGCGGAACGTCAGTCTATCTAGTTGACAGAACAATTCCGATGTTGCCTGAAAAACTATGTAACATGGTATGTTCATTGCGTCCCGACGAGGAGAAACTTGCTTTCTCTGTCATCTTTGAATTGAATGAAGATGCCGATATTGTCAATAAATGGATTGGCAAGACTGTCATAAAATCAAATCGTCGTTATGCTTACGAAGAAGTGCAGGAGATGATAGAAG
The DNA here is from genome assembly GCA_015061315.1 of Lentimicrobiaceae bacterium. GTDB lineage: Bacteria > Bacteroidota > Bacteroidia > Bacteroidales > F082 > Limimorpha. The sequence continues at coordinate 215,406 of SUWV01000001.1, forward strand.
GCGCTGATGGCGATAATAAAAAAGAACTTATGACGCTCAACGACTTGGCTACGAAGCTGCGTGCCAAGAGAATGAAAGAAGGCTGCATCAACTTCCATTCGGAAGAAGTGAAATTTATTCTTGACGAGAACGGAAAACCTATCGACACCTACGTCAAGGTGCAGAAAGAAGCTAATATGCTGATAGAAGATTTCATGCTTCTTGCTAATAAGACGATAGCCGAGACTATGTCGAAATCGAGTAAATATAAGGACTACACCTTCGTCTTCAGAATACACGACGAGCCTAATCCTGAGAAGCTTTCTAACTTCATACAGCTCGTCTCTAAACTCGGTTATTCGATGAATATCAGTTCGAGGGAGAAACTCGTGAAGTCGTACAACGCTTTGTTCGATGCCGTCAATGGCAAAGGCGAGAAGAACTTGGTGGAGTCTGTCGCTATCAGGACGATGGCGAAAGCTGTTTATAGCACGACCAACATAGGTCACTACGGATTGGCATTCCCATATTACACACATTTCACCTCGCCGATACGTCGTTATCCCGACTTGATGGTTCATCGTCTGATAGAACGTTATCTTATAGAAAATCAGCCGAGTGTTGATAAAGAAGAATACGAAGAGTTATGTCTTCATGCCAGCGAGATGGAGAAACGCGCCGCTGAGATGGAACGTGAGTCGGTGAAATATAAGCAAGCAGAATATATGCAAGATCATATCGGCAAGACCTTCGACGGCTTGATTTCAGGAGTAAGTAAGTGGGGAATTTATGTCGAGTTGAAAGGCAGCAAATGCGAAGGCTTGATACGTTATGCCGACTTAAACGACGACTTCTATTATTTAGACGATGAGAACTTCCGCGTCATAGGGCAAGACTATGGCAACATCTATCAGTTGGGTGATGAGGTGAAGGTAAGAGTCAAGAGCGTAAATCTCATCAAGAAGCAATTAGATTTTGAGATGGTGACGAAGGTAAAACAAAAGACCAAGATAAAGGCATAATTTTTTTTTGAGATAGATTTTTTGTTTTTTGTAAAATCATGGTGATGAACTCAGGAAAAAATATTATCTTTGTCGCTTATTAATAATTCATTAAATTTTAGGTGATATATGAAAGGTTCATATAAAGAGTATAAAAACTTAAATCTCACCAATATAGCTAAAGAGATTCGTAAGTACTGGGAAGATAATGACATCTTCCAAAAGAGTTTAGATAACCGTAAAGATGGTCCGGCATACGTGTTCTACGAAGGACCACCGTCAGCAAACGGAACTCCAGGTATCCACCACGTAATGGCTCGTACCATCAAAGATATTTTCTGCCGCTATCAGACTTTGAAAGGTAAGAAGGTATCGCGTAAGGCTGGCTGGGACACTCACGGTCTTCCAGTGGAACTCGGCGTAGAAAAGAAACTCGGCATCACCAAAGAAGATATAGGCGTGAAGATCAGCGTCGATGAATATAACAAGGCTTGCCGCGAAGAAGTCATGAAATATAAAGACCTCTGGGACGAACTCACTCGTACTATGGGTTATTGGGTCAACCTCGACGATCCTTATATCACTTTCACCAACGAATATATCGAAACCTTATGGTACCTTCTCTCTGTGATCTACAAGAAAGGTCTCCTCTATAAAGGCTACACAATTCAACCTTATTCACCAGCTGCTGGAACAGGATTGAGCTCACACGAACTTAATATCCCAGGCTGCTACCGCGATGTTAAAGACCTCACATGTACAGCCTTGTTCCGCGTCAAGGCAGAACAGACAACAGTGAAAAACAATCCTTTCGGCGTTGACGTTCCTTTCAACGATATTCAAATCGCAGCATGGACAACAACACCTTGGACTCTGCCTTCAAACACAGCATTGTGTGTCGGCAACAGCATCGACTATAACTTGGTGAAGACTGTAAATCCTAACAGCGGCGAACTCGCTTATTACGTCATCGCAACTCCATTGATGGGCGCATTCTTCCCAAGCGAGGCAGATAAGCCATCATTCGAAGATTATAAAGTCGGCGACAAGAAACTCCCTTACGAAGTTCTCGGAACATGTAAAGGTAAAGACTTAGTTGGCTTAGAATATGAACAACTCATTCCATGGGTCAATCCAGGTGAAGGCGCATTCCGCGTAATCCACGGTGACTACGTCAGCACAGAAGACGGTACAGGTATCGTCCACATCGCTCCTACCTTCGGTGCCGACGACGACCGCGTCGCAAAACAAAGCGGCATACCTCCACTCCAAATGATAGACAAAGACGGCAAGGCTCAGCCAATGGTCGACAAGACAGGTAAGTTCTTCAAGATAGAAGACTTAGACGAAGAGTTCGTGAAGAACTTCATGAACGTAGAAGCCTATCGTCCTTACGCTGGTCAGTTCGTGAAAAACGCCTTCGACCCAACAAAGACAGAGAAAGACAAATCGTTAGACGTCGACATCGTCATCTTATTGAAAGAAGAAGGCAAACTCTTCAAGAGCGAGAAACATACTCACAACTATCCACACTGCTGGCGTACCGACAAACCTGTTCTCTATTATCCATTAGACAGCTGGTTCATCCGCAGCACCGCTCTTAAAGACAGAATGATAGAACTTAACAAGACTATCAACTGGAAGCCAGAAGCAACAGGAACAGGACGTTTCGGCAACTGGTTAGAAAACTTAGTTGACTGGAACTTGTCACGTTCACGTTATTGGGGAACACCGCTTCCAATCTGGAGAACCGAAGACGGCACAGAAGAAGTATGTATCGGCAGCGTCGCTGAGCTCCGCGAGAGAATCGACGAAGCAGTGAAAGCCGGTTTCATGACAGAAAACCCATATGCTTCAGAAGATTATAACAGCTTCGACTTACACAGACCTTATATCGATAACGTAATATTAGTCTCATCCGACGGACGCAAGATGTTCCGTGAGCCAGACCTCATCGACGTTTGGTTCGACTCAGGAGCTATGCCTTACGCACAGATACATTATATGGGCGAGGAAGGCAAACTCAACGCTGAGACATTCCCAGCCGACTTCATCGCAGAAGGCGTCGACCAGACACGCGGTTGGTTCTTCACACTCCACGCCATCGCTACCATGATTTCAGACTCTGTCTCTTATAAGACTGTTATCTCTAACGGCTTGGTGTTGGATAAGAACGGCAACAAGATGTCGAAACGTCTTGGCAATGGCGTCGATCCATTCGAGGCAATAGAACAATACGGTGCCGACGCAGTACGTTGGTATATGATAACAAACTCACAACCTTGGGATAACCTCAAGTTCGACAAAGAAGGCGTCGATGAAGTACGTCGTAAGTTCTTCGGAACATTATATAACACTTACGCATTCTTCGCTTTGTATGCTAACATCGACAAATTCGATTTTTCAGAGGCTGAGATTCCTTACGAAGAGCGTCCTGAGATAGACAGATGGATTCTCTCAGAATTGAATTCCTTGATAGCAGAAGTTGATGAGCATTTCAACAATTACGAGCCAACAAAGGCAGGTCGCGCCATAGCAGAGTTCGTCGATGCACACTTGAGTAACTGGTATGTACGTCTCTCACGTCGTCGTTTCTGGAAGAGCGATGCCTCTACAGACAAGACATCAGCATATCAGACATTATACACATGTTTGAATGTCTTGGCAAAGATCTCAAGCCCTATAGCACCATTCTTTGCAGAACGTTTATATCAAGACTTGAACGAAGCTACAGGTCGTGAAGCTGCTGAGTCAGTACACCTCACCGACTTCCCAGTAGCCGACAAGAACTTAATCGACAAAGATTTGGAAGAAAGAATGGAGATGGCACAACTCGCATCATCGATGGTATTGTCGTTGAGAAAGAAAGCCAACATCCGTGTTCGTCAGCCATTATCAAAGATTATGATTCCTGTCAAGACTGATAAATTCCTCGAACAATTCAATAAGGTGGAACAACTCATCCTTTCGGAAGTCAATGTCAAGGAAATAGAATATCTCACAGCAGATAAGAATATCTTGGTGAAGAGAGTCAAGCCAAACCTTCCAAACTTAGGACGTCGTTACGGCAAGATGATAAAACAAATCACTAAGTTCTTTGCTGAGATAGATCAAGAGACAGTAAGAACTTTGGAAAACGTCGGTTATTTGGATGTCACATTAGACGGACAGGAATTACATCTCGAGTTGTCAGATGCTATCATCACAACAGAGGACATTCCAGGTTGGGCTGTCGTCACACAAGATGATTCAACAGTTGCCTTAGACATCACCATCACACCTGAATTGGCAGAAGAAGGTTTGGCAAGAGAGATTGTCAATAGAATTCAGAACATGAGAAAAGACGCTAATTTCGAGGTCACTGACAATATCATCTTGACAATAGAAAAGAACGACAATATTAATAATGTAGTTAAGAAGTATGAAGAATATATCTGTTCAGAGACTTTAGCTACATTGAATATGGTCGATAGTATTGATGAAAATATTGAAGCTACAGAGCTTATCGACAATATTTCTGTTAAGATAAAAATTAACAAGAAATAAGGAAATAAAACTTGTACTATACGATATTTATTATTAACTTTGACGGCGACAATTGAGATTAACAAATAAATTCAAGAGATATGGAAGGTAATGTAAATAATGTTCCAGAAAAAGTCAGATATAATGACGAGGAACTTGCTGAATTTAAAGAATTGATTTTGGAGAAATTGGCAAGAGCTCGCAAAGATCTTGAGATGTTGAATGAGAATGTGTCGCGTTCAGGCAATAATGCCAACGATACAGCTCCTACCTTCAAGGTCTTGGAAGAAGGCTCCAATGTTTTGTCGAAAGAAGAAAACAGCCAGTTGGCAGCCCGTCAATATAAATACATTCAGAATTTAGAGAATGCATTGATTCGTATAGAAAACAAAACTTACGGAGTATGTCGTGTGACAGGCAAGTTGATTCCTAAGGAGAGACTACGTGCCGTGCCACATGCTACCCTAAGTGTTGAGGCAAAAATGGGACAGAAGAAACAATGAAGAAACCTCTTATTGTCATATTCATAGTATTGCTTCTTGACCAGATCTCGAAGTTCTGGATTAAGTTGAACATGACGATAGGCGAGAGTTTCTCAGTGTTGGGAGACTGGTTCCAGATATATTTCATAGAGAACAACGGCATGGCTTTTGGCTGGGAGTTCGGAGAGCAGTTCGGTAAGATAGCCCTCGGTCTCTTCAGGATAATAGCCGTGGCGTTGTTGTTTTATGTGATATATTATCTGACGAAAAAGAAAGTGAAGTTCGGTCCTATATTAGGCATATCACTCATCACTGCTGGTGCTCTCGGCAACATCATCGATGGCATGTTCTATGGCATGATATTCAGCGAAAGCACCTTCACACAGCTCGCTACCTTATTTCCAGAAGGCGGCGGATATTCAGGCTTCATGCAAGGCAAAGTGGTTGATATGCTTTACTTCCCATTATTCACCTTCCCAGAGTGGATGCCTCTCTTAGGAGGTCAGATATTCTTCAGCCCTATCTTCAATATAGCCGATAGTGCTATCACAATAGGATTCCTTTACCTCCTGATATTCCAATGGAATTTTTTAAAGAACATCGACAATCTCGATGCTCTTACCAATACCGATAAAATAGAAGACAATAACTCATAAAACGTAAGCTCATGAGTGAAGAGAAATACGGTCGTATTGTACAGATTATAGGACCCGTCATCGACGTAGCTTTCGACGACGAGTCGCATTTGCCTAATCTTTTAGATGCGCTTGAGATAGAACGAGCCAATGGTGATAAACTCATCACGGAGGTGCAACAAGACATTGGAGAGAACACCATGCGTACCATCGCCATGGACTCTACCGACGGCTTGCGTCGTGGCATGAAGGTGCGTTGTTTAGGAGCGCCTATCTCGATGCCTACAGGCGAACAAGTCAAGGGGCGTCTCTTTAACGTCATAGGCAACTCTATTGACGGACTGAAGAAAGTGGAGTCGCAGAAACGTAACAGCATACATCGTGAGCCACCTAAGTTCGAGAACCTCTCTACGCAGCAGGAGGTGCTGTTCACCGGTATCAAGGTCATCGACTTGATAGAGCCATATGCCAAAGGAGGTAAGATTGGCTTGTTCGGTGGAGCAGGAGTGGGCAAGACCGTCCTCATCATGGAACTCATTAACAATATAGCGAAGTCATATTCCGGCATGTCGGTCTTCGCAGGCGTTGGAGAACGTACTCGTGAAGGCAACGATTTGTTGAGAGAGATGTTAGAGTCGGGTGTTATCAAATACGGCGATGCCTTTATGAAGTCGATGGAAGAAGGCAAGTGGGAACTCGACAAGATAGATTATGAAGAGCTGAAGAAGTCGCAGGCTACTCTCGTCTTCGGACAGATGAACGAGCCGCCTGGAGCGCGTGCTCGCGTAGCACTCAGCGGTCTCACCATGGCAGAATATTTCCGCGACGGTGACGGCGAGACGGCAGGACGCGACATCTTATTCTTCATCGATAATATCTTCCGTTTCACTCAGGCAGGCTCCGAGGTGTCGGCATTGCTCGGTCGTATGCCGTCGGCAGTAGGCTATCAGCCAACACTCGCATCTGAGATGGGCTTGATGCAAGAGAGAATCACATCTACTAAAAACGGTTCCATCACCTCAGTGCAAGCTGTTTATGTCCCTGCCGATGACTTGACAGACCCGGCGCCAGCAACTACATTCGCTCACCTTGACGCTACGACAGTGCTCAGCAGAAAGATATCGGAATTGGGAATCTACCCAGCCGTCGACCCTCTCGAATCGACATCGAGAATACTCGACGCTAACATAGTAGGTGAAGCGCATTACAATACAGCACAGCGCGTGAAGAATATCTTACAACGTTATAAAGAACTGCAAGACATCATCGCTATTCTCGGTATGGATGAATTGTCGGAAGAAGATAAACTCACTGTGAGCCGAGCTCGACGCGTGCAGCGTTTCTTGTCGCAGCCTTTCCATGTGGCTGAGCAGTTCACTGGCATGAAAGGAGCTTTCGTGAAAATAGAAGACACCATCAGAGGTTTCAATATGATTATGGACGGCGAAGTGGATCAATATCCAGAAGCAGCCTTCATGATGGTAGGAACTATTGAAGAAGCTATCGAAAAAGGAGAGAAGTTGATTAACAGTTGACAATTGACAATTAACAATTGACAATTAACAATTAACAGTTGGATGTTATTTTAATGAATGTACGCTGCGTTTAGGTATGAATTTCAGAGATTTTCTTAAGAAGAAAGATGTCAATATTACGGCGAAGGCTTACTTTCTCGATGCTCTTGGAGCTATGGCTTTCGGTCTTTTCGCCTCATTGCTTATAGGGACTATCTTTACCACCTTAGGTGATAAGCTTGACGTTCCTCTTTTTCTTGAGATAGCGAAATATGCGAAGCAGGCTACCGGTGCTGCCATAGGTGTGGCAATAGCATATTCGCTTCATGCACCTTCTCTTGTTATCTTCTCAGCCGTCACTGCCGGTATTGCGGGTAACGCTCTTGGAGGTCCTGTAGGTGCATACGTTGCTACTGTTGTAAGTACAGAATTAGGCAAGATGGTATCTAAGGAGACTAAGATTGATATTCTCGTTACGCCTTCTGTCGTGATAATAAGCGGCGTGCTTCTTGCCATGTTTGTCGGTCCCGGCATAAACGCTTTCATGGAGGCTTTCGGACGTTTCATAGAAAATGCTACGGAAATGCGTCCTTTTATCATGGGAATAATAGTGTCTGTCTCGGTAGGAATGGCTCTTACGTTACCTATCAGCAGTGCGGCCTTGTGTATTGCAATAGGATTATCGGGTATAGCTGCTGGTGCCGCTACGGCAGGATGCTGCGCTCAGATGGTGGGTTTCGCCGTGATGTCGTTTAGGGAAAACCGCTGGTCTGGTATTATATCACAAGGCTTAGGAACGTCGATGCTGCAGATGCCTAATATCATAAAAAACCCTCTTACATGGCTTCCTCCTACATTAGCGTCAGCTATCACAGGTCCTATATCCACTTGCGTGTTTCAGCTCGAGAATGTGCCAATAGGTGCAGGAATGGGTACATGCGGACTCGTCGGTCCTTTCGGAATAATAACGGCAATGCCTGAAGGAGGTGCAATGATGTGGATAGGAATAGCGTTGGTATGTTTTGTGTTGCCAGCATTACTGACTTGGCTCTTAGGCGAGATGTTCAGAAAACTAAATTGGATTAAAGAAGGAGACTTGTCAATTAACAATTAACAATTAATAATTAACAATTGATAATTATCTTTAATTGAATACTTGACTATTTTGCTTTTCTGCCACTTTTATCTTTGGATTTTTTTTATTATCTTTGCAAAACTCGCTTAGGAGATAATTGTTTTACGATAAAATCCCGATGATATGGTTTTTACTCCGGAAAATGTACTTTTAGTAGGATCCTTAATATGGTTTGTTAGTATAGTGTTAAGTAAGACTGGATATAGGTTCGGCATTCCAGTCTTGTTGGTGTTCCTGCTTGTTGGTATGTTGCTCGGCGTTGATGGCATAGGTATCAAGTTTGATAACTATAAATATGCTCAGATTATAGGTATGGTGGCGTTGAGCATTATATTGTTCACTGGCGGTATGGATACCAAATTCTCTGACGTGAAACCTATCCTCGCTCCTGGTACTGTGCTGTCGACCTTAGGAGTCTTGTTGACGACCTTATTCACCGGATTCTTTATTTACGGCATATCGCATACTTTCTCTCATGTTATTCAGATTCCTCTGACTTTTGCTCTCTTGCTCGCAGCCACTATGTCGTCAACCGACTCGGCTTCTGTGTTTAATATCCTTAGGTCGCAGAAGATGGGACTGCGTAACAAGCTGCAGCCCTTATTGGAGTTTGAGAGCGGTAGTAACGACCCTATGGCGTATATGCTTACTATAGTGATGATACAGATCATCAACGGAGGTGAGACGTCTGACGTGAATGCGTGGAACATAGTCCTGGATTTTCTTGTGCAGTTTGGCTTTGGCCTCGGCTTCGGCTTCGCTTTAGGTAAGCTGTGCGTTTGGGTTATAAATAAGATAGACCTGCAAAATAAGTCGTTATATCCAATATTGATGTTGAGCGTCATCTTCATCATTTTCTCGCTTACCAACTTGTTTAATGGCAACGGCTACTTGGCGGTTTATGTAGCAGGTATAGTGATGGGAAATTCTAAGTTGGTTGAAAATAAGAACATCAATTCTTTTTTAGACGGCATAACGTGGTTTGTACAGATTGTGATGTTCTTGGTCTTAGGATTACTCGTTAATCCGCACGAGATGTTCAAGATCGCATTGCCAGCTCTTATAGTAGGTCTCTTCGTTATCTTTATCGGACGACCTCTTGCAGTATGGCTCTGTCTCCTGCCTTTCAAAGGAATAAGACGTCGCGCAAAGACTTTCATCTCGTGGGTCGGATTGAGAGGAGCAGCTCCTATCATATTCGCCACGTATCCTGTGGTGGAAGGCGTGGAAGGCGGCGAGTTTATTTTTAATATGGTGTTCTTCATCACTCTGACATCATTGATAATACAAGGCACCACAATACCAAAAGTTGCTAACTGGCTTAGGTTAAGTACGGAGAAAGACGACGGTCCTGAAAACTTCGGCGTCGATATTCCGGAAGAACTAAACACTGTATTACAACAGCAGATAGTGGTGAATGAGGCTTATCTTAAAGACTATCCGCTGCCAGAAGGAACATTGGTGATGATTGTGGAAAGAAGGAATAAATACATAGTGCCGAACGGTCAGCTGTTCTTGAAAAAAGGCGATAAGCTGCTTTTGATATCAGCTAAGAAAGACGAGACAGAAGAATCACAAAAGACATTCACTTTCTTGGATAGAATATCAAAAATACGTAGCAAGAGAAATTGATTTTTTATTACTTTTGCAAATCAAAAAATGCTAACAGCCAAAAGCCAATAGCTAATAGTCAAAGAAACATTAACAATTAAAACAAATATAAAAATGATAAATTATAAGACATTAGGACTTGTCAACACTCGTGAGATGTTCAAGAAAGCCGTGAAAGGCGGTTATGCAATCCCTGCATTTAATTTCAATAATATGGAACAATTGCAAGCTATAGTTAAAGCTTCTGTTGAGACCAAATCACCTGTTATCTTGCAAGTCTCTAAAGGCGCTCGCGACTATGCTAACCAGACTTTGTTACGTTATATGGCAGAAGGCGCAGTAGCATACGCAAAAGAATTAGGTTGCGAGAAACCAGAAATCGTTCTTCACTTAGATCATGGCGACAGCTTCGAGACATGTAAGTCATGCATCGACATGGGCTTCTCATCAGTCATGATAGACGGCTCACATCTTCCTTACGAAGAAAACGTAGCTTTGACAAAGAAAGTCGTTGAGTATGCACATCAATTTGATGTCACAGTAGAAGGCGAACTCGGAGTCTTGGCAGGCGTGGAAGACGAAGTCAGTGCAGAAGAAAGCCATTATACAAAACCAGAAGAAGTAGTCGATTTCGTCACTAAGACAGGCTGCGACTCATTGGCAATCTCTATCGGTACATCGCACGGCGCTTATAAATTCACTCCAGAGCAATGTACATTAGATCCAGAGACAGGACGTTTGCTTCCTCCTCCATTGGCATTCGATGTCTTGGCAGCTATTGAGAAAGAGCTCCCAGGATTCCCTATCGTGCTTCATGGCTCATCATCAGTGCCACAAGACGATGTCGATACAATCAACAAATACGGCGGTAAGATGGTAGCAGCTGTCGGTATCCCTGAAGAGCAACTTCGTAAAGCAGCTAAGTCGGCAGTATGTAAGATCAACATCGACTCCGACAGCCGTCTCGCTATGACAGCAGCAGTACGTAAGACATTGGCAGAGAAACCAGGCGAATTCGATCCACGTAAATATTTAGGACCAGCACGCGATAGCATGCAGAAACTCTACGAGCATAAGATTATCAATGTCCTTGGTTCGAATGATAAACTTTGATATAAAATCTGAGAAACTGAAAATCTGAGAAATTAAAAAATCTCAGGTTTTCAGTTTTTCAAATTCTCAGTTTATAAAAAAAATGTATCTTTGCAGTCCACGAAATAGTCCACGAAATAGTCCACGAAATTACGCGAATAGGCACGAAAAGATTTAGTGAGGTTTCGTGAGGATTAGTGGGCAGACGGGATGTAGCGCAGTCCGGTAGCGCGCTTCGTTCGGGACGAAGAGGCCGCAAGTTCGAATCTTGTCATCCCGACTTTTTTAAAGTCAACAAGTCTACAAGACAACGAGACAACGAGACAATAGGAATTTATCTCGTTTTTTTATTATCCCTTATCTCGTAGACTTGTAGACTCGTAGACTCGTAGACTCAAAAAGCATGGACCTAATATCACTCATAACTATCAGCATCGCACTCTCGATGGACGCTTTCTCGGTCTCCATCTGTCAGGGTCTGTCAACAAAGAGATTCTCTCTCAAGATGGCTTTGTCGTGCGGGCTGTGGTTTGGTTTCTTCCAGGCTTTGATGCCGCTGATAGGATATTTCCTCGGAGCTCAGTTTGAACATTTCATTACGCATATCGACCATTGGATAGCTTTCGGATTACTTAGCGTTATTGGTGGTAATATGATTAGAGAGTCAATAAGTCAACGAGATAACGAGACAACGAGTGAAGAGTCGCCAAGTCACCGAGTCACCGAGTCCCCGAGTAGAGACGTGACACATTACACCGATGAAAATAAACACGATGTAATTGGTGCGTCTGAGCAAGTCACCGAGTCGAAATCGGCGTCAATGTTGATATTAGCGATTGCCACGAGTATCGATGCTCTTGCGGTGGGAGTGACGTTTGCCTTCTTAAAAGTCAATATCTGGAAGTCGATACTTATTATAGGAATAACGACATTTATGTTTTCTTTCGTCGGTGTCAAGATAGGACATGTCTTTGGCTCGCGATATAGTAAGGCTGCCGAGATAGTCGGAGGCGTGATATTGATAGTGTTGGGAATTAAAATCTTGATAGAGCATCTTTTCTTTTAGAGACTAAAGACTACGGTCTACGGTCTACGGACTGTGGATAATGAAAATCTGAAAATCTGAGAAATTAATTTAATCTATGGTTGATATTGACATCACTCGCAAAGTTCTAAGTTCAGAGTTCATAAAAAATCCTTAGACCTTAGACCGTAGTCTGTTGACTTTTCTTATCTTTGCATCATGAAATATCTAATAGCTTGTCTCGGAAACATCGGTGCTGAATATGATAACACAAGGCACAATATCGGCTTTAAGGTTGCTGATTATCTTAATGAGGATTTAAAAGGAACTTTTACCACACAGCGTCTTGCTCAGGTGTCGGAGCTACGTTATAAGGGCAGAACAATGGTGGTTATAAAGCCTACTACTTATATGAACCTTAGTGGCAAGGCAGTGAAATATTGGATGCAGCAAGAAAAGATTCCTATTGAGAACATACTAGTAGTCTTAGATGAAATAGCTCTTCCGCTTGGTACCTTGCGCATGAGGAAGAAAGGTAGTGACGCGGGTCATAACGGACTCGCCAATATCATAGAAAGCTTAGGAACTAATGTGTTTCCGAGATTACGTTTCGGTATTGGCGACGATTTCCCTAAAGGAAAACAGATAGATTTTGTTCTTGGCAAATGGAAACCTTCTGAAGCGGATATTGTGAACTCACGTTTGGATGTAGCTGCAAGTTTCATTAAAAGCTTCGTGACACAAGGCGTCGATAATACAATGAATCAGTTTAATAATAAATAAGAGGCTCTGAATTTTAAAACTCAGAGCCTCTTTTTTGGTGTCGTGGTGATTTGTTATCTCACGACTGAAACACGTTTCACAGCAACACCGTTTTCTGTTACTATACGAACCATATAGATTCCTGTTTCATATTGCGACATATCGATGATTTCGTTGTCGGAAGCGACTTCTTGATCATAGACGATTTGTCCTAATGTATTGACGATGGTGATGCGTTTCATTGCTTCTACATTGACATTTAAGTTGCCCTTTGTAGGGTTAGGGTAAATCATCACACCACTTACGCCGTTCTCTTCTATCGCTGTGACTTCAACAACTACATAATCTTGCGAGTCGTTGTCATAAGACTTAGCTGGTTCAGATTCACATTCCATACCGTCTTCTTCATAGACTGCTGTCACTTGATAGTAGTAAGTTCCTTTTTCGACTTCATCAAAATAAGATCTGCTTGTTGTTTCTGCCACGATTTCAACATTGTCTAATGAAGTACCGCGATAGATATTATAGTTCTTTAATGTAAGTGCTCTTGATGAAGGATTCAAGGCTTTAGACTCACCTCTTTCGTTTGTCAAGAAAGCACGTATCATGAATGTTCCATCGAGACCATAGTCTATTGCGTCTTCCCAATTTATACCGTCCATCGAGATCCAGCGAGAGTTCTTATCGCCGCAATCTTGTGACATAGCAGCAGGATAGAGGTCGCCGTCGACAGTCTTCATTATAATCCAGATGCTTTCATCGCCGCTTACTGGAAGAGGATATGAGAGCTCCACTTCTGTAAATCCTTGTGTCATGCCTTCGCCTTCGTATGGCTGGCTATGTACCAAAAGCTCAGGTGCATTTTCGCCACCATAATAAATATTGATGGTTCCAGTGTGTTTCTTAGGTTCTGGATATGTAGCATCGAAGAACGCAATTTTAGTAATGTCAGTGCCTGCATAATTTTCAAGTTGTTCTGCTGTAAACATGATACCCCAAGAAAATTCTTCAACACCACCGATACCTGTCATAAACTGACCGTTATCATAGTTCATCCATTTTGATGTTGGAGGAACGTAAGGATACATCAACATTGTTCCGATTTTGCCATCTTGTATTGTAGAGTATGCTTTGAGGTCTCTTGGAGATGGACATGAAAGTACTGAAGTGACAGTCTGTGGGCATGAGATAGCATAATAAGTAACATCTTTTTCACCGCCATATACTAATCTTACTGTATATTCGTCTGCTGCACTTGTGTTTTTAACCACATACGATTCGCCTTCGATAAGTTTTTTAGAGACGAGTTCGCCATTGCGATATAACATCACGCCTAGTTTTTCTGCTGATGAATTATCAACTACTTCGTTTTCATCATCTGTGACGTATGCACGGATCATCCATGTAAATGCAGGCATTGAAACCATTGCATTGTCTAACCAGCCGTATCCTTCATAATAAAGCCAGCGACCGTTGGCACCACCTTGGTCGGCGCAACCAGCAGCAGGTTGTTTGCCGTTTCCTGAGTTAAGAACTACCCAAACATTTTTGTTGCCACTTACTTCCACTGATTTTGTCAATGTTACTTCTATCATGTCATTAACGCCAGTGCATGTATATGATTGTGAATGTAACAATGTTTCAGGAGCTGTGCTTCCGCCTTCGTAGATAGAAACTTCACCAGTGTAGGCTTCACAGTCATAGAGAGCGATTTTTGTAATATTATGACCTGTATATTTTGCTACGTCAGCAGCTGGGAACATAATACCCCACATGAATTGTTCAAAATTTTCTCCGTCGTATGTAAGACCTATTTTTTCGACATAAGTATCATCGTCATACTTAAGCCATTCGCCTGCTCTTGAAGCTCTGCTCTTAGCCTCAGCCTCTGGCAATGTCCACTCTACGCTTGTCTCGCCATTGTTGTATTTTGCTACGAGATCTGATACGCCTTCAAATTCGTCGCAAGCCACTTTAGTCCAAGTGTATGATGTAGCAGGACCTTCGCCTGATGAATAAACAGGAATTATTGTTGTTTTATAAGTATTTCCATCGGTGAGGTTTTCAAATTCATAGTTAGCATTTGTGACGTTTTCTGCCACCAATTCATCGTTGAGATATACCTTATATGATTGTAAGGCTCTGCTGCTTCTATTTTCGGTTTCCAAAGAGATGTCATCGACATTGATATAGAACTGGTCGGTACAGTTGAAGTGACGCAATGCGATATGGATTTCCTGACCTGCATATTGGCTGAGGTCGATGACTTTTTCGTACCAGTTGCCTTGACGTGTGCCGCGAGTAGCTTTTGAACCTCCCGACTTAGCTGTCAATGTCTCTTCCCAGATTGTAACGAAATCGGCAGCATCTGTATTGCTTCCTAATGAGATAGCTACGCCATAATGTTCTGCCGCGAAGCTTTCATCTTGTGCGCAGACATAGAATTTAAACTTCGAGGTCTCATCAATTTTATATTTCTTCTCTGTGACGAGATAGTTGTCTGGATGAAGAACTAATTGGTAAATATAAGACATTGATGTTACGCAAGCGAGACTTGAGTTATGTCCTGAACCTGGAGATAATATTTCGATAGAGTTCATCCAGTTGTAGTTGTCGCCGTCAGCGTCTATTGTTACCCAGCCGTCTATGTTGCCTTCTTCAAAGTCGTAGTAGAACTCATCGCCGGCACCGATAGCAGCGCCTTCCCACATAGCATAACCTGTTGGAGAGACATATAATTCTGTAACAGGATAAAGCTCTTCTACGAGTTCACATTCTATTGTTGTAGCGTCCCAGATTTCTACTGTTTTATTGTCATATTCTGAGCTGTAGCCTTTTTTGGTGATACTTACTTCATAAACACCTTTATGGAAATCTTCGAAAACAAATGTGTTATCGAGAGCTAATACTGTGCTGTAAACATATTCGCTTTCTACTGTATTTTTCAAAGTGATGGCAGTACCGGTAATAGGATCTTCATTATTCATGTTCACTGTTACGGTGACTTTTGTCGCCATATCTTTGTCGATAGCTTTTGTCCAGACTATTTCAGATTCGCCTTCATCGTATACTGCTGCCACGCCCCATTTGTAGGCTCCGACTTCAGCTGTCTGCCATGTGTTGTCGACATATTCTGTGGCTGTAGTATTTTCCGCTACGAGCTCTATAGTGTTTTTATAGAGGTCTTTTTTATAGACGTTATATTTTTCTGAGAATGCAGCTTTCGACAATGTTCTTGTTTTGCCGTTAGCGTCTTCAACATAACCTCTCAACATGATTGTTCCGTACAAACCAGATTCTTGAGCATGCACCCATGTGGTACCGTCGAGAGAAAGCCAGTCGGTGGTGAGATATTCTGATTGTGCGCATAATGGAACAGGATAAGCCAATTTGTCG
Organism: Lentimicrobiaceae bacterium; assembly: GCA_015061315.1. Classification (GTDB taxonomy): domain Bacteria; phylum Bacteroidota; class Bacteroidia; order Bacteroidales; family F082; genus Limimorpha. The sequence continues at coordinate 231,562 of SUWV01000001.1, forward strand.
CAATATAATGTGATCCACAATGGCTGTGTTCCGTCGAGTGTTACAGGTGTTGTAAGCTCAACTTCTTTCATTGCGTCAACACCGCTGAGGTTGAATTTTTGTGTAGATACCAATGTCTCTGGCACTGTGTCGCCGCCGAGATAGATATTAGCTGTGTATTCAGCTTCGCCACCGCTTTTTGCGTCGAACACTGCTATCTTTGACAATGTAAGTCCAGCGTATTGTACTGTTGTTGGGAAACTGATACCGAAGTATGTAGGATTAGGATTGCCTGTACCTACTGATGTTGCCCAAACGTTATCATCGTAGCCTATCCAGCCTTCCTTAACTTCGATTTCTTTATGGAAAGTGATGTCGTCAACGAAATATGCGTCATCGAACATATTTGTCAGATAGTCTTTTGCGTATTCCCATTTGTAGGTATGTGTTCCTGCCTCGACATAAACTTCTACATATCTCCAGTCGTGATTGCCTGCGATAGAAGTCTGCAAAACACCGTCGATATAGAAATTACCGAAATCGCATTTTGTCTCCGACGACACTCTGTGATTAAAACTCAAGAAGCCGTTTTCAGGTACATTGACTTCCAATTCTATTGCAGAGACACCATCATCGACTTTCTCGCATGTTGATTTCATGGCGAAACTGCCGTTACAGCTTTCTTCTGTGATAACCCATGGATGTTTCGCATCGTGTTTCCAGTCTCTTGTGGTAAAATCACCGGTTTCAAAGCCTTCAAAAGCTGTCTCTGAGAATCCCATGCCCCATGTGACATTGACAGATGTCTCGTTTTCTTCTGCATAGACCCATCTCACTGGATCCAATACATTTTCTGTTTGTGCATAGAGCGATGTTAGCCCGAGTATGCACAACATTGCGTAAAGAAATAGTCTTTTCATAATAAATAAATTTGTTAATAATGATTTGTCTTTGTCTTAAAGAATTCTTGGGAACAAAATTACGTTTTTTCCACCTGCAAGTCAAGAATTTTTTTGAGTTTCCAAGAGCTCTTTTTTGCATGCGATTGCTGTTTTTTTTTCTTCTCACATATAAAAAAAAGATATATTTTTGTAGACCATTACAAAGGATGTTTTATCTGAATTATCAACATTAAAATTTATAAATATGAAAAAGATTTTACTTTTAACAGTGATGTGTTTTTTTGCCTTATTCGGCAATGTTAAAGCACAAGAAACCATTGAAGTAGGAGAGTCTTCCGTTATGTCGTGGAGTAATCCTATCGTCGATTACTATAGCTATAGCGTTTGTCAGCAGATCTACACAGCTGAGGAATTGCAAGGTAAAGCTGGTTCTATCAACAGCATTACTTTTGAACATGGCAACGGTGCTCCAAACACTCGTAACATTGTAGTCTATATGAAAAACATAGACAAGAAATCTTTTGATTCGAATAGTGATTTCGTTGCTGTAAGTGATGAAGATATTGTTTATGAAGGTGAATGGACTTTGATTGGAACTACAGGTAATGTTATTCCAATGACCATTAATTTACAAAAGAACTTTGAATACACAGGCGGCGATATGCTTTTATGTATGTACGACAAAACCGGTGTAGGAGTAACAGCAACCTATTATTATAATCAATTCTATTGCTATAAAGATAATGAAAATTACAGATCGTTGTATGTGGCAAATGATAACTCTTCAATTGACGTGAACAATTTATCATCTCTAAATGGAACTCGACAAAAAACTATCAACTACTTAAAACTCACTTTCACAGGTTCGGGTGAGACTCCAGTGGACCCAACAACTATAGCAGCTCCTCAAAATTTGACAGCTACTGCAGCAGGTACAACATCAATTGCTTTGACATGGGACGCTGTTGATGGCGCAACAGGATATAAAGTATACAGCGGAACAAATGTCATCGCTGAGCCAACAACAACAAATTATACAGTAAATTACCTCACAGCAGGAACAGAATATTGTTTCACAGTCACAGCATTTAATGCAACAGAAGAATCGGAAGCCTCTGAACAGGCATGCGCTAAAACAAATAGCGAAGGCGAAGATCCAGAACAGCCAATCGACCCTGAATTGCCAATCGATCCAGAACAACCTGCAGATTTGACAACAGTTGAAATAGGCGAAGATAAAGAACCATTCGCTGCTAACAACTTCTATCTTCCAGTTTATGATTTCGCACAATATGCTCTTTCACAACAAATCTATACCGAAGAAGATTTTGAGGATAACCTCGGCGCAATTCATAGCGTTTCGTTCAAATTAGGTAATCAAAGAGATGCTGTGGTAAGACAATATGAAGTCTATATGAAACATACAGATCTTGATGTCTTTAACGCAGCTTACGTCACTATGACAGAAGAAGATAAGGTGTTCGACGGTAGCGTAGACATTTCAGGACAAATGGATTCATGGTATAAAATCACTTTCGACAAACCTTTCGATTATGCAGGCGGTAATGTGGTGCTTTGCGTCTATGACAAAACAGGCGTGAAACTTCAAACTACTTATCATACTTTCTACAGATATAATGTAGAAGGCAGCAGAGCGATGTATAGTCAAGGTCCGGATCCATACGATTTCAGCACATTGATTTCAGGTGTTGCCTTAAATTACGTTAACCAAGTTAAATTTGAAGTAGAAAGCAAATCTATCGTTAAAGTCGTGCCAGAGACAATAGATCTCGGTGAAGCTATGCTCGGTAACTATTGGACAGAAAAGAAAGCTGCTCAGACAGTCAGCGTGAAAGCTGTAAGTACAACGATAACAAAGATAGAATGCGACAACGATTTCTTTGTATTGCCAGAAGAAATAGATTACACAGCAAATCCTGTTACATTTGAAGTTAATTACGACACAAACGCTCAAGTTGATGGCGAGGTTACAGCTAATCTCGTTGTCACTTATGAAGATGGTGTTGTTGAAATTCCTATGACAGCATCAGCCTATACTCCACAAGAAGGCGATGTTTTTGAACTTGCAAAAGAAATAACTTTAGAAAACGGTAAATTCAACGACAACCTCACATTCTCAGAATTGCACGACAACTACGTCATGCCAAGAGAAGTGAACGATGGCAAAGCTAACGATGCTGTCTATAGCTTTGAATTTGAAGAAGAGACAATCATCATCGCAACAGTGAAAGGTACTAACGCCAACTTGTCGATTTATGACGAGACATTCTCAGGTAAAGGCGGTCCTTCAAACGACAATAGTTTCAAAGGCAGTGTGGCTGTATCTTCAGATTTCTTCTACGATTTCAACGATGGTTTCTTGATCGACTGGGTCGCTAAAGATTATGACGGTGACGGTTATAGCTGGGAAAATATTTCTAATTATGGAGTTGATGGTTCAAATTGCGTTATCTCTTATTCGTCAAATACAACCAACGGAATCTTGAGAGCTAACAATGTGTTGATGACAGAAAATGCCTATCTCATTACAGAAAATTCACAGTTGTCGTTTAGAGCTGAATGTTTCGACCATTCACAATATGGAGTAGACCATGTTAAGGTAGAAGTTTCTAAAGACGGTGAAACATTTACATTTATCGAAGAGATAACTCCAGGTTCATTGACATACGAATATTTCACTATCGACCTCGGCGCTGAATTTGAGACATTAGGACTCGAATACGGCGACTATCATATCGCATTACGTCATCAAGAAAACGATAAAATGTATGTCTGCGTCGATAATATTCAATTGACAAACAACGCTAAATCAAAGACAAGAGCTGATGAAGTATCTATCTACGCTGTTCCTTATCCAGCTGGTAAATATTACGCTGTCGTAGCAGCAGAAAGCGATTTTACTTTCGAGATGATGACAGTAAATCCTGATGAATTGCCATTGGCTCCAACAAATGTAGTAGCTACAACTATCGACGAGTTCTCTATCGAACTCACTTGGGAAGCTTCAGCAAATTCAACAAGTTACAATATCTATCGTGATGATGAGTTTGTTGCCAATGTGAAAGAACTTTCATATACCGACAAAAACTTGACTCATAATACAGATTACTGTTATGTAGTTAAAGGTTACAATGATGTTTTGGAATCAGTGCCTTCAGCAAAGGCATGTGCTAAGACCGACAAACTCGTTCTTGATACTCCAACCAATGTGACAGCTGTAGCAGGAAGCACAACAACAATTATCTTGTCGTGGGACGCTGTTGAAAAAGCAGCAGGATATAACATCTATTGGGGCGAAGAAATCATCGACATCGTGGCAGAAACAACTTACACTGTTGAAGGCTTGGAACCAAGTACAGAATATTGCTACATGATTTCAGCTATTAACAAAGACGTCGAATCATACGAAAAATCGGATGTCGTATGCGCAACAACATTAGATCTTTCTCCATCTGTTCCAACAAACTTAAAAGCTGAAGCAACAAGTGCTTCTTCTATCAAATTGTCATGGACAGCATCGGAAAATGCAAAACGCTATTATATTTACAGTGGCGATTCATTGGTGGCAAAAACATCTTACACTGAATATAATATCGTGAAGTTGGAGCCAAATACAGAATATTGCTACACAGTGACAGCTGTCAATGGCGAGATTGAATCAGAACCTTCTGATGAAGCATGTGTTAAGACCTTGGGCGATGGCATCGAAGAATTAATCTCTTCAATCAACGTCTATCCAAATCCTGTTGAAAATGAATTGTTCATCGCAACAGAAATGAATGTTGAAGAAATTGCTATTTACGATATTTACGGAAGAACGACTACAGTCTACGGTCTACAGACTACAGACTTTGTCCACAGCATTGACGTGGCTGATTTAGAGGCAGGCGTTTATTTCGTGAAGATAGTAACAAGCGAAGGTGATGTCGTGAAGAGATTCGTTAAGGAATAAGATCTGAAAATCTGAAAACTTTAAAACCTGAGAATCTGAAAATATGTCAAGTTCTCAGGTTTTTTTATGGACTCAGTGACTTGGTGACTTTTTTTTAATCACCTCTGATTTTTCCAAAAATTAATCGTATATTCGCAGACTGTTTGCTATAGAAAAAATTAATAATTAAAATTTAATAAATATGAAGAAACTTTTACTCATTACATTATGTGTTTTCGGCATGTTCGGAGCACTCAAAGCACAAGAAACAGAAGTCGTTATAGACGGTACTGTAGGTTCGTATGATGAAAGTATGAATAGATACGCACCTATCTTTGTTGCTTATCAATATTCAATTTCACAGCAATATTACTTAGCAGAAGAGATTGGTATGGAAGCTGGCACTATCACAAGCCTTTCTTTCAAAACAGATATGACTTGGTATGAAACAGCACCACGCAGACTCGATGTCTTTTTAGTGAACACAGAGAACAGTTCTTTCAATGGCTTGAATATGGAGCAACTTACTCTTGATGACATTCATTTTTCAGGCAATGTTACTTTTGCACCAAGCGCATGGGTGGAAATAAAATTAGATAAAGCGTTTAATTACACTGGCGGTAATATCTTGATTTGTGTCAGCGATATGACAGGAACACAAGGATTTTTTGACGGATATTTCACAGGTTTCGTATTGCCAGAAGGCAGCCCTGCTAGATGTGTATGGCACAGAAATGAAACTCTTCCTTTCGATCCAATCGCTAAGGTGGAAGTCGCTAACGAAGTGTCTTACTGCATTCCTTTCATAAAATTCGTATTCTCAGAAACAGATGCTATTGAAGAGAACGCTGCTTCTTTCAACGTCTATCCAAATCCTGTTGAAAATGAATTGTTCATCGCAACAGAAATGAATGTTGAAGAAATCGCTGTTTACGATGTTTACGGTCGCCAAGCTTTGAGTCAACAAGTCAACGAGACAACAAGTCAACAAGTTGTCAATGTTGCTGAGTTGAACGAAGGCGTTTATTTCGTGAAGATAGTAACTGACAATGGTGAAATAGTAAAACGATTCGTTAAGAAATAATAAAATTGGTAATAATTGTAGGAGACGCCACAATGTGACGTCTCTACTTATTGTCGCATTGACTTATTGACATTAAATAAAATAAATCATGAAAAAGTTTTTAGTACTTACATTAATGTGTGTGTTAGGATTATTTAACCTCAGCGCACAAGAACCAGAAACCATAGTAATTGGTAATGGAGGAAATGCAATTAATTATTCTCCAAGTTATATTGACAGTTACACATCAGTTACACAACAGATTTTTGTTGCAGAAGAAATGCAAAACAAATCTGGAAAAATACAAAGCGTGTCTTTCAAATGTACAAGTAGAACAGCAACACGTACTTTCAAAGTTTATATGGTAAATACTAATAAAACATCATTCAGTGGTGTTTCAGATTGGGTTGCGCTTACTTCTCAAGATTTAGTTTTTGAAGGAAGCGTATCGTTTAGTGCAGACAACTGGACAACGATTACTTTCCAAACACCTTTTACATATAAAAAAGGAATGAATGTTTTGTTGTGTGTAAATGATGTAACAGGAACAAGTTCTTCTTTAGTGACAAAATTTGCTTCTGATACTAAATCTGAAAACAGAACTCTTCATGCAAGAGCATGGAATTCAAATTACGGCGATGCAACAAATATAACAGAGGAAGGTACACTTTCAACAAGCACAAACCACGTTGAGTTCACTATCGTTAATGATGGCTCTGGAGAAGAGTTAGATCCAGCTCCAGCAGCTCCAACAAACTTGGCAACTGAAGCATTAAGCGACTCACAAATTCGATTGACATGGGACGCTTCAGAAAATGCAACAAGCTATAAAGTATATCAAAGAGACATTGAAGAAGCTATTGCTACAGTGACAACTACAAGTTATGTTGTTGAAGGCTTGGAAGCAGAAACAGGTTATTGCTATACAGTGACAGCTGTTAAAGACCAAGAATCAGAAAAGTCGGATGAAGTTTGTCAAGTAACACAGGCTAAACCTGCAGCACCATCGACATTCGCATTCGATTTCAACGGCGGAACAAGTGCAGGCTTCCGCGTATTCCAAGGTAACGAAGCAAGTCACTTATGTCCTAACTGGGGAACACCAAGCGAACATAGCACAATCCTCGAAGCTCAACTTAAACTTCAATATTTTGGCGTCGACGGCTCTGTAGCAGTATATTCAACAACATACGATATGTTGGAAGATACTTACCATACTCCAGATAACTACATTGTAACAGAAAATGCTTATCTCATTACAGAAACATCAACTCTTGAATGGGACGTAAGACAAAGAGAAGCTGGCAAAGAAGACCAATATGCTATCGTGGTTTCTGAAGATAACACAAACTTTGAAATGGTATGGTTTGAAAGATACAGCAACACAACAGGCGAAACAAAAGCTTATTCTTTGAAAGATTACGCAGGTAAAGAATTATATATCGGTTTCCGTCATTACCAACAAACAAACGGCGATGCTATCATTATCGACAATATCAATTTGGTGACAGAATCATCAATAACACCAGTGGACCCAATAGACCCAACAGCTCCAACAATTCCAGATAACGTGAAAGCTTTTGCACTCGGTGATTCGAAAATAAAATTGACCTGGGACGCTTCTGAAAACACAACAAAATATAATGTCTACAAAGGCGAGGAAGTTATCGCAACAGTAACAGAGACAAATTATACAGTTGAAGGTTTGGAAGCAGAAACAACATATTGCTTCACAGTGACAGCTGCTAACGAAGAAAAAGAATCCGCTAAGTCGTCGGAAGTCTGTGCAACAACAGAAGAAGCTGCACCTCTTGAAGCTCCAGCAGCTCCTGCTAACCTCAAGGCAACCCAAGATACAGAAACAACATTAAGATTAACATGGGACGCTGTGGCAAACGCTGACACATATAATGTATATCAAGATGCAGAAAAAATCATCACCGTAACTGAGACAACTCATTTGGTGACAGGCTTGCAAGCTGATATAGAATATTGCTTCACAGTGACAGCAGTTAATGCAGCTGGAGAATCAGCAAAATCAAATGAAGTATATGCTACAACAACAGGTAACGGCAACGAAGACCAAGAAGTCGTTTTGGTAGCAGAAGATTTTGAGGATTATATTGAAGGTGATTACTTGGCACAAACAGGCGCTTCATATTGGACAACATGGAGCAACAAACCTGGTACAAAAGAAGATGCAAAAATTGCTGTTTTAGACGGTAACAAATGTGCTTATATGACATACGGTGTCGACCAAGTTCTTTTACTCGGCGGTTATCAATCAGGAACCTTCGATTTGGAATTTGAAGTCCTCGTTCCAAATGGTAGCACAGGTTATCTCAATGTTCTTCATGAATTTGCTGGCAATAACTCAAAATGGGCTTTGCAAGCATACCTTCAAGCAACAGACACTGGCGATGGTAACCCAGTAATGGCTCCAGGTCACGGTTCTGTTCATGCAGGCTCAGCTGAAACCGCTGATATTCCATGTGTTTATGATGCTTGGATGCACTTCCGCATACATGTTGATGCTGATACTGATGTCGCACAACTTTACTACACAATGCCAAATGGCGAAGAAACAAAAGCTTGTGAATGGCAATGGAGCCAAGATACATTCGGTGAGGCTATAGCAGGTCGTAAACTCGATGCTATGAACTTCTTCCCAATGAATGCTCAATCAGAATATTATGTCGATAACATCTCTCTTACAAGAATTGGTGGTGAAACATCGGCTGAACTTACTTTCGACAAAGAATCAGTGGAAGTGACAGTGGCAAAGAATGACATGACAACAGTTGAATTGACAGTAGAAAACACAGGTAATTCAATTGCTGAGTATGTAGCATGGGTCGATTATGGCATGGGCGAAAACAGCAGTAAAGATGAAGTAGTGTCATATTCTGATGAAGAAATGGCAAACGCATCATCTTTCGGTTTCAACTCAAGTGATAACGCTCCAGTGACATTAGAGATTGCAGCATTCTTCCCAGCATCAGCGTATGCAAATTCTGTAATGGGAACACGTATATCACAAGCCGCTTATTTCTTGGGTGAGTTCGTTGATGAAGCAGGTAACTTGGTGCCATCACTCGAAGAAGGTACTGGATTCACATTCCGTATCTATGGACAAGGCTCTAACGGTTATCCTGGAAAAGTATTGGCAGAAAAAGAAATCCCAGCAGAAGAGGTGAAGTTAGATTGGAACGTAGTATCTTTCGATGAACCAGTAGAATTGACAGGTTTCGACTTCTATCTCGCAGTAGAAATGACACAATGTGTTGGTGGAGCTTCATTGGTATGTGACGGCAGTAAAGACGCATCATTAAAAGGCATCTCCGACCTTGTACGTTTCGGACAAGGCGCTTTCAGATCTGTGACAAGCTACACAGTGGATGGCCAATTTTATGGTAACTGGCATCTTATGTTATACTGTGTCGGAAATCCAGTAGTAGGCGGATGGGCAGAATTGAACGAAAAAGAAATCTACTTGCCAATAGGAGAAAGCACTAAAATCAGCTTCGATGTGACAACAGTAAGCCTTAAAGCTAACCAAACCTATAATGCCGATCTCGTATTGTCATCATTAGCAGAAGAGGAAGATATTAGAATCCCTATCACACTTAATGTGGGTACTGAAGATGTAGAAGAATTATTAAGCAATACCTACAGTATATATCCTAACCCAACAAAAGGCATGGTGACAGTAGAAGGCGAAAACATAGATTATATCGCAGTATACAACTCGGTGGGTCAGTTGGTGAAGGTTGTTAAAACACAAAGCAATGTTGTTGATATGAGCGAATGCGAAAACGGCGTTTACTTCTTCAACATTGTGAACTATAACAAAGAAATTTCCATTCAGCAGGTCATAGTCAATAAGTAATTTGACTGTGACATTTTCCCGGAGGCGGTTATTAATTTAATCGCCTCCTTTTTTAATTTAATTCATAAATATTACATATCTTTGAAACCGTATTTGTCTCGATGAAATTAACTTAAAAATTAATATTATGAGAAAATTTTTACTTTTAACAATGATGTGCTTCTTCGCATTATGCGGAACATTGAATGCACAAGACACAATTCAGGTGGGAACGAAAACCAATACCGATGCAAGTTTCCCTATGAATACCTATTACAATTATTCCTATTCGCAGCAGATCTTCACTGCGGAAGAAATTAATCATGCTCCAGGATTTATCTCCGAAATAGCTTTCTTTACAAATAATACTAAATATAATCGTGAAGTGACGATTTATATGATTAATACAGATAAGGAAAGTTTCTCTTCGAGAGAAGACTGGGTTTATGTCGGAATTTCTGATATAGTTTATGAAGGCTTCGTAAGCTGTAATTCGACATTGAGTATTCCTCTTACAAATAATTTTGAGTACACTGGCGGAAATATATTATTATGTTTGCAAGACCGTACTGGTAAATATGATAATTATACTTCCTTTGATGTCGTCAGCGCTGCAAATGATTATACCATATACATGTATACTGATAACAGCATGATTACTCCAGAGAATGTCAGTACAAGAATTAATGAGCAACACTGGGAGGTCGTTTTGGGCAAAAATGTCGTTCAATTGATATTTGCCGCTGAAGAAAAACCTGTTGAAGGCGCTCCTGCAACTCCAACGAATGTTACAGCAGAAGCTATCAGCCAAACAGAAATAGCTTTGTCGTGGGACGCTGTTCAAGATGCAGTTTCTTATAATGTCTATGATGATAAAGGTACTGTTTTAGATAACGTGACAGAAACTTCATACACAGTCGAGGACTTGGAAGCAGAGACAAACTATTGCTTCAAAGTGTCGGCTCTCAACGACAGTTTGGAATCTCCAGCTTCAGTGAAAGTATGCGCAACAACATTACGTAATCCTGAAATTATTGTAAATCTCGAAGAAGTAGAACTCGGTGATATTATCCTCGGCGACTTCTGGTCAGAAAACAACGACAAATCTGTTGCATTATCGTTGGAATGTATTGAAACAGAAATTACAAATGTTGAATGTGATAACGAATTTTTTGTTTTGCCAGAAGTAATTGATTTTACAGCAAATCCTGTAACATTCGATATTACTTATAACAAAGAAACTATTGCCGTAGGTGAAAAGACAGCTGAGCTTGTAATTACACATACACACGGAAATGTGACAATTCCAATGTCGGCAAATGTCTATGCTCCAGAAACACCAGACGTGTTTGAACTTGCACAAGAAATCACATTGCAAGATGGTACTTTTAGTGCAACCCCAGATTTCGAGAACTTGCACGACAACTATAACCTTCCTAATGAAGTCAATGTCGGTAACACTCCAGATGCAGTCTATTCTTTTGAGTTGGATAAAGAGCAGGCAGTAACTGTAGATGTTACAGGAACAAACGCCATCTATGCAATATATAAAGCCGAAGATTTGGAAAATGCCGGACCTAAAGCCGATAATAATTACGCAGGTGAAAGCGGTGCATCTTCAACATTCTTCTATGACTTCAGCGAAGAAAACGTATTAGATAACTTCACATTGTTGGATAAAGACGGAGACGGTTATAATTGGTTCATAATGAATAATGGTATTGATGGAAAGAGTGTGGTTTCAGAATCATGGAGGTCGGGAGCAGGCGCCTTGAATCCTAACAACTATATCGTAACAAAAGAAAAATATGTTATCAAGTCTACTTCAAAATTATCATTTGAATATTTCAGTGCATACGATGAAAAAATCGGCGTGGAAATCTCTACTGATGGCGTTACCTTTACCAATATATGGAGCGATGCTGGAAAATTTTCTTCTAAAGAAGCTGAAATCTCATTGGCAGAATATGAAGGACAGGAGTTGTATATAGCATTGCGTCACTATGAATGTTCAGACGGAATGACAGCTGTTGTCGACAATTTCAGTTTGGAAAACAGCGACGGCGACTTCGTTACATTCCCAGCAGGAAAATATTATTTAGTAGCAGCAGCAGAAAACGCCTTCACAGTCAATATGACAGTCGGCGCTAACCCAGCAGATCTTCCTGCAGCTCCTCAAAACCTCAGAGTCGATAAAGTGACAGCAACATCAGTAACATTATCATGGGATGCCGTTGCTGAAGCTCAAAGCTATAACGTATACGAAGGAACAAAATTAGTGGCAGATAATATCATTGCTACAACATATACAGTCGAAAATCTTGAAGCATTCACAGAATATACATTCTCAGTGAGAAGCTTCGACGGAGAATATACTTCATTCTCTTCTGCAGAAGTTCATGCCACAACAATTGACTTCGCGATAACAGCTCCACAGAACGTTGCGGTTACAGTCCTCGATGCTTTCTCGGTGAAAGTAAGTTGGGACGCTGTTGAAAATGCAACAAGCTATAACGTATATCAAGATGATGTTAAAATTGGAAGCGGATTGACAGTGACTACATTAACAGTAGAAAATTTGGATCCTGCAACAGAATATTGTTTCGTGGTATCAGCCTTACGTCGTGATATAGAAGAAAAAGCAGCTGCTGTATGTGGCACGACATCGGCCATCGACTTCAATGCCGACAACTTGGAAACAGAATTCATGTTCGACTTCAACGACCAATCTTTCGAAGGTTTGAGAACAATAGATGCTGACGGCGACGGTAACAACTGGAAATTGACAACAGCTGAGCAAGGTTATGAAAATACATATGCCGCAAGATCTTATTCATATTATGGTCAGGCATTTAATCCTGATAACTATTTGGTGACAAAAGCACCTTATATGATAGATGCTACTTCAATGGTTTCTTTGAACGCCAGAATAGGATATGAAATGGATATGTTTAAAGGCGAGCATTATGCTGTTGTGGTATCCGAAAACGGCAAAGACTGGACTGTTGTCTTTGAAGAGACGTTAGAACATACAGATTGGACAAATACGTCAGTATCGCTTGAAGCATACGCGGGAAAAGCTGTTCTAGTCGGTGTTCGCCACTACAATTGTACGGACCTTTCTTTCTTGCGCGTTGATAATTTCGCATTGACAAGCGATGTGGAACCAATAGAACCAGTCGTTGTTCCAAATGCACCAACAAACTTGAAGGCTGAGGCTATTAACGCAACATCAATTAAATTGACATGGGACGCTGTTGAAAACGCAACTTCTTATAAAGTATATCGCGGAATGATAGACCTCGGCGAAGTTTTTGAAACGTCTTGTATCGCAGTAGGCCTAAGTCCAGAAACAAACTATTGCTTCACAGTGACAGCTCTCAACGAAGCTGGCGAGTCAGCTCCATCAGAACAAGTTTGTGAAGAGACCTTGGAAGGAAGCGTGACACCAGATAAACCAGAAGCACCAAAGAACTTAGTGGCTGAAGCAACAAGCCCAACAACGATAACATTGACATGGGATCCAGTGGAAGGCGCAATAGGCTACGGTATCAATTTCTTTGGAACATATCTCGGCTCAACATCTGATGTCACTGCAAAAGTTACCAATTTAGAACCTGAAACAGAATACTGTTTCACAGTGATAACAATTACTGAGATGACAGAGATAGATGGAGAAAACTTCATTACAGGTTGTTCCGACGACTCAGAAGAAGCTTGTGCAACAACACCTAAGGAGGACGCTGTTGAAGAACTCGCATCATTGTTCAACATCTATCCAAATCCTGTAGAGAATGAATTATTCATCGAAACAGAAATGATCGTTGAAGAAATTGCTATTTACGATGTTTATGGTCGTCAGACTATGTGTCAACAAGTCAACGAGACAACAAGTCAGCAAGTTGTTGACGTGGCTGATTTAAAGGCTGGCGTTTATTTCGTGAAGATCGTTGCAGATAATGGCGAAGTTGTAAAACGTTTCGTGAAGAAATAAAACCTGAAAATCTGAAAACCTGAAAACCTGAAAAACCTGAGAATTTGAGATATTCAAGTTCTCAGGTTTTTTATTGTCTTGTAGATTTCTGTCTCCACGTATCGCAGGTATCTGCACGTATCTTTTTTGCTTGTAGACTTGTAGACTCGTTGACTCATTGACTTGTAGTCTCGTAGACTTTAAAAAATCCTCTTGACTTTTTGAGAAATAAATCATACCTTTGCAAAGATTGTATTCGATTTATTAACTTTAAAATTTTACAATATGAAAAAGAATTTACTGCTTACAATTATTTGTGTGTTAGGATTATTCGGAAGCCTCAGCGCACAAAAGACTATCACTTTAGGAGAAGGTGAAGATTATTCTTCAGATCTTCCTTACAACAACTCATGGTGTTATTCCGCTTCACAACAACTTTACAGATCTGATGAATTGAACATTGAAGATGTCGCTAAGATAGAAAGCGTAGCATTCAAATCAGCTTCAGAGAACTTGAATGAGAGCTATATTCAAATCTACATGAAGAATACTTCAAAATCATCATATATTGAAGCAGCAGAATGGGTGCCAGTCACAGCCAACGATAAAGTGTATGAAGGTTATATCCGCACAACAGGCTTAGATGAATGGAGCACTATTGAATTGACTACACCTTTCATTTATACTGGCGGTCACGTATTGGTATGTGTAAACATTGGTGTCGAATATTATCTTTCATCAAATGAACAAGATCAATTCTACACATATTCTCCTTCAACAACAAGTGCTTATTCATGCACTATACGTTCAAATGAAAGAATCGACATTCCAAATGTGCCAACAGAATTGTTAGAAAACGGAAGCGTAGGTCCACAAAAGAATCAAATTAAATTTGTTTATTCACAGAAGAAAGAAAAAATCAATGCTAATTTTGAAAGCATCGACATGGGCGAAGTCGTATTAGGTGAATATTGGACAGAAAGAGAAGATAAATCTGTTATCGTATCAGCAGCTTCATATTATACAAAATTAGAAAGCGTCACTTGCAGCGATTCTTTCTTCGTATTGTCAGAAATAGATTATAATGCAAGTCCATTGCAATTTGTTGTGTCGTACGACAAAAATGCTACAGCCGGTGAAAAATCAGCAGAAATCACAATCAAAGATGAAGATGGCGCTGAAGTCGTTATTCCTATTACAGCCACAGCTTATACTCCTGTAGAACCAGACGTTGTAGAACTCGCTAAGGAAGTTACATTCACCGACGGCGTTTATACCGATAAGCCTGACTTCGCAACATTACACGATGATTATCTGTTGCCAAATGAGAATCTTTTAAATATAGCTCCAGATGCTGTTTATTCTTTGCAATTGGAAGAAGATGCTCTCGTCTTGGTTGATGTAGAAGGTAAGAATTCTAAATTCGCTCTTTATGCAGAAGACTTCGGTGCTAATGAAGGACCAACCTCAGATAACGTTGTGACAGGTGAAGAGACAATTATCGCTACTACATTCTCATACGATTTTGAAGATGGAAAACTCGATGACTTCACTATCGTAGATTATGATGAATTTAAAGATTATACTTGGACAGTAGAAGGTAATTCTGAAAACCATTATTTGACATCTTATTCTTACAAATGGTTGGGCGACGATCCTTTATATATCAATGATGCTGATGAACGTATCATTACAAAGACAGCTTATCCTATTACACCTAATTCGGTCTTGACATTCCAGATGACCAAAGGTGAATATGATTTTGAAGAAGTTTTGATAGAGGTAACTAAGGACGGTGAAAACTTTATAGAAATAGAGAAAGTTACTTATCATGATTATACAATGAACTGGAAATCATGCAGAGTTGATATGGGAGTTAGATTCGCTGCTTTAGGTATAGAATACGGCGAATACCAAATCGTATTGCACCATGATTTGCCAGGCGTAGGTCAGATTGTAATTGATAACCTTTCACTGACTGAAAGAACAAATGTGGTTCCAGCTGGTAACTATTATTTGGTTGTCGCAGCAGAAGACGCTTTCAATGTAACAGTTTCATTAGGTGAAATTCCTGAAGAAGAAAAACCAGGAGCACCAACAAACTTAGTCGCAGAACCATTGAGCGATAGCACAGTCAGATTGACATGGGATCCAGTGGAAGGCGCTTTGGGTTACGGAATCTTAGTCTATGGCGAACCATTGGGTGTAACTCTCGAAACAACAGCAATAATTTCAGAGTTGACCCCTTATACTGACTACTGCTTCACGGTGGTATCTATTATAAAAGTAGATGAAAATAATTTCCCAGAAGAAATCTCTGAACAATCGAATGAAGCTTGTGTGATGACAATGGGCGTTGAAGAACTTACATCTTCATTCAATATCTATCCAAATCCAGTGGAAAATGAATTGTTCATCGAAACAGAAATGAACGTTGAAGAAATTGCTATTTACGATGTTTACGGTCGTCAGACTATGTGTCAACAAGTCAATGCGACAACAAGTCAACAAGTTGTTGATGTGGCTGATTTGAAGGCTGGCGTTTATTTCGTGAAGATCGTTGCAGATAATGGCGAAGTTGTAAAACGTTTCGTGAAGAAATAAAGACTGAAAATCTGAAAATCTGAAAATCTGAAAACCTGAGAATTTGAGAGTTGTTCAAGTTCTCAGGTTTTTTATTGTCATGGTGACTTCTATCTCCGCGTATCGCGGGTATCTGCACGTATCTTTTTACTCGGTGACTTGGTGACTTGGCGACTTGGTGACTTGGTGACTCAAAAAAAATCTCCTTTTCTCTTGCATTTTAAAAAAATAAAATATACTTTTGTTGCCTTGACTTATTGGGTGAGATTATTTGAATTTAAAATTATAATTATCAACTTATTACTAACTAAAATTTTTTACATTATGAAAAGGATTTTACTTTTTACAATGATGTGCCTTTTCGGGCTGTTTAGCCTGAATGCACAAACGACTATCACGGTAGGTGATGGTGCTGATGAGAGCTCTTGGGCTTCAAGCAACAATACACCCGTTGATGTCTATGCTAATTATGGTATGTCTCAGCAGATATACTTGGCTGATGAAATTGCATCTGCAGGTGGTGCTGCCGGTACAATAACACAAATAGCCTTTAAACGCGCTCCAAATAGCGGTATCCCAACCAGAAATTGGTCGATATATTTGACTAATATTACGGAAGGTGTATTTGACAATGAACAAGATTGGACTGCATCTTCTTTCATTGTATCGGAGTCTGACAAAGTATATAGTGGTAATTTTGATATAGCTCCTGATTGGAATGTATTTGACTTGTCAGATTTTGAATACACTGGTGGTAATTTGTTGGTGACTGTTGTTGATAATACAGGAACCAATGGAGGTGATGTATTTTGGTATAATCATGCTAATACATCCTATGCAATAGCAGCAACAGGTGGTCAATTTTCCCCTGAAAACAATAGCTATTCATTAAGCAAAGCCAATAGATGCTACATTCAACTTACATTTGCTGAAGGTGGTGAAGGCGGCGAAACTCCAACTCCATCTATCGCTGCTCCTCAAAACTTAGTTGCTACAGTGAACGGACAAAATTCTATCACCGTCACATGGGATGCTGTTGAAGGCGCAGAAGATTACTACGTTTATAAAGATGGTCAGTTGTGGGCTAATACAAGCGGCGCTACAACTTACACAGAAAACGGTCTCGCAGCAGGTACAGAATGCTGCTTCGCAGTTCAAGCTGTTGGCGCAGCTGGCGAATCAGAACTCTCAGCTGAAGTTTGCGCTACAACAGAATCTGTTCAATTAGCAGAAAACGAAATCGTTATCGGTACAGCAACAACAAAATACTATTCTCCATTCTTGACAATCTTAGGCGGCGGCTCATGGTTCGAAGCAATCTACAAGTCAGAAGAAATAGGAAAAGCTTGTACAATCAGCGAACTCGCATTCTCATACAAAGATGGTAATGAAACATCAGCTGACATCAACATCTATCTCGCTGAGACAACAAAAGATGAGTATGCAAATCCTAACGATGCAACAGCAGAAAGCGAATTGACATTGGTCTACTCAGGAACAGCAGTAACACTCTGTGACGAAGAATGGGAAACATTCGTATTGAACGCTCCATTCAACTACAGCGGCGAAAATAATCTTGTAGTTGTAGTAACAACAGCAAATACCGGCTTGGCAAACAACTGGAATTGCTATGAAGATGCTAACTCTGTATTGATAAAGGATGTTTTCTTAGATTCTAAGAAACCAGTCTTGAAGCTTACATTGGGTGAAGGCGGCGAAACTCCAGATCCAACTCCAGATCCAGAACCAGTCGCTCAGCAATATCGTATCAAATATGTTACAGGTGGAACATATCTCAATATTGAAAACAATACAGTTCACACAAATGGTGCTTACGGTGGCGTAGGTCTCGCAGCATACGCAGAAAGCAATGCTCAAATCTTCACTATTGAAGACGCCGGTAATGATTTGGTTTATCTCCGTTCAGCTGACGGATATTACATCTATTGCCAACAATGGAATGTCGACGCTTATAGCACAACAGAAAAAACTGCATTAGGTATGCACGACTTAGGTGATGGTACATTCTACTTGATGAATGGTACTAACTATTTCAAGGTCGGTTTAGCTGATGGCACTTATGATTCATATTATCCTTATTGTGATGCATCTCTTAGTGCTGCAGCAGTATGGACTCTCGAAGCTGTTGATAATGGCGAGGAACCAGAACCAACAGTTCCTGCAGCTCCTGAAGTAACAGCTGAAGCTTTAAGCGCAACAGAAATCTTTATCACTTGGGACGCTGTTGATGGCGCTACAAGCTATAACATCTACTTCAACGACGAAGTCTTCACAACAACAGAAACAGAATATACAGTAGGAAACTTAACAGCTAACACAAATTATGTTATTACTGTTACCGCTGTAAACGAAGCTGGCGAATCTGAACATTCTGTAAAATTAGAAGTATTGACATTCGAAGAAGAAGGCGGTGATGAATCAAGTTTCGTTGTTGAGATAGGTGCGGATAAGAACCCTTATTCAACTGGAAACTATTACTTCCCAGCATACGATTTTGTGGCATATTCATTTTCTCAACAAATTTATCATGAAGAAGAATTTGGCGGTGAAGTGGGTTATATCCAAAGCATTTCATTTAAGTTGGGTAATAGCAGACCAACTGCAACAAGACAATATGAAGTATATTTGAAAGAAACAGAACTTGATGCTTTTGAAGGTGCATATATACCTGTTACTGAAGCTGACAAAGTGTTTGACGGTGATGTTGAAATCTCAGGTGAGATGGATTCATGGTACACCATAGAACTCAATACTCCATATACATACACTGGTTCTAACTTGGTAGTTTGTGTATATGACAAGTCAGGTGCTGGATTAGGTAACAATTATCACCTCTTCTACAGATATGCAACAGATTCAAATAGAGGTATGTATTCTCAAGGTGCATACGCTTATGATGCTACCACAATTGCATCTGGCTATGTAATGAGTTATGTAAATCAAATCCAATTTGGAATGGCAACTCCAGATGATAGCGAGTCTATCGAACCTGCTGTGCCAACAAACTTGGTCGCTACAGCTGAATCTTACAATGAAATATCTTTGACATGGGATGCCGCTGAAAACGCAGAAAAATATGCTGTTTACCAAAATGGTGTCAGAATAGGTAAGACAACAGAAACTTCATATACAATAACAGGTTTAGAACAAGGAACAGAATACTGCTTTACTGTATCAAGTATAAACGGTTTCAATGAATCAGAACAATCTGCAGAAGCATGCGCCGAAACAGAAATATTTGATGGATGTTTTGTTTTATTCACATTGACAGATACATATTATGGATATGGTTGGTATAACAATTATTTGACAGTTTCATACGATGGCGTGTCAGAACAATTGAAACCTACTGTTAATTATAGTAATAATTATACCCAAGAATATATTTTCCCAATTCCTACGGATGCTCATGTTACTGTTACATTTACAGGTGGCTTGGGTTATCAAGGATATGAAAGTTATGCAACATTCTATATTAAATATGAAAGTGGTGAGGAAATCTTTAGTGCTCCTGCTGGTACATTGACAGCTCAGGGCTTTACGTACGAATTTGATGTAGATTGTTCACCTAAAGCTCCTAAAGCACCAGAATCATTAACAGCAAATCCAGCAGGAGAATCTGCAATCGTATTGTCATGGTCTGCTGCAAATGGTGCAGAAAGCTATAACGTATATCAAGGTACAACAGTAATAGCAACAGGCGTTACAGGAACAACATACATAGTTGAAGGTTTGAATGTAGGAACTGAATATTGCTACGTAGTTTCAGCAGTGAACGAAATCGGTGAATCAGAATATTCAGAAGAAGCTTGTGCAACACCTGATTATGTTGTAGTATTGAATAATGGCACTGAATCTCAATCTTCATGTGTACCATCTTCAATTTATTATAATTATTCATACGCACAACAGATTTATACAGCATCTGAATTAAACATTGACAGTTGTGACATCACAAAGATAGCATTCTATCAAAATAGTGCTCCACAACATGAACGTCAGTGGAAAGTCTATATGATAAATACAGATAAAGAGGCATTTACAGGAAATACAGACTGGGTAGGCGTGACAGAAGAAAATCTTGTATATGAAGGTACAGTTACGACAACAGGTGGTGGCTGGTTAGAGTTAGAACTTCAAAATAAATTCCAATATGAAGGTGGAAATATTTTACTCTGCGTACACGATAATACAGGAGCTTGGGGCTCAGACTTCTATTTCAAGGTCTATGAAACAATGACAGAAAGAGCATTGTATTACAGAAATAATGATGCAGATTATGCAGAAGGTACAGCAGCAACACTCTCAGTAAAATTCGTAAATCAATTCAGATTTACTTATGAAACTAGTTCAACTCCATCTATCGCTGCTCCTCAAAACTTGGTTGCTACAGTGAACGGACAAAATTCTATCACCGTCACATGGGATGCTGTTGAAGGCGCAGAAGATTACTACGTATATAAAGATGGCTCAATGTGGGCTAATACAAGCGGCGCTACAACTTACACAGAAAACGGTCTCGCAGCAGGTACAGAATGCTGCTTCGCAGTTCAAGCTGTTGGCGCAGCAGGCGAATCAGAACTCTCAGCTGAAGTTTGCGCTACAACAGAATCAGTTCAATTAGCAGAAAACGAAATCGTTATCGGTACAGCAACAACAAAATACTATTCTCCATTCTTGACAATCTTAGGCGGCGGCTCATGGTTCGAAGCAATCTATAAGTCAGAAGAAATAGGAAAAGCTTGTACAATCAGCGAACTCGCATTCTCATACAAAGATGGTAATGAAACATCAGCTGACATCAACATCTATCTCGCTGAGACAACAAAAGATGAGTATGCAAATCCTAACGATGCAACAGCAGAAAGCGAATTGACATTGGTCTACTCAGGAACAGCAGTAACACTCTGTGACGAAGAATGGGAAACATTCGTATTGAACGCTCCATTCAACTACAGCGGCGAAAATAATCTTGTAGTTGTAGTAACAACAGCAAATACCAGCTCGGCAAACAACTGGAATTGCTATGAAGATGCCAACACTGTATTGATTAAGGATGTTTTCTTAGATTCTAAGAAACCAGTCTTGAAGCTTACATTAGGTGAAGGTGGCGAAGGCGGCGACGACGAACCAGCTGAAATCACACACCGCTTAGTCGGAATATATCAAAACGAATGGAATAACGTAGCTTATACTTACGAATCTGAAACTTCAAACGTAGTTACAGAAGTCGTTGAAGGTTATTACAAAACACTTTTGGAATATAACGAAGACGGTCAGATCGTAAAGACAACTTACGCATGGGTAGATCCAAATACAGGTGAAATGGATCTTAGCCAATATACTCTTGTAACATACACATACGCAGACGGCGTTTTGGCATCTTACAAAGAAGAAATTGTTAATCCATGGAATCCATCATCAACAGAATATACTTTCACATACGAAGAAGATTTCGTAGTGAAAGAATGGCCTAACGCTAAAGAAACTTATGCTTTCGAAGATGGTAGACTCGTAGAAAAGACAAGATACTACTACGATCAATGGGCAGAAACACCAGATTTCGTCAAAGAAAATATGGTTAAATATGAATATGATGAAAACGGCAACTGCGTAACAGAAACACAATACAACACATACGGAGAAGAACCAATGCCACAAAACGGTGTTGATTACTACTACGATATGACAATCGCAGCTGAAAACGTAGCAACATTCGCATATCCACATGAATTCCTTCCAGCACACGCTAACTTGGTGACAAAAGCTTTGTTGTATTACTACCAAGAAGATTGGCAAACACATGAAGTTTCTAAATCTAACTTTGAAGTTAAGACTTACAACTATAGCCCTGAAGTAGCAGCAGCTCCTTTCGCTCCAATGGAATTGAAAGCTAATGTTGTCAGCGATGTTGAAATCTCATTGACATGGGTTTCTATAGAAGCAGCAGAATCATTCAATGTTTATTGCAATGGTGAATTAGCAGGCAATGCTACAGAAACATACTTCTCAGTTACAGGCTTGACAGCAGCAACAGAATACTGCTTCACAGTTAAAGGCGTAAGCTCAGGCGTAGAATCAGAAGCTTCAAACGAAGCATGTGCAACAACAATGCAACTCGTCAATATCGTTCCTAACGCAATCGCTTTCGGCGATGTCAAGATGGGTGAGTTCTGGGCAGAAAATCCAACAGGCGTTGAAGTTAAAATCAACTTGCTCGGAAAGACAATAACATCAATAGCAACAGACAACGACTTCTTCCGCGTACCTGCTACAATCAACCTCACAGAAGAACCTGTAACATTCAAAGTTGATTATAAGAAAGGCGCAGAAGCTGGCGAATATACAGGCAATCTCGTTGTTACATTATCTACAGAAGAAACAGTAACAATCCCATTGTCAGCAACAGCTTACAACCCAGTAGCACCAGACGTATTCGAACTCGCACAAGAAATTGAATTCGTTGAAGGCGCTTACACAGATGCACCAGACTTCGCAACATTACACGACGACTATAACTTGCCAAACGAAGCAGAAGGTAACAACCCAGACGCTGTTTACACATTCACTTTGGATACAGAAAGCGTTGTTAATGTAGAAGTAACAGGCGAAAATGCAGTATATGCAACATATAAGGTATTCGGTGAAGAAGAAGGCCCAACAGCAGCAAACGTGTTCTTCGGCGAAGAAACAATCCTCAGCACATCATTCTCATACGACTTTGAAAGCGCTGACTTGTCAGACTTCACAATCGTTGACAATGACGAGTTCAAAGACTACACATGGACAGTTGAAAACGGCAGCTTGGTATCATATTCATTCGTACCAACACCAGATTATTCATATCCATACTATATAGCAAACGATGCTGACGAACGTATCATCACAAACAAAGCATACGCTATCACAGCAAATTCAGTATTGACATTAGACATCAACGTAAACGGCTCAGGCGGTAACTTCAACTTTGGTGAAGATGTATTTATTGAAGTAACACAAGATGGTGAAACATTCACACAAGTCGGTGTAGCTTACGATGATGAAACAACATATTCATACGAATTCATGTCGAAGAGAATCAACATCGGCGCTAAATTCGCTGAGTTAGGATTAGAATATGGTGAATATCAAATCGTATTACACCACGATCAAACTGCTTACGGTGCTATCAATGTTGACAACTTAGCATTGACAGAAAGAGCAAATGTTTATCCAGCTGGTACATACTACTTAGTTGCAGCAGCATCATCAGCATTTGAAGTTAATGTTGAAGTAGCTACACAAGAAATGCCAGTGGCTCCAAAAGCATATCGTTTGGTAAGTGCAGAAAATTATGAAAAGACAACATACGTTTACGATGCAACAGACGTGAACAGAGTTGTAAAGATTGAAAGCGAAGGCTCAGTTGATGTATTAGAATACAATACAGACGGAACATTAGCAGGCTACAAGACAATCGTTTCATACGAAGATCCAGAATTAGGCAATGTTGAAGAAGAATTGGCTGCTGTTTCATACGTCTATGAAAATGGTCGTATAGTTTCTTACTCAGAAACAGTACAAAGTCCAGCAGGTGATACATTTGATGTTGAATCAGTGATCACATACAATGCAGAAGGACAAGTTGAATCAATAGAAAATGCTGCATACGAATCAGTAACATACTATGAATATAATGCAGAAGGTATGTTGGCAGAAAAAGTTACAGCATACGTATATGGTGAAGAAGTTTCATACGATTCAAAAGGAGTTTACACATATGAAAACGGCAAACTTGTTAAACTTGAGTACATGTACTATGACTGGGAGTCAGAAGAAGGCGAATGGTATGCAGTTGAAGAATATGCATATACATACGATGCAAACGGTAACTGCACATTAGAATCAGCTTATCAATTTAATGAAGACTTCGAAACAGGTGAAGTGACAAAATCATTATATCATACAACAGAATACTACTATAACACAGAAGTATTAGCTGACGATGTATATACATTTGAATATCCACACTTCGCATTGTTAGATCCAGCTAAACCAGCAACTGTAAATGCTCTTACAAAAGACATGTCATATTACAGCTACTTCGATGAAGAAGTTGGTGAAGTTGTAAATCACACATACATTCTTACAGTTTATAACTACGATCCAGAAATCTTGTCAGCACCATACGCACCATTCAACTTGACAGCTGAAGCTACAGGCGAAACAACAGTTGCTTTGACATGGGAAGCATACGCTGACGCAGAAACATTCGTAGTTTACAACGGTACAGAAAAAGTTGCAGAAGGCATCGAAGGCTTTGAATACACAGTTGAAGGTTTGAAAGCAGCAACAGAATACTGTTTCACAGTTAAAGCTGTCAACGCAGCTGGCGAATCATTAGCATCAAATGAAGCATGCGCAACAACAGAAGAATCTGCAGGACCTACAGTTCCAGCAGCACCTGTCGTAACAGCAGAAGTATTAGAAACAACAATCTTGTTGACATGGGAAGCTGTAGAAGGCGCAACATCTTATTCATTGTATTCAAAAGGAGAACTTGTAAAAGCTAACTTCCCAGATACTGCTATAGAAGTAGCTGTTCCGGCTGCTGGTACATACTGCTTCACAGTAACAGCATCTAATGAAGTAGGTGAGTCAGAACATTCAGAAGAAGTCTGTGCAACAGTCACAGTTCCAGAAGACCTTGAAGTCCCTGCTGCACCAGTAGTGACAGCAAAATTAGAAGGAAACAAAGCTGTATTGTCATGGGAAACTGTAGAAGGCGCATTGTTCTACACTGTATATTACGAAGGTCAGAAATACGGTGATACACAAAACTTATCTGCATCAGCCGAATTGCCAGAATTTGGTGAATACTGCTTCACAGTCACAGCAACTAACATTGCAGGTGAGTCAGAACATTCAAATGAAGTATGTGTAATATACGGAGATGGTGTTGAAGAAAATGAAGTAGCATTCAATATCTATCCTAACCCAGTAGAAAATGTTCTCTTCATCGAAACAGAAATGAATGTTGAAGAAGTAAGCATCTACACTGTAACAGGTACATTGATTTACAAAGAAGTTGATTTCAACAGCAACACAATCGATGTTTCTGAATTCAATGGTGGCGTCTACATCATGAAGATCAGAACAGAAAACGGTGAAACTGTAAAACGCTTTGTTAAGAAATGATTCTAAATAGAAACTGAAAATCTGGGAAACTGAAAATCTAAATGGTTTCTCAGGTTTTCAACTTCTCGATTTAAAAAGGACGTGTAATGCGTCCTTTTTTTGTGGACGTATTCAAAGCTCTTTTGAGGACACATTCAATGTGTCCGTACAGGTAGGATTGCAAATTTTTATTATCTTTGCAAAATTGAATTAATATTTAATAAATTGAAAATAATTATGAAAAAGCTATTACTTGTATTGGCAATCATTTGTCTCGTTCTTCCTTCATGTAAGAAGACTACAATCACTCTCAGTGTAGATAAAACGGAAATCACAGCTGACGGCATAGATGTGGCAAAGTTTAAAGTCATTGCTAATGACGAAGACGACGTTACTAAAGAAGCACGCATTTTCTTCTCTGATACTAACAAAGAAGTCGGCGGCACATCATTCTCAACAACTGAACCAAAGACTTATTCATTCTACGCGACATACGAAGACGCGACATCAGAAAAAGTTACAGTCACTGCTATTGAAGTCATCGATGAAGGTAACGACGACGAAGGCAACGATGATGAAGAAAATCCTGCAGAAGGTCCTATCACATTAAGCGCATCAACAGATACTATCTTGGCTGATGGCAAAGACGTCATTAAATTCACAGTGATGCAAGATAGCATCGAAGTCACAAGTCTTGCAAAATTCTATGTCAACGACAGCTTGATTGGCGGCAATGAATTTAAAACTACAGTCGCTGGAGCATACAGCGTAGTGGCAAAGAAAAACGACACTATCGTTTCTAACGAAGTAAAATTCTTCGCAAAAGAAGTCAAAGGTAATGATGAAGGCGGTGAAGAAGATGAAGAAAAACCAATCGAAATCAAGGCTTCAAAAACTACTATCATTGCTGACGGCGAAGACGCAATCACATTCACTGTGACACAAGACGACAAGGACGTGACAGAAGAAACAGTGATTTATATCAGTGAAAACGGCATGGCTAAAAAACTCGACGGAAACGTCTTCACTTCAACAAAAGCTGGTTCTTACAAAGCATACGCTAAGAAAGACGAACTTAAATCTAATGAAATTGACATCACGGTTGAGGAAGTTCCAGTAGAACCAGAAAAACCTATCGTACTCAAAGCTGATAAGACAAATATCGTAGCTAACGGCAGCGATGCAGTGATATTCACCGTAACACAAGACGATAACGATGTGACAAGCGAATGCGAAATTTATGTCAATGGAAGTAAACTCAACGACAATAAATATGTCACTTATACAGCAGGTACCTACAATGCATACGCTACCAAAGGCGAATTGAAATCGGAAGAGATTACATTTACAGCAGAACAAGCTCCTGACTTAGGCAAGACAATACTATTTGCAGAAGGCGTGACACCGACATCAGGCTGGTATGACGTGAATAAGATTGACTATACAACCGACATCAATATGTGCTGGGCTGCTACTTCATCTAACATCATTCAATGGTGGCAAGACCGCTACATGGCAGCTGGCAACGAACTTCCTGAAGGCGCAATATCAGGTAAAGGTACGTCGTCATATGAGCTCGCTCTTATGGATATGTATAAAGAACAATGGGACAACTCAAGAGGTGCTGATGCTTCTCACGGTATCACTTGGTATTTTGAAGGAAGAAATATACAACAATATGCTTCCACAGGATCATGCGCACAGCCCTTATCAGGAAACGACGGAGGTTACTTTGCAAATATATGGAATGAAATACTTCCTCATGTATATCACGACTATAGCTACGTGATTGTTCCAGGTACAATAGAATTTAACAACCTTATAACAAGAGAATATAACGGATATAACGAATGGGGAAATGGTTCAGGCTTATCCAATCCAGAACGTTTGGCTCGCTTCTCAGAATTACTGATAGAATTTATGGGAAGAGGTACATGCGGACTCGGTGTTTCAGTAGGATTAGGTGGTGGTCTTCACTCTATTACATTGTGGGGCTGCGAATACGATAACGCAACAGGTATAGTGACAAAGATATGGATTGCAGACTCTGATGATATAAAATCGGGACCAAGAACTCCTATATTACACGAATGTACAATAAGCATGGAAGGTGGAAGTATCAGAATTGATGGCGCATCACAAACATATTACATAACACAACTTTTCCCTGTTTCGGGATATAAATCATTATAAATAAATAATAACCTAAAAAAATGACGTTGAGAAATTTCCCAACGTCATTTTTTTTATTTAAAAACCTTCGTAACTTTTCAGTTCTATCAAGATGGCGTTCATCTCGTACTGTGAAGCGTATAACTCCAACATGGCCTTCTGGTAATATTCCACTTCCATGACGTAGTCGATGAGGTTCATCTCGCCTTTCTCAAAAGATTTCAACAGCAAAGCCTGACTGTCGAACTCCTGCAATGAGGTGGCGAGTGTGCCGATGTTTTCTTGCAGCGACTTAGCCTTCACAAATAAACTCGAGAGATAATTGTATGTCATCGACTTCTCATTCGTGAGCATCATCTCCGTTGCCTCAGCTTTCATCTTGGCACTTTTAACACTTCCTTTGTTATGCCATAAAGGCAACGAAAGTCCGATGTGTGGTCCGTGTTCTCTCTCGTCTTGTCCTATCTCCATGCCATAACCAATGTTGATAGATGGAATCCACTCCGACTTCTTCAGCTTCACGTTTTGCTGTTCTAAGGCAATCTGCTGACGCATCTGCTCGAAGACAGGATTGCTCTGCTCCACATTAGAATACCATTCGTCGAAATTTTCTGGCAAGACGACAAGAGCGTAGTCCTCGTATTGGAAGTCGATGTCGTTACCGCCGTTCATGGTCTTAAGATTAGCCATGAGGTTGTCGTAATGAATCATCTCTAAATCGTAATTGTTCTTCGCATTAGCGAGGTTCATCTTCGACTTATTATAATCCAAGATGTTACATTCACCGAGTTCCATCATCTTCTGATAAGCGTCGGCAATCTTAACGGCATTGTCGTAAGTCTGCTTGAACAACTTAATCTTTGTCTTGCAGAAAATCAATTCTGTACAAAGATTCTGAACTTCAGTCAAGACGTTCATCCTTTCAATCTCATATTGAGAAGCAATGATTTGATCTGTCATCTTGATGATCTTGTTCTGATTTGAATAGACTGTTGGAAAAGCTAATGTCTGCGACAATCCGAGTTCTACTTTGTTACTTTCAGGACCGAATTTATAGCCAGCTTCAATCTCAGGATTTTCGACGAGAGCGTAAGCGTTGTTCTCTGCTCTGTCGGCAAGATTATGTTTCTGATGAGCCGCCAGGACGGTGCTGTTAGC
Organism: Lentimicrobiaceae bacterium; assembly: GCA_015061315.1. Classification (GTDB taxonomy): domain Bacteria; phylum Bacteroidota; class Bacteroidia; order Bacteroidales; family F082; genus Limimorpha. The sequence continues at coordinate 260,389 of SUWV01000001.1, forward strand.
TTCTATCGTATCTAACACATTCTGATAAGGATGTTGAGCGAAGACTGTATTGATGCTCAGCATTAATATCAATGTCAATATATTTCTTTTCATGGCTTTAATCATTATTTTGTGATATAGGTTTTCTTGAATAAATCATTTCGTAGATAATCGGAATGACGTACATATTAAGGAATGACGATGTCAGCAAGCCGCCGAGAACCACCACTGCCATAGGACTTTGAATCTCGTTGCCTGATGCTGTTCCGTTCATGACCATCGGGATAAGTGCCAAGGCTGATGTCAAGGCTGTCATGAGAATCGGGGTGAGACGGTCTT